>JAXGOK010000017.1:0-78803 GCA_040767545.1 Aggregatilineaceae bacterium | reverse complement strand
GGGACTTGACTGCAAAATGGCTCCCCCTCTCCATGTGGAGAGGGGGGCGGAGGGTGAGGTTTTCAAGGTCTCTCAGAGTGCGAAGCCAGGCTCCACAGGAAGTCTGGCCGAAAAATCATCCTGGCACAAACGCGCAAATAACATTAAAATCATTCTACCGTGTTAAAAGAATTTAACCAAACGGCATCCACTGAGGAAACGGGATCATGATTGACCGCATCATACGCTTCTTCACAAGCTTTCCGCAGCGCATCCGGGGATGGTTCAGCCGCAAGCCGGATCGCTTCATCGAGCGACTGCGCCAGCAATGCGTGCTGGGCACCGAGGCTACTGTGGCGCTCATTGACTACATGGAGAAGCCGAGCAAGAAGAACGCGCAGCGCGTTCGCCAGCTTGAAAAGGATGCCGACGAGCTGCTGCGCATCCTGGTGGATGAGCTGAACCGCACGTTCGTCACGCCCATTGACCGCGAAGACCTGTACAAGCTCTCGCGCGCGGTGGACGACATCCTGGACGACACGTGGTTCACCATCAACGAGATGGACATCCTCGAAGTCGAGCCAAATCCGCACCTGCGCGAGATGGCCGCGCGACTGGTTACCGGTGCCGAGGAGATCAAGCTGGCCATTGAGCGGCTGGACGGACATCCCGGCGTGGCCAGCACCCACGCGACCCGCGCCAAAGCCGTGCGCAACGACATGGAGCAGCTTTACGCCAGGGCCTTGGCCGATCTCTTCCGCAAGCCCAAAGACCTCGACAATGTGATCATGATGCTCAAGTTGCGCGAAATTTACCGCCACCTGTTCCACGCCGGCGGGCGCATCGGTGACTCTGCCGACATCATTGACGACATCATCGTCAAGTTCTACTAGCAGACCTTGCCCCAGCACAAACGCCAACCGGCAGCCACGCGGCTGCCGGTTTTTGCGTGCCAGTACCCCCGGACGGATTTGAACCGCCGACGCCAGGTTTAGGAAACCTGCGCTCTATCCTCTGAGCTACGGGGGCCTGTATGTGGTAGTTTACCACGCGCAGGGCGCTTTTCAAGGCTGGCCTGGTGTGGGCAAAACCCGTCAGGCGGGGCGCTGTTCTGCTGCGCCCGGCCCGCAGCCAGACTTCCGAAGTTTTGGAAACTTCGGAAGTCTCGTAGGGGCGCGTTGCGATACGCCCTACGCAGCGAGGCCGGGGGTGAGGCCAGGGGAAGTGCCCCCCGTAGATACCCGTGAACAATATCATCAAAACCGGCTGAAGTTGTCACTAAAACCCGGCGCGCGGCGCGAAGACTTCTATAATACAATAACCATAGGTGCGCTTAGCACAGCCATCGCTCGCGAACCTTAGCTCTCAGTCCGTGCCAACGCCTTGGCTCAGACTTACAAGGATAGGCGATGGTCATCTCCCGCGAGACGTATGCGCGTGGCTCTCCCCTCGGCGCTGTGATGGTCGTGGGCGGGGGAATCAGCGGGATGCGGGCTGCGCTCGACCTGGCGGACGCCGGTCTGAAAGTCCACCTGGTGGAGCAGACTCCCTGCCTGGGCGGGCGAGTGGCCCAACTGGGCTACATGTTCCCGCAGCACGACTGCGTGCTCTGCCGGGGCACGCCCGATCACGGTTACGGCTGCACGCGCCCTTCGATCTCGCCCGCTTATCTGGAACACAACCAGCACCCCAACATTGACGTTCTGACCAACACGCGCATCATAGACATTCAAGGCCAGGCCGGTGACTTCACGGTATCGCTGCGCCAGGAACCGCGCTATGTGGATGCGGCGCGCTGCATCAACTGCGGCGACTGCGCCGAGGTCTGCCCCGTCGAGCTACCGGACAGCTACCAGCAGAACATGAGCCGCCGCAAGGCGATCTACAAGGTTGCGGCGCGCGCCTCCCCCGATGCCTACGTCATTGACCGGGGGCCGTACTGCGACGACTGCGGCAAGTGCGCCGAAGTCTGCCCGGCGGACGCGATCCGCCTCGACGAGCCGCCCCGCCTGTGCAACATCGAGGTCGGGGCGATCATCCTGGCGCTGGGCTTTCAGGTCTACGATCCCAGCGAGCTAGAGGAGCTGGGCTACGGGCGCTATCCCAACGTGCTCCACGCCATGCAGTACGAGCGGTTAGCCAGCCGCTCCGGCCCCACCGAAGGCGTGGTCGTGCGCCCGTCGGATGGGCAGCGCCCGCGCTCCATCGCCTGGCTGCAATGCATCGGCTCGCGCGACCAGAAGAACGCTTTCTGCTCGTCCATCTGCTGCATGTACGCCACCAAAGAGGCCATGCTCGCCAAGCAGCGGTTGGCCGGCGAGGTCGAGTGCAGCATCTTCATCATGGACGAGCGCGCCTTCAACAAGGAATACAGCCGCTACTTCGCCACCGCGCGCCAGCGCTACGGCATTCGCTACATCCGCTGCCGCGTCTCCGCCATCCACGAAGACCCGATCACGCACGACCTGATCCTGCACTACGCCGATCCAGACGGGACGCGCCATGTAGACCGCTTCGAAGCGGTGGTGCTGGCGACCGGCCTGCAACCGCCCGATGCCGCCAGCCGGCTGGCCGACCTGCTCGACATCGAGCTAAACGAATACGGCTTCTGCCAGACGGACAAGTTCACGCCGCTGCAAACCTCGCGGCCCGGCGTGTTCGTCTGCGGGGCGTTTTCCTCCCCCAAAGAGATCGCCGAGACGATCATTGACGCCAGCGGCGCAGCGGCAGAGGTCATGCGCCTGCTCAACGCCCAGTTGAACGCGCACCCCACCAGCCACGAATGGCCGTTCCTGGCGACCAACGACCTGCCGCCGGAGCGCGACGTGAGCGGCGAAGCGCCGCGTGCGGGCGTCTTCGCCTGCACCTGCGGCGGAACCATCGGCGAGGTGATCGATCTGCCCGAATTGACGCAAGCGGCGGCGCGCTGGCCGGGCATCGTCGCCGCCGAGACGATTCCCTTCGCCTGCTTCCCCGAAGGGTTGGCCCGCATCCGGGCGGCCATTGAGGAAGGGCAGCTTAACCGCGTGATCATCGCCGGGTGCAGCAGCCGCACCCACGACGCGCTGTTCCAACGATTGGTGCGCCAGGCCGGGCTGAACCCCTACCTGCTGGAGCTGGTCAATCTACGCGACCAGTGCAGCCGCGTCCACCAGCAGCAGTCGCATCTGGCTAACCGCAAGGCCCAGGAGCTAACTCGCGTGGCAATCGGGCGCGCCTGCGCTGCCCAGGCAGTGCACAAAGATCGCCACCCCTGCCTGCCCAGCGCCCTGGTCATCGGCGGGGGCGTGGCTGGCATGACGGCGGCGCTGGCCGTCGCCGACAGCGGCTACTACGTCCACCTGGTCGAGCGGACGGAGGCGCTGGGCGGCAATCTGCTCAACCTGTACTACGTGGCCGAGGGCTACAACCCGCAACGCCTGCTACGCGACCTGATCAACCGCGTGCGCGCTCACACGCGCATCACCGCCTACACGCGCACCGAGGTTATCCGGCACTGGGGGCATGTCGGCCATTTCCACGCGGTGCTGCGCGCCAGCCGCGGCAACGGCGACACGGAGGAGCTAGAGATTGAGCACGGCGTGACCATTGTCGCCACCGGCGCGCGCGAGACGCACGAGCACCCGCTGCTGGCACTGCCGGGCGTGATCACTCAGAGCGAGCTAGAGGAGAAGATCATCTACCGGCCCGAAGAGGTCGCTGCGCTGAGCGATGTGGTCATGATCCAGTGCGTGCGCCCGCCGGGGATGCCGGAGTATTGCTCGCGCGTGTGCTGCACCAACACGATCAAGAACGCCATCCGCCTCAAGCTGTTCAAGCCGGATTGCCGGGTGAGCGTGCTCTACAAGAACATCGTCACCTATGGCTTCCGCGAGGAATACTACACGGAGGCGCGCGCACACGGCGTCGTCTTCCTGCGCTACAGCGACGCCGACCCGCCCGACGTGCAGATCACCGAAGGGCGGCTGCGCGTCGGGGTGCATGATCTGGCCCTCAACCGCCGCCTGACGCTGCCCGCCGACCTGGTGACGATGAGCATGTCCGTCGCGCCGAGCGAGGGCACGGCAGCCCTGGCACGGATGCTGCGCGTGCCGCTCTCCAGCGAGGGCTTCTTCGAGGAGGCGCAGATGAAGCTGCGCCCGATGGACTTCATGCGCGAAGGCATCTTCCTGGCGGGGATGGCTCACTACCCCAAGTTCCTGGAGGAGAGCATCAGTCACGCCCTGGCCGCCGCCGCCCGCGCCCTGACTCTGCTTTCGCAGGGGGCGCTGCACCTGGGCGGCATCGTCGCCCAGGTGGACCCGTCCAAGTGCGTGGGCTGCCTGACCTGCACGCGCACCTGTCCCTTCGCCATCCCGCAGGTCATCCAGCAGGAAGGGCGGGCGGGCGTGGGCGGGCTGGGTGGCGCGGCCTACATTGACCCGGCGCAGTGCCAGGGCTGCGGCACGTGCACCGGCGAGTGCCCGGCCAGCGCCATCCAACTGGTCAGCTACACCGACGAGCAGGTGATGCTGCGCGGGATTGGCGGGCTGGGAAGCTGGCTGCCAGCCCCGCCGTGAGGGCCATACATTGCTGACATATGGGGCAATGCTGCCCCCCATCCTCCGGCTCCTTCCCCCACGCGGGGGGGAAGGAGAGACAAATCGCAGAGCTTTTCCCCTCCCTCCGCGCAGCGTAGGGGAGGGGCCAGGGGTGGGGGATTCGTGCCGAGAGGAGCGTGAAGCGTGAGCGGCAAAGTTCTGGTGGCCTATGCCAGCCGGGCCGGTTCGACGGCGGGCGTGGCCGAAGCCATTGGCCGAACGCTGGCCGCACGCGGATTGGAGGTGGAGGTGCGTCCCATGAGGGACGTGCAAGACCTCACGCCCTACACAGCGGTCGTGGCTGGCAGCGCCATTCGCGGGGGCAAATGGCTGCCGGAGGCCGTACAGTGGGTGAAGACTCACCAGGCGGAACTGGCTCGCAAGCCCTTCGCCGCGTTTCTGGTGTGCATCACGCTGGCCATGCCGCGCGCCGACAAATACCGCGCGGGGGTGATGGAATGGCTTGACCCGGTGCGGGCGCTGGTCAGACCGGTGAGCGAGGGGTTCTTTGCCGGCGCGCTGGATTTCAGCAATGTGCCGCTGGCGTTCAACACGCTCCTCATGCGGCTGGCCGTCCTGGTGCGCATCTTCCCGCGCGGCGATCACCGGGACTGGGACGCCATTGCCATCTGGACGGGCGACCTGGCGGCGACGCTTCAACGCGAGATCAGTCCGGCCCGGACCCGGTGAGGGGCCATGCGAGAAGGATTTCGAAATTCGGATTGCGGAATGCGAGTTGAAGGAACTTTTCCCCACATGCGGAGAGGGAACTTAACCGCAGAATGACTCCCCATCTTGAAGAGGGGGCCGGGGGATGAGGTCAGACAGGCGGAGGTACCAAGCAGACGCGATGAGCATTCCACAGACGCTAGCGCCCTTCGAGCCGGAGATCACCGCCTTCTACTGCATCTACTGCGGCTACATGGCTGCGGACACGGCGGGCGCGCTGGCCGTCCAGTACCCGGCCAATGTCAAGTTCCTGCGCCTGCCGTGCACGGGCAAGACGGACATCCGCTACCTGCTGGAAGCGTTCGAGCAGGGGGCCGACGGCGTGTACCTGGTCGCCTGTCCCATCGGCAACTGCCATCACGTGCGCGGCAACGAGCGCGGGCGCGCGCGCTTGCAGCGCGCCAAGCGCATCCTCGACGAGATCGGTCTGGGAGGCGAGCGCCTGGAGATGTTCTTCATGTCCGGCAGCCAGGCGCACGCCTTCGCCGTCGCCGCGCAGACGATGACCGAGCGCATCCGCAAGCTGGGGCCTAACCCCCTCAAGCCGAAAGAGCCGGAGGGCGTCCCGCCGGAGACACCAGAGCCGGACACTGATGAAGAAACCGGGTGGCGCGGCAGGCGTCCCCGTCCCGCTGAAGGAGACCGTTAGCTTATAAGCCCTTCCGTCCGTTGAGTTTATGCGAGGGGCGACGCCATGAGCGACCCCAACGGCACCCACTCTTATAACCCGCCTGTGGGCGCGGTGATGGTCGTTGGCGGCGGCATCGCGGGGATGCAAGCCTCGCTCGATCTCGCCGAGCAGGGGTTCAAGGTCTACCTGGTCGAGGCGCAGTCGGCCATTGGCGGCAAGATGGCCCAGCTTGACAAGACCTTCCCCACCAACGACTGCGCCATGTGCACCATCTCGCCGCGCCTGGTGGAGGTGGGGCGGCACCCCAATATCGCCCTGCTGACCGACAGCGACGTGCTGGACGTGCAAGGGCAGGCGGGCGATTTCACCGTGCGCCTGCGCCGTCACCCGCGCTATATTGACCTGACCAAGTGCATCGGCTGCGGTGACTGCGCCAAAGTCTGCCCCGTGATCGTGCCCGACCGCTTCAACGAGGGCCTCTCGCTGCGCCACGCCGCCTTCAAGCTCTACCCGCAGGCCGTCCCCAATGCCTACGCCATCGAGAAGAAGGGCATCTCGCCCTGCCGCGACGCCTGCCCCGCCGGGCAGCGCGCCCAGGGTTACATCGCCCTCATCCGCGAAGGGCGCTGGGACGACGCCATGCGCGTGATCAAGCTGGATAACCCCTTCCCCGGTATCTGCGGGCGCATCTGCAACCACCGCTGCGAGACGGCCTGCAATCGCGGCCTGCTGGACGAGCCGATCAACATCCACGCTCTCAAGCGCTTTGTCACCGACAAAGTCTACGCCGCGCCGCGCCAGCCGGTCGAGCCTGCACCGCGCCTGTACGACCAGCGCATCGCCATCATCGGCGCGGGGCCGTGCGGCCTGACCGCCGCCCAAGACCTGGCCCGCGCAGGCTATGGCGTCACCGTCTTCGAGGCGATGCCCGTCGCCGGGGGGATGCTGCGCCTGGGCGTGCCCGAATACCGCCTGCCGACGGCGATCATCGAGCGCGAGGTGCAGGACATCGTTGACCTGGGCGTTGACCTGCGCCTGAACCATCAGGTGAACAACCTGGATGATGTGTTCGACGAAGGCTTCGACGCCGTGCTGATCGCCGTCGGCGCGCACGAGGGCGTGCGCCTGCCCATCCCCGGCGCGGACCTGGACGGCGTGCTGATCAACACGCACTTCCTGCGCGACGTGCGCCTGGGCCGCTACCAGGACGGCGCGGGCGACGCCCCGCCGCTGGGCCAGCGCGTGCTGGTGCTCGGCGGCGGTAATGTGGCCATTGACGTAGCGCGCAGCGCCGTCCGCCTGGGGCACGAGGTGCACCTGGCCTGCCTGGAAGACCGCGAGACCATGCCCGCCCACCCCTGGGAAGTGGCCGCCGCCGAAGAAGAGGGTGTGACCATTTACACCGGGCGCTCGTTCGAGCGCGTCCTGGGCGACGCCAGCGGGCACGTCTGCGGCATGGAATGCCAGCGCGTGACCTCGTTCCGCTTCGACGAGACGGGACGCCTGCACGTGGACAAAGAGCCGGACTCCGCGCACACTATCCCCTGCGACACGGTCATCTTCTCCGTCGGGCAGCGGGCCGGCCTGGCCTTCATCCCCGGCGACGCGGGCGTGGGCCTGACCACCAGGCAAACGATCGCGGTGAACCCGAACACGCTGGCCGCCACTCGCCAGGGCGTCTTCGCGGCGGGCGACAGCGTCTCCGGCACGGCCTTCGTCATCGAGGCGGTGGAAAGCGGCCACATCGCCGCCCGCTCGATCCTGCGCTATTTGCAGGGCGAGCACCTGGAGCCGCCGCGCAAGCCCGTGCTGCCCGTCGTCCACTTGACGCCCGCCGAGCTGGAGGAGCGCGTCGCGCGCGGGGAAGTGCACCGCGTGCCGCGCGTGCCCCTGCCGGAGCTGCCCGTCGCGCAGCGCCTGGACAACTTCGCCGAGGTCGAGGGCGGCTACGACGACGAATCCGCGCAGCGCGAAGCGGCGCGCTGCCTGGCCTGCGGCGTGTGCTCGGAGTGCATGAGCTGTACCTTCGCCTGCGGGGTGAACGCCATTGACCACGACATGGTCGCCCGCGAAGAGACGGTGCGCGTCGGCGCGGTGATCCTCGCCCCCGGCTACCAGGTCTACCGCGCCGAGCTTTCGGAAGAATACGGGCTGGGCCGCTACCCCAACGTGATCACGGCGCTGCAATTCGAGCGGCTGCTCTCGGCCTCCGGCCCGACGCTGGGCCACGTCCAGCGCCCGTCGGACGGGCGCGCGCCGGAGCGGATCGCTTTCTTGCAGTGCGTCGGCTCGCGCGACCAGAGCCACGATTACTGCTCGGCGGTGTGCTGTATGTACGCCACCAAAGAGGCGATCATGGCCAAGGAGCACGAGCCGGGCCTGGATGTGCATGTGTTCATGATGGACATGCGCGCCTTCTCCAAGGGCTATTGGGGCTACTTCGAGCGGGCGCGCGACCGCTACGGCGTCCACTACACGCGCTGTCGCCTGAGCGCCCTGCGCGAAGACCCGGCCAGCGATGATCTGCTGCTGCGCTACTCGGACGAGGACGGGGCGCTGCACACGGAGCGCTTCGACCTGGTGGTGCTCTCGGTGGGCATGGAGATCAGCCAGCCGGTGCGCGAACTGGGCCGCCGGCTGGGGATCGAGCTGGACGAGTACGGCTTCTGCCACACGACCCTGTTCAACCCGCTGGAGACCAACCGCCCCGGTATCTACGCCGCCGGGCCATTCCGCGAGCCGAAGGACATCCCCGAAGCGGTGATCGAGGCCAGCGGCGCAGCGGCAGCGGCAGCGGCCCGCCTGGGCGCGGCCCGTTTCTCGCTGACGGTGACGCCGGAGTTCCCGCCGGAGCGCGACGTGCGCGGCGAGGAACCGCGCATCGGCGTCTTCGTCTGTCACTGCGGCTCGAACATCGGCGGCTACCTGAGCGTGCCCGGCGTGGCCGAGTACGCGCGGACGCTGCCCGGCGTCGTGCACGCCGAGGACAACCTCTACACCTGCTCGCAGGACAGCATCAAGCACATCGCCGAGCAGATCGAGGAGCATCGTCTCAACCGCGTGGTCGTGGCAAGCTGCACCCCTCTGACCCACCAGCCGCTTTTCCAGGACTGCCTGCGCAGCGCCGGGCTGAACCCGTACCTGTTCGAGATGGCGAACATCCGCAACCAGTGCTCGTGGGTGCACTCCCACGATTGGGAAGTCGCCACGATCAAGGCGCGCGAGCTGGTGCGCATGGCCGTCGCGCGGGCGGCGCTGCTGGAGCCGCAGCACACCGTCGAGGTGCCCGTGCAGCGGGCGGGGCTGGTCGTTGGCGGCGGGGCGGCGGGCATGGCGGCGGCGCTGGCCCTGGCCGACCAGGGCTTCCCCGTGCACCTGGTGGAGCGCGAGGCGGCGCTGGGCGGCAACCTGCGCCATGTGTTTGTGCCCCGCAACGGGAGCGATCCGCAGCAGATGTTGCGGGCGCTGGCCGGGCGCGTCACCGCCCACCCGCTGATCACCGTGCATCTAGAAAGCCAGGTCGTGGCGACCAGTGGCTTCCGGGGCAGCTTCACCAGCACGATCCAACATGCCAGCGGGAGCCGTAGCATCGTCCAGCACGGCGCGACTATCCTGGCTACCGGCGCGCAGGAATATCGCGGGCCGGAATACGGCTACGGGAGCGACCCGCGCATCGTCACCCAGCAGGAGTTCGAGGCGCGCCTGGCGGCGGGCGGCGAGCTGCCCGGCTCGGTGGCCATGATCCAGTGCGTCGGCCCGGCGGAGCAGTTTTGCAGCCGCATCTGCTGCACGGTGGCCCTCAAGAACGCGCTGGCCCTCAAGCAGCGCCAGCCGGACGCCCAAGTGGTGATTCTCTACCGTGACATCCGCACCTACGGCTTCAAGGAGCGGCTCTACACGCAAGCGCGCGCGGCGGGCGTGATCTTCGTGCGCTACGACGACGAGCACCGCCCGCAGGTGACGGCGGACGGCGACCTGACCATCCGCGCCTGGGACCCATCGCTGCGCCGCGACCTGCTGCTGCGCCCCGACCTGCTAGTGCTGAGTATGCCGGTGGTGCCGCGCGGGGACGCACACCAGGTCGCCGGGCTGTTCAAGGCCAGCCTGGACGGTGACGGCTTCTTCCTGGAGGCGCACGTCAAGCTGCGCCCGGTGGACTTCGCCACCGAAGGCGTGTTCATGGCGGGCATGGCCCATTACCCCAAGCTGCTCGACGAGACGCTGATCCAGGCGGGGGCAGCGGCAGCGCGCGCGGCGCGGGTGCTCAGCCGCGAGTCGCTGGCGGCGGGCGGGCGCGTGGCCGTCGTGGACGAGGCGAAGTGCACCGGCTGCCTGACCTGCGTGCGCATCTGCCCCTTCGACGTGCCGCGCATCGCGCCCGCCCTGACCGGCGTAGGCGGCATCCTGGGCGCGGCGCATATTGAGGCGGCGGTCTGCCAGGGCTGCGGATCGTGCGTCGCCGAGTGCCCGGCCCAGGCGATCCAGTTGATGCACTACACGGACGCGCAATTGGCGGCCAAGGTGCGCGCCCTGTTCGAGCCGCCGCCGGGCTTCGTCCCGCTGGCCCAGGTAGGAGAGCTGACCTGATGAGCCATACCGACCTGAACATCATCGCCTACTGCTGCGAGCACTGCGCCTATGCAGCGGCAGACCTGGCCGGAGGGCTGCGGATGCAGTACCCGCCGGAGGTCAAAGTCGTGCTGCTGCCGTGCACGGGGCGGCTGGACGTGCTGGCCGTCCTGCACGCTTTTGAGGCGGGCGCTGACGGCGTGCTGACCGCCGGCTGACTGCCCGGCGACTGCCATTACCTGGAAGGTAATGCCAACGCCAAGCGCCGTGTGCGCCACATCCAAAAGCTGCTGGCCGCCATTGGCTTGGAGCCGGAGCGCGCCCGCATGGTGAACCTGTCATCAGCGATGGCCGGTGAGTTCGTCGCGGCGATGACGCAGATGACCGAGCAGATCGCGGCGCTGGGGCCGAGTCCGCTGCGCGGCAAGGACGGGTGATTGCGGATTGCGGATTGCGAATTTCGGATTTCGGATTTGGAAGTGCTGAGAGGCTCAACATGACTGGGATCGCGTTTCACAATCCGCAATCCGCCATTCGCAGCTCGCAATTCGACAAGGGGGCGCAACATGGCTGAGGGCAAGCGCGGATCATCGTGCTTCAAGTGGCTGGGCGGGATTATGGCGGCAGTGATCACGGCGGTGCTCGTCTGGTGGCTGACCGCGCCGGGCGGCCTGCTCAACCCGAAGGAAGCGACGCAGGAACCCAGGCCGGTCTTGAAGATCGTGGACTTCCAGGTGAGCGATGCGCCGGTGGGCGGGCAGGCTCGCGCCGAAGTGACCGTCTTCAACGAAGGTGACTCGACCGGCGAGTTCTGTACGGTGTGGTGGTACTCCGGGAGCGAAGTCGCCCACCAGTTGGAGCAGGGCTTGCTGCCCGGCCAGGCCGCCACGTCCGAGGAATTCGGGCTGCGCCCGGAGGAGACCAGGCAGATCACCGTGTGGAGCCTGCCCTACGGCGAGCCGGGCCGTTTCCGCTCGCTGGCGGAGGTGTCGTGTAGCGGCATGGACATCACGTCCACCCAGCTCGTGGCGTACGTCACGGTGAAGTGAGGCCGCCGCTATTTTACCTCACCCACGTCTCGGCAGTGAACCGGCCTTTCCCCCTCTCCATAATGGAGGGGGGAGGCCGAGCGCACGCGAGGCCAGGGGTGAGGTAAACAGAGTGCAGCAGAGCAGTGCCCCTACGGGAGAATGCGTCGCAGTGGCAGTCAGTCTAGGCGCGGAGAGTGAAGCATGATCGTTGCAGAGCAGAAGACCTTAGACGAGATGAAAACCCTGATCGGCGAGGCGCACAACGTGCTGGTCGTGGGCTGCGGGACGTGCGTGACGGTCTGCTTCGCCGGGGGATCGCGCGAGGCGGCGATTGTGGCGGCGTCGCTGCGCATGGCGACCAAGCTCGACGGCAATTCGACCGCCGTCAGCGACGTGACCGTGCAGCGCCAGTGCGAGTGGGAGTACCTGGACGAGATCGCCGAGCAGGTCAAGGCGGCGGATGTGGTGCTCTCGCTCGGCTGCGGGATCGGGGTGCAGGCCATCGCCGAGCACTTCCCGCAGACGTGGGTCGTGCCCGGCCTCAACACCAGCTTTCTGGGCCTGCCCACCGAGCAGGGCATCTGGGCGGAACGCTGCGCGGCCTGCGGGGACTGTCTGCTGGGGCGCACAGGCGGCATCTGCCCCATTGCCCGCTGCTCCAAGTCGCTGCTGAACGGGCCGTGCGGCGGGTCGGAGGACGGGCACTGCGAGGTCAACCCCGACATCCCCTGTGCCTGGCAGCTCATTTACGACCGGCTGAGCAGCCTGGGCAAGCTTGACCTGCTGCTGGACATCCAGCCGCCCAAGAACTGGAAGGTGGCGCGCGACGGCGGCCCGCGCAAGATCGTGCGCGAAGACCTGCGCCTGGCCGTAGAGGAGGAGTAGGACATGGCAGCCCAACCGCACAGCAACGGGTACCTGGTGGGGTCGAACCTGGAGCGCGTCCTCCGCGCCGGCCATTTCGCCGTCACCGCCGAGCTTGGCCCGCCGCAGAGCGCCGACGCGGGCGTGATCCGCAAGAAGGCCGCCCTGTTGAAGGGCTGCTGCGACGCGGTCAACATCACCGACAACCAGACGGCCATCGTGCGCATGTCGAGCATCGGCGCGGGGACGCTTGTCGTCCAGGAAGGGCTGGAGCCAGTCATCCAGATGACCTGCCGCGACCGCAACCGCCTGGCGATCCAGAGCGACCTGCTGGGCGCTTACGCGCTGGGGATGCGCAACCTGCTCTGTCTGTCCGGCGATCACCAGAACTTCGGCAATCACCCGTCGGCCAAGAACGTGTTCGACATGGACTCGATCCAGTTGGTGCAGATGGTGGCGGCCATGCGCGACGCCAGAGTGTTCCAGTGCGGCGAGGCGTTCAAAGGGCCGGAGCCGCGCTTCTTCGTCGGGGCGGCGGCGGCACCCTTCGCCGACCCGATTGAGTTTCGCCCGCTGCGCCTGGCCAAGAAGATCAGGGCGGGCGCGAACTTCATCCAGACGCAGTTGATCTACGACATCCCGGCCTTCAAGACGTTCATGGCCAAGGTGCGCGCGCTCGGCCTGCACGAGGGGGCGTTCATCCTGGCCGGGGTCGGCCCGCTGAAAAGTCCGGCGATGGCCCGCTACATGAAAGACAGCGTGCCCGGCCTGTGGGTGCCCGACGAGCTCATCGCGCGGATGGAAGCGGCGGGCGCGCCCTGGGCGGACATTCCCAAAGATCAACTGAGCAAAGAAGACAAGAAAGCGCGCGCCGACGCCTGGAAACAAGAGGGCATCGCCATCTGCATCGAGCTGATCCAACAGATTCGCGAGATCGAAGGCGTGGCTGGCGTGCACATCATGGCTATCGAATGGGAAGAAGCCGTCCGCCCCATCGTCGAAGGAGCGGGCTTGCTGCCGCGCCCGACGGTGCCCGCGCCCAGCGCGCAGGAGGCCGGCCATGAGTGAGACGCCCAGCAGCGCGCCGATGTCGCTCAACGCTGAGCTGGCCCGGCGAGTTCAGGAGGAGACCGGGCAGAACGTCTTCCTGTGCTACCAGTGCGTCAAGTGCACCAGCGGCTGCCCGGTGGCCGAGTTCTTCGACTGGCAGCCGAACCAGATCATGCGCGCGCTGCAACTGGGGCAGGACGACATCGCCCTGGGCGCGCTGACGCCCTGGCTGTGCGCCTCCTGCCAGACATGCACCACACGCTGCCCGCAGGCGCTGGACATCACCGCCATCATGGAGTTTCTCACCCGCGAGGCCCGCGCCCGCCATATTACGCCGCCGGTGCCAGAAGTGCCCATCTTCAATGAGGCATTCATGCGCGAGGTGAAGCTGTGGGGCCGCGCCTACGAGCTGGGGCTGATGGCCGAGATGAAGCTGCGCATACGCAACTTCACCGACGACATGGACCTGGGCGTGAAGATGATGCGCAAGCGCAAGCTGGCCTTTCTGCCCAGGCGCGCCCGCCCGCCGCACAAGGCCAAGCCGGTAGCCGCCCCGCCTAACGCCGTCGGCTACTACCCCGGCTGCTCGCTGCATTCCACCGCGCGCGAGTATGACCTCTCCACGCAGGCAGTGTGCCAGGCGCTGAACCTGCCCCTGGTCGAGCCGCACGGCTGGGTGTGCTGCGGTAGCTCCGCCGCGCATCGCTCCGATCCGGACGCTGCGCTGCGCCTGCCCCTGGAAAACCTGGCGCTCATCGAGCAGAGCGGCCTGCGCGAAGTGACCATGCCCTGTGCCGCCTGCTTCAACCGCCACAAGGCCGCGCAGTTCGAGATCCGCCACGACAGCGGACGCAAGGCGCAGATGGACGCGGCTATCGGCTACGCCTACCAGGATACGGTGCAGGTCAGCACACTGGTCGAGGCGATCACGCAGCACGTCGGGGCCGAGGCGGTGCGGGCCAGAGTGCAGCGTCCGCTGGCCGGGCTGCGCGTGGTGTGCTACTACGGCTGCCTGCTCACCCGCCCGCCGGAGGTAACCGGAGCGCCGCATCCTGAGAATCCCACCGATATGGACGCGCTGGTCGCCGCGCTCGGCGCGGAGGTGGTGGACTGGTCGTACAAGACCACTTGCTGCGGCGCGGCTCACTCGCTGACTCGCCCGGACATCGTGCTCAAGCTGAGCGGCGATCTGATCGCGCACGCCCGCGAAGCTGGGGCGGACGCCATCGCCGTCTCCTGCCCGCTGTGCCACACCAACTTGGACGCGCGCCAGTTCCAGATGGGCCTGGACGAAGCCATGCCCGTGCTGTACTTCACCCAACTGATGGCGCTGGCCTTCGGCCTGCCGGAGAAAGCCGCCGCCCTACACAAGAACCTGGTCGATCCGCGACCGCTGCTGAAGGAAAAGGGATTGCTCGATTTTTACCACACCGGCCCCCCGCCAGGCGCGCCCGTCTAGCCTGCCGGGGGGACTCAGAGGCCCGCAAGCGCCGCCCGGTTCTGCCGCCCGACCAGTCTTGCACGGAGGTCCGGCAGTGGTGCCTGTTGATCTCTTCGACACCCTCAGCGACGCCTGGCGCGCTGTTTGCTGCGCCTACGACGTGAGCGGCGACCTGCCCGACATGGGCGTGCTCTTCGAAGGGGCCGACCTGTCCGCGCCCGCGCAGGCGTCAGCAGCGGTGCTGATCAACATGCTGACCGAGGCCATCGGGCGGATCGGACGCTTCTCGCCCTGGTACCGCCAGCCGGTCAGCGCCTTCGGCCTGGTTATGGCCCGCGACCCGGCGACCGACTGCGTTCACTGGCTGCTGGCCGAGCGCGCTGCCGAGCAGTGGCAGCGCATCCTCAAGCCGCTGGAAGTTGCCATCGCCCGCAACGTCGGCCTGATCCTGTCGGTCAGCGTCCTGGACGACCTGGCCACCCAGGAAGACGATCCGTGCGTGATGGCCGCCTGTCTGTGCACGCCGCCGCGCGTGATCCTGGTCAGCCGGTCGGTGCTGCGGACGGCGCAGATTCGCTGCGACGCCTGCCATCAGCAGTTCCACCTGGTGGAGGGTGCGCCTGGGATGGATTTCTGGGAGGAGTAGGGCAAGCGCCCGGCCAGTTGTGCTTCGCTCTGCGGCTCTCAGCCGCCCCGCACAGACTCGTAGATGCGCAGCAGTTGCGCGTAGTTGCGCTCGGCGGTGTACTTCTGCTCGTACTCGCGGCGGGCAGCGCGCCCCATCTCGACCATTTCCGCCGGGCGATCCCACGCCCAACGCACTTTGGCCGCCAGGTCTGCCGGGTCACCGGGGGTGACGTGCAATCCGGTGACGCCATCGGTCACGATCTCGGCCATGACGCCGGTGCGCGAGGCGATGACCGGCACGCCGCAGGCGAAGGCTTCAACGGCGACGAGGCCGAATGTCTCGTAGTAACCCAGCGACGGCCAGACTAGAAAGCGCGCCCCCTTGACGAGCTGGATCAGTGCTTCCGGCGACAGTCGCTCGACGATCTCCACTGTCTCTAGCGAGGCCGCCCGTGCCCCCACTTCGCCAGCAAGCGGCCCCTCGCCCCGGATTTTGAGCGGGATCGCGCCAATCTGCTCCCACGCCGCGAGCAGCACCCGCACGCCCTTCACTGCCTCCAACCGCCCCACGTAGAGCGCGTAGTCGCCCGGCTCGTGCTCGCGCGGCAAGGGATCGGGCGCGACGAAGTGCGGCTTGACCACCAGCCTGTCCGCAGGAAGACCGCCTTCGATGAACTGCTGCCGGTAGAACTCGGTCGCCACAATGTAGCGGTCTACGTCTTGCGCCCACGTCCTGCGCCAGCGGTGAACGGTCAGCACCGCTGCAACCATCGCCGTCTGGAGGCGGGAGCTACGGTAGCAGCCGTGCAGGATGCCGGGCCAGGGCGGAGTCTTGCCCAGACAGTCCTGACACGCGCGATCGTTGCGGGTGAAGGTCGCCGCCGGGCACAGCAGCCGGGGGTTATACAGCGACTGCACCACAGGCATGCCCATCTCGCGGCAGGCGGTGTACGCCGCCGGGGAGATCATGAAGTGCGTGTTGTGGAAGTGCGCCACGTCCGGCTTTTCCGCCGCGATCAGCGCGCGCAGGTCGCGCACGGCGTCGCGCGCCCAGATCATGCGCAGAGGGAGCAAGGCTCTGGCGGCGGGAGAGAAGTCGCGCACCTCGGCGTTGGAGCGGGTGTAGGCGAGGACGGCGTGCCCATGCTCGCGCAGCAGCGCCGCCTCGCGCGCGAAGACGGTATCCTCGCCGCCGGGGTGCTGGTAGGTGTTATGGACGAGCAGAATCTTCATCGCGCCGCCCAGCGAAAGGATTATCGCGCCCCCACCAGTAACAGCCGGTCGCCAGCTTCCAGGCGATGCGCGTCCCCTTAGCGATCACCTTCTTGGCGCGCAACGAATAGAGCGATTCGTCGCCGATATACCGGCGGCGCATGATCCGGTCTTCGACGTTGCTCTCGGCGCGGCGAGCCTGGTTCTTCTGCTGCGGGTAAAAGCGCATCCGCGACCAGTAGCGGCGGACATGGTGCAGGCGAGTCACGTCGGCGCAGCGAATCCACAGGTCGGCGTCCATTGCCAGGTCGAACGCCTGATCCAGCCCGCCCACTTGCCGGTAGAGACTCATGCGCCAAAAGGTGGACGGCTGCGGGATGAAGTTGTAATCGTAAGTCCAGATGAAGCGGTTGAAGGCGTGCTCGCGCTTGGGCCGGATCGGTCGCCCGTCAATGTCAATCCACGAGCTATCGCCATAGACCACTTGCGCCTGAGGGTGCGCGCCAAAGAACCCGGCGACCTCGCGCAGCGTCCAAGGCTCGTGCAGGTCGTCGGAGCACAGCCAGCCGCCGATTTCGCCCGTCGCGCGGTCGAAGCCCTTGATCAGCGCGTGCGTCTGGCCCTCGTCCGGCTCGCTGACCCAGTAGGCCAGGTGCCCCGCGTACTGCTCGATGATCTCGACAGTGCTGTCGGTCGAGCCGCCGTCAATGACCAGCACTTCCAGGCTAGGGTAGCTCTGGTCAAGCAGGCTGCGCAGCGTCGCTTCGATGAAGCGGCCCTGGTTGAAGGAGGGGATCACGATGCTGATGCGGGGAAAGGCGTCCATGCTGCCGGAGTCTCCTCGTCTAGGCGTCACATCCTGAGCACTTCACGGTAGAGCGCCTCGTAACGGCGGGCAACCAACGCTAGCTCGTATTCGCGCTCCACTTTGCGCCGCGCTGCCTCAGCCAATGCCCGGCGGCGCGGCTCGTCTTCGAGCACCCACGCGATTCCCCGCGCCAGGTCATCCTCGTCGAAGGGGCGAGCCAGGTAACCGGTCTGCTGCTGCGCGATCAAGTCGGGCATCCCGCCGATGTCGAAGGCCACGCACGGCACGCCGCAGGCCAGCGCTTCCAGCACCGTGTTGGGGAAGTTGTCCTGCCGGGAAGGGGCCACGAAGACATCCGCCGCCGAGTATAGCAGGGCCAGGCTGAGGTCATCGTGCAGGCTGCCCACATAGGTGGCCGGGAAGCCGAAGTCTGGCCGGTCAGCCGGTTCGGACGCGCCGAAGACGACCAGATGGGGGCGATCTTTCACCGCAGATTGCGCCAGCGAGCGCAGCGCGTCCTGCAGATGGCTGAAGCCCTTCAGGGGGTCGCTGGTGCTGTGCATCGCGCCGAAGAGGATCAGTTGCCGGTCGGCGGGCAACCCCAACACCTGCCGCGCCAATGCCTGCTCGTGTGGTCTGTAGCGGGACGTATCAATGCCGTTGGGGATCACCTCGATCCGCCTGTCGCCAAACAGCGCGCTCTGTCTGGCGCAGTCCGCCAGCCAGCGACTTAGCGCGACCACAGTCAGGTCTAGCCGCCTCCAGTGCTTGTGCTTCTGCCCCCAGGCCCGGCGACTGAGGTCGCGCTCGCGATCTGAGCCAAGCTGCGGGCAGTCACCGCACGACTGCTGGTAGTGTGTGCAATCAATAGCCTGGTGGCAGCCGCCCGTGAACGCCCACATATCGTGCAGCGTCCAGACCAGCGGGCGCTTGAAGGCAGGCAGCGCCCGGATGGGAACGAGTCCCGCGCCGATCCAGTGCAGGTGAATCACGTCCGGCTGCAGGCGGGCGACGATAGAGGGGATGCCGGTGGGCACCCAGCCCACGCTCCAGGTAAGCGGCTGGCGGCGGGGATAGCGACGCAGGGGAAGCTGATCCAGATACCCGCACGCCTTGAATACCACTTTGCGCAGGTCTTGGCGCAGACCGCCCCGTGCAGCGTGCCCGTCAGCGAAAGGTACGGCGAAGGCAGGGTAGGTGTGCGGATCGCCCCCGCCCTTGCGCCGGACGATCATCCGCGAGTCGATTCCGATGGCGCGCAGACCCAGGTGCAGGCGGTGGGCTGCGCGCGCCGCCCCGCCGCTGATGTCCTCTGCGCTAAGCTGTGCTACGCGCATACACCATCACCTCTGAGAAATAGAACCCGACGAGCGCACCATTCGCCGGGCGCGCCGCCAATACCGCCGCAGCCGGTTGACTGCGCGCCGGTGCAGGGGCGGCCTGAGCAGCGTCAGCCTGCCCAATAATTCTTCTGCCCGAATATCGCAGGCGACAGTCACCGGGTGTTCCAAAGGGAAAACCATTGGTCGTATCGGCATCTCGGCATAGCGAGTCTTGACCACTGTATGCGTTGCTTCTGGCCCAAAGCCAATGTTCGAAATCAGGTTGTCTCGTGGCATCGTTGACAGCCCGTTGCGAGCGCGACAGGCGAAAGCCCAAGGATAAGCCCAAGAGTCAACTTTTCCGTCATAGACTTGGGTCCACATCTCGCACTGGAATTGGCGCTCTTTGGGATCTATCAGTTGACTGAGCACACCCCCACGCACTGCTGGATCGGCCCACTGGCTCATGGTCACGTCGAAGTATTGCCATGCCCGCCGCCAAGTCGCCCAGCCTGAGATATGTATGTAACTAGTGAAGAAGTAGCTGGACTCCGGACGGTACGCACCGCGCAACGGGTTTGTCCCTGCAATCTGCATGATGCGCTCGTCATCGCGATAGCGGTCGAGCAGCTCAACGCAGTAACGGAAGAAGGTTGGGTCGGGCAGGCAGTCGTCCTCCAGGATGATCGCCTGTTCCTCATGGGCGAATACCCAGTCCAGGCCGGACGAGACGCGGCGCTTGAGGCCCAGATTGGTCTCGGCGTAATTCGTAGAGACCTCGCAATTCCAATCCACTTCTCTAATGATCGCCCGCGTCTCGGCGCAGCGCGCGGCTTCGCTTTCGTCGCGCGGCCCGTCGGCGATCACATACAGTCGCCGGGGACGCGCAGCGGCAATCGCCGCAAAGACGCGGCGCGTCACGTCCAGTCGCTTGTAGATCACAAGGGCGATAGGAATGTCTGTGGTGTTATCGCAGGAGTTTACGTCCCTCATGGCTCACAACTCCGAAGGGATTGGGATAGATCAGGGCGCGGGTCTGCATTTTCCCCAAAGGAACCAGGGCCGAGAACAGGAATGAGGTGAGATAAGCCTGCACGCCATACGATACAGTGGTCGCAATCGCCGACCCAATCCCGCCCAAGGGCGGAATCAGCACCAGATTCAGCAGCACATTCGAAACTGCACCCAGGATGCTAGCCTGTAAGGTCAAAATCTGGCGGTTCTCGGACTGGATCACAGCACTGCGCAATAAGCCCAGGCTACTCCACACTCCTGACCAGATCAGGATCGTCAGCATCGGCGCGGCGTCGCCGAACTCTGCGCCGTAGAAGAACCTGATGATGAACGGTGCCAGGATAGTGGTGGGGATCGCCACCCCGTAGGAGAGCAGCACCATCAAGTTGAGCAGGCGTTGAATGCGCTGGCGGTATTCGGCGGGCGCTAGAGTTTTGGAGCGGACAATCGTCGGGAAGAAAGTAGTGCGGATAGCCACCGGCACAAACAGCCAAATCTCGGACAGCTTGACCGCAGAAGCGTACAGGCCGACCTCGCGCGCGCCTTCTTCGCCGGAGATCATCTGGCCCAGCATCGTCTGGTCAACGCGCATATAGACCATGATCGCCAGGCCCTCGATCAGCAGCGGCCAACTGTCGGAGAGCAGGCCCCGTGCGCGGGCCAACTGCGCGCGCCAGGCGGGCAGCGTGCGGCGCGTGCGCTGGAAGACCACCACCAGCCCCAGGGCGAACAGCCCGCTTTCGACCACCGTGATCACGGCGAAAACCAGTAGCGACGCCCCGGCCAGAATCGCCGCCACACGCACGACGCTGGCGAGGAGCAGGGCCGCGTTGCGCGCATAGACTACATACTTGGCGCGCACCTGGGCGTTGAACCACTGCTCGATGACGGTGAATGCCTGGAAAATCAGCCCGCAGGCGATCACCCAGACCAGCCGTTGAGCTTCTAGCTGGTGGGGGCGCAGGAATATCACGGCTGCCGACGCCAGGGCCGCCCCCACCACTGCGCCCCCCAGCATCAGCACGAACGCGCTGCCCAGGGTAGCGTTCTCTTCCTGCGGCTTCTCGACCAGGTCGCGCATGACCAGGTTGGGCAGGCCCAGCAGGGCCAGCGGCGTGAACAGGGCGACGAAGGCCAGCGCAAAGGACAGCGTGCCGTACTGCTCCGGCCCCAGGTAACGCACCACCCAGGCGTTGACAATTGCCACGCTGAACAGGCGCAGCACGTTGTCGGTGAAGAGCCAGCCGATGTTCTCCACGATCCGGCGCGCACCAGGATTGCGCACCTGGAAATCGTGAAGCTGAGCCGCTATGCTGCGGAACCCTCTCAAGCGAGCGCCCCCCTGCCGGGTGAACAAGATGCCGTGAGAGCATTCTAGCAAAGGTTGGCGGAATGTACGATGAGCATACGGGCGTTCTGATTGGGCGTATCTCATTTCTGGGGCAAAAGATCACCGCTGAGGCGCAGAGAGCGCAGAGAAAAGATGGTGTTAGTTCTTCTCTGCGTCCTCTGCGTCTTTGCGGTTCAAGCATTTCGCCCCCATCGTGAGATGCACCCTTCTGATTGGATTCACTCGTAGAATCATGTACAATGAACGATAAAGGTTGTTTATATTTCTGCTGAGTCCACTTGGGGGCTGTGATGCAACCAGTACATCCTTCTCAATTGGCTCCTGAAAAACCTATTACGGAGGAAGCGCGGACCGTTGACATCATCAAGGTTTCGGCGCGGTCTCGGTCTACCGCTGTCGCCGGGGCCATCGCAGGGGTCGTGCGCGAGCACAACCGCGCCGAAGTCCAGGCTATTGGGGCTGGAGCGGTCAATCAGGCCGTGAAGGCTGTCGCCATCGCTCGCGGGTACCTGAGCGACGATGACATTGACGTGATCGTGATCCCCTATTTCACAGAAGTCATGATCGAAGACCAGGAACGTACAGCCGTGCGCATGGTGGTTGAGCCGCGTTAGGCTGGCCTGAGCAGCCAACAGACGAACAGTAGCACTAACACCCATGTTCGCGGCCTGTGGCGTGAGTGTCACGGGCCGCTTGCTTTTCCCCGCGCGCTGGCCTGGGAACTCGGACAGCTTAGGGATGTCCTTGTTGTCCGGCAGCGCAACCTCCGGCGCGAGGGGGCGTTCTCTGCTATACTCGGCGATCCTTCATGGTACGGTCATAGAGAGATGTGATGCTACCAATGGCTGAACAGACCACTTCTGTGTTGACCGACGATCTGCGCCGCCGCCTGGTTGAGGCGGCGCTGGCCGCCCGCGAGCGCGCTTACAGCCCCTATTCGGGCTACGCGGTCGGCGCGGCGCTGCTGACCGCGTCCGGCGCAGTATACACCGGCTGCAACATCGAGATCGCCTCCTACGGGGCGACGGTGTGCGCCGAGCGCACGGCTGCTTTCAAGGCGGTGAGTGAGGGCGAGCGCGCCTGGCGCGCCATCGCCATCGTGACCAGCAACGGGGCCGCGCCGTGCGGCATCTGCCGCCAGGTGCTCTACGAATTTGGCCCGGCGCTGACGGTTGTCACCGCCAACGCGCAGGGAGAGGTAGTTTGGGAGGGGCCGCTGGGCGACTTGCTGCCGCTGGGCTTCGGCCCCCAGAAGCTGGCTGAGGGACAGCGTGCCGGATCGTGAGCGTACCCTCCGCACCGACGCCGTGATCCTGCGTCGCCAGGACTACGGGGAGGCGGATCGCCTGCTCGTCCTGCTGACGGCGGGGCACGGCAAGGTGCGTGCCCTGGCTAAGGGCGCGCGCAAGCCCATCGCGCGCAAAGCCGGGCACCTGGAGCTCTATGCGCTGGTGGACATGCAGCTCGCGCGTGGGCGCACGTGGTACCACATCCGCGAGGCGGAGACGCGTGAGCCGTTCCTGGCCCTGCGCGAAGACCTGGTGCGCAGCACCTACGCCAGCCATTTTGTGGAGCTGATTGACCGCTTCACGGGCGAGCACGACGCGAGCCGCGCCGAGTTCGACCTGCTGGTGAGCAGCCTGGAGCGGCTGTGCACCGGCGCTGACCCGCGCACCGTCGCCCGCTACTTCGAGCTAGGGCTGCTGGGGCTGGCCGGGTTCGCGCCGTCGCTGCACCAGTGCGCCATCGGCCAGGAAGACGTACAGCCGCAAGACCAGTTCTTCAGCCCGCCAGATGGCGGCGTGATCTGCCCCGCCCATCGTGCCGGGCTGGATCGCGGCCTGCCGCTCAGCCTGCCCGCGCTCAAGGTGCTGCGCTACATGCAGACTCGGCCCTGGGAGGCAGTGCAGAGGGTGAATATCGGCGCGGCGCTGCACCTGGAGCTAGAGCGGCTGATGCTGGCCTACCTGACCTATGTGCTGGAACAACGCCTGCAAAGCGTCGAGTTCTTGCGGCGGCTGCGCCGTGAGGAACTGTAGGGAGATACTCAGGAGAGAGGGCCATGCGACGGTTATTCGCAGTGACTCTGCTGGTCGTGCTGATCGCCGGGCTGGGGACGGCAGCGCGCGCGCAAGCGCCCGCTGCGCCAGCCTTCGCCGCGCGCGGGCCGCACCCGGTCGGCGTGCGCGACTTCGTGATTGACGACGCCGAGCGCCCGCTCGACGTGACAGTGTGGTATCCGGCGCTCAACCCGGACGGTGTGCCGGAAACGGCGAGCTACCTCCTGGGGAACATCTTCCCTGTGCCCGGCCAGGCACTGCGCGACGCTGCGCCGGACGCAGCGGGCGGCCCCTACCCGCTGGTCATCTTCTCGCACGGCTTCGGCGGGTTCCGGGCACAGTCCACCTACCTCACCGAGCACCTGGCCTCGCACGGCTTCGTGGTCATGGCCGCTGACCATCCCGGCAGCACACTGTTCGACCTGCTCGGCGACAATGTGCGCCTGCAAGACCTGCTGCGGATGGTAGCCAGCGGCGGAACGCCGTTGGGAGAGTTCTGGGAGACGATGAGGCGCGAGGGCGGCGCGCGCGGAGTTGAGCTGGTGAGCGTCAGCCTGGCGCTGCGCCCGCTCGACGTGCTGCGCGAGATCGCCTTCGCCGAGGCGCTGACCGCCAGCAGCGGTGCCCTGGCCGGAGTGATTGACACCGGGCGGATCGCCGTCAGCGGGCACTCGTTCGGCGGCTACACGGCGGCGGCGGTCGGCGGCGCATGCCTAGACACGGCGGCGCATGCCTAGACACGGCGGCGCTGCGCGACTGGTGCGCCAATCCGGTGGGGATCGCTTTCACCCCCGGCGGGACTCCCGCCTTTGCACCGGAGCCGCTCGACGCGGCCACCGCGCTTAACGCGTGCGTCGCCCAGTTGGTGGCGAGCAATGTCGCCACCCTGCGCGGCCTGGACGCCCCGCCGCCCGATCTCTGGCCGCCGACGACCGATCCGCGCGTCCGGGCGGTGCTGCTTCTCGCTCCCTGGAACATGCCCATCTTCGGCGCGGAGGGATTGGCCGCCCTCGACGTGCCGCTCATGGTACAGGTCGGCACGGTGGACAGCACCACGCCTCCGGAGCGCGATGCCTACCTGGTCTATAGCGGGGCCGGTAGCGGCAATAAGGCGCTGGTTGTCTTCGAAGGGGCCGGGCACCTGCTCTTCGCCAACGGCGGGCTGGGCGTGGACGATCCGGCCTGGGACATGGACGCGGCGCACGCGCTGGTCAACCATTTCGCGGCGGCATTCTTGCGCGCTGCGCTGTACGACGATACTGGAGCGCGCGCCGCGCTCGAAGCGGGCGCGGTGGACTTCGCCGGCGTGCAGTACGACCGCGTGACGGGCGAGTAGGGGCCGGACACAGCGCAGATCGAGACGACGCGGCTGCGGCTGAGCGACCGCCCGGCGGCGATCATCCTCTGCTCAGCCGGCTGCCGCCTCGTGGTGCACCCCGGCCATCATCAGGCCCAGCGTCTCCACTCTGGTCTCCGCCCGGTTTACCACGCCGACGATCTCGCCCTCGTAGATCACGGCGACCCGGTCGGCCAGGGCCAGAATCTCATCGAGGTCTTCAGAGATCAGCAGGGTAGCCGTGCCCTTGGCGCGCTGTTCGAGCAGACGCCGGTGAATGTATTCCGTCGCGCCGATGTCCACGCCGCGCGTCGGCTGCGCCGCGATCAGCACGGACGGCTCGCGGGCCAGCTCGCGGGCCAGCACCAGCTTTTGAATGTTGCCGCCGGAAAGACTCTTGATCGGCGTCTCCTGGGTGGGCGTGCGGATGTTGAAGCTGCGGATTAGCTCGGCGCAGCGGCGCGCGATGGCGCGCGGATTCATGAAGATATGGTACGAATAAGGCCGCTGCCCGTGCTCTTGCAGCATGAGGTTCTCGGCCACTGTGAAATCGCGGATCACACCGTCAATCATGCGCTCTTCGGGGATGTAGGACATACCGAGCCTGTTCAGATCACACGGCGACTTGCCCGCCACATTCTGCCCATCGAGCATCACCCGTCCGGCAGTAACCGGGCGCAGCCCAAAGATGACCTCGGCTAGCTCGCGCTGCCCGTTGCCGGAGACGCCAGCCAGCCCCAGGATTTCGCCCGCGCACACTTCCAGGTTGATGCCGCGCAGCGCCTCGGTGCCGCGATCGCTGGCGGCGCGCACGCCCTCCACCCTCAGCCGGGGTTCACCGGCCTGCTGCGCCCTGACCTCGTAGGTGAGCAGCACCTCGCGCCCGACCATCATGCGGGCGAGGCTGGCTTTGGTCGCCTCGGCGGTGGGCACGGTGCCGACGAAACGCCCATCGCGCAGCACGGTGACCCGGTGGCTGATGGCCAGCGCCTCGTGCAGCTTGTGCGAGATGAAGATCAGGGCGTGCCCGTCGCTGACCATCTGGCGCAGCGTCCCGAAAAGGTCGTTCACTTCCTGGGGGGTGAGCACGGCGGTCGGCTCGTCCAGGATGAGCAGCGCCGCGCCGCGATAGAGCGCCTTGAGGATCTCGACGCGCTGCCGCTCGCCCACCGCCAACTGCCAGACGGGCGTGGCCGGGTCTACGTCCAGGCGATAGGTCTCGGCCAGCTCGGCGATGCGCGCCGAGACCACGTCCAGGTCGAGCAGCGGCGCGCGCGTGGACTTCAGGCCCAGGGCGACGTTCTCGGCCACTGTCAGCGAGGGGACGAGCATGAAGTGCTGGTGGATCATGCCGATGCCGTGCGCGATGGCGTCCGACGGTGACTTGATCGCCACCCGCTCCCCGTTGAGGAAGATCTCGCCCTCATTGGGCTGGTACAGCCCGTAGAGAATCTTCATCAGCGTGCTCTTGCCAGCGCCGTTCTCGCCCAGCAGGGCGTGGACTTCGCCCGCGCGCACGTCGAAATCTACGCGATCAACGGCCAGCACGCCGGGAAATCGCCGGACAATGCCGCGCATCTCCATGCGGTCAATGCGCTCGTGCCCGGTGGGTAGAAGCTTGCGCTCAGCAGTGGACGCAGCCATAGGTCTCTTTCCGAAAGAAGGTGATCACCCTGACGTTGCCAGGTACTTACCTCACCCCGTTTCGCTTCGCTCAACCGCGCTCCGCAGCGGAGAGGGGCCCGGTAGGGGGGGTCAGGCAAACGCGCCCACAAGAACACCACTAGCCGCCCGTGCCATCGAGCAGCAAGGTATCCCGGTTCATTTTGCAAAGTGCGTCACACACCCCTACGAAACTTATTCACCACCCGGCTTACCCAGTGGGGTGAGGCGTCCCTGCTATCCTTCCTCGGCCTCGACGACGCTCAGCACGCCCTCTTCGTCAACCTCAAAGCTGATGTCGCCATCAATGATGGCCTGTATCACTTCTTCGCCAGCCGCCTTCACGTCCTCGTCTAGCTCGAAGTCCTCGTTGAACTCGATCAGCAGGCCGCCGTTCTCCAGGGTCAGCGCAAAGGACTCACCCATGATCTCGCCGGCCAGCACGTCCTCGATGATCGGGTTGAGCGCCACCGTCCAGTCATAGACCTGGCTGGAAACCACGATCTCCGGGGCCAGCGAGGTCTGGTTGGACTGCGTGCCAAACCACAGCGCGCCAGCTTCTTTGGCCTTGTTCACCGCGCCGGGCACCATCTGCGCCGTGCCGGACAGCACGTCCGCGCCCTCGGCCAGCATCGCATCGGCAGCCGCCGCAGCCAGGGCCAGGTCGCTGAACGACTGGATGTAGTTGACCAGAACCTCGATCTCCTCATCCTGCCACAGCACACCCGCCTTGAAGCCATCCACATAAAGCTTGGCGTCGCCCGTCTCGATCGGGCCGACGATGCCGATGACCTTGCTCTTGCTGAGCATGGCCGCCATCACGCCCTGAACGAAGCCGCCCTCTTCGGAGCGGGCCTCGTAGGCGTAGACATTGGTGATGCCTTGATCCTGGAAGGTGTCAACGGTCGTGCCCCAGGCGAACGCCGTGTCGGGGAACTCGGGGGCGATGTCGGACAGCGACGAGCCGTACTGCGAGCCATGAGCGATGACCAGGTCGTAGCCTTCGCTGGCGTAGTCGCGCAGCGCGGTCGCTGCGTCCTCGACGACGAACATATTCTCCGAGAAGACGAACTCGAAGTTCTCCTCGCCGCGCTCCTCCTGGATGGCGAGCAGCGCGTCAATGATACTCTGGCTGAAGGCCAGGTCGCTCTTGGTGCTGGGCGTCACGACGGCCACGCGCAGCTTGTCCTGCGCCTGAGCCACAGAGGTAAAGGCCGGTATCGCCACAGCGACAACGAGCACGATAGAGACGAGCAGAGCGAGTTTCTTCATGGATGCGATCCTCCTGGAGATGCTAAGACGAACTCGAAGCCTATCTCACTGGTCCGACCCGGCGCGGTCGCCGGGAGCGAGCCAGGCTAACACCGTCGTCTTTCGAATCACTCGCCACGCTCGAACGGCTTGGTCAGCGCTGCCGGCTGGTCAATGCGCTGCGAGGCGAAGATCAGGGCGATGATGGTCAGCAAGTACGGGGCCATCGAGGCATATTCGTCGGGCACGTCAATGCCCTTGGTGCGCACCTGAAGCTGTAGCGCGTTGACCAGGCTGAAGAGCAGCGCGCCGAACATCACCCCGCGCGCCCGCCAGGCCCCGAAGTAAACCAGCGCCACAGCGATGAAGCCCTGCCCGGCGGTCATGTTCTGCTGGAAGACGTTGACCAGACTGATCGACAGCGAAGCGCCCGCCAGCGAGGCCAGCATCCCGCCCAGCGTCACGGTGAAGTAGCGCACGCGCGTCACGCTGATGCCCATCGCGTCGGCGGCTTCCGGGTTCTGGCCGACGGCGCGGATGTTCAGGCCGAGCGTGGTCTTGCTGAGCACAAACCAGGTCACTGGCACCAGGGCAAAGGCCAGATAGACGAGCAGATTCTGCCGGAACAGAATCTCGCCCAGCACGGGAAGATCGCTCAAGACAGGGATATTCACTTTAGGGAAGCCATTGACGGTGATGACCTGGCCACCGAACACCTTCTGAAAGAGCAGGTCGCTCATGCCCAGCCCGAAGAGGTAGATGCCGATGCCGCTGATGCCCTGCTGCGCTTGCAGGGTGACGTTGATCACCGCCGTCGCCAGGCCCATGACCAGTCCGACCAGCAGCGCCACCAGCACCCCTGCCAGCAGCGCCGGGCCGTAATAGGACGTGGCCCCCGCCGGAGTGACCTCGTACACCGCCCACAGCGAGGTGAACGCGCCCATCAGCATCACGCCCTCCACGCCAAGATTGAGCACGCCGCTACGCTGCCCGAACGTCTCGCCGATGGCCGCGTACAGGTACGGCGTAGCCAGCCGGATGCCCGACGCCAGAACGCTTGCCGTAATCAGATCGCCAATCATGGGCCGGCTCTCACCTCCGCTGCTTCGGCAGATGCTCCAGAGACAGCCACCACCACCCGGCGGCGCGAGCGGCGGCGGACGAAAATATCGCTGGCGACGACGAAGACGATCACCAGGCCGATCAACGCGGTAATCAGCGCCGACGGCACCTGCACCGAGCGCTGGAGCTTGTTGCCGCCGACCAACAGCGCGCCAAACAGGATGGACGCCGGGATGGTGCCCAGCGGGTGCAGCCCGCCGAACAGCGCCGCGACGATGCCGTTGAACCCCGCGTTGCCGGTGAAGGCGATGGCCCCGCCTTCGGCGTTCATGCGGTGGCGCACGCCCAGCAGTTGGATGCCACCCGCCAGCCCGGCGAACCCGCCGCTGAGCATCAACGCCAGCACTGTGTACTGCTTGACCTTGATCCCGGCATAGCGCGACGCGCGTGGGTTCATGCCCACCGCCCGGATGCGGTAGCCGACCGTCGTCCGCCACAACAGGATATAGACCACAATCGCCAGCACGAAGGCGATGATAATGCCGTTGTGCAGCATGGTCGTCGTCCACTGGTTCGCATCAGGGGCGGAGAGTCCCAGGAAGTCGTAGAGGTTGTCGAGCGCCCCGCCGATGCGCGGCAGGTCGAGGCTGCGCGGCAGGCGCTCCGTTTCGGGGATGGGCGCGGCGGCACTCTTCTGGCGGGGGTCAATGAACTCGCTGCGCACCAGATACATCATGCCGAAGGTGGCGATCTGGTTGAGCATGATCGTGCTCAGGATTTCGTTGACGCTGAAGTAAGCCTTGAGCACCCCGGCGATCCCGCCCCAGATGGCGCCAGCCACAAAGCTTGCCACCAGGCAGGCGACGATCACCGTCGTCGGGTCGGACTCCTTGTACTCCAGGCCGATGGCGACAGCGGCCAGCCCCCCGGCGATCATCTGCCCTTCGCCGCCGATATTGACCACGCCGCCGCGAAAGCTGATGCAAATGCCAATGCCCACCAGCAGCAGCGGCGTGGCCTTGACCAGCGTATCGGCGACGGCGTTCTTGGTGCCGAACGCACCTTCCCACAGCGCCCGGTAAGCGTCCAGGGGGCTGGCTTCCATCAGCAGAATCATGAAACCACCGATGAAGAGAGCGAGGAGTACAGCGAAGAGCGGCAGGAAAGCATCGAGCGTGCGCCCCAGGTGGAGTCTTTGTGGAAATTTCAACTGCATGGGACCCCCCTAGGTGACAGTAAGGATTGACGCTATTTAAGCAAGGCTGTTTTCGTACCGGGGTCGCTGCCAGGCTGCTAGTGGTAGCCCGCTTGTGACAGCGAGCGCTGATTAGCACGAAATCCTAGCACATTCTGGGGGGCGGGGCAACAGCTTTGGTGCTTTTGAACAGTCCGCGCGCGCTGGCCAGGGGCAAGGGGAGCGGGGCGGGCCTGGGGGAGAAGAAGACTTCCGAAGTTTCCGAAACTTCGGAGGCCTGGTCAGGGTGCCCTTCCGGGCATGAGGATGATTCGATTTACAAGAGCTGGCGCTGGTCAGAGTGGCACTGGCTCGCCTACAGTCGGCCCTTCCGGGCATGAGGATGATCCAGATGCTGTAGCTGGGGCACCGAACTGGGCCGTCCGGGAATGTCGTAATGCCCTTCCGGGCATGAGGATGATTCCGATGGCGACGACTACTGCGAGACCTGCGCCCGTACCAAGGTGTCGTAATGCCCTTCCGGGCATGAGGATGATTCCGATATCTTCATTGACGAGTGGTGCTGGGAGAAAGAAAGCCCTCGTCGTAATGCCCTTCCGGGCATGAGGATGATTCCGATCGTGCTACAACCAAACCGCTTCAGCTTGCGCGTCTCCGTCGTAATGCCCTTCCGGGCATGAGGATGATCCGATGATCGCATGTGAGGACGCTGGCGCGGGGAAACGGTCGTAATGCCCTTCGGGCATGAGGATGATTCCGATGAACGAACTTCTGTGCCAGGAGGTGGGAACCAATGGACGTCGTGTGCCTTCCGGGCATGAGGATGATCCGATGCGGCAAGTAGCATCGGCAACCTGATGCGCAAATGGGTCGTAATGCCTTCCGGGCATGAGGATGATTCCGATCCAGCTTCGGTGAGGAGACCAGCGACGGCGTCGCGTCGTAGCCCTTCCGGGCATGAGGATGATTCCGATCAACGAAGAATGTCCTAGTTCGCGAGCGAGAGGAAAGGTCGTAATGCCCTTCCGGGCATGAGGATGATCCGATCACTCAGGTGACCGCTACCGCTCCTGCTGTTGGTGCGTCGTAATGCCCTTCGGGCATCAGGAATTCCGATTTCGAAAGGCTGGTGGGGTTATCACGGGAGTGAACGGTACGTCGTAATGCCCTTCCGGGCATGAGGATGATTCCGATCACGAGCACGCGAAGTCATTGCAGCAGCAGAGTATGCTCTGTCGTAATGCCCTTCCGGGCATGAGGATGATTCCGATAGCCAGACAGGTCGCCGCGCGTCATAGGGCGGCAACTCAAGGTCGTAATGCCCTTCCGGGCATGAGGATGATTCCGATCCAGAACTGTTCTGGGCTCCAAAGGAGGTAAGGAAATGGACGAGTCGTAATGCCCTTCCGGGCATGAGGATGATTCCGATTGTGCTATGTGCTAGTCTGGCAAGCGCATTAGCATACACATATGTCGTAATGCCCTTCCGGGCATGAGGATGATTCCGATAAAGTAGAGATGTCGCTACTCCTCGGCCTTGTCCCCGCGGCGTCGTAATGCCCTTCCGGGCATGAGGATGATTCCGATGCAGAGGAGCGAAGAGAGCAGTCCTCGCTGGCCGCCAAGGTCGTAATGCCCTTCCGGGCATGAGGATGATTCCGATGTGCACAATGAACGGGGAAGACAGAAACATCGTATTTGTCGTAGCTCCGGGCATGAGGATGATTCCGATCGAACTGGAAGCGCATCGTCTGGCGCTGCGTCGATTCCGTCTGCCCTTCCGGGCATGAGGATGATTCCGATATTACCACAGTACTATAATTTCTGTCAAATATTCCCACTTTCATTGAGACGGGCTTGCGAATGCATATCATGGTCGCAACAGGGCCAAGCCTGCCTCTATAAAAGTGCCTTGTTTTCTATAAAATCCATCTGTTTTTTGCGAGACCCCCCTTTAGCCAGGCTATTACGTAAGAGGCTCACTAAAGGGGGGTCTCGCGCGCGCCCTACGCCAGGCCCGCCAGCACGCGGTCGGTGAAGGCGCTCGTGCTGATCGCCTCGCCGGGCGCGGCGGCGATGTCCGCCGTGCGCGCGCCCGCTGCCAGGGCCGCCTCGACCGCCGCCTCAACAGCCCGCGCTTCGGCGTCCAGCCCCAGGCTATGGCGCAGCAGCATGGCCGCGCTGAGGATCGTCGCGGTGGGGTTGGCGATGCCCTTGCCGGCGATGTCCGGCGCGGAGCCGTGAATCGGCTCGTAGACGCCGAACGTCCCTGTGCCCAGCGACGCCGACGGCAACATGCCCAGCGACCCGGCCAGCACCGACGCCTCGTCGCTGAGGATGTCGCCGAACATGTTACCCGCCAGCACTACGTCGAAGCGGGCCGGATTGCGCAGCAGGTGCATGGCGCAGGCGTCCACCAGCACGTGCTCCAGGGCCACGTCCGGGTAGTCGGCGGCCACGCGATTCACGGTGCGCCGCCACAGGCGCATGGCGGCCAGCACGTTGGCCTTGTCCACCGAAGCCACTTTGCCGCGCCGCTGGCGGGCCGCCGTGAAGGCGACGCGGGCCACGCGCTCCACCTGGGGGACGGAGTAATACATGGTGTCCCAGGCGTCGTCGCCGTCGCCCTGCTCCTGGCGCTTCCCGAAGTAGATGCCGCTGGTTAGCTCGCGCACGAACAGCATATCCACGCCGTCGAGCAGGTCAGCGCGCAGCGGCGTGTGCTGGGCCAGCGCCGGGTACGCCTTGACCGGGCGCAGGTTGGCGAACAGGTCGAAGTGCCCGCGCAGCCTGAGCAATCCCTGCTCCGGGCGGACGGTCGCAGAGGGGTCTGACCACTGCGGCCCGCCGACCGCGCCAAGCAGCACGGCGTCGGCGCGCCCGCAGGCGGTGAGCGTCTCGTCGGGCAGGGGATTGCCGGTCGCGTCAATGGCGCAGCCGCCCATCAACGCCTCTTCGAAGGTGAAGCTGTGTCCCCAGCGGGCGGCGACGGCGCGCAGGACGCGCACGCCCTCGGCGATCACTTCCGGGCCGATGCCGTCGCCGGGCAGAGTGACGATAGTTGCGTGCATGAAGGTCTCCTGGGTGGTTGGTGGTTATTGGTTACTGGTTGTTGGTTGTGAGTCGGGAGTCGCACGGGCCGATCAGCCGTGTGACACCTGACTCCCTACTCAACAGCGGCCCATCACATGGGTCAGGCCGTACTCAACGCTATCGGCCAGGGCGAACCAGCTTGCTTCGATGATGTTGGTGCTGGCCCCGACTGTGCTCCAGCGCTGGTGGCCGTTCTGCGTGTCAATCAGCACGCGGGTCATGGCCGCCGTGCCGTTCTGCCCGTCGAGGATGCGCACCTTGTAGTCGGCCAGTTGGAACCCGGCCAGCGCCGGATAGACGGGCGTCAGCGCCTTGCGCATGGCCCGGTCGAGCGCGTCCACCGGGCCGTTGCCGCTGGCGACGGTGTGAATCTCCTCGCCATTCACGCGCAGCTTGATCGTCGCCTCGGCGAACATGCCGCGTCCGGCGCGGTGCTCCACCACGGCCATGAAGTCAATCAGCTCGAAGGGTGGCGCATAGTCCGGGCGCTGGCGGCGGATGAGCATCATGACCGACGCTTCGGCCCCTTCGAAGACGAAGCCCCGGTGCTCCAGCTCCTTGATGCGGGCGACGAGCTTTTGCGCCTCGTCCGCCGCCAGGTGTTGGCCGTATTCCTCGGCCTTGCTGAGCATGTTGCCGCGCCCGCTGAGATCGGAGACGAGCACGCGCAGCTTGTTGCCGACCAGCGCCGGGTCAATGTGCTGGTAGCTGTCCACGTTGCGGCGGATGGCGGCGACGTGCATTCCGCCCTTGTGAGCAAAGGCGCTCTTGCCCACGTAGGCCGCCTGGTGATTGGGGGCCATGTTAGCGATCTCGGCCACCGTGCGCGCGACGGCGGTCAGGTGGATCAGGCGGCCCTCCGGCAGGCAGCGCAGGCCAAGCTTCAGCTCCAGGTCGGGCACCACCGAGCACAGGTTGGCGTTGCCGCAGCGCTCGCCGTAGCCGTTGATCGTCCCCTGAACGTGCGTCGCGCCCTGGCGCACCGCCGCCAGCGTATTGGCGACAGCCATCTCACCGTCGTTGTGGCAGTGAATGCCCAGCCGCACGCCGGGGAAGCGGTGCGCGACCGCGCGGGTGATCTCCTCGATCTCCCAGGGCGTCGAGCCACCGTTGGTGTCGCACAGCACGAGCACCTGCGCCCTGCCGTCGAGCGCGGCCTGCAAGGTTTGCAACGCGTAGTCCGCATCCAGCTTGTAGCCGTCGAAGAAGTGCTCGGCGTCGTAGATCACTTCGCGCCCCTGCGCCCTGAGGAAAGCCAGGCTCTCGCGGATGATGCGCAGATTCTCCTCCAGCGCGGCGCGGATCACCTCGCGCACGTGCAGGGGCGAGGTCTTGCCGACGACGGTGACGACGGGTGTTTGCGCGTCGAGCAGGGCGAGGATGTTGGCGTCGGTCGCCGGGTCGCCCCCCACGCGGCAGGTCATGCCGAAGGCGGCGACGCGGGCGTGCTGCAAGTCCAGCTCGCGCACGCGCTGGAAGTAGGCCGCGTCTTTGGGGTTGGAGCCGGGCCAGCCGCCCTCGATATAAGTCACGCCCAGGTCATCGAGCAGGCGCGTGATCTTGAGCTTGTCGTCCACAGACAGGGCGACGTTCTCGCCCTGCGTGCCGTCGCGCAGCGTCGTGTCGTAGACCTCAACCTCAACAGGTGTCATTGGCGGTCTCGATTCGTGGTTATTGGTGGTTGGTGATCAGTTTTCGGTGATCAGTTGTCAAAGGGCAGCGGCGCAGATGTTTCGTAGGGGCGGGTTTCTAAACCCGCCCACAGACCCCTGCTCACCATCCGCGTCCTCGCTATCCCTTCATCTGCGCACCCAGCACATGGCGCGCGTAGGGCACCAGCCCGCCCGCATTGATGATCGCCAGCACGACCGGCGGGTAGGGGCTGGCCTGGTACGTCTGGCCGGTGCGCTCGTTGGTAATGGTTCCGGCGGCGAGATTGACGCTGAGCGTATCGCCCTTTTGCGCGTCGCGCGCCGCCTGCGGACTCTCCAGAATGGGCAGGCCGATGTTGATCGCGTTGCGGAAGAAGATGCGCGCGAACGACTCGGCGATGATGCACGACACGCCCGCCCCCTTGATGCTGATCGGGGCGTGCTCGCGGCTGGAGCCGCAGCCGAAGTTCGTCCCGCCCACGATGATGTCGCCCGGCTGCACCCCCCCGGCGAACGCCGTGTCTATGTCTTCCATGCAGTGCGCGGCCAGCGCCTGCGGATCGGTGGTGACGAGATAGCGCGCCGGGATGATCACGTCCGTGTCTATGTTGTCGCCGTACTTCCAGACCTTGCCTTGCAGCTTCATCGGTGTCCCCTTCTACGCTATAGCTCGTCGGGATGGGCCAGGCGGCCCAGGATGGCGCTGGCGGCGGCGATGGCCGGGTTCGCCAGGTAAACGCGCGCGTCGCGGTGACCCATGCGCCCCCGGAAATTGCGGTTCGACGTGCTGACGCACACTTCGCCAGCGGCCAGCACGCCCATGTGCCCGCCCAGGCACGGCCCGCACGTGCTGACGCTGACCGCCGCCCCCGCCAGCGTGAACTGCTCGATCCAGCCCTGGCGCAGCGCGTCCAGGTAGACCGCCTGCGAGCCGGGGATGATCATCACGCGCACGTCGGGGTGGAACTCGCGCCCGGCCTGCCGCAGGATGTCCGCGACGACGGCCAGGTCTTCGAAGCGCCCGTTGGTGCAGCTTCCGATGAAGACCTGATCCACCTTCTCCGGCTCGATCTGACTGATGGGGTGCACGTTGTCCGGCGAATAGGGGCAGGCGACCTGCGGCTCCATCGCGGACAGGTCGAACTCGTGGACGGAGCAGTAAACCGCGTCCTCGTCAGCGTAGTAGGGCGTGAAGGGCCGCGCCGCGCGCGGCGTGACGTAGGCTGCGGTGATCTCGTCGTAGGGGAAGAAGCCGCACTTGCCGCCCGCCTCGATGACCATGTTGGCCATCGTCAGCCGGTCGGACATGGGCAGGGCGTGGATGGCCGGGCCGGTGAACTCCATCGCCCGGTAGAGCGCCCCGTCCACGCTAATCGCGCCGATGGTGCGCAGGATCAAGTCTTTGCCGGTCACCCAGGGCTGGCGCTCGCCGTAGTAGGCGAACTTCATCGTCTCCGGCACTTTCAGCCAGGTGGTGCCGGTCGCCATCGCAAACGCGATGTCCGTTGACCCCATGCCGGTGGCGAACGCGCCGACCGCGCCGTAGGTGCAGGTGTGGCTATCGCCACCAACGACCAGATCGCCAGGCAGCACCAGCCCGCGCTCCGGCAGCACGACGTGCTCAATGCCCGCCCGCCCCACCTGGAAGCGGTGGCCGAGCGCCTGCTGCTCGGCGAAGAGGGCCAGGGAGCGCGCCTGCTCGGCGCTCTTGATGTCTTTGTTGGGGACGAAGTGGCTCGGCACCAGCATGATGCGCTCCGGGTCGTACACTTCGCCCACGCCCATCGCCTGGAAGGACTCGATGGCGATGGGCGCGGTGATGTCGTTAGCCATCACCACATCGGTCTTGACGGTGACCAGGTCGCCCGCCGAGACCTCTGCGACGTGCTCAGCGTGGGCGGCGATGATCTTCTCGGCCAGTGTTTTCCCCATGATGTCTCCCGTGAAAGGTGCGGTCAGCGGTCAGCAACAGCGGGGCGCTCACCGTTGGCGCGGCCCGCTGGTGACGAGTTGGTGGGCCGGCTGTACAGGGCTTCGCCGTGCCAGGCCAGCGGCCAGGCACACGGCTCCGGGAACGCGGCGCCCATCTCCGGCTCGACCGGGCGCGGGCTGACCCGCCCGCCGTTACGTGGATTCCTCTGTTTGGTCATTGTCTTTGCTCCTTGCGCACACTCGGTCGTGACGGTTTACCTCACCCCCGCTCGGCGCTAACGCGCCTCACCGTCCCCCTCCATGATGGAGAGGGGGCAAGCCGAGCGCGGCGAGGCTGGGGGTGAGGTCAATAGCGCAGCGCCTCACTTTGCCTGGGCGGATACGCGCACGGTGGCAGCATCGCCCTCCGGCGCACGGTCGCCGTAGCCGGTGTAAGCCAGCATCTTGTTGAGCGCGGACAGGTACGCTTTGGCGCTGGCCACGATGATGTCAGTGTCGGCCCCGTGCCCGCCAAAGGTTCGCCGCCCGTTGGCGTCGCGGCGGACGCGCACAGTGACTTCGCCCAGCGCGTCAATGCCCTCGGTGACGGCAGCGACGCGGTACTCGACCAGCGTGGCCTGCACGTTGATGATCTGCTCGATGGCCTGGAAGGCAGCGTCCACCGGGCCGGTGCCAATGGCGGCGGCGATCTTCACCTGGCCGTCCGGCCCACGCAGCTTGATCGTGGCAGTGGGCATTCCCGGCTGCCCGCAGGCGACCTGGATGCCCTCCAGGGTGAAGACCTCCTCCGGGCCGTAGAACTCGTCGGCGATCAGCGCCTCGATGTCGGCGTCGGTGACCGTCTTCTTCTTGTCGGCTAGCTCTTTGAAGCGCTGGAAAGCCTGGTCTAGCTCGTTGCCTTCTAGCTCGTAGCCCAGGTCTTCCAGCCGGACGCGAAAGGCGTGCCGCCCGCTGTGCTTGCCCAGCACCAGGTTGCTCTGCGACAGGCCCACTGTCTCCGGCGTCATGATCTCGTAGGTGGCCTGGTGCTTGAGCACGCCGTCCTGGTGAATGCCCGCCTCGTGGCTGAAAGCGTTCGCGCCGACGATGGCCTTGTTCGGCTGGATGGGCAGGCCGGTGTAGTTGCTGACCATGCGGCTGCTGCGCGCGATTTGCGTCGTGTCTATGCCGGTGGTCAGGTTGTAGAGCAGGGGCCGGGTGTGCAGCGCCATCACCACTTCTTCGAGCGACGTGTTGCCCGCGCGCTCGCCGATGCCGTTGATCGTCACCTCGGCCTGGCGCGCCCCGGCTTGCAGCCCGGCCAGCGCGTTAGCCGTAGCCATGCCCAGGTCATTGTGGCAGTGCACCGACCAGATCACACGGTCGCCGCCCGCCGTCTCGCGGATTAGCTTCTGCATCAGCGCCGTGTACTCGCCGGGCATGATGTAGCCGACTGTGTCAGGGATGTTGAGCGTGGTCGCGCCCGCCGTAACCGCCACGCTGAGCACCTCGACCAGGAAGTCGGGGTCGGAGCGGCAGGCGTCCTCCGGCGAGAACTCCACGTCGGCGCACAGCGAGCGGGCGTAGGCGACCATCTCGCGCACGCGCTGTACGACCTGCTCGCGCGTCATGCGCAGCTTGTGCTGCATGTGAATGTCAGAGGTCGCCAGGAAGGTGTGGATGCGCGGCTTGGCTGCATCGCACACGGCCTCCCATGCTTTCTCAATGTCGCCGGTCGTGGCGCGGGCCAGCCCGCAGATGACCGGGCCATCCGCCGTGCCAACTTCGCGGGCGACGCGGCGCACGCCTTCCAGGTCGTCGGGCGAGGCAGCGGGGAAGCCCGCCTCAATGATGTCCACGCCCAGGCGAGCAAGCTGGCGGGCGATGTCAATCTTCTCGGCGCTGGTCAGGCTGGCGCCGGGCGACTGCTCGCCATCGCGCAGAGTAGTGTCGAAGATTCGTACCCGGTTGTTGGCTTGAACCCCAGACTCGTCCATGATCTTGTGTGTCCTCGTGTGTGATCTGGCAGCCTTTTGTAGGGGCGGGTTTCGAAACCCGCCCCTACGGGAACTCTGATCGGCGGGGGTCGGTAGGGGCGTATTGCAGTGCGCCCCTACACCTGCCGCATGTGGTATCCGCGCCGATTCGTTAATGTGCCTCAATGCGCCCCTACGAGACTCCCTGGCGGGGTCACTCCTCCGGGGGCGCTTGCTTGGCGTTCAGGAAGGGCATCATCTCGCGCAGCTCGCGCCCGACCTGCTCGATGAGCAAATTCCGCTCGGCGCGGCGCTGCTTGTTGAACCAGGGCCGCCCGGCGTTGTTCTCCTCGATCCACTGGCGGGCGTAGGTGCCGTCCTGAATCTCGTCGAGGATGCGGCGAATCTCGCCCTTGGTCTCCTCGGTGATGATGCGCTCGCCTGCGGTGTAGCCGCCGTGCTCGGCGGTGTCGGAGACGGAATACCACATGTAGCTCATGCCGCCCTGGTACATCAGGTCTACGATCAGCTTTAGCTCGTGCAGCACCTCGAAGTAGGCCAGCTCCGGCTGGTAGCCCGCCTTGACCAACGTCTCGAAGCCCGCCTTGACCAGCGCCGTGACGCCGCCGCAGAGCACGACCTGCTCGCCGAAGAGGTCGGTCTCGGTCTCCTCGGCGAAGGTCGTCTGGATGACGCCGGCGCGGGTGCAGCCCAGGGCGCGCGCGTAGGCCAGCGCCTGGGCCAGCGCGCCCCCGCTGGCATCCTGCTCGACGGCGACCAGGGCCGGAGTGCCCGCGCCCTCGACGTATAGCTCGCGCACGCGGTGACCGGGCGCTTTGGGCGCGACCATGCTCACGTCCACGAAGTCGGGCGGCGCGATCTGCCCGTAGCGAATGTTGAAGCCGTGCGCGAACATGAGCGTGTCGCCCGGCTCCAGGTGCGGCGCGATGCTCTCCGCGTACACTTTGGGCTGGATGGTGTCCGGCACCAACAGCATGATCACATCCGCCTGCGCCGCCGCTTCTGCCGCCGACATGGGCGCGAACCCGTCGGCGACAGCGTTCTGCCAGGACTGGCAGCCGTCGCGCTCGCCAACGACCACGCTCACGCCGCTGTCGCGCAAGTTCTGAGCGTGGGCGTGCCCCTGGCTGCCATAGCCGATGATCGCTACCGTCTTGCCCTCAAGAAGCTTGAGGTCCGCGTCGTTGTCGTAATAGAGCTTGGCCACTTGTTTTCTCCCTCGTTGAGCGATTGAACGTTATTGGTTATTGGTGATCAGAGGCTGCCGCGTAGGGGCGGCTCCAGACTTCGGAAGTCCTACGTTTCCCTCACAGCACGTTCGTCCGGTAGCCGTTGCCGCCCGGACGTGGCTTGTAACCGCTGAGCGACAGCACGTGCTCGCCGCGCGTCATGGTCACCATGCCGGTGCGTACCATCTCCAGGATGCCAATCGGGCGCAATAGCTCGGTCATGCTGGTGATCTTGTCCTCGTCGCCGGTGACCTCGACGATCACCGCGTCGGTCGTGGCGTCCACGATGTGCGCGCGGAAGATGTCGCAAAGCTGCACGACCTCGCCGCGCGTCTGGCTGTTGACGCGCACCTTGATCAGCGCCAGGTCGCGGCTGACATCGGGGATTTCCGTCACATCCTGCACCTGGATGACGTTGATCAGCTTGTAAAGCTGGGTGCGAATCTTCTCGGCGTCGGCGTCCACGACGATGGTCATGCGCGAGATAGCCGGGTTCTCGGTGCGGCCTACGGTCAGGCTGTCAATGTTGAAGTTGCGCCGCCGGAACAGGCTCACCACCCGGTTCAGCACGCCGGGCTTGTTCTCCACCAGCGCCACGAGCGTCCGTTTCATCGGTGTCTTCACTCCTCCCCAAGCGCAGCGCGCTAGATAGAACTGTCAGAGGGCAGCGGGCGGCGGATCATGGCGTGCAGGTCGGCGCCCGTCGGAACCATCGGGTAAACGATGTCGTGCTTTTCCACAACGAAATCAATCAGCGCGGGGCCATCGGTGATGCTGTTGGCCCACTCGATGGCAGGGATCACCTCTTCGCGGCGGGTGACACGCCGGGCCGGGATGCCATACGCTTCGGCCAGTTTGACGAAGTCCGGGTTGTGCATGGGCGTGGCGTTGTAGCGCTCCTCATAGAAGAACTCCTGCCACTGGCGCACCATGCCCAGAAAACCGTTGTTCATGATGGCGATGTTGACCGGCACGCGCTCCTGCATGGCCGTGCCTAGCTCCTGCAGCGTCATCTGGAAGCCGCCGTCGCCGACGATGGCCCACACGTTGGGCTGCCCCAGCCCCAGCGCCGCGCCGATGGCCGCCGGCAAGCCGAAGCCCATCGTGCCCAGCCCACCGGAGGTGATCAGCGTGTGCGGGCGCTGGTGCGGGTAATACTGCGCTTCCCACATCTGGTGCTGGCCGACATCAGTCACCACCACCGAGTCGCCACCCGTCGCCCGCCACATGTCGTGGATGACGTGCGCGGCGAAGAGGCGCTCGCCCACATCCCGGTTGACAATGTCGCGCTCGTCGGCGTCTTCCATCCAGTCACGAATCTGGCTCAGCCACGCCCTGTGCTCCCGCGGCTTGAGGTGCGGCATCAACTGGCCAAGCACCGTCTTCAGGTCGCCGACAATGGGCACGTCCACGCGCACGTTCTTGTGAATCTCCGACACGTCAATGTCAATGTGAATCTTGCGGGCATTGGGTGCGTAGGTCTTCAGGTTGCCGGTCACACGGTCGTCGAAGCGCATCCCAAAAGCCAGCAGCAGGTCGGCATTCTGGATGGCGTGGTTGGCGTAGCCGGTGCCGTGCATACCCATCATGCCCAGCGAGAGCGGGTGCGTCTCCGGCAGGCCACCCTTGCCCAGCAGGGTCAGTGCGAAGGGCGTTTGCGTCATCTCGGCGAACTGGAGCACTTCACGCCCCGCGCCGGACATGATCACGCCGTGCCCGGCCAGGATGACCGGGCGCTCCGCCTCCTCGATCAGCGCCAGGGCAGCAGCGATATCTTCGTCGGTGGCGCTTTGCGGCGGGTGGTAGCCCGGCAGCTCGATCGGCTCTTCGGGATAGACGAACTCGGTGACGGTGTTCTGCACGTCTTTGGGCACGTCTACCAGCACCGGGCCGGGCCGCCCCGTCCGCGCCACGTGGAATGCCTCGCGGATGGTGTAGGCTAGCTCGTCCACGTCATAGACCAGGTAGTTGTGCTTGGTCACGGGCAGCGTGACGCCAGTCACGTCCGTCTCCTGGAAGGCGTCGGAGCCGATGACCTCGCTGGGCACCTGCCCGGTGATGCACACAATGGGCGAAGAGTCCATCATGGCGGTGGCGATGCCGGTGACCAGGTTGGTTGCACCGGGGCCGGAGGTGGCGATGACCACGCCGACCTTGCCCGTCGCCCGCGCGTAGCCGTCGGCCATGTGCGCGGCGCCCTGCTCATGGCGCACCAGCACGTGGCGAAGCTGCGGGTACTTGGTCATGGCATCGTAGGTGGGCAGGATCGCGCCGCCGGGGTAGCCGAACATGATGTCCACACCCTCGCGGAGCAGGCACTCCAGGATAATCTCAGCGCCGGTCAGTTTCACAGTGTCGTCTCCTTGTTGAGCTTGCGCCGTGCTGGTATCTCTCAGTCGTCGTTGGTAGGGGCGCTGCCTTCCGGCGTCTCGTAGGGGCGGGTTTTGAAATCCGCCCCTACGGGCCTCACTCCGCTCGTCCTGTCCCCCTCTCCACGTCGTGGAGAGGGGGAAACGAGGCGCGTCAGCGCCGAGCGGGGGTGAGGCTCCTCAATCCAGAAAAACCGCCCCGGTGCTGGCGCTGCTGACCAGCCGGGCATAGCGGCGCAGCCAACGACTGGGAATGTCCGGCACGAAGTCCGGCAGCGCAGCCAGGCGGCGCTGCACCTCCGCCGGATCAACCAGCAGGCCGAGCGTCCGCCGGTCGAGGTCAATCTCGATCAGGTCGCCCGGCTGCACGGCGGCCAGCGGGCCGCCCGCCGCCGCCTCCGGGCTGACGTGGCCGATGGACACGCCCCGGCTGCCGCCGGAGAAGCGCCCGTCGGTGACCAGGGCCACGCTCTCGCCCAGGCCCATGCCCTGCAACTGGGCCGTCGGCCCCAGCATCTCCTGCATCCCCGGCCCGCCGCGCGGCCCCTCGTAGCGGATGACCAGCACATCGCCCGCCTGAACCTGCCCGTCGAGGATGCCCGCCGAAGCCGCCTCTTCGCTCTCGAAGACGCGCGCCGGGCCGCGATGGTGGCGCATGTGCGCCGGCACCGCGCCGATCTTGATCACCGCGCCGTCGGGGGCCAGGCTGCCGAAGAGCACAGATAGCCCACCGGTTGGGCGGTGCGGGTTATCCAGCGGGCGAATCACCTCGTGGTCGGCAATGGCCGCGCCAGCGATGTTCTCGCCCAGCGTCCGCCCGGTGACAGTCAGGCAGTCCAGGTGCAGCGTGCCATCCTTTTGGGCGATCTCGTGCAGGATGGCCGGGACGCCGCCCGCGCGATGCACGTCTTCCATGTGCCAGTGCGAGGCCGGGCTGACCTTGCAGATGTGCGGCACACGCTCAGCGACCTGGTTGATGCGCTCCAGCGGGTAGTCCACGCCCGCTTCGTAGGCCAGGGCCAGCGCGTGCAGGACGGTGTTGGTGCTGCCGCCCATCGCCATATCGAGCGCAAAGGCATTGTCCAGCGCCTCGTGGGTAACAATACGGCGCGGCGTCAGGTCTTTTTCGATCAAGACCATGAGCTGCCGCGCCGCGCGCTCTGCCAGTTCGGTGCGTTCCGGGGTTTCGGCCAGGGCCGAGCCGTTGAAGGGCAGGGCCATCCCCAGAGCCTCCAGCAGGCAGTTCATCGAGTTAGCGGTGAACATGCCTGAGCACGAGCCGCACGAGGGACAGCCGTAATCTTCCAGCGTCTTCAGCTCGGCGGCGTCAATCTTGCCCGCCTTGTAAGCACCCACCCCCTCAAAGACGCTGATCAGGTCTATCGCGCGCCCGTCGGGGGTCTTGCCGGCGGCCATCGGCCCGCCGCTGACGAAGATGGTCGGGATGTCCACGCGCATGGCGGCCATGAGCATCCCCGGCACGATCTTGTCGCAGTTGGGAATGCAGATCATGCCGTCGAAGGCGTGGGCGACGACCATCGTCTCAACCGAGTCGGCGATTAGCTCGCGGCTGGGCAGCGAGTAGTTCATGCCCATGTGCCCCATAGCGATGCCGTCGTCCACGCCGATGGTGTTGAACTCGAAGGGCACGCCGCCCGCCGCGCGGATGGCCTCTTTGACGACCTGGCCGAAGCGCTGCAAGTGCACATGGCCGGGGACGATGTCCACGTAGGAGTTGACGACGGCGACGAACGGCTTGCCCATGTCGGCGTCGGTGACGCCGGTCGCCTTGAGCAGGCTGCGGTGCGGTGCCCGTTCGAAGCCCTTCTTGATCCGGTCTGAGCGCATGATGACCCCCGTTTTCTTCCGCGAGTGCTGCCCCATCTCTACAAAAAGGCCGCCCCTGGGTTGGGACGGCCTCCTGTTTGTCTTACCCTGCGCCGCTAGTGACTTGCCCCGCGCTGCGCCGGTGCCCCAACCCGTTTGTCCCCCTTCTCAAGGACGAGAAGGAGGCCAATAACTAGGACAATAAGGGCCAGCGCGTCGAACGTCATGGGTATGGAGTCTCCGCTGAGCGCATCAGCGCAACAAAAAAGCCTCCCGGCGTTGGGAGGCTTTTGCTTACACACTGGGGCCTGCTGCGGCTACGCCCTCCCAACGCCAAATGCCCCGCCAAGAATGACGAGGACAATGACGATAAGGACTAGGGACAGGCGACGGAACGCCATGATGGGCACAGTTCCTTCAGCACACAAGCCGATCACGTTGCTAGCCAACACTGTAGCCTACTGGGGGCGGTTCTGTCAAGGGATTGCCACCCGATCGGGCGAGCCGGGTTTAGTGATTGTGTACAAAAGAGGGCTTCCACGCAGAACGGAAATCTGTTCTTTGCGGGCCGCGAGAGATAGCATTAGCGCCCAACGAAAGACGTGCATACAGCAGGTGCCAGACGGCTCTGGGCACTGGTTGGCCGCACCCCCGCCCGGCACGACGCCCAAGATGCTGGCCGCCGCTGCACGCACCCACCGGAAGAGGCGCACATCCCCCGCCGAGAAAGGAAGCCCGCAATGGAACCGATCAAAAAGGTCGTCCTGGCCTACAGCGGCGGCCTGGACACCTCCATCATCGTCCCCTGGCTGCGCCACAACTACGACTGCGAAGTGATCTGCTTCACCGCCGACCTGGGCCAGGAAGAAGAACTGGACGGCCTGGAAGAGAAGGCGCTCAAGACCGGGGCCAGCAAGCTGATCATCCGCGACCTGCGCGAGGAGTTCCTGACCGACTTCGTCTTCCCGACGATGCAGGCCGGGGCGGTCTACGAGCGCGTGTACCTGCTGGGCACCTCGTTCGCCCGCCCGCTGATCAGCAAGCACCTGGTCGAGATCGCCGAAGGCGAGGGCGCGCAGGCCATCGCGCACGGCTGCACCGGCAAGGGCAACGACCAGGTGCGCTTTGAGCTAACGGCGATGGCCCTCAACCCGAAGATTCAGGTGATCGCCCCCTGGCGCGAGTGGAACATCCGCAGCCGCGAGGACGCGCTCAAATACGCCGCCGAGCACGACGTGCCGGTTAGCTCGACGCTCAAGAGCATCTACAGCCGCGACCGCAACCTCTTTCACATGAGCCACGAGGGCGGCCCGCTGGAAGACCCCTGGAACGAGCCGCACGAGGACATGTTCGTCATCTCGCGCAGCCCGGAAGACGCGCCGGACAAGCCAACCTACGTTACCATCGGCTTCGAGCGGGGCGTTCCGGTGTCGCTGGACGACGAGACGCTGGCCCCCGTCCTGCTGTTCGAGCGGCTGAACGAGCTAGGCGCGGTCAACGGCATCGGGCGCGTGGACATGGTCGAAAACCGGCTGGTCGGCATGAAAAGTCGCGGCGTCTACGAGACGCCCGGCGGCACCATCCTGCGCGTCGCCCACCAGACGCTGGAGAGCCTGTGCCTGGACAAGCAGACGATGCACTACAAGGACTTCGTGGCGGTCAAGTACGCGGAGCTGGTCTATAACGGCATGTGGTACACGCGCCTGCGCGAGGCGCTGGATGCCTTCGTCCAGGTGACGCAGCAGACCGTCAGCGGCACGGTGCGCCTCAAGCTGTACAAGGGCAACGTGATCATCGCCGGGCGCAAGAGTCCCTACAGCCTCTACCGCGAGGACTACGCCTCGTTCGGCCACATGGACATCTACGACCAGACCGACGCGAAGGGCTTCATCCACATGATCGGCCTGCCGATGAAGGTCGAGGCCATGCTCAACGTCGAGGGCACGGGCAAGAGCCGCTACCGCCAGCCGGACTACACGCGCTTCAAGCGCGATTAGCGGGCAGCGCCGCCACCATAGCCTGCTCGCCCACGATCTGGAGCATCTCAACCCGGCGGCACGCGCGAACCTCGAAGCACGGGCCGCCTGTCGAGCGGGCTTGTCCGAAGGCTGAAAACCGGTCGCTGAGGACTATTGATAGCTGAGGGCTGTCCTATGACTCTGTGGGGTGGAGCGTTCTCCCAACCGACTGACGACGCCGTGCGCCGGCTCAACGACAGCCTGCGCTTCGACTGGCGGCTGTACGACGCCGACATCACCGGCAGCGTTGCCTGGGCGGAGGCGCTGGCCGAAGCGGGCGTGCTCACCGCCGCCGAGCGCGATGCCCTGGTCGCCGGGCTGGAGACGGTGCGCGCCGAGCTCGCCGCCGGGCAGCTCGTTCCCGCGCCTGGCGACGAGGATATTCACACCGCCGTCGAGCGGCGGCTGGGTGAGATTGCCGGGCCGCTGGCGGGCAAGCTGCACACCGGGCGCAGCCGCAACGACCAGGTGGCGACCGATGTGCTGCTCTGGCTGCTGGACGCCGTCCCGCGCCTGACGGCGCTGCTGGCCGATCTGATGGCCGCGCTGCTGGCCCAGGCGGAGCAGCACACCGGCACGATCATGCCCGGCACCACGCACTTCCAGCCCGCCCAGCCGGTCAGCGCCGCGCACTGGCTGCTCAGCCATTTCTGGGCGCTGGCCCGCGACGTGGCGCGGCTGGAGCAGTTCGCCGCCGCCTGGCGCGACAAGTGTCCGCTCGGAGCGGGGGCGCTGGCCGGGACGCCCTATGCCATTGACCGGGGGCGATTGGCCGAGCGCCTGGGCTTTCGCGCGCCCGCGTCCAACAGCCTGGACGCCGTCGCCGACCGCGATCACGTCGCCGAGTTCCTCTTCGCCGCCGCGCTGATCGGGGTGCACCTCAGTCGCCTGGCCGAAGACCTGATCGCCTTCGCCAACCCCGCCTTCGGCTTCGTCCGCCTGGACGAGCGGTTCAGCACCGGCAGCAGCCTGATGCCGCAGAAGCGCAATCCCGACCCGCTGGAGCTGGCGCGGGGCAAGGCCGGGCGGCTGGCCGGGCACCTGGGCGGGCTGCTGGCGACGCTCAAGGGGCTGCCCAGCGGCTACAACAAAGACCTGCAAGAGGACAAAGAGCCGCTTTTCGACGCTTACGACACGCTGATCGCGCTGTTGCCGCCGCTGGCCGGGCTGGTGCGCGCGCTGACGCTGGTGCCGGAACGGATGCGCGCGGCCCTGGACGAGGGGATGCTCGCCACCGACCTGGCCGACTACCTGGTTGGGCGCGGGGTGCCCTTCCGCCAGGCGCACGGGCTGGCGGGGCAGGCCGTCCGGCTGGCCGAGACGAAGGGTGTACTGCTCTCCGCGCTGACGGCAGACGATTACCGGATGCTCTCCGACACCTTCGGCCCGGACGTGCTGGGCGTGTTCGACTTCGACGCGGCAGTGGCGCGGCGGGCGGTCTTCGGCGGGACGGGCGAGGTCGCCGGGCAGATCGCGCGGGCGCGAGTCTGGCTGGCCGGGCGCGGTGCGGATACCCCCTGAAGCTTGTCGTTTCCCGCGCTTTGGCATAGAGTACGGGCTGCCAGCAGACGGCCCGTTATTCCTGGCCGGGCGTGCCATGCTGACCACCGATCACCCACTGTTGATTACTGATCACCATGAGCTAGAGGAGTGCGACTGATGGAGAAGTATGGTTACAGGTTTTCCTTCGGCCCCTGGAACATCCACGAGGGCGCTGACCCCTTCGGGCCACCCATCCGCCCGACTGTCCCCTTCGACAAAAAGCTGGAAGCATACCAACGCCTGGGCTTCGACGCGGTGCAGTTCCACGACGACGACGCCGTGCCCGACCTGGACAACAAGAGCGCCGCGCAGATCGTGGCGGAAGCGCGCGCGCTCAAAGCGAAGCTCGACAGCCTGGGACTGGTAGCGGAGTTCGTCGCGCCGCGTCTGTGGGAGCACCCCCTGACAGTGGATGGCGCGTACACGGCCAACGACCCGGCGGCGCGCGCCTACGCCCGCGAGCGCTCGCACAAGATGCTCGACATCGCCCAGGCGCTGGGCACCGGCCTGGTCGTGGTGTGGCTGGCCCGCGAAGGCACCTACATGCGCGAGGCGAAAGACGCCGCCCGCGCCGTTGACCTGCTCGCCGAGGCGCTTGACGACATGCTTGACTATGCGCCGGGGATGCGCTTCGCCATCGAGCCGAAGCCCAACGAGCCGATGGACCTGGCCTACATTCCCACCATCGGGCACGCCGTCGCGCTTGGCTTCAAGACCAAAGACCCGTCGCGCGTCGGCGTGCTGGTGGAGTCAGCGCACGCTGTCCTGGCCGGACTCGATCCCGCCGACGAGATGGCCTTCGGCCTGGCCTACGGCAAGCTGTGGAGTGTGCACCTCAACGACCAGAACGGCCTGAAGTTCGACCAGGATCGCTCGTTCGGCGCGGTCAACCTGCGCCGGGCGTTCGACCAGGTGCTCGTGCTGGACGATCACAAGTTCTACAAGACGGGCATCATCGGGCTGGACGTGAAGGCGCTGCGCACACAGAAGGCCGAGGTCGCCGAGAAGCACCTGCGCAACAGCCTGGAGACGTTCCTGTGGCTGGTCGAGCGCGTGCGCAGCCTGGATCGCGCCGCCATGCAGGGGTGCATCGCCGCGCGCGATTACGAGGAGCTTGACCGGCTGATCCTGGCGCACCTGATGCGGGCGTGATCAGGCGTGGCAGGACGTAGGGGCGTATAGCGATACGCCCCTACGAGAGCCATCATGCGGACTTGCGCTTGAAGTCCCCCTCTCTAGCTCGGCTGGAGAGGGGGATTTAGGGGGTGAGGCCCAAGGCATTTTGGCCTACCCTATTGCGCCGTCCAGCCGCCGTCCACGTGCAGCACGTGCCCGGTGACCATCGCCGCCGCCGGAGAGGCCAGGTAGATCACCGCCGCCGCCACATCGTTGATCGTCCCCACCTTGCCGATGGGCAGCTTAGCCAGCACGCCCGCCAGATACGTGGGATCGTCCAGGCGCTCGGCGGTGCCCGGCGTGTAGATGAACGTCGGCGCGACGGCGTTGACCGTCACCCCGCGCGCCGACCATTCCAGGGCCAGCGCCCGCGTAAGCTGGTTGACCCCGCCCTTCGACGCGCAGTAGACGGCGCTTCCCGGCAGACCGACCGCCCCAAGCTGCGAGCTCATGTTGACGATGCGCCCGTGCCCGCGCGGGATCATGACGCGCGCCGCCGCCTGGCAGCAGAAGAACAGCCCCTTGAGGTTGACATCAAGCATTGCGTCCCAGTCGGCCTCAGTCACGTCGAGCGCGGCGTGCTCCGCGCCCAGCCCGGCATTGTTGACCATGATATCCAGCCGGCCAAAGCGGGCCACGATCTCGCCCACCACTGCCTTGATCTGGGCGATGTCGGTCACGTCGAGCGCCAGGGGCAGCGCCGTGCCGCCCTCGGTGCGAATCTCCGCCGCGAGCTGTTCCAGCGCGGACGCCGTGCGCGCGGTGAGGGCGACCGTCGCGCCAGCATTGGCCAGCGCCTTGGCGATGCCCCAGCCGAGGCCCTTGCTCGCCCCGGTGATGAGGGCGATCTGCCCGTCGAGCCGGAAATTCGGGTACGCGCTCACTGCGACCACTCCGTCGGCACGCGATCCCAGCGATGCTCGCGCAGCTTCTTGAGCAGGTCAGGGGACAGCGCCCGGCCATCGCTGACAGCAGTGTTGGCCTCCACGTGGCGCAGCTTGCGCATACCAGGGATGACCGTGCTCACCGTCGGGTGGGCCAGGCAGAAGCGCAGCGCCATCTCCGGCATGGTCATGCCCGCAGGGATGAGCGGGCGCAGCGCCTCGGCCCGCTCGACGGAGGCGCGCAGATTCTCCGGCACGAAGTACGTATTGCGCCAGTCGCCCTCCGGCCACTTGCTGTCTTTGGTCAGCGTGCCGGTCAGCGTCCCCTCGTCGAAGGGCACGCGGGCGATGACGGCTACATCCTGCTCGACGCACACGGGGAAAAGCTGGTCTTGGGGAGCCTGGTCGAAGATGTTGTAGATCACCTGCACGGCGTCCACCAGGCCGGTGCGCAGCGACTCCAGGCCGTTCCAGGGTTCCCAGCGGTTGACGCTGATGCCCACCGCGTGGATCAGCCCCTGGCGCTTGAGGTCGTCAATGGCCCGCTGCCAGCGCTCGTCGTGCGCCCAGGCGTCTTCCCACACGTGGAACTGGATCAGGTCCATGCTCTCCAGGCCCAGGTTCTCCAGGCTCTTTTCGGTGTATTCCTTGATGTGATCGGGCGGGAAGCACTCATCGAGCGTGTAGCCGCGTCGCGACGGCCACTTGAAGTTCTTAGGCGGAATCTTGCTGGCGGTGTAGAGCTTCTTGCCGGGGTGGGCGCGCACCAACTGGCCGAGCAGCTTCTCGCTGTGGCCCTCGCCGTAGCCCCACGCCGTGTCGAAGAAGTTGCAGCCCAGCGCGACCGACCGTTCCAGCGATTCCAGCGACTCCTGGTCGTCGTGGCCCGTCCAGCCGGCCATGCCCCACATGCCATAGCCGATCTCGCTCACCTGCCAGCCCATGCGCCCAAATCTGCGGTATTCCATAGCAGCCTCCTTAAGCGGCTTTCAGCCCCAAACCCACAGCATTAACTGGGCACAAGGATACCGTCTTTGGGTGCAGAGCGGCAACGGGCGCATGGGCTGGGCTGACGGTTACCTTGATCAGCGTGAGAGAAATCATGCCGCATGGGGCCAAATGGTTACTGGTGCGCTGCGTGGATTTCGACTATCATTGCTGTCTGTGATGTTTCGCGGCTCAGGGCTGCCAGCCCTCAGCAGCCGCTTCTCATCTTGCCGGTGCCGCCTACGGGTGCTTAGTGTCAGGCTTCCAGGCGCAGGACAGCCTGGGCAAAAAGGAGTACGCGCAAATGTCGTTGATTCAAGAGATCCGCCAAGCTGTGATTGACGGGCAGGCCAAGGTTGTCGTGCCAAAGGTCGAGCAGGCGCTCGCCGAAGGGCTGGCCCCGGACAAGATTCTGCACGAGGGCCTGATTGACGCGATGAGCGAAGTGGGCCGTATGTTCGAAGAAGGCGAGTACTTTGTGCCGGAGATGCTCATCGCCGCGCGGGCCATGTCGGCGGCGCTGGAGCTGCTCAAGCCGCGGCTGGTTGAGAAGGGCGTCGAGCCTATCGGCAAGGTGGCGATCGGCACAGTCAAGGGCGATCTGCACGACATCGGCAAGTCGCTGGTGGCGATGATGCTCGAAGGCGCCGGGTTTGAGATCGTCAACCTGGGCGTGGATGTCGCGCCGGAGAAGTTCGTCGAGGAGATTCAGAAGGGCGCGCAGATCGTGGCCATGTCCGCCCTGCTGACCACGACCATGCCCAACATGAAGTCAACCATCGAGGCGCTGAAGGCCGCCGGACTGCGCGGCCAGGCCAAGGTGCTCATCGGCGGCGCGCCGGTGACCCAGGCTTACGCCGACGAGATTGGCGCCGACGGCTACGCGCCGGACGCCTCGGCAGCGGTGCGCAAGGCCAAGCAGCTTCTCGCCAGCTAACGCCCGCTTCTTCCCCATAAACCACACACGCGCCACGAGCGGAATTTCTACTCGTGGCGCGCGGGCATCTCCTCCGAGGGGTCTGTAGGGGCGGGTTTCGAAACCCGCCCCTACAAACGGCTACCGATCATGATCGTCAAGACGCATCAGGGCCACAGCAGGGCAGCGCCCTTGCCGCCCCTGGCATCCCCATCCTAGAGCGCCGCCTGCCGGTCGAAGGCTGGCTTGAGCAGCGGATAGAGATCGCGGTAAAGCTGGTAGGTCTCCTCGTAGGCCCCGGCGTCCGCGCCCGGCTCGACGCGCGCACCGGTCTTGACCGCTGCGATTGCCGCCGTCTGCACGTCCGCCCACACGCCGCCGCCCACTCCGGCCAGCAGCGCCGCGCCATAAGCTGCGCCCTCAATCGCCTCGGCCACCACCAACGGCACGCCCAGCACATCGGTCATGATCTGCCGCCAGAGCGGGCTTTTGGCCCCGCCGCCGCTCACTCGCACCTCGCGGATCAGAGCGGCGGGGCTGGCCTTGATCAGCTCGAAGCTGTCGCGCAGACCGAAGGCCACGCCCTCCAGCACGGCACGGGTGAGATACGGGCGCGTGTGGCGGGCCGTCAGCCCGACGAACGCGCCACGCGCCAGTGGATCGGGGTGCGGAGTGCGCTCGCCGGTCAGGTAGGGCAGGAACAGCAGCCCCTCGCAGCCGGGCGGAGCCTGCCCTCCCTCGTCGGCCAGCGCGCCGAAGTCCTCGCCTGGCGCGAGCGTGTCACGGTACCATTGCAGGCTGCCCGCCGCGCTGAGCATGACACCCATGAAATGCCACTGGCCCGGCACGGCGTGGCAGAAAGCGTGCAGCCTCCCGTCCGGCTCGTAGGCATAGCTGGCTAGCGGGGCGAAGACCACGCCTGACGTGCCCACCGTCAGCGCGACGATGCCCGGCTGTACCGCCCCGACGCCGGTCGCCTGAGCCGCCTGGTCGCCGCCCCCGCCGACGACGGGCGTGCCCGCTTTCAAGCCGGTCAGCGCGGCGGCCTGGGCGCTGACCACGCCGGTCACCTGCGGCCCCTCGTGGACTTTGGGCAGCCAGGCGGCGGGGATGTCCAGCGCATCCAGCACCGCCTCCGACCAGCGGCGGTTGGCGACATCGAGCAGCAGCATTCCCGCGCCATCGGCCAGGTCAGTCGCGTAGTCGCCGGAGAGTTGGAAGCGGATGTAGTCTTTGGGCAGCAGGACGTGGCGGATGCGCGCATAGACCTCCGGCTCGTGCTCGCGCACCCACAGAATCTTGGGCGCGGTGAAGCCGGTCAGGGCGCGGTTGCCGGTGAGCTGGATCAGGCGCGACGCGCCGACCGTTGCGGTGATCGCGTCGCACTCGGCCTGCGTGCGCTGGTCATTCCACAGAATGGCCGGGCGCAGCACGTCGTCGCGCTCGCCCAGGCAGACCAGACCATGCATCTGCCCGGTCAGCCCGATGGCCTGAATCGTATCGGCAGCACCGGTCTGCGCCAGCACAGCGCGGATCGAGGCGACCATGCCGTTCCACCAATCCGCCGGGTCTTGCTCGCTCCACAGCGGGAACGGCTGGCTGATCGGGTGCGGCGTCGTGTGGCTGGCGATCACGCCGCCCCGCTCGTCAATGAGCAGCGCCTTCGATCCGGTCGTGCTGACATCGAGGCCCAATAGAGTACGCATAGTCCCTTCTCCCAAAATGAGATCGCTCCTCGTTCATATCCCGATTGCTACCGCTCACGGCAGGCGTGCTGCTTTGCAGGGGTCGCAGAAGAGGGGACGCGCCTCCCCTCTCCCCGCCAATACTACTAGCGAATCCCTGAGTTGCCAGCTTTGAGAGGGCAGGCACCATGCTGCTACGACTCTTCGCCGGAGGAACAGCGGTGTAAGGAACATGAAGGCAGCGCCTCTGGTTTACCTCACCCCTAGCCTCGCTGCGCTCGGCTTGCCCCCTCAGCCATGCATGGGAGCGGGGGTGAGGTAAAGTGAAGAGTCGCCCAAGACTACAGACCGACCTTTATGCCTGCCCCTGAACTGCAACCCGTAGGGGCGTATAGCCATACGCCCCTACCAAAGCCGTGCGCCAGAGGGATCATCGCCGACCCGGTGCAACCGAGCAGACTAGTACTTGATGTCCACCGCGCGCCCGCTGGCAGCCGAGGCAATGATGGCGTCGCAGATCACGGCGTTGCGGTAGCCGTCCACGAAGGTTGCCCCATAGGGTGCTACGTCCTTGTTGTTGACGATGGCATCGAAGAAGTGGTTGAACTCGTGGACAAAGCTGTGCTCCCAGCCGATCATGTGTCCGTGCGGCCACCAGTTGGCCCAGTAGGGATGGTAGCCCTCGCTGATCAGCGCCGTGTGGAAGCCGCGTGTCTCCTTCGGCTCCTCTTTGGCCCAGAAGACTTCTAGCTCGTTGAGCCGCTCCAGGTTGAAGCGGATCGAGCCATGCTCGCCGTTGATCTCGAAGCTGTTGTAGTTCTTGTGCCCCTGGGCGAAGCGCGAGGCTTCCATGGTGCCCAACGCCCCGCCTTCGAAGTCGAAGAGGGCGACGAAGGCATCATCCACGTCCGACGGCACCATCTTGGACGGGTCGTCCCCGGAGGGGCGCTCCTTCAGCCAGTTCTGGGTCATGCCCATGACGCGAACCGGCTCGCCGACCAGGAAGCGGGCCAGGTCAATGATGTGCGCGCCCAGGTCGCCCAGCGCGCCGCTGCCAGCGATGTGCTTCTGGAAGCGCCAGCTTGTCGGCATCTTGGGGTCCATGCCCCATTCCTGCAGGTAGACGGCGCGCCAGTGGTAGATACGGCCCAGCGCCCCGCTCTCGATCAGCTTGCGCGCCTGGACGACCGCCGGCACGAAGCGGTAGTTGAAAGCCACCTGGTGCTTGACGCCTGCTTTCTGCACCGCGTCAAGCATCCTCTTGGCTTCTTCGGCGCTGCGAGCCAGCGGCTTCTCAGAGAAGACGTGCTTGCCAGCCTGGGCGGCGGCAATGCACGGCTCGGCGTGCATGTTGTTCGGCCCGCCGTTGTCGAAGACCTGGATATCGGGGTCTTCGAGCATCTTGCGCCAGTCGGTGTAGTACTTCTCGTACCCGTAGCGGCGGGCGGCTTCGGCCACCGCTTCCTCGTTGCGCCCGCAGATGGCTACCAGACGCGGAATCGCCACCGGCGGATACATGATGTAGGGGATCTTCTTGAAGGCGTTGGCGTGGGCCTTGCCCATGAACGCGTAGCCCAACATGCCGATCCCGATCTGCGGAGCCTTGCCTGTGGCCTTGGCTCCGGCCATGCTGATGAACCCAACTTCGTCAGACATCGCTCACATCCCCTCGTGCCTAGTCTTCGGCGAACGCCGCATCAAAGGCGACCGTTGACGGCGTGAAGTCCGCCTTGCGGGTCACTTCGCACGCCTCACGCGCGCCGTGCTCGCGATCCATGCCGCTGTCTTCCCACTCGATGGAGAGCGGGCCGCCGTAGCCGATGCGGTTCAGCGCGCGGACGATGTTGCGCAGGTCCACGTCGCCGTGGCCGGGCGAGACGAAGTTCCAGCCGCGCCGGTGATCGCCGAACTGGAGGTGCGAGCCGAGAATGCTGTTGCGCCCGGAGAGCCGCACCTTGGAGTCCTTGACATGCATGTGGAAGATGCGATCCGGGAAGGCATTGAGAAACTCGACCGGGTCGAAGAGCTGGTGCACGAAGTGGCTGGGGTCAAAGTTGAAGCCGAAGGCTTTGTGATAGTCCAGCGCCTTGAGCGCCCGCTCAGCGGTGTAGATGTCGTAGGCGATCTCCGCCGGGTGGCACTCCAGGGCGAAGCGCACGCCCTCGCGCTCGAATACGTCGAGGATCGGCTTCCAGCGGGCGGCGAATTCCTCGAAGCCACGATCGATCATGGCATCGGTCGTGGGCGGGAAGAAGTAGAACAGGTGCCAGACGGGGCTGCCGGTGAAGCCATTGACCACGTTGACGCCGAACAGCTTGGCGGCGTGGGCCGTGTCTTTGACCTCCTGGGCGCAGCGCTGGCGCACGCCTTCGGGATCGCCGTCGCCCCACAGGCGCGGCGGCAGGATGGACTTGTGGCGCTCGTCAATCAGCGCGTCGGCGACGCACTGGCCGACCAGGTGCGTGCTGATGGCGAAGCACTTGAGGCCGTGCTTCTCCAGGATGTCCCAGCGGCCCTGGGTGTAGCCGTCCTGAGACAGCGCCTTGTCCACTTCAAAGTGATCGCCCCAGCAGGCAAGCTCCAGCCCGTCATAGCCGAAGCCAGCAGCTTTCTCGGCCACAACTTCCAGCGGCAGGTCGGCCCACTGGCCGGTAAAGAGGGTGATTGGCCTAGCCATAATAGAAGGTCCTTTCTGCTAATCCATAGAAACCTGCAAACACAACCTATGCGGCAGCCGGCGCAGGGCCGGACGCCGGTCGTCACTGTACTCCAGGGCCTCGCGCCGATCAGCCAGGCGAAGCGCCCAACTGCTCCGGCGAGACAGCCTGGCCGTGCGAAACGGGCGGCGCATCACGGCCCGGCACCAGCTCGCGCACGGCAAAGTAGACCAGTCCGGCGGGCAACAGGCTCACCAGGGCCAGCACCGGCACTTTTGCCATGCGGAACTCATCCTCCGCGTCGTCACGAATCTGCGCCTTTTCCTCGTCATTCTTGAAGTTCCACAGCGTCTGGCCGAAGCCGTACGGCTCCTTGGGCCGCGTCTGCGGGATCAGCAGCGCGGAGAGGATGATCCACACGACCAGCGCCACTGCCAGCGCGATCAGGTGCGCGCGCCGGCTGAGCGGCGGCAGGGCTTTGCTGGCGCGGGCGGGCAGCGGCTCGAAGTGGCTCCAGATCATGAAGGACACCACTGAGGCCAGCAACAGCAGGAAGCCGTACTCATAGGAGAACAGCTTCCAGCCCTGGAACAGCCCCAGCACGCCCAGCAGAATGCCCGCGATGATGATCGCCTCGATGGGCCGGTACGTGCGCGCTGGCACCCTGCCTCCCAGCCAGATCGCCACCAGCACGATCACGCAGGCGAAGGCCACGATGATGGACACGAAGATGGCGACAAAGGGGATGGCCTTGATCAATACCTCGTCCTGCTGCTCGGCGGAAAGCTGCGAGTCCGTGTACAGCTTGAACAGCCCGCCTAAGGCGAGAATGATCGCGATGGCGATGGCGAACCGGGTGACAATCCGAACGAGTCTTCTGCGCATGGTCTTCTCGTCTCTGCTTGGTGGCCCGGCGGAAACAGGCAATCTCCGCCGGCTGCACGAACAACCTGTTGCCAGGGGAAGTTCAGGAATGCTCGCTGAACGCCTCCCCCCTCAATCCCCCCTCCAGCGAAGCTAGAGGAGGGACGGACGATCTGGCAGCTACTCTCCCCTTCCCCTAGCTATGCTGGGGGAAGGGGCCGGGGGATGGGGGCCTTCCGACAACTGCCTGACGGCTTGTTCATAGGCCCGCCTCCGCCGGGCATAGGCATCCTCTCTGCGCCGGATGCGTCACGACGAGAGCGTGAACGAAGGCAGCTTGATCGTGACCCCGCCCTTCATGGCCGACTCGTGGGCCAGGATGCCCACCGCCGTCCAGTTAGCCGACTGGCGGGCGTTCGGGAACGGATCGCGGTTCTCGACGATGCTCGTGACGAACTCGTGCGTCATGTGCGGGTGCGATCCGCCATGCCCCGCGCCCTGGATGAACGACAGATGCTGCACGTCCTTGCCATAGACGCCCTTCGTCGTGAAGCGCTGGAGCGGCTCCGGCAGCAGGTGCGCGAAGTCCAGCACATTCACCAGGTGCGGCGTCTCGCCGATGTGCACGACCGGCGGCTGGTGCTCGATCAGCGGCCACTCGAAGGACATCTTGCTGCCGTAGACCTCGAAGCTCTCGCGGTACTGGCGCGCCGTGTTGAACAGCGAGCGCATCACCTCGGCCACCACGTCGGAGTCCTTGAGCTTGATCTGCGCCGCTTCGATGGCGAAGGGCGAGTTGTACTTGGGGATCAGGTGCTCCTGGATGCGCCCGGAGCCAAAGCAGGTCACCGCCTCGGCGTCCTTGCGGATCAGCGCCAGGCACGGGCTGACGACGTGCGTGGCGTAGTGCATGGGCGGCAGCCCTTCCCAGTAACCGGGCCAGCCGAGCATTTCCTGCTGGTGCGTGGCCCGCAGGTATTGGATGCGCCCCATCTTGCCCGTCGTGTATAGCTCCTTGACGTACAGGAATTCGCGCGAGTAGATGACGGTCTCCATCATCATGTACTTCTTGCCGGATTCCTGCTGGGCGGCGACGATCTGCTCTAGCTCGCCAATGGTCGTCGCGGCGGGGACGGTGCAGGCGACGTGCTTGCCCGCCTTCAGCCCGGCGATGCTCATCCTGGCGTGCTCGTGAATGGGCGAGTTGATGTGCACTGCGTCAATGTTCGGGTCTTCGAGCAGCTTGTAGTAGTCGGTGTAACGCTTCTCCACGCCGAACGCATCGCCGATCTCGTTGAGGCGGCTCTCGGTGCGCTGGCAGATGGCGTACATATGGGTGTGGGGGTGGTGCTGGTAGATCGGGATGAACTCCGCGCCAAACCCCAGCCCGACGATGGCGACGTTTATTCTCTTCTCAGCCATAAGTCTATGCTCCTCGTAACACAACAACAGCCATGCGCTGATCGTGGGTCGCAGGGGCGCGGCGAAGCAGCACCCTTCACAGCCTCACCCCCGGCCCCCTCTCCACGTGGTGGAGAGGGGGAGTCACTGTGCGGTTAAGTCCCCTCTCCGCGCGCAAAGAGGAGATTTCCCAATCCGAATTCCGAAATCCGCATTTCGAAATCCCACCGCCCTCTCACGCCAGCAGCCTCTTCAGGAACTTCACGCCGTCCCCGGCTAGCGCATCCTGGCTGTCAGCCAGCGGACGCCAGATGGCGGCGGCGCGAGCGATGCTCTGCACCTTGCTGGTGAACGACTCGATCACCACCGGGCCGTTGTAGCCGATCTCGCGCAGGGCGGCGGCCACTTCGCCCCAGGTGACATTGCCGGTGCCGGGCGCGCCGCGATCATTCTCGCAGGCGTGCAGGTGAGCCAGGCGCTTGCCCGCCGTGCGGATGGCGTCGCCGAGCGACTTCTCCTCGATGTTCATGTGGAACGTATCCAGCATGACCCGGCAGGCGGGACGATCTACGCGATCCACCACTTCGACGGCCTGCGCCGCCAGGTTGATGAAGCTGGTCTCGAAGCGGTTGAGCGGCTCGACGCCCAGCACCGCGCCCTTGTCTCCGGCGTAGCTGGCCAGGTCGCGCAGTTGCGTCACCAGCAGATCGGTGTCGCGGGCGCGCTCGTCGGCGGTCATCTGCCAGACACGCCCCACCGCCGAGTAGAGCGGGCCGACGACGTTGGTGCCGCCCAGCGTCCGCACCGCATCCACGCAGTGCTTGAGGTAGGCTATGCCGTTGTCGCGAATGGCCTTGTCGGGGTGGATCAGATCGCGGTCTGGCCCCATCGCGGCGCACACGCTGACGCCCAGCCCGTTGTCGCGCAGGATCGCCCCGGCGCGGGCGTAGTCAATGGTGTCTATCAGTTCGAGCGGCACTTCGAACCAGTCGAAGCCCAATGCCTTGACCTTGGGGGCCAGCTCAGCGACCCCATCGGTGGTCAGCGGCGAGACCCATACCCAGGCGTTAACTCCAAACTTCATACGACTGTCCTCCTGACTCTATAACAGCATTTCAACGAGTGGCGCGTCACAGGCGCGCGCCGTCCAGATCGAAGAAGTGCAGCCGTTCGCGGACGATGCTGAACGCGATGGCGTCGCCGATCTTCAAGCCGGTGATGCCCGGCACGATGCTGAGCACCGTCTGCTTGCCGGACTGGATGTGAATGATCGTCTCAACGCCCAGCGGCTCAGTGAGCACGATCTCGCCGCGCTGCTCGCCGCCCGCGTCCAGCCTGACATCTTCGGGGCGGATGCCCAGCAGGAAGCACGGCGGAATGTCCGCTTCCGCTGGCAGCGCCAGGCGAAGGGCGCTCTCCTCGACGAGGAGCGTGCCATTTTCGCGCACGGTGGGCAGCAGATTGATGCGCGGGATGCCCACAAGCTGGGCGACGAAGGTCGTCACCGGGCGGTCGTAGATGTCGTCGGGCGTGCCGATCTGCACGATGCGCCCCTGGTTGAGCACGGCGATGCGGTCGGCCATGGTCAGCGCCTCGACCTGGTCATGCGTGACGAAAAGCGTCGTGCTGCCCTCGGTCTTTTGTAGGTGCTGTAGCTCGATGCGCAGCGCCTCGCGCAGCTTGGCGTCCAGGTTGCTCAGCGGCTCGTCCATCAGGAAGACGCGCGGGCTGCGTACCAGGGCGCGCCCCAGCGCCACACGCTGCATCTCCCCGCCGGAGAGGTTGGCCGTCTTGCGCTCCAGCAGGTGGGTGATGCGCAGCTTCTCGGCCACCTCTTTCACGCGGCGATCAATGTGATCCTTCGGCCATTTGCGCAGCGGCGAGCGCAGCGGGAAGGCCAGGTTCTGGTAGACGGTGCGCGTCGGGTAGAGCGAGTACTGCTGGAAGACGAAAGCCACGTCACGGTCGGCGGGCGTGAAGCTGGTGATGTTCACCTCGTCGAAGAACACAGCGCCTGCATCCGGCTTCTCCAGCCCGGCCAGCACGCGCAGCGTGGTCGTCTTGCCCGCGCCGGTCGGCCCCAGCAGCACGAAGAACTCGCCATCGTTGATCGAGAAGGACACGTCGTCCAGCGCGGTGACATCCTTGAAGCGCTTGGTGATGTGCTGCAATGCTACGTCGCTCATGCGGTCACCTCCCGGACGATTGCCTGCTCTGTCGTGGGGTCGAAGAAGCGAACCATCGCCGGATCGAGCGCGAAGCGCACCGGCGTGCCAATTGGGTAGTGCGTCTCGCGGCCCGCGCGGGCGTGGACGATCTCGTGGTTGCCGATCTCCAGGTGCAGCATGGTGTACCCGCCCAGCAGATCAGTGGCATAGACGCTGGCGGGCAACCCCTCGCTGTTGACGGTGGCCGCTTCGGGGCGGAAGCCGAGGATTACATCGCCTTCGCCGCCTAACACCCCGTCCAGCACGGGAACCCAGTCGCCCGGCACCTGGTAGATCACATCCTCGCGCAGATGAACCGCTCCGTCGGCATAGTGCCCCCTGAGCAGGTTCATGCCGGGGCTGCCGATGAAGCGCGCCACGAACAGGTTGGCCGGGTCGTGGTAGACCTGGGCGGGCGTGCCGACCTGCTGCACGATCGCGTCGGACATGACCACGATGCGGTCGCCCATAGCCATCGCCTCGATCTGGTCGTGGGTGACGTAGACGGTGGTGGCGTGCTGCTCGATGTGCAGTCGCTTGATCTCGGCGCGCATCGTCTCGCGGAACTCGGCATCCAGTGCGCCGAGCGGCTCGTCCATCAGGAAGGCCGCCGGACGGCGCACCAGGGCGCGGGCCAGGGCCACACGCTGGCGGTCGCCGCCGCTCAACGCGCCGGGCTTGGCGTCCAGCACGTGCTCGATCTCCAGCAGGCGGGCGACCTCGGCCACGCGCTGGCGGATCGTCTCCCTGGATTCGCCCTGGGCTTGCAGCGGGAAGGCGATGTTCTGGCGGGCGGTCATGTGCGAGTAGAGCGCGAAGAACTGGAAGACGAAGGCGATGTCGCGCTCGCTGGGATGCGTCCAGGTCACGTCGCGGTCGTTGAGCAGGATGCGCCCGCCGGTGACCGCCTCCAGACCGGAGATCATGCGCAGCGTGGTCGTCTTGCCGCAGCCCGACGGGCCGAGCAGCACGACGAACTCGCCATCGTGGATGGTCAGGTCTATCGGCTTGACGGCATGCAGATCGCCGAATTTCTTCTCTACTTTTTGCAGCTCAATGGTTGCCATAATCGTGTCCGGTCATGTGCATGACCCTGCGGGTCAGATCACCGATTCACCGATCACTCACCCCGATCACCCCTGGCGAATGGCGCCGAAGGTGACGCCGCGCAGCAGGTACTTGCGCAGCGCAAACGTCACGATCACGACCGGGATCAAGAAGAACAGCGAGCCAGCCGCAATCGCCGCCCACTCGACCAGCCCGGAGCCGATCATGGACGGGATGTGCGGCGGAGCGGTGCGCGCCTTGTCAGCGGTGAGCATCAGGGCGAAGGCGTACTCATTCCAGGCGAAGATGAAGCAGAAGACCGTCGTCGCCGCGATGCCTGTCACCGCCTCCGGGATCACGATCCTGATGAAGGCTTGCAGCCGCGTATAGCCGTCCACCAGCGCCGCTTCCTCGTACTCCTTGGGGATTTCGTCTATGAACCCCTTGAGCAGCCAGACCGAGAACGAGAGGTTGAACGCCGTGTACAGGGCGATCAAGCCGCCGTGCGTGTCGTACCAGCCTAGCTCGCGGTACATCAGGAAGATCGGAATCGTGACCACCACCGGGGGCAGCATACGCGTGCTTAAGATGAAAAACAACAGATCACCTTTGCCCGGCACACGGAAGCGGCTGAAGGCATAAGCTGACAGCAGGCCCAGCGTCACCGATAGCACGGTAGACACGCTGGCGATGATCAGCGAGTTGCGCAGGCGCTTGACGTAGTCGCTTGGGCCAAGGATCGCCTGCCCGCTCTTGAGCATCACCCTGTCCGCCCAGTTCAGGTCTTCGGTCGCTTCGTACTCTGCCCTCTGCTCCTCGTTCAATATCTGGCGACGCCTGGTCAGCAGGGTGATGATCCCTTCCATCGTGGGATCGAAGACCACTTTGGGCGGCGAAGCAACGGCGTCCGGATACGATTTGAAGGCCGTCATCCCCATCCAGATCACGGGGATGAGGGTGAGCCCGGCCAGCATGATCACCACGCTCGCCCGAATGGACTGCAAGGACTGCCAGGAAGGATGCACTTTGTCCACACGGGCCGAATAAGTGACCGGCGCGCGCGGGCCGCCCGCCGCCTCCACTGCAACCGTCGTCTCGCGCGCGGTCTCCGGCACCAAGCGCCGGGCAAAGGCCAGCAGCGCCAGGACAATGGCCGCGCTCAGCACCATCGAAATGAGGGTGCCGAACAGGGGTCGGTCGAGAAGCTCGGCGATGGGCTTGAAAGCTACCAGCAGCAGCATGAACAGGGCACCGCTGATCACCCCCCCGCCGACTCCGACCACGATGCCGAGCAGCGAGGGATAGCCTTTGTGCCGAAAGATCACCGGCCCGGTCGTCGCGCCCACCAGCACCCAGAAGAGGAAGAAGTAGACAATCCAGAAGTCCGGCAGCGGAATGTCAAGCCCAAACATGGCTAGCCCTCCCTCGCCCGGTTGAGCGCGCGAATGTAGAGGTTGCTGATGGAGATAATGATGATCAGCACGATGTAGGCCAGCGCGCTGGACTCTCCCGTGCGAGTCTTGAGAAACGCCTCTCCGTAGAGGCGGACAGCTACCGTCTCGGTCCTGTCACCCGGCCCGCCGCCGGTCAGGCCCATCACCAGGTCGAACGCTTTAAACGCTTCAATGGTGCGGAAGAGCACGGCAATAAGCAGCAGGGGCATCACCTGGGGCAGGGTAATGCGCCGGAACTGGAACCAGGCACTGGCCCGGTCTATCGCCGCCGCCTCGTAGAGATAATTGGGAATGGCACCCAAGCCCGACAGGCACAGCAGCATCACGAACGGACTCCACATCCACACGTCCACGATGACGATGGCCCACAGGCCGAGCGTGGCGTCGGACAGCCACTGGTCGCCCCCGCGCGGGTTGAGATAGATCAGGTAATTGAAGAAGCCTTTGGACGGATCGAAGATCAGCTTCCAGAACAACCCCACCACCACCGGAGAGAGCATCATCGGAATCAGGATCAGCGTCGTGACTAGACCGCTCCCCCTGAATCTTTCGCGCAAGAGCATCGCCAGCCCAAAGCCAATGACGATCTGAAGTCCCACTGACAGCGCAGCATAGCGCCCCGTGATCGTGAAGTTATGCCAGTAGCGGCTGCGCTCAGTGGTGAGAATCTTCTCGTAATTGTCCAGTGCCACCCATTTCGGCGGCTGGTTGGCGATCACCGAATAGTCATTGAAGCTGAGGTAGAGGCTGTAGAACAGCGGAAAGATGTTCATGACGATCAGCAAGATCAACGTCGGCCAGATGAAGAGGTGAGCGATCGTCTTGTCGCTCATCTGGCGGCGGCCTTGCTGGGTCATCCGCTGCGGGCCGGCGGGTATGGCTTGGGCATTTGAGGTCATGCGCGCACCTTCGTACCTTCAATGGGATGGCAGGGAAGGCGAGCGCGCGCCCGCCTTCCCACCGTCGAGCTGACAGATCAAACTAGCCTTCGATCACTCCGGCAGCAACCAGTACCTCGTGCTGTTCGACAGCCATGCCATCCAGGGCTTCCTTGGCCGTCCCCACATTGCCCACCACGTAGCCGTTGATGTAACGCTGCGCCGGCTCCAGCAGGTCGTTGTAGATCGGGATGTTCCAGAAGTCCTTGACGAAGGTCATCGACTCGGCGAACGCCCGGTTGTAAGGTGTGTTGTTCAGGAATTCCTCGGACTCCAGCACGGCGATGTTGCAGGTGTAGCCGCCGACTTCGGCCCACTGCTTCTGCACCTCATCCGAGGCAAACCACTTGATGAAGTCCAGCGAGGCCTGCTTGCGCGCATCGCTGATGTAGCTGAGCACGCTCATGCCCTGGCCACCCAGCGCCACATAGCGGTCACCGTAGGGGCCGGCTGGCCCGGCGAAGTAGCCGGTCACGCCCGCGTAGGGGTTCTTCTCGGCGTTGAGCAGGTCCGGCAGGAAGGCGAAGTAGTTCATGACCAGCGTCGCCTGGCCGTTGATGAAGGCCGAGTTCGTCTCCGTGAAGAACGCGTTGTCAGTGCCGGGCGGGGCGAACTGGTAAAGCCCCTTGTAGAACTCCAGCGCCTCGACGGCCTTCTCCGAGTTGACGATGCCGAGCACCTCGTTGTTCTCGCCCTGCCAGTCCACACCCCAACTGAACATGACGTTCTCGTAACCCATGATCATCGCGTCATAGTCTAGCTGGGTGTAAATGGCAGCGCCGTAGACGTTCTCGTCCGGGCGATAGAAGAACTCGGCAATGTCACGCAGCTCGGCCCAGGTTTCGGGCACAGCCAGCGGGTAGCCGTACTCCGCCTCGAAGGCGGCCATCTCTTCGGGGTCTTCCAGGCGGTCCTTGCGGTACCCCCAGCCCACCGCATCGCCCTCGGTCGGGTAACCCCAGTAGCGGCCCGATCCTGGCGGGTACTCGCCATAGAACTGCAGCGTGGCCGGGGTCACCGTCTCAGGGATGCCGTTCTCGACCATGAAGTCGGTCAGTTCCATGTAGTGGCCCTGCTCGGCACCCTGGCCGAGCCACTGGCTGTCGCCCACCACCATGTCGTAGGCGTCGCCCTTGGCGGCCCATTCGGCAGTCATGCGATTGAGGAAGGTGCCCCACGGCTCCTGAATGACGGTCACCTTGATGCCGGTCTCGGCTTCGTAGCGGTTGCCGATCTCCTGCAGGTAGTCGGCAGGCGGCCACTGGGCCCAGAAGATGACCAGCTCGGTAACCTGCGCTTTGGGCGCTGCCGTCGCGCCGCCAACCCCCAAGGCCAGGCTCAGAATCAGAACTGTCAGCAGCAGAAAGCTACCTGTCTTCTTCATCATCTGCGGAATCCTCCTGAAAATCTCTTGTTGCACATGATAGTGCCCAACGTTGGAACGAGCTCGATCAGGGATAGAACTGTCTGCCATTGATCGTTTGTGCCGAACCTCCCTCCTTTCTGCGCCCAGGAATGCTGGCAACAGCCAGCTTTTCTAGGCGTGGTTCTGCAGATGATAGCGGCCCGGCTCCAGCACAATCGCCTGTAGCAGCGTGGCTACACCCCCCATCACACAGGCGTCGAAGCCGTGCTGGGCCACCAGGATTTCCGTCGCCTCGGCGTTCCAACGGAGCGCGCGCCGGGCAACTTCAGCGTGCACGGTGGGCAGCAGCCATTCGCCCGCCAGACTCAGGATGCCCCCCAGGACCACCAGATCGGGGTTGAAGCTGTTGATCAGGGAGGCGATGCCGATGCCCAGGTTACGCCCCACCGTCTCAAAGACGGACAGGGCGACCGCGTCTCCCTGCGCAGCCGCCGTGACGATGAGCGGGATGGACAGGCGGCTCAAGTCACCGCCGGTCAGGGCCGTCAGAGAGCTGGGCTGCCCCCCCTCAATGGCCTGCCGCGCCAGGCGGAACACCGCCGACTGGCTGACCAGCGTCTCCCAACAGCCCTGGTTGCCACAGTTGCACAGCACGCCGTCGGGGTCAATCGTCATGTGCCCGAACTCGCTGGCGAAGCCGGTCGTGCCGCGCACCAGTTGGCCGTTGCGCACCACAGCCCCGCCCACGCCCACGCCGGCGCTGATGTAGAGCACCTCGTTGCAGCCCTTCGCCGCGCCGAAGAGGGTTTCGCCCAGGGCGGCCATGTTCGCTTCGTTGTCCACGAACACCGGCACGCCGTCAAAAGCGGCGCTCACGATGTCGCGGATGGGGACATCGCGCCATTGCAGGTTGGGCGCGAACAGCAGGGTGCCCGTCGCCTGCTCGATCAGCCCTGGCACGCCAACGGCCACTCCCAGCAGCCCCCCGCAGTCGGCGCCGCGGCTGGCCCCAAAGTCTACCGCCTGACGCAAAAGGGCCAGGACGCGATTCATGATCTTCTCCTGGCCCTGGGTGCCGACCGTGTTCTCGTTCATGCGCCAGAGCACTTCGCCCCCGAAGTTGGCGCAGAGCACCGAGATAAAGTCCACGCCCAGCTCGCAGCTCGCAATGTAGCCGGCGCGCGGGTTCAGCCCCAGCATCATGGACGGGCGTCCAACACCGGTGGAGCTTAAGCCGGTCTCGTGGACGAAGCTCATGTCAATCAGTTCTTGAACCAGGCTGGAGACAGTGGACTTGTTGAGGCCGGTGACTTCGGCCAGCGAGGCGCGCGAGAGCGAGGCATGCTCCAACAGACGCCTCATGATCACGGAGAGGTTGATTTCACGGACGAGCGTCTGGTCACCTGTCCGCAGATGGGTGTGGTTCGGCATAAACTTGTAGTCTCAAAAGAACTATCTCAACAAAAGGGATCCATCTCGCGATCAGGCCCGCAAAAGAGACGCCGCCCGTGTTCCAGACATGCTCACGAGCCTGCGCGAACCGACCATCTGTTTTGTTTGTTGCGCCAACCAACTAATTTTAATTATGGATCAGTTCCGACAAAAGTCAAGGTGCCAACAGGTACATGTGTGCTATCCAGGCGGGAGGGGGGCCTGCTCTGCTGCGCCCACCGTAGGGGCGTATTGCGACACCCTACGAACAGCGTTCCACAAAAGGGGGATGCACCCGAAGCTCTAGCCTGATTGATTTTGCCCGCCGATCACCGCTACAATGAAAAGTGGCAAAACACTAGGAGCCTGCCTGGTCGCTGTGCGGCAGTCTGAAAAGGAGACCTGGCCTTTGCGGATCGCGGATGGCTGACCGCTGATCGCAGTCTTCGCTGGAGGTGCCCGGTTGAACCCTCGACGGGTCTGGATCGCCTCCCTGTGGGTTTGCGCGGTGATGCTGGCTGCGGGCTGCTCGGACACACGGCGCGTTGCCGCCCCCCGTACCAGCAGCCCTGCCTCAACGCCCGCCGCTTCCTGCGAGACAGCCACACCATCGCCTACTCGCTACGCCTTCGCCGGGCCGATCGCCACGCTGACGGCCATCGCCCGCACGTGGCCCACGCTCACTCCGGTGGAGCCATACCAGATTGTCAAGAGCGGCAAGCCGCACTTCATCGAGTTCCGCGCCTGGTGGTGCAGCCCCTGCAATGCTATGCTCCCGGCTGTGCTCCGGCTTGAGCAGCGGTACCGGGATCGGGTGGACTTCCACATCCTCAACGTGGATTACGCCCCGAACCGCGCCCTGGTTCATAAGTACAGGGCCTATGGCATCCCCCTGACCGTGCTGCTCGACGCCGAAGGTCGCCTCGTCAAGTCACTCCCAGGGCACCAGGACGAAGCCACGCTGATCGCTGCCGTTGAGTGGCTGCTGGCGCTGCCGGGCTGCCCCACAGCCACGCCCCCGCCGCCCGTCTGCGATGCCTGCTGAGGGGGTGAGCCGTTCCGCCGCCGGTCAGCCCTGCTGAATCCACGCATAAAATTCTTGTTCTTGCCCACCTAGATCACCCTTGTGTTACAGGATACAAGCTGCGACCTGAAATACACCCTGTGAGACCACGCACAATTCTGCTAAGCTATCTACTTTGTGGTATGCTGTTGCTATCCAGGGGGTGCCCAGTTTGCACGGGGCAGAGTTTCTTGTGCGAACGGGGAGGGACGAGCTTGGAGAGCCGATCGTGACGACAGTGCTGGTGATCGAGGACGAGGCGCACCTGCGCGAGAACATCGTCAGCGTCCTCACCTTCGAGGGGTTCGACACCCTGGCGGCGGCTGACGGCGTCATCGGCGTTGATCTGGCACGCAAACAGATTCCCGACCTCATCCTGTGTGACATCATGATGCCACGCCTGGATGGGTACGGCGTGCTGGTTGCTCTGCGCAGCGAGCCGGCAACCAGCATGATCCCCATCATCTTCCTGACGGCGAAGGCGGGCCGCGACGATTTTCGCTGTGGGATGGCCCTGGGCGCGGATGATTATGTGACCAAGCCCTTCACCCCCGATGAGCTTCTCGAGGCAATTGCCGCTCGCCTGGAGCGCCAGCGCCTGCTTGAGCAGGAATATCGTCACCTCATGGAAACCATGCGGCTGGCGACCGGCCTGGCCCTGCCGCCGGACTTGCAGGCACCCCTCAACAGCGTGCTGGGCAACGCCGGGCATTTGATGGCGGACGCGCCGCACCTTGCCTCCGACCAGATCAAGGCGCTGGCCGGCACTATTTTTGAAGCCACCCAACGCCTGCACCGCCGCATCGAGAATTATCTGTTGTTCGCCCAGTTGGAAATCATCCGCATGGACCCGGCGCGCGTGATCGTGCTGCGCAACGACTGCTTTCAGCGGCCCGGCAGTCTCATCGGGCAGACCGCACGCGAAGAGGCCGCCCGCTATGGCCGCCAGGCCGATCTGATGATCACCGCCGCCGATGCTCCCGTGAGCGTGACCAGGGAGAATCTCGCCAAAATCGTGCAGGAGTTGGTGGACAACGCGCTGAAGTTCTCAGCGACGGGCACGCCCGTGCAGGTGACGGGCTGTGCCGAAGGCGACACCTACGCGCTGCACGTCACCGACTGCGGTAGTGGCATTGCGGAGGAGACAGTGCACTACGTGATGAATCCGCCAGATTTTCGCACCAAAGTAATCACCCTCCACGAGCACCCTGGCCTGGGGCTGATCATCGTCCACCACCTGGTGCAGGCCCACAAAGGGCACCTCGCCCTGTCCGGCACCCCTGACCAGGGCACGCATGTGTGCGTAGCATTCCCGCTGCACAAGGGTTCGTGCGGGCCATGACCGGCGTGGAAGCTGAGCCTACCCCGCTGCACACGCTCATAGCCTTCGGCTGCGACCGCCACGCCGCGACGCTGCACGCTGCGCTTCGCGCTGCCGGGTTCGCGCCGGACATTTCGCGCGCCCCTGATGAGCGCGCCTATCTCGATCTGCTCGCCCAGCCGCCCGATCTCGTCCTGGCGGTGGATGACCCGCCCGGCGCGGGCGCGCTGCGCGCCCTGGAGCTGATGCGCGCACGCGGGCTGAGCCTCCCTTTCCTGGTGCTAGCAGACGCTGTAGATGAGCAGGTCGCCGTTGAGTGCGTCCGGCGCGGTGCTGACGATTACCTGGTCACCGGACGCCTGGATCGGCTGGGCCAGTCTGTGCGCCGTGCCCTGGAAGCGCGCCCCGCGCAGGGCACGGCGTGCGAGCACGAGGCTGTACTGCAATTCGCCGCCTTCATGGATCATCTCGAAGCAGTGGCCTTCATCTGCACGGAAGAGGGGGAGTTCGTTTACGCGAACCCCTTCATGCAGGTGTGCGGCAGGCCGCTTCAGGACCCGGAGCAACGGGGGTCCCTTGACGATCCGGCAGAGGCACGCCGCTGGCAGGAATTTCTTGACCTCAACCGGCGGGCGCTGGCCGAAGGGCCATTTGTCATCGCCGAGCGCGTGCGCACCCCTTCGGGCGAGGTGTGCACCTTCGCCACGCGCCGCTTCCCGATCCGCCGCGCCGATGGCTCCGCCCTGGTGGGCGGCATCGCCATTGACATCACCGCGCAGGAGCAGGCCAACCAGGAAGTGCGCAAGCTCTCGCGCGCCCTGGAGCAAAGCCCGGTGATCGTCTTCATCACCGATGCGCAGGGCCACCTGGAATACGCCAACCGCAAATACACCGAGGTGACTGGTCGCGAGCCGGAAGAAGTGCTCGGCCACGTAACCCATGCCCTGGACCCGGAGAAGACCAGCCCCGCCGAGTACCGCGAGCGCTGGGAGACCGTCCGGGCGGGCAGAGAATGGTCGGGCGAGATCATGCGCCATCAGCCGGGGGGCGAGCCGTACTGGGAGTACGTCAAGCTCTCGCCCATCCTCGATGCTGATGGCGCTCTGATGCATATTGTGGTCATCAAGGAAGACGTTACCGGGTATAAGCTCACCCAGGCCGCCCTCCAGAAGCGCACCGAGGCGGTCGAGCGGCTATACGAGGCGGGCCGGCGGCTGGGCCGCACGCTCGACCCCAGCACGATCTACCAGACCATCCACGAGGTCATCGCCGGGGCAATGCCCTGCGACAATCTGGTCGTTTCGTCCTACGACCCCGCCACGCGCTTGATCCACTGCGAGGCGGCCTGGATCGGCGACAAATGGCTCGACGCGCGCGCCTTCCCGCCCATCCCCCTCAACCCGGAGGGTAAGGGCACGCAGAGTCTGGCTATTCACACCGGCGAGTCGGCGTACCTGCCAGATTTCGACCAACGGCGGCGCGCCTCGGCCACCCGGTATTACGGGGAGACCAATGGAACGGTATCCGAAGACTACAAGGAGCACGGTGAGGAGATTCCCCGCTCGGCGCTGATCGTGCCGTGCAAGCTCGAAGACCGGGCTATCGGCGTGCTTCAGGTATTCAGCTATCGGCCCGACGACTACAGCCAGAACGATCTACGGTTGTTGGAGGCGTTAGGCCCCCTGGCGGCGGCGGCGATGGCCAACGCCCGGCTTTACCAGCAAGCGCAGGTCGAGATCGCCGAGCGGCGGCGCGCCGAGCAGTCCGAGCGCGAGCAGCGCACCCTGGCCGAGGCGCTCAGCCACGTAGCAGCCCTGCTCAACCGCTCGCTCGATCTGGAGGAGGTGCTCGGCCACATCCTGACTCACGTCGGGCACGTTGTCCCCTACGATGCGGCGTATATCGGCCTGGTCGAAGACGGCGTGCTGTGCGCGGTGCGCTGTCACGGCTATGAGCGTTACGACGGCGATGAGGCTGTCCTGGCAATGCGCCTGCCAGTCGCAGAGTATGCCAGCCTGCGCGCGATGGCTGCCAGCGGGCACCCCTACTTCATCGCCGATGTGCACGCCGACCCAAGCTGGACAAAGGTGGCCGAGCCGGACGCCCTGCGCGCTTACCTGGGCGCGCCGATCATGTCCGGCGACACCATGCTCGGCGTCGTCAGTCTGATGAATGAGACCGCCGGCTCCTTCACCCAGACCCAGGCCCGGCGGCTGAAGGCCCTGGCCGACCACGCCGCCATCGCCATCCGCAACGCCCAGCTTTACGACAGCGTGCAGCGCCATGCCGCCGAGCTTGAAGCGCGCGTCAACGAGCGCACCGAGGCCCTGCGCATCAGCGAGGAGCGGGCGCGCGCCCAATACAAGGCCGTGCCGGTGCCCACTCTCCTCATGCAGCGCAGGCCCGATGGCGAGTTTGTGCTGGTGGATTACAGCGATGCAGCCCACAAGTTCAGCCAGGGCAAGGTGGCGCACCAGGTGGGACGGTCTGCAGCGGTGTATTATGAGGCTCACCCGGAGTTGTTGGATCTGGCCTGCCAGTGCTTTGAGCAGCGCACCACTCTTCAGCGCGAGATGTACTATGCGATGCCGGAGACAGGACGGCGGCTCTACATGCAGATCACGCTGTCTTACCTGCCCCCCGACCTGATCCTGATCCACAGCGTTGATCTGACCGACCGCAAGCGGCACGAAGAAGTGCTGCGTTCCGCGCTGGAACGCGAGCGCTACCTGGGCGATCTGCGCGCACGCCTGGTGACGACGGTCTCGCATCAATTCCGCACGCCGCTGTCCATCATCCTCAGCAGCGCCGAAATCCTGGATCGGCATGGTCACAAACTGACCGAAGACGACCGGCGCAAGCGCTTTGACCACATCCGCGAGGCCATCGGGCGCATAGTGCGCTTGCTAGATGGCGTGCTGGAGATGAGCAGCATACAGGCGGGCGAGACACCTGTGAGGCCGGAGCCGGTAGACCCGGCTGTGCTGAGCGCACAGGTCATCGCCCGGCTTAGCGGGAGCAAGAGCCACAGCGTGCGCACGCGGCTGGAAGTGCCGGAGCCTCTCGGACTGGTGCTGCTCGACCGGCAACTGTTCAGCCAGACGCTGCATCATCTGGTGTCCAATGCGATCAAGTTCTCGCGGCCCGGCAGGGAAGTGGTGGTATGCCTGCGCCGCCAGGACGAGCGCATCATCATGGTGGTGCAGGATGAGGGCATCGGCATCCCGCTCGCCGACCGCAGCCATGTGTTCGAGGGGTTCTTTCGTGGCGGCAATGTTGAGGATATCCCCGGCACCGGCCTGGGGCTAGCCATCGCCAAGCACAGTATCGAGCTATGCGGCGGGACGATCAGCTTTGAGAGCCAGGAGGGCCTGGGCACAACCTTCACCGTCACCCTTCCCCTGTCCGATGCGCTGCATTCCGCCTCTGTCTGAGCGGGTGCGCCCTGTGAGCCGCCGGTCACTCTTGCTGCGTATGGCGTACCACCCACTGCCCCGCTGGGCGGCGGCGCTGGCCTGGACAGTGCTGGTCTGCCTGCTGATGCTGCTGCCCGGCAAGGACTCCATTGCTGAGGATACTTCCAGATTCTTTGGCGGCACAGACATGACCGATGCCTGCGGCCATGTGCTGCTCTTCGGCATCTTCACGGCCCTGTGGTACGCGGTGCTGGCCTGCTACCTGGCCCCCGCCCAGGCGCTGAGGAGGGCGCTCGCCATCGGAGCGGCGTGCGGGCTGCTGCTGGAGCTGGGGCAGGGCATCGTCCCGCACCGCGGGCTGTCCCTGCTCGATTTCACGGCGAACGCGCTAGGCGCGCTGGTCAGCTTCGCTGCGCTGCGCACACGGGTCGGGCGGCTGCTCGCGCCCCCACGCTAACCCGCTGAATCTGCCTCTTCCTGCCGGAACTGGCCCCGCTCTTCGCGGGCATCTCACGTCGCACCGAGCAAGGCGCGCAGCGCCAGCGGCGTGTTGGTGGTGAACTGATCCACACCCGCCGCCAGCAAGCGCCGCGCGTTGGCTTCCGCCACCGGATCGCCGCAGTCGAGCGTCCAGGCGTCGCACTTCATGCCCGCCGCGTGCAGCGCAGCAGCCCAGTTGAACCCGTCGTCCAGCGATTGGGCCAGGAAGTGGTGATTGATGTAGAGCGTGCTCGCATCTGGCAGCACCGTTGTGAGCGCCGCGCAGCGGTCGGCCAGGTATTCAGCCGCCGCCCAGACGCGCCGCGACGCCAGCGGGTGATCGTCATAATACCCATAGGCCCCCATCTGGCGGGGCAACTCGGCGGGGTCGCGCGGGCGGGCCGTGTCCGGCCAGCCAATGTAGAAGTGAATGTCGAAGCCCAATTCCAGCCAGGGAGCCAGCTTGCGCAGCCGGCGAAGCTGCCAGTCCGCCTCGCTGCTGACGATGACTCGCTCGCCCAGCGGCTCGATCAGGCGCGCCAGGCGGAGCAGCGGCTCCTTATCCGTGAAGGGCACCACGTTCTTGAAGTCAAGCTGCAAGCGGGTGCGGGCCGGGTGCTCCTCGAACAGGGCGACAACCTGGCCCAGCGTGGGCACGCGAAAGTCAGTCGCCGTCCCGTTCACCTTGCAGCGCAGATCGCGCGCTTGGCGGGCAGTGCAATGCGCCACCGGACCGCTGCCGGTCGTCTCCGACTCCAGGACTGCGTCATGAACCAGCAGGTAGTCTTCATCGGCCAGGGCGGTGACATCCACCTCGATGAAGTCCGCGCCCCGGTCGAGCGAGGCGCGCACTCCCTCAAGCGAATTGCGGGGGAAGCTCTGCCCGTCGAGCGCCGCCATATGATGGACGATGAGCGGCGGGCGGAGTGGCAAGGCAGTCATGCGCTCTCCTGACAACGAGAAGGTTATTGGTTGCTGGTTGTTGGTTGTCAGCAGGGCACACCTGCCACTGAACCGCCGTTACCAGAAACCAATCACCAAGAACCAATCACTGGCCGGGCACGAGCCGCTCAATGCCCGCCGCCTCCAGCTCGCGCATCACGGCATAGCTGGTCATGTCCAGGTGAATCGGCGTCAGCGAAACGTAGCCGTTGTGCGTAGCCCACAGGTCGGTGCCTTCTTCGGTCATATCGCCGCTGGGCGCTTCGCCGCCGATCCAGTAGTAGGGCCGGCCAAAGGGATCAATGCGCGTGATCAGCGCGTCGTTGTACGTGCGCAGCCCTTGCCGCACGATCTTGAACCCCTTGATCTGTTCCAGCGGCAGCGGGGGAACGTTCACGTTGAGCAGGGTGAGCGGCGGCAGGTTGCGGTACAGCCCCAGAGCAACCATCTGGCGGGCGATGGCCGCAGCCGGGCGGTAATCGGCGTCTTCCGAGACATCAATCAGCGAGAACGCGATGGCTGGCTTGTGCCAGATCACCGCCTCGAACGCGGCGGAGACGGTGCCGCTGTAGGTCAGGTCTTGGCCCATATTCGCCCCGCGATTGATGCCCGACACCACCAGGTCAATCGGCTCCTTGATGAAGCCTAGCAGCGCCACTGCCACCGAGTCCGATGGCGACTCGGACGTGGCGAAGGCCGCGACACCCTTGACCGCAAAGGAAACGGGGTCAATGCGCAGCGGCTTGTGCATCGTCTTGCGGTGACCGATCGCGCTGCGGTTCTCCCTGGGCGCGATCACCGTCACCTGGCCGAAGGGCAGCATCGCCTCGGCCAACGCCGTGATCCCCGGCGCGTAGACTCCGTCATCGTTGGATACCAGGATGTGCATGGCCGTCACCTGCACTGCGCCAATGCCGTTCGTTCTGGGGCGCGCATTTTACCACGTCTGGCCGGGGGATCACAGCCCTGAGCGCGGTCGCAGGTGAGAGCGAGACCTGCCCGCAGGGGCGTGTGGCGATACGCTCCTACGAGACCTCTCCCCCGCTCGGCGCTGGGGGTGAGGTCAACGGCCCCGCGAAGTTTCCCTTTTGCGCTGAGTGCGTTAAGATTCGCGCCAGACTGCCGGAAGCATAGACGCACGGAATCATGGCCGACGACACCGATCTGACTTGGGACGACGACCCACTGGACGAGCTTGCCAGGGAAGACTCGCCGCACGACGAGGACGAAGACGACTTCGCCGTGTGGACGTTCGACACGGGCGCGCTCGACCTGCCTCGCCGCGCGCCTTCAGGCCCGGCAACGCCGGACGCGCTCCCGGTCGAGCCGGTGAGCGGGCCTGCCGCTGCGCCGGCGCTGTCGCTGCCCCTGGGCCGGCGGGCAGCCCCGCTTCCTCGCCCGCCCGCGCGCAGCGGGCCGGTCAGCGTGTGGTGGAGCACCGTGCGCAACGTGCTGATCGTCGTGGCGGCGGCGGTGCTCGTTTCGACCATCTTCTCGCTGTGGACGCGGCCCAACTTCTTCTCCGATGAATTCCGCGCCGGGCTGAACAAAGTGCAGGCCACGCAGCGCGTCATCTCCGTCCAGCCCACGCCGCTGCCCACCGACGTGCACCAGATGCGCATCGGCATCATCGCCGGGCACAGCGGACGCCCGCAAGACCCCACCTTCGAGTCCGACCCTGGCGCGGTGTGCCCGGATGGGCTGACCGAGCTTTCGATCAATGAGGCGGTCGCGCGCCAGGTGGTGACCACGCTCAGCCAGGAACGCTACATGGTGGACTTGCTGACCGAGTTCGACCCGCGCCTGACCAACTACCAGGCCGATGTGCTGGTCTCGATCCACACCAATGACTGCCAGGATTACGGGGCGGCGGGCACCGGCTTCAACGCGGCGTCGGCGTCCGCCCGCCAGACGACGCGCGGCAAAGACGAGAAGCTGCTGGCCTGCCTGGTCAGCCAGTATGCGGCGACGACCGCGCAACCTCAGCACTACGGCACCACCTACGACATGACCGATTACCACACCTTCGATGAGGTCGCCATTGACACGCCGACCGCCATCATCGAGATCGGCTTCATGCGCAACGACCGCGCCTTTCTCACCGAACAGCAAGACCTGATCGCTCAGGGCATCGTCAACGGCATTCGCTGCTTCTTGCTGCCCGACGGGGCCGGGACGCCCGTGCCCGGATCGTGACGGCCAGCTGCACCAGCCACTTGGGGAGGAGCTTGTGAACTACGAACTGGTCATGTACGCGCGGACGAACCCATGCCCTTACGTCCGCACCGCCAAGCGCGTCCTGGAGCGCGAAGCCATCCCCTACCGCGAGATTCTGATTGACCAGGACCCCGCCGCCGAGCAGCGCGTCATCGCCTGGACCGGGTTCAAGTCGGTGCCGACGATCATCGTCGCCCGCCCCGGCGAAGACCTGCCCTTTGAGGAACCGGCTCCGCTGACCGGTGACAGTCCGCGCAACATTGACCGGGGCAGCATGATCACCGAGCCGGGCGAGATCACCTTCGAGAACTGGCTGCGCAAGCACGGCTTCCTCAAATAGCCGGGGGAAGGCTCCCGGAGTGTGGGCCGGGCGCGCTTGACGCTGCGTATTGACCCTCGCCCGGCGCGCGGCTATAATTGCGCCAACTGAATACCCCGATGTGGAGAGGTAGCATAGTCTGGCCTAATGCGCGCGCCTGGAGAGCGCGTGAGCGGACATTCCGCTCCGTGGGTTCAAATCCCACCCTCTCCGCCACAGCGTTAGAGGGACGGCAGGCGATTTTATGCCTGCCGTTTCGCTTTCTTGGGGAGCCAAGACAACGCCCCCCGCCGAGCCTGGCAGAGGGCATTGTCTGCGGCGATGCAGAGTCTAGTACTTGACAATGCGCTCCAGGGTCTTGGCCTGCGCGACCCAGCCGGAGACCTGCTTTTCGACCGGCAGGCGGCGAACCAGGTGCTTGTCGTTATTGACCTCCGCCATCCTCTTGACCAGATTCTCCGCCTTGCGCTTGGCCAGCTCTGGGACGGTGTCCACGCCAGCCGCTTCGAGTAGCTCAGCGTATTCGGAGCCGACCCCCTTGATGCGGAACAGGTCGGCATTGTTGACCCACTTGAGGATCAACTCCGGCTTGATGCCGGACTTGGCCGCCAACTCCTTGCGGCCCTGGGGAGTGGCACCCCGCGCCAGCAGATCGCTGATGGAGCGAAGACCTACTTGGCGCAGCTTGGCCTCATACTTCTCCCCAATACCTTCAATATGCGAGAGCTTTGCCATAACAGACCCTTTCGGCGGATTCGCTCCGCCTACCTCCTGCCCATCAGACGAGCCAGCAGACCGCCGCCCTGGGGCAGCTTGCTCAGGTCTGCCAGGCTGGTCTTGCCTTTGATCAATCCATCAATCTGGCCAGCAAACGGGGCTGGTAGATTGTCTTTGAGCTGAGTCAGAATCAGCTCGACGGCCTTGCGTGCCACATCTTCGGGCAAGCCCAACTTCGCAGCTAGCAACTTCGCGAGTTCGTCCATATCCGTCTCTCCCTCAAATCTGCGGATCGGAAGCGCCCCTGCTCCCGCATGATCCGCAGTGTAAGCTATACTATAATTATAATCTAAAAATGCTCGTTAGGAGCTTTTGAGAGGACAATGTTGGGCAGGCAATCCTGCTGCGCCCCGCAACTCATGTCGCCGCTTGCTGATAGCACGATCCTACCGGGCACGGTACGATCACCTGCCGGATGAGACAGAAAGCGGGATGGTCAGGGAGCAATCGCAGATGAGCGCAGGCCCTCACAAGCACTCCGGCGAGGACGGGCAGGCGATGCCGGTCAGCATCGCGCTCGCCCGCACGCTCTACGACGACAGCGATCCGGTTCACGACTTCGACCACGTGCTGCGCGTGCTGGCTCTGGCCCGGCGCATCGGCCAGGCGGAGGGCGCGGATATGGCCGTCGTCGAGACGGCGGTGCTGCTGCACGACATCCAGCGCGCCGGAGAAGATCACCTCGCCCACGTGCATAACGCCGAGACCGCCGATCACGCGGTGCTGGCCGCTGAGCAGGCCCGCGAGATACTGAGCAGGCTCACCCCGCCCCCCGCGCCGGAGTTCATCGAGGCGGTGACCCATGCCATCGCCGCGCACCGCTTCCGCAACGCCATCGCCCCGCAGACGCTCGAAGCGAAGGTCGTCTTCGACGCCGACAAGCTGGACGCCATCGGCGCGATCGGCGTGGCGCGCGCCTACGCTTACGGCGGCATGACCGGGCAGAAGTTATGGGGCGAAGTCCCGCCCGGCTACCCCGGCGGCGGGGCCGAGCACACGCCGCGCCACGAGTTCAGCTACAAGCTGTCGCGCATTGTCGAGCGGATGCAGACGGAGACCGGGCGAGCCATCGCCCGCGAGCGCCACGCTTTCATGGCGGCGTACTTCGCCCGGCTGGAGCGCGAGGTGCGCGGGGAGGAGTGAGCCAGTAGGGGCGTATGGCTACGCCCCTACGAGCCATATTTGAGGAAGGAATGTTGGCGGGCAATAGGTGAACACGCAAGAACGTCACGGCAAGCCAGCAATGATCGCGCGGTACTCGGCCTCGGTGAAAGCGCGCAGCGTCTCGGTCTGGACGTTGCCCTGGGTTGCCACAGCGATCATCAGCTTGGTGAAGGTGGCGTCGTCCGGCGCTTCGATGATCGCCACTTCGTCGAAGCGGCCCAGCGTCAGATAGTAAGCCTTGAACTCGCCCCCTGCGGCCTTCACCGCAGCCTTGACGGCATCCAACCGCCTGGGGCTGTCCTTGATGGTTGACATCCCTTGTGAGGTGTAGCGAAGCAGTACGACATAAGTAGGCATTGGTTTTCCTCCCTGGTCTACGGACATCCTTCCTCGAACGCCTTGAAAGGCTGACAATAGATGACGGACAGGTGAACGTTGCCGAACGCGGATTCGGGCGGGAGGAACTGGGGCACTGAACACAGCAGGCACAGTGGAGCACAAGCCCCACACGGGCCACAAGAATCATCGTCATGGTATCACACCATCTATTAGCTATAAAGCTTCTGGGGATTGGCCCGGCAACCTGGGGCCTGGCCACGCCATGCCAGACAAAATGACGCCGACCGGCCCGATCAAGCGCCACACGCACCCGCCTCCCGCCGGGTGCATTCGGATTTGA
>JAXGOK010000016.1:0-84028 GCA_040767545.1 Aggregatilineaceae bacterium | reverse complement strand
GCTTGCGCCAACGCTTTGACTTTGCGCCCTTCTGCGGTCATAATAACGCGGTAGCTCACCGCCTACTATCCAGGGGACTCCCGGTAAAGGATGCGCCGCATGGCCCTGCCGCGCCGCCCGCTGCGCCAGGAATGGCTGACATGGTCCGATGTGGACAAGCTGGTGGATGTGCTGCTGCCCCAGTTGCACGCGGCGGGTCACTTCGACGCGATGATCACCATCACGCGCGGGGGGATCGTGCCGGGCGGCCTGCTGGCCGAGGCGCTGGACATCGCCAACGTCCTCAATGCGGCGGTGGACTTCCCCGCCGAACACGCTCTGGACGAGAAAACGCGCCTGCTCGTCTGGCCCAAGTTCTTGCAGTTCCCGGAAAACTCACTGCTGGCCGGCAAGCGCGTGCTCATTGTGGACGATGTGTGGGGCAGCGGGCGCACAAGCACCGCCGTCAAGAGTCGCGTGGGGGCGGCAGGCGCAACCGGCTTCACCTGCGTGTTTCACTTCAACCCCTACCGCTCGCTGTTCAGCCGCGCCGAGCCGGACTTCTACGCCGCTGTCACCGATGCCTATATTGTCTATCCCTGGGAGATTGACCGGGGACTGAAGGGCCTTACGAGTGACATCCCCGGCCTGCACCCTACCGATTCCAACTAGCGCGCAGGGCATACGTCAAGAGTCATGAGACTGGTGCATCACAAGGCGGTCTCCCGCCTCAAGACGCACCACTCACGACTTACCCGCGAGCCAGACGCTAGATGGCCTAGCGTTCCTCGGAGTCCTCGGCCATGCCGGCGCGCCGGCGATAGCGGTAGGTGATACGACCGCGCGTCAGGTCGTAGGGGGTTAGTTCGACGCGAACCCGGTCGCCGAGCAGGATGCGGATGTAGTACCTGCGCATCTTGCCGGAGAGGTACGCCAGCACACGGTGCCCATTCTCCAGCTCGACTGTAAACTGAGTGTTAGGCAGGGCTTCGATCACCGTGCCTTCCATCTCCAGCTTGTCCTCAGAACGTTTGGCCATAGGATGTGGTTATCTTTTCTCTGACCCGCCGCAATTACGCCAACAAGATAACTCGCAAGGGGCGGATTGGCAACCACCCCTGGCGCATCGGCAGTGTCCGTTGGTGCTGGGAGCCAGTGGCTTAGAACCGGCTCTGCTTGCGCTGCTTGCGGCGCGCGCGGCGGATCGCCTTCTTCTTCTGGATGCGGCGCAATTCGCTCTTCGAGACGTGCCAACGCTTGCGGCGCACCGTGCTCAGGATGCCGCTCTTGGCTACGCTCTTGCGAAAGCGTTTCAGAAGCTGATCCTGCGACTCGCCAGGCTGTAGTTCCACATGAGCCACGAAGCTCACCTCCCCTCTTCATCAGAGTTGTTGGAAACCGGCTCGACAACAAGAAAGGCAGGTCTTGAGAACCTGCCTTGTGAATGTCCTACGAGGGCTGATTGCTAATCCGCGTTCGATTCTTCCTCGGCCACCGGTTCCTCAGCAAGCGATTCTACCGTGTCCGGCGCAGTTTGACCAGCCTCAATTTCCGCGTCTTCGGCGGGCAGGGTCAGGCCGTTGTCAATGTCGCGAATGCTCAGGCCCAGGCGCTGGCGATGCGGCTCGATGCTGATGATCCGCGCCTGAATGGCCTGGCCGTCGTGCAGCAGGTCGGCGGGATTCTCCGGCGCGGGGTCAGCGATCTGGCTGGCATGCAGCAGGGCCTCGATGCCCGGCTCCATGCTGACAAACGCGCCGAACTGGGTCACGCGGCTGATGATGCCCTCGATAACCTGGCCGACATGGTACATCTCGTCCACCTGCGACCAGGGGTTCGGCTGGAGACGCTTGAGCGACAGCCCAATGCGGCGGCCTTCCTGATCCAGGCGCAGCACGTAGACCTCGACTTCCTGGCCGACGCGCAAGACCTCGCGCGGGTGCTTGACCCGGTGCCAGGCCAGCTCGCTGATGTGAATCAGGCCGTCGGCTCCGCCCAAGTCCACGAACGCGCCGAAGTCCCGCAGGCCGCTGACGGTGCCCTTCCGGGTTTCGCCCTCGGCCAGCTTGGCGAGCAGCTCGTCCTTATTGGCGTCGCGCAGCTCGCGCTGAGCCTCGCGCTGGCTGAGCACCAGGCGACGGCGGCGGCGGTTGACCTCGATCACCTTGATGCTGATCGGATCGCCGATCATGCCCCTCAAATACTCTGTGCGCTCTTCTTCGTTCAGACCACGCGGCAGGTTGGTAACATGGCTGGCTGGCACGAAGCCACGCAGGTTGCCGAAGGGGACAATCAGGCCGCCCCGGTTGGCGTCGGCCACTTCGCCGTCCCAAATCTCCTCACTGTTCATCAGCTCTTCGGCGCGCAGCCAGTCCTCGTTCTGCTTGGCCTGGGCCACCGAGACGATCATGTTGCCTTCGTCGTCTTCGGGGCGCACGATCAAGACGGGGACTTCGTCGCCGACAGCGAAGTTGGCTTCGTCGCCGAGGCGTTCCAGGTCGTTGCGCGACACAACGCCGTCTCGCTTCATGCCCACGTCAACGAGCATCCCCAAGCTGTCAATAGACTGGATGACGCCCACGACAATGTCGCCACGCATGGGCTGATCGATGAAGGATTCCTCGAGCATCGTCAAGAAATCCATATCCGGTTCTGCCACGTTCGAGTGAGAGTCTGTTGTGTGGATCATGATTCCTACTAGATAGCCCCCAGGGGTCGTGTTTTTTGACTAGGGAACGGGCAGCAAAAAACCGGCGCGATCGGACTGCTGATCGCAACCGGCGGCTATGTCTTAGCTACTTGCTTCGGGTGCGCTGATCTGGCTCGGTCGCTCAGTGATGGCGAATTTGGCGAACGAGATGCAGCTTTTACCAGCAGCCAAACGACTTCCCAGCGCAGCGCGCCCCCCCTTCCATAGTCGGGGGGCATTATAACGGTGACGCTGATGTTTGTCAAACCTAATTGATCATTTATTCACATATCCTGTCGCATGAGCCGCAAGGCCAGACGAGACACACACCTCCCCTTCCCAACCAAGACGGTTGGCGCGGCACTTATGGGGCATGGGGCGCACGCCAGTGGGCGTGTTGTTCAGTCCTCGTTGTTGGCGTGGTCTTCCGCCAGGTCTTCGGGCGCGTCTTCCGGTGCCTCTGGCGGTGCGTCACCCGGTTCATCAGCCAGCGTATCCTGTGGCGTTTCATCGGGTGTTTCTTCAGGCGTCTCTTCGGGCGCTTCTTCCGGCGCAGGCGGGGCCAGTGGCTCTTCCTGCTCGATGCCCCAACGCTGCGTAAAGCCCACCCGGCGCTGATCCGGCTCCAGGCGGCTGATGCGCAGTTGCAGGCGGTCGCCCTTCTTGACGTAGCTGTGCGGCTCCTTGAGCGAGCCGTCGCCCATTTCGCTGAGATGCAGCAGGCCCTCCAGCCCGTCGTCGAGGGCGATGAACGCGCCGAAATCTACGACGTTGGTCACCGTCCCTTCGACGAACATGCCTTCGTGGTACCGCTCCAGAGCATCGTCCCAGGGATCGGGCAGCAGGCGCTTGCGGCTGAGAGCGATGCGATTGGTGTTGCGGTCCAGGCTCAGGACGTAAACCTCAATCTCGTCGCCGATCTTCAGTACATCGCGCGGATGGTCTACACGGTGCCAAGCCAGCTCGCTGACATGGATCAGGCCGTCGGCGCCGCCCAGGTTGACGAACGCGCCGAAGTCGCGCAGCCCGGTAACGGTGCCGCGCACGACATCGCCCTCGTTGAGCGTCGCCAACAGCCGCGCCTTCTGCTGGGCGCGCCATTCGCGCTGGGCCTCGCGCTCAGAGAAGATCAAGCGCCGGCGATCCTGGTCAACCTCGATCACTTTCACGCCTACTGGCTGGTTGACAAGGTTGTTCAGAGCTTCGCGGCGCTCGTTGCCTTGCAGGCCGGCGCTGACTGTGACCATGTGCGACGACGGGATGAAGCCTTCCAGCGACTTCCAGCGGACGAGCACGCCACCGCGATTGTGGCCGGTGACGGACACTTCCACGACCTCGTCCCTGTCCATCAATGCGCGGGCTTCGTCCCAGTCGTACTGCTGCAACCCCATGTTGATCGAGACGATCAGGTTACCGTCCGAGTCGCGTGGGTTCAGCACGTAAACCGGCACTGTCTGGCCGACCTTCAGCGATTTGCGGTATGTCTCGCCGAGCCGCTCCAAGTCCTGGGCCGTGACGATGCCATCCTGCTTGGCCCCCATGTCCACGATGATCTCGTTTGGCTCAATCTGCAGGATGATCGCATCACGAATTTCGCCCCGGCGCGGCGGCTCGTAGTCGAACGAGGCTTCCAGCATTTCCAGGAAGCTCTCGCCCGTGTCCCCCTCGGCGTCAGAGTTGGCCGGTTCCTGCTCAGAGGGAGTCGGCTGCTTGTTTTCCTCGAAGTCCATGCTTTGCCACCACCTTAATGTTGGGTTGGTTCGATGAGCGGGTGCCCGTGCCGGCAGCCGGGCGGTGTGATAGCGGGCAAACCGGCAGATAGGCAGTCCGCCACTCTACATGAAAACGTACACGGATGAGAAGCAGAGGGGCCACCAGCGCGGTGTCCCACTGCGTGCGCCACCACTAGTATAACTTGACAGCGGCTACTCAACAAGCGGCTAACCGCATGGTTTGGAGCACCGTCAAGGGTGAATGGCAGAAAGCCGGTCGGTTTCGGCGCGAACCGCCGCGCGGTGCCCGGTGACAGCGGGCGCGCGTCGCGCTGTGGCGGGCTGCTCACGGCTCACACAAGCTGGTCACGCATATTGCGCTGCTCTTAAGAGATGACCGACGGCAAGAAGAGCCTCACCGCCGAGGCACAAAGAGCACAGAGAAAATGTGGGCACTGAACGCTCCGGTTCTCCTCTGCGTCCTCCGCGTCTCAGCAAGCTCAGGAGAGTTTTGCGCAATCCGGTGGTTTATCCCACCCCCACGCGAAAGCCCTTCCGAAATCAGTTGTTGGCAAATGCACGCGCGTCCCTTATAATGAAGAAAGTGATCGCAATTATTCCGATCATCGTCAGAGGAACGCCGGACACCATGACCTCTCACGCCCAGGTTTGCGCTTGTATCTGTCTGGAGGCACGCAAGCACCGCTTGTGGCGTGGCACCCTGGCCTGACTCTGGCCCTGGCACACAGACGACCCGTACCGGTCACGCAGCAAGCGTGGCCGGTTTTTGTTTTGCAGCGCCCAAAGGAGCCGCCGCAACCATGCCGAACCCGCAGGAAATGCACATCGCCGCCAACGTCACCGAGCTGATCGGCAACACGCCGCTGGTGCGCCTTAACCGCATTACTGGCGACGCCAAAGCGACTGTCCTCGCCAAGCTCGAATACTACAACCCGGCCAAGAGCGTCAAAGATCGCATCGGCCTGGCAATGATCGAGGCCGCCGAGCGCGACGGGCGCATCGGCCCCAACACGCTCATCGTCGAGCCGACCAGCGGCAACACCGGCATCGCCCTGGCGATGGTCTGCGCCCAGCGCGGCTACCGCCTGATCGTGACCATGCCGGAGACGGTGAGCCAGGAGCGGCGCAAGGTCTTGCGCGCGTTCGGCGCGGAGCTTGTCCTCACGCCGGGCGACAAGGGCATGGCCGGGGCCATCGAAGCGGCCAACCGCATCGCTGCTGAGCATCAGGACACGTTCATCCCCCAGCAGTTCGTGAACCCGGCCAATCCCGAAGTGCACCGCCGCACGACCGCCGAAGAAATCTGGCGCGACACGGCGGGCCAGGTAGACATCTTCGTGGCGGGCGTGGGCACAGGCGGCACGATCACCGGCGTGGGCGAGGCGCTCAAGGCGCGCAAGCCGGGCGTGCGCGTGGTCGCCGTCGAGCCTGCCGATTCGCCGGTGCTCTCCGGCGGGGCGAAGGGGCCGCATCCCATCCAGGGCCTCGGCGCGGGCTTCGTGCCGGAGGTGCTCAACACGCAGATTTACGACGAGATCATCACCGTCAGCGGGCCGGACGCCTTCGCCACCGCGCGGCGCATGGCGACCGAGGAAGGGCTGCTCGTCGGCATTTCGTCCGGCGCGGCGACATGGGCGGCGCTGCGAGTCGCTCATCGTGCGGAGAGCGCCGGCAAGCTGATCGTCGTGATCATCCCCTCGTGGGGCGAGCGTTATCTGTCTACGGCGCTGTTCGACGACCTGGGCGAGTGAAGCGCACGGCGCGGGCCGCGCCATCAGGAGCATGAACCATGTTGAGAGCCATCCGCGAAGACATCCGCTGCACGCTGGAGCGCGACCCCGCCGCCCGCCACTGGTTCGAGGTGCTCACGGCCTATCCGGGGCTGCACGCCATCTGGCTGCATCGCGTCGCGCACAGGTTGTGGCGGGCGCGCCTGCGGCTGCTGGCGCGCTGGCTGTCGCACCTGGCGCGCTTCCTGACGGGGATCGAGATTCACCCCGCCGCGCGCATCGGCCCGCGCTTCTTCATTGATCACGGCATGGGCGTCGTCATCGGCGAAACCGCCGAGATCGGCGCCGACGTGACCCTCTATCACGGCGTGACCCTCGGCGGCGTGAGCCTGGAGCCGGGCAAGCGCCACCCTACCCTGGAAGATGGCGTCGTCGTCGGCGCTGGAGCCAAAGTACTGGGAGCGATCACTGTGGGCAAGAACTCACGCATCGGCGCGAACGCCGTCGTCGTCAAAGATGTCGAGCCGGGCATGGTCGTCGTGGGCATCCCTGGCAGGCCCGTCAAGCGCGAAGGGCCACAGCCGGACACGCATCACCCCGACCTGCACCACGACGTGCTGCCGGATGTCGTCGCCGAGCGGCTGGATCGCATCCTGCTGCGGCTGGACGAGGTCGAGCGGGCCATTCACCAGAACGGCAACGGCAACAGCAACGAGCCGGACGACGAGTCCATCACGGCAGATGCGCCCGACTTCTACGTGATGGACTACACGATCTAGCGCTTGGCAGAAACCGATAGAGGCGCTGCTCCGCCGCGCCCCCTGACCTCACCCCCGCTCGGCGCTAACGCGCCTCGCCTCCCCCTCTCCGCAGCGGAGAGGGGGAAGGCCGAGCGCAGCGAGGCTGGGGGTGAGGTAGAACAGCGCCCACGTTTGATGCGCTTCTCCCTGAATACTGACCCCGCGCGGTAGTCAACAACCCCGGTTCGTGCTATAGTTTGGAGACAAAGTAACCACCCCTGCGCGTACTGTGAGGAGAGCGGGAAGCGGGTATCAGCCAGTGGCCCGTTCCTCGCCGGACAGAAGGAGCCAACGATTGATGGGTGAAAAGACATTCGTCGTGACCGAAGCCACGTTCGAACAGGACGTTCTGAAATCTGAGCTGCCGGTATTGGTTGATTTCTGGGCCGAATGGTGCGCCCCATGCCGCATGATTGCCCCACTGGTAGACCAGCTTGCCACCAAGTACGCCGGCAAGCTGCGCGTCGGCAAGGTGGATGCCGACCAGAATCAGGGCTTGTTGATGCAATATGGCATCATGGGCATTCCCACGTTGATGCTCTTCAAGAACGGTGAAGTGGCCGAGCAGGTGATCGGCTTCATGCCCCTGCCCGCCCTGGAGCCAAAGATCGCCCGGCACCTCGACTGAGGCTACGTCTCTCGCTGGCTACACTACGGCTCTCCCTTTGCGGAGAGCCGTTTTCTTGGGCGGAGCATCCCTGCCGTTCTGCTACGTGGCGATAGACTTCCGAAGTTTCGGAAACTTCGGAAGTCTGGTGTCCTAGCGTCCGAGGGGGCGTATCGCTTGCCCCGCTCAGCGCATGAAGAATGGCCCGCCCACCACGCGGAAGAACGGCCCCTCCGGCGCGCCGATCTCCGGCCCGTCGCCGTATTGCAGGTGGCACGAAGCCGATTGGTAGCCAAAGCGGAAGCCGATCAGCACGCCCACGCGCCACACGCGCAGGATCAGGTCTATGCCAGCCCCGCCGCGCAGCAGCAGCGCGATCCACTGGGTTCCGCAGCGTTCGCTGACCCCGGCTTCTGGCGCGCAGGTTGCGCCGCCGCCCATGCCGCCCACGCCCAGCAGGGGGTAGATGCGCAGGAAGCGGTTCTGGAACACGATGGCACCCAGGTCGAATGCGCTCTGCCCCACGCCGTACCACATATCGCCCGCTGACGTCTGACGCCCGCTCCCGCCGCCGTAGCCGCTGCTGTCCATCACCAGCCGTCCGGCGGTGATCAGCGCGCCGCCTCCGCCGCCGCGCATCGTCTTCACGCCAGGCATAGCTATCTCGGCCAGCCACGACCGGACAGCCTGCGCAGCGAGCGCGGTGTCTTGCACCGCCACGTAGCCCGCCAGCGATACCCGCGCCTTGTCCTTGCGCTCTTCGCGCTGTGGCTCCGGCTTCGGCTGCGGTCTCGGCCTGGCGACCGCGCCAGAGATCGCCACTTGCAGCTTGTGCCAAGGGGTGCTCATGGTCTGGCCCTCCCACTTATTGACAGCTTGTCAACAGACTGTGGATAACTGCACCACATTACCCTGCATCACTTCCATTGTACAGGATCGCGCAACACACAGGGAAGAGAATGGAGCGCAGAAAAGAGACTTCCGAAGTCTCTTGCGCCCCCCCTCCCCCCGGCTCTTGCACCTGCTCATGAACCGGCGGATAATACTAGTAAGAAGTGTACAAAGCCGCCACGTCGCCGAAAAGCCAGCACAAGGAGCACAAGCGTGAAATCAACAGCCGAGCGAACCGTCGAAGCACTCACCTGGGCAGCCGTCGTCATCTGGCTGGGCTTCGCCCTGGTCGCGCACCTCCTGGGCTATGTCTGGCTGATCGTGCTGGTGCTCAGCATCATCCTGCTTAGCTCCGCCATCTACCAGCGCGCGCACGGCTGGCACACCTCGCTGTCCATCTGGGTCTTCGGTGTGTGGATGGCCGTGTTCAGCATGTTGGAAATTGCGAGTATGCTGATCGGGGCGATGGGTAACGGTGAGGGCCTGAACATTGATCTGTGGGTCTACCTGGGCGTGGCCCTGGTCTCGATGGGCCTGGCCGTCATCTTCCGCATGATCAACCCGAACGCGCTGCTGGGCGAGGCCGCGGCTGCCGGGCAGCGCGGGCAGCGCGGGCAGCGCTACGACGGCGATCCGCGCCCCTACGTGCCCCGCCATGTGGTCGAAGAGTCCAGCGCCGCTTACCTGCCTACGCCGCAGGAACGCGCCGAGCGCGGCTACGGGCGCACCCGCCGTGAGGAGCAGCAGCACGCGGACTCTGCGGGCGGCTATGCGCAGGCTGGTGAGTACGCCTATGGCGAAGACCAGCAAGCAGCCCGCCCCCGCCGCGACCACTACTTCAGGCCGCCCGACTACAGGGGCCAGCCTGCCGCTCCCGACCAGGACATCTATCAGGAGCCATACGAGCAAAGCGCGGATTATCGCTATACGGGGGCCGAGCAGCCCTACGCCTCCGGCGAGGAGTCGCGCTATGGCGAGCCAGACCCCTATGCGCAGGATGCGGGGTATCCGGCGAGTGGACAGGCCCCCTACGCGCCGGGCGCAGACTACGCGGCTCCGCCGGGCGGCTACGCTTCGCGCGCGCCCCGGCGTCCAGATGATCGCCGTCGCGCTGTGCGCCAGCGGGTCAGCCAGCCGCGCCCAGCCGAAGCGCCCTCTGACCTGCAGGCGCGCATTGACGACATCATCCGCCGCAGCCGCGAGCGGCGCAACGTGCCGCCCGAAGACCTGCCGTACTGATCCCGCGCCTGTGCGCCGCAAGTGGGGAAGGTTGCCCGTGTCCATCAATTTGCCACCTGTCACGAGTCCCCCCTGGAGCGTCACCGCCAAGCGCCTGATCGCGCTGACCGTGCTGACTCTGCTCTTCCTGTTTGCCCGCCAGGTTGACGCCGTCGCCTGGTACGCGATCATCGTCGCGGTGGTCTTGGCCTACCTGCTGTCGCCAGTGGTCACCTTCTTCGAGCGCCGGCTCAAGCTGATCCCCAACCGCGAGACACGGCGCTCGCTGAGCGTGCTGCTCACCTGGCTGATGGTGCTCAGCCTGTTCGGGCTGATGATCTGGCTCGTCGTCCCGGCGACCGTCAAGCAGGCGCGCCAGTTCGCCGACGACTTGCCGCGCCTGCTCGAAGACACAGAGAAAGACCTCAAGTCTGTGCTGGGCAGGCCGATCACCATCGGCAATTTCACGCTCGTGCCCTGGGACGAGCTAGAGAGCCTGTTCTCCCGCAAGGACAACGAGCAGGAAGGCGATGTCAGCGGCACGCTCCAGAGCGCCGTCGTGTCGCTGGCCGACCCGGCGCTGGGCGTGGTAGGAAGCGCCGTGTCCTTTCTGGTGACCACTGTCTTCGTGCTGATCATGCTCTTTTACCTGATGCGCGACGGGCCGATGTTCGTGACCGGCCTGATCGGGGCCGTGCCGGAGAGCTACCAGGGCGACGCGCGGCGGCTGCTGCACGAGCTGGGGCTGGTCTGGAGCGCCTACCTGCGCGGGCAGGTCGTGCTCAGCCTGACCATGACCTTCGTCGTGTACCTGGTGTCTTTGGGGCTGGGCCTGCCCCAGCCGCTCCTGCTGGGGCTGGTCGCCGGGTTCCTGGAGTTCATCCCCAACCTGGGGCCGGCGCTGGCGCAGATCCCCGCGCTGCTCTTCGCGCTGACCACCGACAGCGCGACGATCCCCGGTCTGGACGCGGGCATCTTGTACGCGGTCATCGTCTCCGTGACCTACATCATCGTACAGAATCTTGAGGCGGTGTTCCTCGTGCCGCGTGTGCTGGGCAGCAGTCTGGACTTGCACCCTTTCGCCGTGCTGGTCGCCATCCTCATTGGTGCGAGCCTGGCCGGGGTGCTGGGTGTGGTGCTGGCCGCGCCGACTGTGGCGACGGTGCGCCTGTTCGCCCGCTACCTGCGCGTCAAGCTGCTGGATGAGGTGTACATGCCATCGGCGCACCCCGCCGCCGCCGGGCAGCACAGCCTGGTTTATCGCCTCATGCATCACTTCATCAGCCGGCGCTATCCCGTCCTGCCCGCCGAGCATCTTGACGAGACGCCTCCCGCCGCACACGGGAGCGCGCGATGAGCCACAACCCTGCTAACCTGGCCCTGCGCTTCGCGCTGCTGAGCGCCGCCGCGCGCGGACTCTGCGGTTCGAAGAATCTCGCCCCCAAAGCCTGATGCACCCTGGACAATTCGCGGCGCTGCGACGAAAATGGTGGTCACTTTGACCGGAGAAAAGGAGCATCCCTCAACTATGACGAATAACGGCGATATGACCGAGATCCCGATCGACACCCTGGCCGAGACCGAGAACTACACTATCTGGAGCGCGTTGGAGCCGGACGGCGAGAAGACCTATCACGTCGAGCTAGGCCCGGTGACGGCGCATTTCTTCGCCGAAGAATGGGCCGAGTTCCTCGAAATGATCGGCGAGGCTATCGAGGACGAAGAAGAAGACAGCCGCGACGATGTCGAAGTCGAGCTGGACTGGGGCACGCTCTACTTCGCGCGCGATGAGTGGAACGAGTTCGTCAAGCTCATCGGATCGCTCGAAGCGTAACGCCGGGGGGCGGGCCACGTAGTGCCCGCCCCTTTTGTTTATGCCTGTCCGTCCCTGAGCGTGTCATGCACTTCTGCCAGGTAGACACCCCCCATCCCCCGACCCCTTCCCCCACGCAAGCGGAGGGAAGGGGCGCATAATGACTGTGCGCCGGGGAGACGGCAGCCTTCCCCACGCAAGCGGAGGGAAGGGGCCAGGGCGGGCTTCTTCCTTCCCCCCTTGCGGGGGAAGGACCGAGGATGGGGGGCAAGCACTGGGGCTGCCCGCCTGCCAAAGCTCATAACAGCCTCTAAGAGATGCTCACCGCGCAGACCTTTCGCTTTCTGGCCGGGCCGCAGGGCCGCGCGACCCTGGCCCGCCTGGCGGCGCTCGACCTGGGCGACGCGCACACGCTGCCGCTGTTGGAGGCGCTGCGCCGCGACCTGCCCCCGACCTAGCCGCTGCTGCTCTGACACTGGCCCGGCTGCGCGCTCGCGCCGCCGCCAAGTTCAGCCGGGCGGGGGCCATGTTCTTCACGGCGGACGCGCTCGAACAGGCCAGCGGCGAGATCGTCAGCGCGTGGCGGGCGCGCCGCTTCGCCGAGGGCGGCTACGCGCGAATCGCAGACCTGGGCTGCGGCATCGGCGGGGACACGCTGGCCCTGGCTGCGCTGCCGGGCGTGCGCGTCGCCGGGCTGGACTGCGATCCGCTGCGCCTGGCCCTGGCCCGCGCCAATCTCGCCGCCTACGGGCGCGCGGCGGACTGGGTGCGCGCCGACCTGACCGATCCGCTCCCACTGGCCGGGGTGCGCGCCGCCTTCTTCGACCCGGCGCGGCGCGCGGAGGCCGGCGACTGTTCTCCGTGCACCAGTACGTGCCGCCGCTCGACGTGATCGCCGGCTGGCGCTTCGACGCGCTGGCGGTCAAGCTGGCGCCGGGCGTGGCCCTGGACGAGTTAGCGCCCTACACCCGCGCTGGAGCGGGCGTCGAGTTCGTCAGCGCGGGCGGCGAGTTGAAAGAGGCCGTGCTGTGGGGCGGCGAGCTAGGCTTCGCCGGGCGCTGTGCTTCGCGCGCGGACGCAGGAGAGACCCTTTGGCCGCTGGGCACACCGCCGCCGCCGCTGTCGGCCCCGCGCGCCTACCTGGTCGAGCCGGACCCGGCGATCATCCGCGCCGGGCTGCTCGGCGAGCTGGCTGCGCACCCCGGGCGTTGCCCTGTACCGCCTGGACGAGTCCATCGCCTACCTCACCGGCGACGACCCGCTGCCTGCGGGCTGGGCGCGGACGTGGACGGTGCTCGCCTGGATGCCGTTCCAGCTTAAGCGGCTGCGCGCTGCGCTGCGCGAGCGGGGCATTGGCCGCGTCACCGTCAAGAAGCGCGGCAGCCCGCTGTCGCCGGAGGAGGCGATCCGCCTGCTGAAGCTCGACGGCGGCGGCGAGGAGGCCGTCGTCGTGCTGACCCAGGTCGCCGGGCGGCACAGCGCCCTGATCTGCATGGCGACCACTGACAACCGACACTGACTGCCGACCGCTGATTGCTGACGGCTGACCACGTCTCGCCAGGAGCGCACCATGAACCTGATCGCACTGATGGACTGGGGGCTGTTTGTAGGGGGACTGCTCGGCTTTGTGGGGACGCTGCGCGGCTGGCGCTTCTTCATGGACGCGCAGCGTATGGATACGCTGGTCAATGCGCTGGGCGAGACCAGGGTGCGCGCGCTCGTCGCGGGCCTCTACCTGCTACTGGGGCTGCTTGGCGCGCACAACGTATTCGGCATCTGAGCCGCATCCGGCAGACACTTTGTGCAAAAAAGCCCAATCGCTCCCTCAGACGTGAAAAACCTCTGAATGCCTATTGGCTATCCGCCGCCGCCCTGCTACAATGGAGAAGGACAATAGCAGAGGGTAGACGGAGAGAGCTGCGGCAGTCTGGTTTTCAGGCACATGGCTAAAGACTTATGCAAGAACTAGCACTCCTCGCAATAGGTTTATTTGCCGTGTAGCAGCCGCCAGTCGTCCGTCTTGGCGGCTAGACAAGTCCGTTTGTTCGCGCCTCGCCTAAGCTCCGCACTCATCCCGCTATCCTGTGGTGTGCCCCCGTGCCGGTTGTCCAGCCGGGCTGGGAAATTCTGGGTCGTAGAGAGCGATATATGACAGCGTACCTGATAGTTGACGTTGATGATCTTTTGCAGCGCCTGGAATCACGCGGCGTGGTCATGGACATCCAGACCATCGCTACGGCTCTGCTCAACTCAGCGTCGCTGGCGGCTGGCCTGGGCAGCCCCGAAGACTTGATGGCTATCGCTGTCGCTGACTGGAACCGCTACCGCCGCCCCAGCATCAGCGCGGGGGTAAGCGTGCAGCAAGTCTTCGCCAACGAGGGCTACGACCTGTTCAACGTGCCCGACCGGCGAGTGGTGACCGACGCCCTGCTGACGCACTATTTCTCCTTCGAAGAGCAGGCCATTGACGAGCTGATCATCGCCTCGACGCGCATGGACATCGCCGCTCTGGTGCACCGCGTCCCCGCGTCGGGGCGGGCGCGAATGCGCATCTGGGGCGACGAGCCGCCGTCCGGCCTGGCCGGGGTCATCTTCCAGCCGCTCGAAGTGATCCTGGGCATCCCCAGCAAAACGGTGGCGCTGTACATTGACTTCGAGAATATCTCGATCAGCCTGAGCGAGCAGGGCTACATCATCAACATTGACGACCTGCTCGAAGGCATGATCAACCAGGCGCAGACGCACGGCCAGGTGGTGCATATGGCGGCCTACGCACCCTGGGGGCAGCGCGGCAGCCTGGCCCCCATGGTTGACCGCACGGGCCGCGAGGTCTCCGACGAAGTGCCCAGCCGCCTGGCCCGCGCCAACATTGACCCCGTCTTCAGCTTGCCGGGCAAGAACAGCGCCGACATGCGCATCGCCAAAGATGTGCTCGACGACAGCGCCCAGACTGCCAGCGCCGATGTGTTCATCATCGCCAGCGGCGACCGCGATTTCGCCGAAGTCTTCAGTGCCGTGCGCACGCGCAACAAGCAGGTCGTCGTCTGGGGCGTGCGCGGCAGCACGAGCCGCCTGCTCGAATCCAACCCCGCGCTCAGCGTCGAGTATGTCGAGGACTTCTGCAAGCTGCGCCGCGTGGCCGACGCCATGGCCGCCCACGCCGAGCCGTCCGAAGTCAGCGCCCCGGTGGTGGAGTTCCGCCCGTCGCAGTGGTCGAGCGCCGTCTTGCAGCTTGACCTGCTGCTGGGCGAGCACAGCGCCGACCGGGTGAGCCTGGGCACGCTGATCAAGCGGCTGGTGGACGAGCGTGCTGTGCCCAACGATGACCGCGCCCAAGACCTGATCTTCCAGGCCGCCAACCAGGGCATCCTGGTGGTGGATACCGAGCAGGGCACGGTCATGCCCAACGTCTCGAATGCCATCGTCGAGAAGACGCGCCTGATCCGCGACCGCATCGTTCACCGCGTCGCCAACACCCTGCACGTGCGCGGCTGGGAGTACGTGAACTACGGCTTCCTGCTCAAGGGCATCGGCATGGATCACGGGCTGGTTGGGTCGGGCCTGAACACGACCGACGCCTGGCGCTCCGAGTGGGTGGACACGCTGGTGCGCGAGGGCATCCTCAGCCGCGAGCTGGTGCCACACCGCCACAACCCCGAAGACCTGGTGCCGGTGATCAAGCTGATTGACACCGAGAAGCCCGTTGGAGTGCCGCAACTGCCGGGCGTCACCCGCGAAGATGTCGAGCAGATGATCCGGCGCGTCATCGTCAGCGTGGAGCAGTTCACGTCGTTTCGCGGCTTCGCCTGGTGCCCGCTGGGCAGTCTGCACCGCCGGCTGCGCCCCTTCGACCCCAGCACAACCTTCCAGCAGTCGGTTGAGGAATTGCTGGAGCGCGGCGCGGTGGAAATCAACGAGTACGAAAACCCGCAGAGCGACTTCACCACGAAGGGCATCTCGCTGGTTGAGGAGTCGCCCATCGTGCAGCGCGTGCTGGCCGAGCGCAACGCTTTCGTGCGCGCCCTGCTCGACCTGTACGAGCAGCGCCTACCCCTCAGCCACGACACGATCCGCGACAGCACCGACCTGAGCGACCCCGACCTGGACCTGTGGCTTTCGATCATGCAGTCGGAGAACGTGCTCAAGGCCGTGCCGGGCCAGGCCGATCTGTACAGCCTGTTCCGCACGCACCACACCGTGTGCCTGGTCGCTGGCGGCCCGCCCGCCGAGCCGCCGCTATAGGCCGCTTCCAGCCCTCACTCTGCCAGGCCCGGAGGGACGCTGCTCTGTACGTCCAGCCCGCAGCCAGACCTCCGAAGTTTTCGCAAACTTCGGAGGTCTTAAGAACGCCCCTATCCCCCGGCCCCTTCCCCCAGCCAAGCTAGGGGAAGGGGAGAGTGTTGCGCTAACCGGCCAAAGTCCCCTCTCTAGCTCTGCTGGAGAGAGGGATCGAGGGGGTGAGGCGTGGGTGGCTGGCCGCCTTCTTGTAGGGGCGGGTTTGCAAACCCGCCCCTATAACGGCGCAGCAGAGCAGCGCCCTACTGCCCGACACGTTTTGCATTCCACCCCCAGCTTCTAGACCTTCCGGGCGGCTCATGGTACAGTCTGAGCACAGGGCTGACAGCCCAGGTCTGCTCCGTGCAGACGCGACGCGCGGCGCGGTTATGCGTATGATCTAGCAGGGGGAGCGCACCCCACAATCCCGCAGACTCCGTGCCCGCCCACGTCTCGCGCACAGCTTAGGGAGCACTGGGCCGCAGCAGCACAAGCGCCCGGCAGAGGACATTCTTAATGAGCGATCCGTTGATCTCGCAGACTCTCGGCAATTACGAGATCGTCAGCAAACTCGGCAAGGGCGGCATGGCTACCGTCTACCGCGCGCGCCAGGTGACCATGCAGCGCGACGTGGCGATCAAGGTGATGAGCGCCGACCTGGCCGCCGACCCGGAATTCGTGGCCCGCTTTGAGCGCGAGGCGCACGTCATCGCCCGGCTGGAACACCCGCGCATCCTGCCCGTGCACGACTTCGGGCACGAAGGCGAGCTATTCTACCTGGTGATGCGCCTGGTTGAGGGCGAGTCGCTTTATTACTGGCTGAAGCGCGGGCCGCTGCCGCTCAAGACGGCGGCGCGCTTCGTCACGCAGATCGGCGAGGCGCTCGACTATGCGCACACTCACGGCGTGATTCACCGCGACCTGAAGCCCAACAACATCCTCATTGACCAGTGGGACAACCTCTACCTGATGGACTTCGGGCTGGCCAAAATGATGGCCTCGTCGCAAAGCCTGACCCAATCCGGCACGGTGCTTGGCACGCCGGCCTACATGGCCCCGGAACAGTGGCGCGGCGAGCCGGTAGACGCCCGCACCGATGTCTACGCGCTGGGCATCATCCTCTACGAGATGGTGGCGGGACGCACGCCGTTCGAGTCCGACACGCCCTTCACGCTGATGTACAAGCACATCAACGACGCGCCCCCGCCCCTGCGCGAGACGCTGCCCGACCTGCCCGAAGCAGTGGAGGCGGTCATCTTCAAGGCGCTGGCCAAGGACCCGGCTGATCGCTACCAGTCGGCGGGCGAGATGGCCCGCGCGTTCAGCGAAGTGGTGCGCGTGGCCGGGACGCTGCCCCAGCGCGCGCGCAAGCCGGACGAGCAGCCCGCTTCGCCGGAGGCGGAGGCGGCAGTCGCCGTGCCGCAGACGCCGAGCCTGGCTCCGCAGCCGGAGGCCGAGCCGGGTGCGCCCGCTGCTGTCGAGGTGGCCCCGTCAGAGCCGGAGCGGCCATCCGCCCCGCCGGACGAGATCGTGCCCCTACCCGCGCAGATCGTGCCGCCGCCGCCCCCGCTGCCACTGCCACCGATCGCGCCGGGGCGCAAAGCCAAAGCCAAGCGCAGCCCCTATGACGAGCCGTTCGAGGCGGCAGATGCGCCCTCGAGGGCGGCGCACAGGCACGGTCTGCCGGAGCGGAGGGGGGCTTCGGGGGCGCTGCGCCAGGCGATGGAAGCGGTAGATCATTCGCTGGAGAAAGTGGTCGAGAAGGCGGCGGAAGCCGCGCCGCCGCTGCCCGGCGCGCCAGATACTCCGGCCAGCAGCAGCGTCCCGGCGGATGCCCCTGCCCTGCGCGCGGTGCGGCGGGCGCTGCCTCCCGGCGAGTCGCTGGCCGGGGTGATTGACGTGCGCGGCACCACGCGCTGGCGCATGTGGAAGCAGCTTGCAGCCGGCGGGCTGGCCCTGAACATCGTCGGTGGAGTGCTCAACGCCGGGCTGCTCAGCGTGCTCGGCTGGCTGGCGTGGATTTTCCTGGCCGTGCAGCTTTTCCGCACCTGGCGCGGGGAGATCGGACAGTATTACCTGGGCTTCGGCGAGGCGTACGTCGCCGTGCTGCCACGCAACACGGATGGCAACCCGCTCTATGACGAGACCGCCGTCGTGACCTGGCGCGGCGTGGAGCGGCTGCGCCTGACCGATCGCTACGTCCTGCTCGACCTGCTGCTCGATGACGGCGACACGCTCAGCGTGGCGGCGCTCCTGGTGGCGACGGGCGCTGGCGGCCTGGGCGACCAGACAAGCTGGCTGCCCGGCAGCCCGGTCGCGAGCCTGATCGAGGCGCGCGGCTTCGAAGTGCGCAACCTCTAGCACACGGGGCGCAGAGGGCACAAATGACCGATCCGGCGCTCAGCAGGCGGCCCATCGGCCTGCTCGATTCGGGGGTGGGCGGGCTGTCCGTCCTGCGCGAAGTGCGCGCCCAACTGCCCGCCGAGCACCTCCTCTACCTGGCCGACCAGGCGCACGTGCCCTACGGCCCGCGCAGCATCGAGCAGGTGCGCGCCTTCACCGAGGGCATCGCCCGCTTCCTGATCGCCCAGGGCGTCAAGCTGATCGTCGTCGCCTGCAACACGGCCAGCGCCGCCGCGCTGCACCCCCTACGCCAGCAGTTGCCGGCCATGCCCTTCGTCGGCATGGAGCCAGCGGTCAAGCCTGCCGCGTCTGCCACGCGCAGCGGCGTGATCGGCGTCATCGCCACCGAAACGACCTTCCAGGGAGAATTGTTCGCCAGCGTCGTGGGGCGCTACGCCCAGGGCGTGCGCGTCGAAACGCGCGCCTGCCCGGAGCTTGTGCGGCTGGCCGAGGCGGGCGAGACCACATCGCCGCGCGCGCGCCTGGCCGTGCGCCGCTGCCTGGCCCCGCTGCTGGACGCGGGCATTGACCAGCTAGTGCTCGGCTGCACCCATTTCCCCTTCCTCAGCGAGGCGATCCAGGCCGAGGCCGGGCCGGGCGTGACCATCGTAGACCCCAGCCCGGCGGTCGCGCGGCAGATCGGGCGCGTGCTGGGCGAGCATGATGCGCTCAACTCGGCGGGCGCGCCCGGCGCTGTGACCTGCTACACGACGGGCCAGCCGGATGCTTTTCGCGCCGTGCTGGGGACGCTGCTCGGCGCGGAATTCGCGGCGCTGGCCGCTGTGCGCGCGGCGGCCTGGGACGCGGATCGCCTCCACGCCTTGCCCTGAGGCACTGAACGCCTCTCCCCCTAAATCCAGCCGGAGCTTCAGGCGGACATCCAGAAAGCATAGAGAATCGTTTCCCTGCCCTCTCCGACGCGGAGAGGGGGAGGCGCGTCAGCGCCGAGTGGGGAATAGAGGGGCCTTGCTCGATCACAACTGGCTGAACCAGCCAGGCAGAGAGGGGGAGACGGCTGGCGTGATACTCTCCCCTTCCCCTAGCTTGGCTGGGGGAAGGGGCCGGGGATAGGGGCGTTCTCAAGACTTCCGAAGTTTCCGAAAACTTCGGAAGTCTGAGTCAGAGCACCCACCTCCTCCATTCTCCCCTTGACAGGATACGCTATTTCGATACACTTCTAATTATTGATGAGTTGTCTAATTACCTGCCCAGGAGAGATCACCATGAGCGAGATCACCCCGCCAGGCTCCGCCATGCCGGACGTGCTCGAACAGTTCTTCAAGGCGCTCGCCGACAGCAGCCGCCTGCGCATCATCGGGCTGCTGGGCACGCGCCCGTACAACGTCGGCGAGCTAGCCCAGGTGCTCGGCCTCACCGAGCCAACCGTGTCGCATCACCTGGCACGGCTGCGCGAAGCGTGGCTGGTCAACCTGCGCGCCGAGGGCACCATGCGCATCTACAGCCTGCGCGCCGACATGCTGGAGACCATGCTGCGCCACGCCCTCGACTTTGAGGAGCTGGCCCGCATGACCCCTGCCCCCAAGCCGGACATGACCTGGGTGGATGACCTGGACCTGAGTGAAGCCGACCGCAAGGTATTCTACAGTTACTTCAGGGGGCGGCAGCTTAAGCAGATTCCCACCAAGCAGAGCAAGCTGCTGGTCATTCTGCGCTGGCTGGCGGAGAAGTTCGCGCCGGGCGTGCAGTACACCGAAGACGAGGTGAACGCCATCCTCAAGACGGTGCACCCCGACTACGCGCGGCTGCGCCGCGAGCTGGTGGACTTCAAGCTGCTGGCGCGCGAGGGCGGCGGCGGGCTGTACTGGCGCGTGGTTGAGCCGCCGGACGCGTAGCGAGATAACGTTACCGGCGCGGGCGGGTGGCGCTGCGATCCGCCTGCCCGCCCAGCCGGACGGTTCGCTCTAGCTCGTCGAGACGCTGCGCCAGGGCTGGCGGGGTGAGCGGCAGGGCGATGGTGAAGGTGCTGCCGGGGTAGCGCTCCGGGTCGCAGCCCTCGCTCTCCGCCCAGATGCGCCCGCCATGCGCCTGCACGACGCCGCGCGCGATGGTCAGGCCCAGGCCCGGCCCCGCGCCCATGAACTTGGTCGTGCCCGTCGAGTGGTAATTGGGGTCTTGGGCGCGGAAGAACTTCTCGAAGATGAGGGCGAGTAGCGCCGGGTCAATGCCGATGCCGCTGTCACGGACGGTGACGACGGCCTCGTCGCCCTCGACGCGCCCCGTGATGTCAATGCGCCCGCCGTCGGGCGTATACTTGATCGCGTTGAGGATCACGTTGCGGAACGCCTGCACCAGGCGTAGCTCGTCGCCGGAGATGGCGGGCAGGTCACGCAGGCCACGCGCCGCGACCATCAGCTTGCGCTGGCGCACGGCGTCGGTCAGCGGCTCCAGCGCGCTGCGCACGACCGCCTCAAGACGCAGCGGGGCGAAGCAGGCTCAGCGCGTCCACGTCTAGCTCGCTGACATCGAGCATGGCCGCCGTCAGTTCCTCCAGGCGGTCGGAGGCGCGGCGGATGCTGGCCGTCATGCCCGCGATCTGGTCTTCGTCGAGCAGCCCCTCGTCATTCATGGACTCCATAATCTCGACGTAGCCGCGAATCTGGGCGAGCGGCGTGCGCAGTTCGTGGCTGGCGATGGTGATGAAGTCCGTCTTGACCCCGTTCAGCTTCTCAAGCTGCTGCGTGGTGGCCGACAGAGCGCGGTTGAGCGCCATTTGCTCCGCTTCGCGGCGACGCAGGTCGGCGATCAGGCGGGCGCTGCGCAGGGCAGCGCCGGTCTGGTTGGCGATGGTCATCAGCAGTTCGAGATCGTGGGCGCTGAACGGGTCGTCGCTGACTTTGGGGCCGCAGCAGACCACGCCGATTAGCCGCTCGTGCACGATCACCGGCGCGTAGGCGCTCATACGCGTCTGGGCGAAAAGCTGGCGCTCGGCCAGGGACACAGCGGCGAAGTCCGGGCTGAAGTCCAGATCGTATTGCAGCAAGGGCGCGCGGGCGCGCAGGAACCGCTCACCGATGGGGCCGCCCGCCGCAATCCAGCCCCGTATCTCCGGGATTTCGTCCAGGCGCGGCACCGCTTCGATCTCCAGGTCGCTCTCGCCGTCGTGCGTCACCAGCAGGAATCCACCGCGCCGGGCGCGCAGCAGGTCACGCAGGGTGCGCAGGGTGACATCAACGAGCTCGTCCAGCTCGACCACGCGGCCCATGTCGGCGGAGAACTGGCGCAGTTGGCGCGACGCGACCACGCGCGGCTCGCCTAGCGCGCGCTGGATCAGGGCGTGGACAGGGGCAGCGAGCGCAGCAGCGGCCAGGGCCAGCGCCGCCAGCAGAGCCAGGCGTCCCGGCGTCGCCGCGTCAATGCCGGTAGCCAGCAGCGCCACGCCGAACGCTGCCAGCGCAGTCACCAGCGTCAGCAGGCCGGCGGCGGTTGTCTGGCGCACGGTGCGGCGGATGTCGAAGACGCGATACGTGGTCGTGCCGTATGTTGCGCCGACCAGCCCGGCGAACTGGAGAAGCAGACCGACCTCGGAGACGGCGCGCCCGCCGCTGGCCGCCAGCGCCACGCCGGTCACGACCAGCGGCACGTTCACCGCGCCGAACAACGCCTGGTTAGCCACCTCCGGCAGCGCCGCACGGTAGAAGGCCGCCAGCGCGCTCCACATGAGCAGAACGCCCCCCAGCAGCCATCCGCCGACAACCAGCCAGGCAGACCAGTGAGCAGCGGAAGCCAGGTCACCATACCACCCTGCCTGGCCGAGCATTGCCCCGGACGAGTTGATGCTGGCCGCGACCTGGGTCAGCCACCACACGCCGCCCGCGACCAGCCACGCCGCGACTGCCCGCGAGCGCAGGTAGCTGAACAGCAGCGCGCCGAAGAAGACGAGCGAGATGTTGGTGGCCAGAATAGCCAGGGCGGGCGCGGTCAGCGCGCCCGGCAGCAGCGCGTCGTAGGGCGCGTGCGTATGCGCGTCACGGGGCAGCAGCGCGATCCAGTTCGCAGCCCACGCCGCAACCAGCGCCAGCAGCAGCCAGCGCCGCCGGGCCACACGGCGGGGCCGGCGGCGCATAACGACCAGCCAGACGATGATCCCGCCATAGGCCGCGATCAGGGCAGCGGTCAGCAACAGTGACGAGCCAGGCACGGATGCGCCCTCATGATGACTCTGGGAGATCGCTTCAAACGTGACCTCCCCCGGCCTCGCTTCGCTCGGCCAGCCCCCTCTCCGACGCGGAGAGGGAGCGGTGAGGCCCACGTCAGTGGGCCGAACGGGGGTGAGGCAAAGTGAGAGCCACCCCTGAATTCTGGCAACCAAGCGGCAAGGCATAGGCTCCCGCCCTCAGTACGCCTTGGCGAAGTAAGCCATCTCCTGCGCCTCAGCGCCGCAGATGATGCACGGGCCGTGCTCGCCGGGGTGCGGCTGATCCAGCGGGAAGTTGCGGCTGACGGCCTGCGCGTCGTCTTTGACGCGCTCCTCGCACGCCGCGCCCCCGCAGAACCAGGACAGCGCCCACTCACCGCGCTGGATCACGTCCACGAAGTCGGTGTAGCCGCTGGTGACCTCGTGCAGACGGCTGTCGCGGAACTCGGTCGCCTGGGCCAGCAGGTTCGCCTGGATGGCGTCGAGCGTCTCGCGCACGGTGCCAGCCAGCCCGTCCTGGCTGACGAAGCGCTTGCCCTCCTTGCCAGGGATGTCACGACGGGCCAGGGCCACGCTGTGATTGGCTACATCCTTCGGGCCGATCTCCATGCGCAGCGGGACGCCGCGCATCTCCCAGTCGTTGAACTTGAAGCCGGGCGAGAGGTTGTCGCGGTCGTCCACCTTGACGCGAATGCCCGCGTCCGTGAGTTGGGCCTCGATGCGCTTGACGGTCGCCATCACAGTGGCGCGCGTGGCCTCGTCGCGGAAAATGGGCACGATCACCACCTGGAAGGGGGCCAGCTTGGGCGGCAGGCGCAGCCCCCGGTCGTCGCCGTGCGTCATGACGACGGCGCCGACCATGCGCGTGCTGAGGCCCCACGACGTAGTCCAGCAGTGCTGTTGCTGGTTGCTCTCGTCGGCGAACTGAATGTCGAACGCTTTGGCGAAGTTCTGGCCCAGGTCGTGGCTGGTGCCCGCTTGCAGCGCCCTGCCATCGCGCATCATCGCCTCGATGCTGAAGCTGGACAGCGCACCGGCGAAGCGCTCCTGGTTGCTCTTGCGCCCCTGGATGACCGGAATCGCCGCGTCGTTGATGGCGAAGTCGGCGTAGACGCCCAACATGCGCATCGTCTCGTCCAGCGCGTCCTCGTGCGTGGCGTGGGCGGTATGCCCCTCTTGCCACAGAAACTCCATCGTGCGCAGAAACAGGCGCGTGCGTAGCTCCCAGCGCACGACGTTGGCCCACTGGTTGATCAGCAGGGGCAGATCGCGGTAAGAGTGAATCCACTTCTGGAACGCCCAGCCGATGATCGTCTCCGACGTGGGGCGCACGACCAGTGGCTCGTCCAGCACCTTGCCGCCGCCGATGGTCACTACGGCCAGCTCTGGCGAGAAGCCCTCGACATGCTCGGCTTCCTTTTTGAGGAAGCTCTCCGGGATGAACAGCGGGAAGTATGCATTCTGGTGACCGGTCGCCTTGAAGCGGCGATCCAGCCCGCCCTTGACGCTTTCCCACAGCTCGTACCCATACGGCTTGATGATCATGCAGCCGCGCACGGGCGAGTAATCGGCCAGGTCAGCCTTTTGGACGACATCGGTGTACCACCGGGAGAAATCTTCAGATTGCGGCGTGACGCCCTGCTGTGACACAGTTACTTGCTCCTTCGTCAGTAGGGGTTTTGGTCGTTGGTGTGCGCGCCAGCGCTTGACCGGCGGCCCGCTGATTGTACCGCATTTGAGGCAGAGCGAACGCAGCAATATCTCAGCGCGGGCCGCTGGTAGCGTTCTTGTAGGGGAGGGTTTCGAAACCCTCCCCTACACACGGGCGCAGCAGAGCAGCGCCCCTACATGCCACGTGTGGTGTCCACGCTAATTCGTTAATCTGCATGAAGACTTCGGGAGTGTCTACCGTGCCCGCCGCACGCACCCACTGTCAACATGGCGCTTACCAGGTATGCAGCACGCCCCACTCCGCCAGCGCCCGGAGCGCCCCCAAAACCCGTAAGCGAGCCGTTGCCCGTAAGCAGATAGGGTTAAGCTAGGTTCGTGTAGCTCGCGGCAGGGAAACTCGCGCAGCACTGAAGGTGCTCAACAGCGCGCTTACCAGCCAACCGGCACCACACACCGTCAGTCACAGCCTGACGGCGGGCAAAACCGTAAGCGAGCCGTTGCACGAGACTGCATAAGCTTGATACATCGCGGACGTTGGGTGAGTGAGTATCGTTGGATGGGGGTCTGACATGGTAGGCATCATGGATATCACACCCTTGACAGGCACGCAGCCGGCAGGATGTTGGTACTGCGCGTACAACCACTACCTGGCTGACGGTGAGTACTGCCCGCACTGCGGGCGGTCACAGACAACCAAGCCTGTCGGCACCGGTCTGCTCAACCACCAGCCGGTTCACCCGCCCAACGGACAGCGTGGCAACCAGACTTTCGGCGAGAATATGGTCGTCCTCTTGCAGTTCCTCCCGTCCGGCACGTGCGGCTGGTTCGAGATGGACACGCCGCTGACATTGGGCCGTGCTGCTGGCTCTGCAGCGGACAACCTGCTCGACCTCACCGACTTCAACGCGCACCGGCACGGCGTCTCGCGCCTGCACTGCCGCCTGACCCGTACCCACAACCGCCTGCTGCTGACCGACTTGGGCAGCACCAACGGCACTTATCTCAACGGACGCCTACTGCCTCCGCACCGCGACACCATGCTCGCCGACGGCGATCACCTGATCCTCGGCACGCTGCACATGAATATCTTCTTCGTCGCGTCCATTTCGACCTAGAGCGAATCGCGCCCGCGCACGGGTACACGAACAAGTCACCAGGCAGTTGGCGAAGGCCCCCGGCCCCTTCCCCCAGCCAAGCTAGAGCAAGGGGAGAGCGGCTTGCCAGATCGTCCCCCTCTAGCGTCGCTGGAGGGGGGAGGCGTTCAGCGAGTATTCCCAAACTTCCCCTGGCAACAGGTCGTTCGTGCACCCCCGCGCACCTACTCCGCGTAGTCAGCCAGATGGCACCCGGTCACCGGCGTCCCGCCCTGGCCCAGCGCCGCAATGCGCTCCCGCGCCCCGGAGACCGCCTCCGCGCCGTCGAGCACAGTCAGCGTGCAGCCGAAGGTCTGCGCCTCGCCCGGCTCCAGCCAGACCAGCCGCCCCTTCTCGCGCGCCACAACCTGGCCCTCCGGCAGACAGTTGCCCGGCTCGATGCCGCAGACGTAGATGCCCTGGCGCGTGTTCTTCCACTGCGTCAGGTAGGGCAGGCTCGCCGTGTCCCACTCGAACAGCAGCCCGAATGACTCCTGCAACAGCGCCGCCGCCGTCCGCCCCTCCGCGTCCGCCTTCAGGTGATGCCAGAAGACCTGCTCCGCGTAGCCGGGCTGCGCAGCGTCGTACTGCGCCCAGGTCGCCGCGCCCTTGCGCGCTTCGGCGTCGCGCGGATAGACGGCGTGATCCGGCGTGTGCAGAGCCGTCCCAGCGCAAATCAGCGGGTAGCCCAGGTTGATGTGGTAGAGCACCATCAGCGGCGCGGGCGCGTCGCCCAGGTTCACCACGCGATCCGACCAGGCGATGACCGGCTCATCCAGCGTCAGGCGATAGGTGCGTTCCAGGCGAAGCTGCTCGCTGAACAGGCGGTTCTCGCTGACCGCGCCGCGCAGCGTCAGGGCGTAGCGCTCGCCGTCCCAGCCGCCGCTCACCGCCACGTCGCCCGCGCGCAGGCGCGTGTACAGCCCGTGAATGTCACGCCCGCCGTCGGTGATCGGCTCCGCCTGCGGCGGCCCGGCGTGCGTCAGGCCGCAGGTGGTCAGCAGCCCGCCGTTGAACAGGCGCAGCCACGACCCGCCCCATTGCGGCGCGTGCGGCGACCCCTGGCTGATCCAGGTCAGCGGCACGCCGCGATAGTGCGCCGTCCAGATGTCCAGCCCGCGATCGGGCAGGACGGTGTACGACAGGCCGCTAGCGTTATACGCCTCGACCTGGCGCAGGCCGTTAGCCAGCGTGCTCTGCCGGAAGTCCACGAACTGGCGCATGTCGAGGCTGTGCTGCTCGACCTGCGCGCGGTGTAGCCAGGTGGTGTCAAGCATCTCCGCATGTCCTTTCAAGAGGTGATCAGTTTTCAGAAGAAGAGGCGCGTCCCTACTCCCGACAACTGATTACCGATTACTGATAACCGATTACTGACAACTCCCGACCAATCACCCCTCCCCCCACGTGCGCCCGTAGTTCACGCGCAGCTTGTCCAGCACGGCCTGCTCCAGGTCAATGCCCGTGACGGAGGCCAGTTGCAGCAGGTAGAGCATCACGTCGGCCAGCTCCTCGGCCAGGGAATCGGGATCGGCCAGGTCGCCATTCCACTGGAAATGCTCCAGAATCTCCGCCGCTTCGATGCTCAGCGAAATGGCGAGGTTGCGCGGAGTTTGCTGGCGCGGCGTCGCGGGATCATACCACCCCTTGGCGCGCACAAATTCGTGCATGAGCCGGGTCAGTTCGGCGATGTCCATCGGCGCTCCATAAGTAACGCAACACCCAGACTTCAACAAGACTTCCGAAGTTTTCGAGGCCATTTGAGAAGTTACTTCCCCCCACCCCAAACCCCTCCCCCACAAGGAGGGAGGGGCCTAGAGTGCGCGCTTTTCTCCCTTCCCCCCTCGTGGGGGAAGGGCCGGGGATGGGGGGCAAAGGCAGGCGCACGAGTTCTCAAACAGCCTCTCCGAAGACTTCGGAAGTCTGGATCACGGTACTCCTGCCCCCGCCGCGCCCCTTAATACGCATTCCGATTGCGCCCGAAGACTGTCTGGATCATGGTGCGCAGCACGATCTTGATATCCAGCCAGAGCGACCAGTTTTCGACGTACCACAGGTCGTACTTGGTGCGCTCCAGGATGGACGTGTCGCCGCGCAGCCCGTTGACCTGCGCCCAGCCGGTCATGCCCGCCTTCTCGCGGTGACGCTCCATGTAGCGCGGGATGTACTCGCGAAATCTCTGCACGTAATACGGCTGCTCCGGGCGCGGCCCCACCAGGCTCATGTGCCCCCAGAACACGTTGATAAGCTGCGGAATCTCGTCCCAGTTGGTGCGGCGCATGAAGCGCCCCATGCGCGTCACGCGCGGGTCGTCCTCCGTCGTCCAGCCCGGCCCATGCTTCTCAGCGTCGGCGCGCATCGAGCGGAACTTGATCATCGGGAAGGGGTGCCCGTCCAGGCCCATGCGCTCCTGGCAAAAGAAGACCGGCCCCGGCGACTCCAGCTTGATCAGGATGGCCGTCAGCGTCATGAACGGGCTGAGCGCCACCAGCCCGGCGAACGCCCCCACCGTGTCTATCGCCCGCTTCAGGCTCAGCTTCCAGCCGCGCAGGGCCACATCGCGCACCGAAAGCAGTGGCATCCCATTCAGATCGTCAACGGTCAGCCCGCCGGCCATATAAGCGAAGATGTCCGGGTATACCTTGATGTCCACCTTCCCGCGCTGGCACTTGCTGACCAACTGCACCAGCTCGTGCCGCGATGCTTCGGGCAGGGCGATGATCACCTCGTCCACTTCGTACTGGTCAATGATCTCCGGTAGCTCCGCCGTCGTGCCAATGATCGGCACCTCGCCCACCGCGCTCACCGCCTCACCGTTGACCGCGCCGACGATGTTCAGCCCCAGCGTGGGCGACCAGCGAATCTTCTCGGCGATGGTGCGCGCCACTTCGCCGGAGCCGACCAGCAGCACGTTCTCGCGGCCAATGCCGAAGTCGCGCAGGCGCACGGTTAGCTGGCGATAGAACATACGCCCCATCACCACCAACACAATACCCAGCAGCCAGGCGTAGACGACCACGCCGCGCGGGTAGTCCAGCTCCAGCGCGCTGTTCTTGAAGGCCAGCGATTCGAAGGCCACCGCCAGCAGCGTGCCAATCGAGACGTTTTGGGCGATGGCATAGGCTTCGTCGAAGCGGCTGGCGGCGCGGCGCTGGTGGTACATGCGCGCGAAGTAGAAGACGATCATCGTCATCGCCACGTGGACGACGAGCATCGGCATGTAGTTGCTGAACGGCGGGGGATTGACCGGCACAGCAGGCAGGGGCAGCCGGGCGCGCAGCACATAGCCAAGCGCAAAGGCCAGCACCAGCATGGCCAGGTCGCTAACAACCAGGAGCGTGCGCAGCAGCCCGCGCACCCGGCGGTCTACCGCCTGGCTCACCCGAAAGCGCTGGGGTGCCACAGCTCGCGCCACAACGGGCGACCGCCTTTCAGCGCCAGCCCCAGCAGAATCAGGCTGTGCAGCCACCAGGGGGTCGTCTGCCGGTAATGCTTGCGGTAGAACAGCAGCATCGCCCGGTAGAACTCCCGTTGCGCCCGCCGCGACTGGCGGCTCGCCGCCCGTTTGACGTGGGTCACCGTCACGCGCGGGTTGTACATCACCTTCCAGCCCGCTTGCTTGATTCGGAACGCCCAATCCAGGTCTTCTCCATACATAAAGAACGTTTCGTCGAACAGCCCCACCTGCTGGATCGCCGCCCGGCGCACCAGCATGAACGCTCCCACCACCGAGTCTACCTCGGTCTCCACATCCGGGTCGAGGTAGGTCAGATTATACCGTCCGAAGCGGCGGCTGCGCGGGAACAGCTTCGACAACCCCACCATACGGTAGAAGCTGATCTCCGGCGTCGGAAAGCTGCGGCGGCAGGCCAGGTCGAGCGAGCCATCGGGCAACACCAGCTTCGGCCCGGCGACGCCAATCGTCGCGTCGGCGTCCATATAGGCGAGCATGTCGCCCAGCGCCCCCGGCGGCAGCACCGTGTCCGGGTTGAGCGCCAGAGCGTAGCGCGGCGCGTCCTCATCGGCGCAGCCCCGCGCGAACCCCAGCGCGCGCAGGCCATGATTGTTGGCGCGGGGATAGCCCTCATTCTCGGCGCTGGCGATCAGCGCCACGTCCGGAAACTCAACGCGCACCATGTCCGCGCTGCCGTCGGACGAGGCGTTGTCCACCACAATCACACGGTAGGCGAAATCGCCCTGCGACGCCTGCACCGAGCGCAGGCACTCGCGCAGCAGGTCGCGCGTGTTCCAGTTGACGATGACGATTCCCAGATCGAGCATACCCCCCTCACCTGGGCGCATGGCTGATTCTAACCGGGCGCGGCGTCCTGTTCAAGGCGGGGCGCTGCTCAAGGCAGGAGCTTGATGCCTTACCCTAATATGAAACCGCCTGGCCGCTCTGCTGCGCCCGCTCGCGGTCACGCCCGCAGGGGCGTATGCCCATACACCCCCCACACCTTAGCATAGCACACACCCCGGCGCGAACGCCGGATGGACACCCCACGCCACACTGACGGCCAGCGGGCGCTAGCGGACGATGCGCCACGCCTCCGGGAACGCGTCCGCCCAGGCAGCCAGCAGGCGCGCGTGCGGCCCGCCGGGTACTGCGTCCACCACGCGCACGCGCTCGTAGCTGTCGGCAGTGGCTCGCTCAACGGTGATCGTCAGCCCATCATAGACGTTGGGCGGGACGGCGTCCGCTTCCCAGGCCCCTGCCGCGCCTTCGAGATCGCGCAGAAAGCGGTCGAGCGTCTCCGGCTCCACGTCACGCATACTGCCCTGGGCCAGCGAGGTGCGCGGCGTGCAGCTATTGCAGCACACCAACTGGGCGTCATGGCCGCTGACAACCAGCAAGCAGCGATTCTGGCTGACGGTGAACGGCTGGATGGCCGTCAGAATGTACACACAGTCAGCGCCTTGTTCGGCGCAGAAGCGCTGCACGTTCAGCGAGCGATTGTCGGGCATCCTCTCTCCTTAGGTGTGCTTACGACTTCTTCACTTCTTCAACAAACCAGTCGAGGGCGGACAGGAGCCGGGCAAGGTCGTCAGCTTCGGTCAGGGGTGACAGCCGGAAATTCGGATGACCTTCTACCCTGTCTGCCGCGAACTCGATCCCTGGAATGGCACTCAGTAGCCGCGCAAACTCGCGGCGCTTCTCCTCACGGTCAAACGGTGGACGAGAACTCATATTGTCGAAGCGGATCTCAAGATATCCGTTGGTCCACACAACGACGGGAGAATGCCTCTTGCCCTTATGATCAAACGCCGGGAAGAACGATCCGTACACGCTGCCTTTGCCCCATTCAACAGAGAGTTTCTTGTCCCTTACCCAGTTCAGGAGTCCCCTCACCGCCGCAGTCTCATCCGCACCCCGGCGGCGCTCTAGCTCCACGAAGAAGGTCTCCTCGTCCCATTGGTGCGTCGCCTGCGCGGACTTCGCCTGTTGAGCGGCGGCGGTCTGACCCACTACGCGCGGGACAAGCGAGCGCACCCCTTCGCCGACGTATTGCCTGACCTCCAGGCCAAGCACCTGCACGGAGTCCATCTCATCGTTGAGGAACTCGATGATCCGGCGCAGTTCGCGCGGAATCTCATCGGCCACGAAGAACAGCCGCATCTTCCTGGCCCGCAGGTTATCTTCTACCTGCCGCCAGAACAGGTCTTCGTCGGCGTCCGACCCAAGCAGTTGCGCTATCAGGTCAGTGTGATTGGCATGGCGCTCTTCGAACTCTCGGCGAATGCGCTCGATCGGCCAATAGATGGCCGCGTTTGCGGCGTAGTCGAGCATCTGGCCGACCACTTCGCGCCGGATGCGCGTGTCCGAACTGCGCTTGACCTCAATCAGGGTGGGGATGGCCTCCTGATCCAGAAACAGGTGATCCAAAGCCCAACGATCCGGGCCGTCCTGTTCGTCAGGCACGCCAACTTCGCGCGAAATCAGAAGCCATCTGCGCGGCGACTCACTGCTAGGCTGATCGCCAGCCAGCAGATCGGGATAGCGGGCCAATAGCTCTTGAAGGCGATCTTCGGAGATATACCCCTGTTCATCCATCGGCACAAGCCGGTCATCCCCGTGAATCAGATAGATTCTGCTCATGCATGATCCCTTCGATGTGTACAACAAGTCTTTTTTCACCCGCGCGCCGTTCGGGCCTACAGCACATCCTCCAGCTTCAGGCCGCGCGCCGCTGCGCGCTCAACGCGCCAGTCGTCTATCGTGAGCGGCACCGGGCGGATAGCGTCCGCCGGGCGGCGGGCCAGGCTCAGCGCGTCTTCCGGGCAGTGTACCACGCACAGCCCGCAGCCCACACAGCGCATCGGGTCAACATGGGCCAGCCCCGCATCGTTGAGCGCCAGCGCCCCAAACTGACAGTAGGACGCGCACGTTTCGCAGCCCGTGCAGCGCGCCGCGTCCACCTGGCTGGCGAACGGCGAGCGCGCCGCCGCTGCCGGCAGACCGGCCTCGCGCACCGCCCGCAGAATCCCGCAGGCGCACGCGCAGCAATTGCATATGTACGACAGCCCGGCGCGGTAGTTGCCCACCGTGTGCACCAGCCCGGCGTCAGCCGCCTGGCGCAGTGTCGCCAGCGCCTCGTCGCGGGTCAGCGCGCGAACGCGCACGCTTCCGTCAAATGCGCCCGGCGTCTGGCTGATCGGCATACACACTTCTAGCGGATGCTCGCATGGCTCGCCGGCCAGCGCCTTCTGCTGGCGGCAGACGCACGGTACCACGCCCCATGCCTGGGCGGAGTCTATGATGTCCGCCACGCTCTCGTAGGGGTGAATCTCCACATGAAAGGGGACGCTCTCGTGCACCGGGATCACGCGGTGATATTGCGGCTCGATGGCGACCGCCTGCGCAAACGTCAGGCGGTAGTACTCGTCGAACAGGCGCGCCGCCTCCGCGTCCATGTCAGGCACCCGATTCTCGTAGACGCCCACGACGAACGGCAGCAGCCCGTAGACTGCCTCGTCGCCCTCACGTCCTCTGCTGATCAGCCCCTGCCCGGCCATCTCCGCCAGCGCCTGGGCAGTTGCCTCCGGCTCAGTGCCGGTGCGCGCGGCGACCTGAGCGGGCGTCTCCCTGGTCAGGCGCAGCTCGGCGGTTAGCGCCGCCTGCTCCGGCGTGTACAGTTTCGCCAGCAGGCGCAGCTCGATCCCGTCCTCCGTGGGAGGAAAGCCATTGGGCAGCGCATCGAACCGCGCCGCCAGCTTCTGGTAAGGTGCCCAGTCCATGTGAGCCTCCACTAACCTGCTCAGCCCTCGCGGGCACGAACGAGGCTTCACTAACCCGCACGAGCATTTGGGCGCAGAACTCCACCGCCGAGGCGCAGAGAGCGCGGAGAGAAGCAAAGAGACTTCGTAGTCCTTCTCTGCGTCCTCTGCGTCTCAGCGGTTCAGATGTCCTTGCCCCTATGCAAAACACATCCCCGCACGATCACACGTCCGCCGTCGGCAGCGTGAGCAGCGGCGATCCGCGCAGCGCCGCGCGCATGGCCGCCCGGTCGTCCCACGCGTACTCCACCGTCCCGAAGCACATGCTCTGCTCGTGCCCCTTGCCACAGGCGACGACCAGGTCGCCGGGCCGGGCCAATTCGCAGCCAAAGGCAACCGCCTGCCCTCGATCCGGCACGCGCCAGAACGTCTCACCCTCGCGCCCGCCCTGGCTCCGGCAGCCCTCGGCCATCTCCGCCAGAATCGCGTCCAGGGACTCGGTGCGCGGGTCTTCGGCGGTGAGCACCACCCGGTCGGCCAGCCGCGCCCCGATCTCGGCCATCATGCGCCGCTTGGCGCGGTCGCGCAGCCCGGCGCTGCCGAAGACGGCGATCACCCGGCGATCCGGTGCGATCATCGTCCGCGCGGCTTCGAGCGCGCGGCGCATCGCATTGGGCGTGTGCGCAAAATCCACAATCGCCAGGAAGTCCTGCCCCTCGTTAATGCGCTCCATCCGCCCCGGAATCGGGGGCATGTCACGCACCCCCGCCACCAGCGCAGCGCGGAAGGTTGCCGCGTCCGGCAGGACGGCGAAGGCAGCAGCAGCGGCAGCAAGCAGATTCGCCACGTTGAACGGCCCGACCAGCGCCGACTCGACCGGCACATGCAGCCCGTCCGGCCCGGCGACGATCAGGCGGGTGGCGTCCGGGGCGAAGGCCACATTCTCCGCGCGAAAGTCCGCCGGCGCGTCGAGCGCATAGGTCAGCGCGCGATCCACGCCCTGCGCCCGCTCGCGGAACACGTCCGCGCTCGGATCGTCGGCGTTGATCACGGCGACCTTCGGCACGCCCGGCTTGCGCGGCGAGGAAGCGGCCAGGCGGAACAGCCGCGCTTTGTCGTCGCGGTACTGCTCCCACGTGCCGTGAAAGTCCAGGTGCTCGTGGGTGACGTTGGTCAGCACGGCGGCGTCGAAGGCGACTCCGCCCACACGCCCCTGGGCCAGCCCGTGCGAGGTCGCTTCCAGCACGGTGTGCGTCAGCCCGGCAGCGACCATGCGCGCCAGGTACATCTGCACTTCGTCCGCGCCCGGCGTGGTGACGTGCAGTCCGGTGTCCAGCGCCTCGTCACCGATCACCGCGCTCACCGTCGAGATCAGTCCAGCGCGGACGCCCGCCGCCTCCAGAATACTGTGGATCAGCGTGGCGGTCGTGGTTTTGCCGTCGGTGCCGGTGACGCCGATCACCACCAGCTTGTGTGACGGGTGGCCGTAGTAGGCCGAGGCCAGCGGGCCAAGCGCCGCCTGCCCATCTGCAACCTGGGCGTAGGGCACTGGACAGGCGACCGCTCCTGGCGGGCGCTCGCCGACGACCGCCGCCGCACCGTGCGCCACTGCCTCGGCGATCAGGTCATGCCCATCCGCCGCCGCCCCGCGCCGCGCCAGGAAGACTCCGCCCGGCTGGACGTGTGCAGCGTTCTCGGTGATCGGCGCGGTGATCGGCGCGTCGCGGGCTGGGCGAGCGATCACGTCCGGCCACGCGGCGAGTAGCTCGTTGAACAACATGAGGGCGCTCCGTTCAGTGTATGCAGTACTGGTACTTGGTGCGCCCTATTCTAGCCGATCCGCCCGCGAACAGACAGAACCGCGCCGCAGGGCCGCCCCCAATGCAAAACGCCAGGCTGTGACGCTCGCCTGGCGCTGGGATGCTGCGAGGTTGACATGCCTAGCGCATCTGCATCGAAAGCGCGCTGAGGTCGCCGCGCACGCTGCCATCCACCACCTTGTCGCCAGCGCGCAGGATCAGGCCACCCAGGATGCCGGGATCAACGCGATAGTCCACTTTCTTCGCCCCGGTGATCTTGACAATTTCGGCCTTCTCATCGTCGGCGAGCGGCACTGCGCTCACCACGACCACATCGCTGCCCAGCCCCTTCGCCTCGGCGGGGACGCCCGCGAAGAACTTCTTGATGATCGCTTTCTGGCGCTTCTCGTCCAGCGAGTCACCGATCAGCCGCTCAGTGGCGGCCATCGCCAGGGTAACGATCTCGCCCCGCGTCTCGGCCAGGATGCGGTTGCGCTCTTCCTCGGCCTGGATGCGCGCCTGGTTGCGGATGGCGTCGGCGTCACCCTGCGCCTCGCGCACGAACTGCTTGACCTGCTCCTCACCGCGCTGGCGAGCTTCGTCAATCAATTTCTGCCCTTCGGCGCGGGCTTGGGTGAGCAGCTTATCGCGCTCGCGCTCGGCGTTCTCGCGCGCCTCTTCGGCGGCGCGGGCATCGCCCAGCCCCTTGGCGATGCGCTCGGAGCGCTCGTCGAGCATCTTCAGCACGCGCGGCCAGACAACTTTGGCCAGCAGCAGGAAGATGAGGCCGAAGTTGACAAGCTGCGCTATGAGAAACCCCAGATTAATGCCTAATGCGTCCACCGAACTCCTCCCGGACCGCGACTACAGCACGAACAGGATGATCAGGGACACAACCAGTGCATAGATCGCGACAGCTTCGGCAAACGCGATACCCAGGATCATGTTAGTGGTGATCTGCCCGGAGGCGTCCGGGTTGCGTCCGATCGCGTTCAGAGCGCCCTGAACGAGCAGCCCGATACCAAAGCCCGGCCCGATCACACCGATCATCGCCAGACCGGCGCCGATAGCCTTTGCAGCATCTACTTCCATGAATTCCTCCTGATCTTGGTCAGTCTAGACAAGGTATGCCCGGCTCAGTGATACCCGATTGCCCGCGTTTAGTGCTGCTCATCGCCATGCCCCTGCATCGCAATCGCGCTGAAGACCAGCAGCAGCATGGCGAACACAAACGCCTGGATCAGCCCGATGAATAGCTCCAGCCCGTACACGCCCGCCGGCACCAGCATGGCCAGCAGGAACGACATCACGATGAGCAGGATGCCACCCGCGAACAGGTTGCCAAAAAGACGGAAGCCGAACGAGAGGACTTTTGCCAGCTCCGAGATAAGCTCCAGCAGCCCGACGATGAAATCCATCGCGCCCATCGGGTGCTTGCCCATGTTCTCCAGGGCCGGCGTGTTGAAGAACTTGGCGAAGTAGCGCGGCCCATTCGCGCGCACGCCGAAGTACTGGATGGCTACGACCGCCAGCAGACCCAGCCCCAGCGTCAGGTTGAGATCGGTCGCCGCGCCGCGCACGAACGGCGTGACCGCGTAGAGGTCGTCGCGGTAATACGGCTCGTGCACCACCTCCGCTACTAGCTCGGCGGGAGTTTTCGCTTCGGCGGCGTGCGCGCTCTCGGCGGCCTCGCCTTCGGCGGGAGGCGCTTCCTCCACAGCCAGCGTTGCCGCTGCAATGACCGCATCCACATTGCCACCCTGCTCGGTCACGTATTCAGCCACGCTGCGCGCATTGCCCACATCATTACGCAGCGAGATCGACTCAACGCCCAGCTCCTGCGCCGCAGCCAGCAAGACCGCGCTCTGGGCGGCATCGTGCGCCGGATCGGTGTGCTCGCCCTTGTGATGGCAGGCGTCGTAGTTCTCCTGCGTGGCGCGGATGCCGGTATCCATCGCCTTGTCCACGCGCAGCAGGATGCCGTCCTTGTCGTAGCCGTTGACCCCCTCCGCCGCGCAGTGCATCAGCCCGACGCTCTCTACGCCGGGCATCAGCTTGACCCAGTTGGCGACCAGGAGGAAGAGGAAGATCGTAGCCATCAGCGGGAAGATGGGGCGCGCGTTCTTGCCAGCCGTAGACTTAGCCAGGCTCCACAGCGCGTCCGTCACCACCTCGAACAGCCCTTGCAGGCGACCGGGCACCAGCTTCATATTGCGCGTAGCCGCCAGCGCGAACCACAGCACAAGCACATCCGCGACCAGCGTGCCGATGATCGTGTTGGTGATCGTCAGGCCGCTGATGCCCAGGAAGTCGTTCCACACGACTTCGCCGGGGACCATGATGGCGGGCAGCGCCACCGCCACGCCAGCCCCCGGCATGACCACAAAGGGAATGACGCCACAGAAGACGACGCTGAAGGCAATGATGCCTAAGAGTATCAGAACTCCTTTCAAGAGCCGTTCTCCTTCGTCATGGCATGGTCTGCCGCACCGGGCGTTGTCGCCGCGTCAGGCGTCTCCGTCTTGATCGCCGCCAGTGACGAGAGCATCAGCCGGATCATCGCGTACAGACTCACCGGAACACTGAGCAACACGAGACCAATAGTGAGGACGGGGTGTGTATCCAGTCTGGAGTCCAGGAACATCCCTGCAAAAAGCGCCAGGAAGATAATCATCACCGTCAGGCAGCCCGCCTGCCCGGCGACGCCAACCAGCGCCATGTTACGCGCGTAATCGGGGGTCAGCTTCGGATTCATGCGCAGCGTCCTGCGTAGCGCCCAGGCATGGGCCACCGGAATGCTCGCCAGCAGCAGCCCCACGCTGAAAACTGGGTGCAGTCCCGTCACCAGGAAATCGAGCAGCAGGCCCGCCCCGGCTGCCAGCGATACCAGCACCAATGCCGACAAGCCAGGTTCCCCGACTGTTGCCGCGAATGCCGATGGGCTGGCGAGTCGGGGCGCGCGCTGAAGCGACATGGTGGGCGATTTCCTGCTGCGCGTCTAGGGGGAGGTGAGGGCCGCGTGCCGCACTTGCCCCCGGCTCCCAAGTCTATTGTGGCGGCATGTGCCTTCTCGCACAAGCCTAGCAAAGTCACCCGAAATTGTCAAAAATACCTGTTCAAAAATGTTTCTATTTTTCGCCGTGTGACCTTCTCAAAGGGAACCCCGCTGTGGGCCATGCCCATCGGCTCTGCCCCTTCCCGCCACATCCGGCCTGCGAAATTCGTGCTAAGATAAGAGCACGGGTGGGGGTCGGCAAGCACCCCTTAGTATCTCGTCCTTCTCCACAAAAACAGTCTGAGAAGCGACACGGAGGGTCCCATGAGAAAGCTAGGGCTTCTGGCGGCAGTGTTGATCCTGCTGCTCGCGTCAACACCCGTGCACGCGAACGGCAAGGACAAGAGCTGCACCCGCATTCAGGACGGCGTGCTCACCTATTGGACAGGGCACTACCTCGCCGGGCAGCCCATGCAGCCCGGCTACGACATCTTCGGCTACAACTACCAGGCGCACCAGTTCAACGGATTCTTAGCCAACGTGTACCTCGGCGCTGACGGCTTCCCGCCCTACACGGGCGACGATGCCTCCTACCTGGCCGCCAATCCCGGCGCGGCGTCAACATGGTATTGGCCGTACCGCACCATTGACCTCGTCATGAAGTGGAACGACGCCTGGATCTCCAACCAGGACTGTGACAGCGACGGCCTGCTGGATCGTCACTACGGGTTCGCCACTTACCAGGGATCGGGCGCGTGGGAGACGAACCACGAGAGGGATACCTATGAGCAGGACGGCAGAACCTGCCACTGGACTGAGTTCTACAAGGTCATCGCCGTGCCCGCCGATGCAGTCCTCATGGGCGGGGCGTGGTATACAAGCGCGGGTGTCCTGATCGGCCAGGCGATCTGGGGCCAGTTCGCGGTCATCCAGGTCGTGCAGAACTATCCGTGCGGCGGCGTTCACGGCGCGCAGTTCGTCAGCCCCGCCCATCCGGGCCTGGGCAACTGGTGAAGACCCACTAACAAGAAGACTTCGGAAGTCGCGCGGACTTCCGAAGTCCTCCAATTCCTCGCGTCCCTACTTGGTCTCGTTCAGATGGCGCTGGTACGCCTTCCAGCCGGGGCACCAGCCGGTATGCCAGCGCCACAGGCGCGCCCACCACTTGTTGGGATTTGCTTCGGCGCGGCGGCGCATTCCGCACGTCTCGCAGGGGTACTTCTTCGGCTCGGCCATTGTGGGATGTCCTCTCTCCAGCACTACCCAACAGCCTACTCCTGATCAGCGGGCGCGTCGCGTGGCGATCATCACCGCTCGCCGCGCTGAGCGGCACTACTCATCCGCCCGCCAGACATGCGCGTAATCCTGTGCGAACTGCTTGAAGGGGATCGAGGGGCGGCCTAGCACGCGCGACACGTCGGGGGCGGTCGAGGAATACGCCCCCTGGCGCATAAGCTGGTAGACGATGCGCCACCACTTGGCTACCTGGCGATCCACCCCGGCGGCGCGCCACGCCTGCGCCGCCTCGTGATCGCTGATCGGCTCGTAGACGACCGGGCGGCCCAACACTTTGGTCAGCAGCGCCGCCTGCTCGCGCGCGCTGAGCAGGTGCTCGCCCAGCGAATAGACCCGGTTGCGGTGCCCGTCGCCGGTCAGCGCGACAACGGCTACCTCGGCCACGTCGCGCAAGTCCACGCTGCTGACCTTCGCCTCGCCCAGTGGCAGGCGCAGCACCCCCCGCCGGATGCCCTCGCGCAGCGAGTCATCGGTGGCGTAGTTCTGGAAAAACCAGCCGGAGCGCAGGATAGTGTAGTCCACGCCGGACTGCATGAGGTACTGCTCGACCAACCACTGCGAGGAAAGGTAAATCTTGTCCGTGCCCATCGCCGAAATGAAGACGATGTGCTCCACCCCGGCCTGGCGCGCGTAGGCAATCAGGCGGGCGATCTGCCCCTCCTGCGACTCGAAGTCACCGGGCGGCATGACCAGCAGCAGCCGGTCCGCCCCGTCGAACACCGCCGGGTACGTCGCCGGATCGCCATAGTCGAAGGCGGCGATCTCGACGCCTCCCCAGTCCGGGGGGCGCGCCGCGCTCACATCGTCCACCGCCGCCCGGACGCGCGCCCCGCGCCCGGCCAGCCGCCGCACGACCTCGCCGCCCACGCGTCGCGAAGCTCCGGTGACCAAGATGGTGTCGCTCACCCGATCCTGCCTCCCCTGCTGGCCGCCCTCGATATCGTAGGGGCGCTGCTCTGGCGCATGCCTCTCCCCCTCAATCCCCCTCTCCGGCCAAGCTAAAGAGGGAGACTCTGACCGGCTAGCATGGCACTTTCCCCCTCCCTGGCTTTGCCGGGGAGGGGGCCAGGGGGAGGGGCGTTAGCCCGAACTTGGCGCACACAGATAGAACAGAGCGCCATCCCTTTCGCGGATGCGCTTCTGCCCCATTCTACCGCACGCCCAACGAAAAGGGCGATCCCTTCCCTGCGGATCGCCCTCACCAGCTCAGCACCGAGTCTCGCTACAGCAGCACGTACAGCGCGTGCGCCGCGTCCGTCGCCCAGTTGAGCAGCGGCGTGACCAGGATCGTGCCGAAGAGCAGCACGCCCGCCGCCGAAATGGCCAGCGCCCACTTGAAAGGCAGGTCTACCGGCACCGGCTCGTCGGACGGGCTTTCTTCCATGTACATGACCCTGACGATCATCAGGTAGTAGTACAGGCCGACGATCACGTTCGCCACGCCGACCAGCGCCAGCCAGACCAGCCCGGCATCAACTGCCGCGCGGAAGAGCAGGAACTTGCCGACGAAGCCCGCCGCCGGAGGAATGCCCCCCAGACTGAGCAGGGCCAGCGTCATCGCCAGCCCCAGCCAGGGGCTACGCCGGCTGAAGCCTGCCAGGTCGCGAATCTGCTCGCTGCCGGTCGCCCTGGTGAAGAGGATGACCACCCCGAAGGCCAGCATATTCGACAGCACGTACATGAACATGTAGAAGGCCACCGCCGCCACGCCGTCGCCGCTCTTGTCGGTGGAGATGGCCGCCACGCCCATCAGCACATATCCGGCATGGGCAATGGTCGAGTAGGCCAGCAGGCGCTTGATGTTCGTCTGCACCAGGGCCAGCAGGTTGCCCAGCGTCATCGAGACGACCGACAGCACCACGGCAAGCTGCACCCACAGGCCGCTGTAATCGGCGACCGACTCCGCAGCGCCGAGCAATTCGGCGGGCGGGAAGACCGCCAGCAAGAAGCGCAGCAGCAGCCCCATGCTGGCCGCTTTGCTGGCCGTGCTCAGCACGGCGGTGATGGACGTGGGCGCGCCCTCATAGACATCCGGCGTCCAGAAGTGGAACGGCACGGCGCTGATCTTGAAGGCGAAGCCGACCATGACCAGCCCCAGCGCCACGATCACCGGCGGCTCGTTGAGGCCGTTGGTCGCCACCAGGCGGCCTAGCTCGTAGATGTTCGTCTTGCCAGTCAGCCCATAGACCAGCGACAGGCCGTAGAGCGCCATCGCCGAGGCGAACGCGCCGAACAGAAAGTACTTGAGGCCCGCTTCGGTGCTGGCATCATCATCGCGCAGGTAGCCCGCCAGCACGTACAGCGTGATCGAGAGCGTCTCCAGCGCCAGGAAGACCATGATCAGGTCAGCGGCGGCGCTGGCCAGGCTGGCCCCGATGATGGACACGATCAGGATGGCGTAGAAGTCACCCCGCGCGCGCAGCTTGGGGATGCCCATCGTGATCAGCGCGCCGATGCCGCCAGCCAAAAGCACCATCACCCGGAAAATCTGGGCCATGTCGTCGTGGCGCACCATCCCACCGAGCACAAGCTGGTCGCTCAGCTCCCCGCTCTGCGGGGGGATGCCCACCAGAAAGACAATCGCCGCGATCCCTAGCAGGCCGAAGCCAGCCACGTAACCAATGCCGTCGCGCTGCGTCCGCCGCCAGATCAGGTCGAGGATCAGCACGAGCACGGCCAGCGCCACCATCAGGATTTCGGGTAAGATAGCGATTACGCTCGCCTGGGCGTCCGTCGAGAAGTCCAAGTCAGCCTCCCAACATTGAAACAATCGGCCTGACGCCGGACTCGATCATCGGCGCCATCAAGCGGGGATAGACGCCGAGCAAGACCAGCCAGAAGACGAGGATGAGCAGCGCAACCTTGTCCAAGACGGTGATCGCCGAGACGTGCGGGAAGCGCTCGGCGTTGAACTCGCCGAAGAAGACCTGCCCCACGACGCGCAGCACGTAAGCCGCCGTGACGATGATGCCCAGCGCCGCGATCACCGCGATCAGCCCGTAGTAGTCGAACGTGCCCGTCAGCCAGTTCGGGTCCGGGGCGAAGGCCGGGCCATCCCACAGACCCAGGAAGATCGGGAACTCGGCGACGAACCCGCTCAGGCCGGGCATCCCCATGCTGACGAAGCCGCCGACGATGAAAGCCACCGCCACCCAGGGCAATTTCTGCACGAACCCGCCCAGGCTGGGGATGTCCCGCGTGTGGGCGCGGTCATAGACCATGCCCACGCAGGCAAAGAAGAGAGCCGTCATGATGCCGTGCGAGAACATTTGCAGGCCCGCGCCGGTCATGCCCTTCAGGTTCATGGTGGCGAAGCCCATGCTCACCAGCCCCATGTGGCTGACCGACGAGAAGCCGATGACATACTTGAAATCGCGCTGGCGCATGGCGATCAGCGCGCCATAGACCACGTTGATCAGCGTCAGGAAGATGATCCAGGGCAGGTGCACGCGCGCGCCTGCGGGCATCAACTGCACACCGACGCGCAGCGCGGCGAACGCGCCCAGCTTCATCAGCACGCCCGCATGGATCATCGAGACGGCGGTCGGCGCGGCCACGTGGCCGTCCGGCGACCAGTTGTGGAATGGCCACACGCCCGCCAGCACACCGAAGCCGAGGAAGACCAACGGGAACCACAACTTGGCCGTCGTCGCCGCCGACCACGCCGACGAGAACGGCGTATCGAAGACACCCGCCTTCGTCGCCGCGTGCAAGTCCACGAAGTCGAAGCTGTAGACGCCCGTCGCCTCGCCCGCCTTGAAGTACAGAGCGATGATGCCGATCAGCGCCACCACCGACCCGATCAGGATGTACAGCGTCAGCTTCATGGCCGCGTACTGGCGCGTCTGCACCCACCCCCAGATGACGATCAGGAAGTACATGGGGAAGATGGCTAGCTCGTAGAAGAAGAACAGCACGAACAGGTCAACGGCCATGAACACGCCGAAGACACCGGCCACCAGCAGCAGGAAGAAGGCCATGAACTCGCGCGTGCGGTCTTCGATGCCCCACGAGATGAGCACGCCGGTGAAGCCAGCCAGCGCCGTCAGCAGCACCATCGGCGCGCTGATCCCGTCCACCCCCAGGTGCCACGAGATGCCCACCGACTCGATCCACTTGACGTGATCCTCGAAGGCGAAGTACGTCCCGCCGTCGCCGTTGATGGCATTGGCGTCGTCCACGCTGTAGCCGAAGAAGACAAAGAGCGCCAGCAGCAGGGCAATGCCGGTGCACGTGGCCGCGATGATCCGCGCCTGCTCTTTGGCTTCCTTCTTGAGCAGCAGAATGATCACCGCGCCGATGACCGGCGTCAGGAAGATGCCCGTCAACACACCGCTAAACGTAATGACCATGCATAAGCCTCCTATGCGTGCAGGAGAGTCTAGGTGTCCGCGTCCACGTCAGGTGGCGAATCGCCAGAACGCCGGTTTGGTAGGGGCGCTGCTCTGCTGCGCCCTCGTAGGGGCATATTGCCATACGCCCCCAGGTCGTCATGCTGTCAAGCAGATACGCCAGATCGCGCGACATAGATCGTCTTGGCCGAGCGCAAGATCGCCCGGCGGCTACCCGCCCAGGAAGCGGATCACGCCGTTGTTGATCACCTGCAAGACCCAGTTCGGATACAGACCGGTGATCAGCATCAGCGCCATCAGCGGTGCCAGCGCGATCACCTCGCGCCGCCCGATCTCCAGTGAGTGCCGCGTGCGATGGTACTCGGCCCACTCCTCGTTCAGCGGGCCGTGCAGCAGCTTCTGAATCGCCTTCAGGATGTAGATGCCCGTCACCAGCAGCCCGGCCATGCTCAGCAGCACATACACCGGGTACGCCTTGAACGACCCCGACACGACCAGAAACTCGCCCACAAAGCCGTTCAGCCCCGGCAGGCCCAGCGAGGCCATGCTCACGAAGATGAGCGCCGCCCCATACACCGGCACCAGCGGCCACAGCCCACCGAAGCGACGCAGGTCGCGCGTGTGTGCCTTGTGATAGATCGCCCCGGCCAGCAAGAACATGCCCGCGCTGCTCAGCCCGTGATTGAACATCTGCAACACCGCGCCGTTGAGCGCCACCCGCGCATCCTGCCGGTCGGACTCGCGCAGCTCCGCCGGATAGACCTGCTCCACCGCGTCGGTAAGCTCAGTGGAGGTCATCTCCGAGTAGCCGTCCACCCCGGCCACGCCAGCCAGCAGCCCGTACTGGTTATTGGCCTCGGCCCACACCGTGCCGTACATCAGCGCGGCCACGGCCAGCCCCAGCACCACGAAGCCCATGTGATTCACCGAGGAGTAGGCGACCAGCCGCTTGAAGTCATTCTGCCCCCACGCGCCCAGCGCGCCCAGGACAATGCCCGCCATGGCCAGGAAGCCGAGGATGTCCACCAGGTTGTAGCTCAGGCTGAACAACTGCCGCTCGATGATCCACTCTTTGGGGAAGAGCGGGATCGCCAGCCGCAGGAACCCATACGCGCCCAGCTTAAGCAGCACGCCCGCCAGCAGCATCGAGCCAGCGGTCGGCGCTTCGGTGTGCGCGTCGGGCAGCCAGGTGTGGAACGGCCAGGCCGGAATCTTGATCAGGAAGGCGAGGGTGAACCCCAGCAGGGCGTAGTACTTGACGATGCTCACGTCCACGCCCAGAATCTCGCCCCCGCGCATCAGGTAGCGCGGCCACATCTCCAGCATGTAGGGGATGTCGAAGCTCTCCACCGTCAGCCCGACAAGCTGCGTCGCCAGCAGCAGGCCCAGCGACCCGGCCATCGTGTACAGGAAGAACTTGTTAGCCGCGTAGCGCCGGTTCTCGCCGCCCCACAGGTAGATCAGGAAGTACATCGGCACCAGCCCGATCTCCCAGAAGACGAAGAAGATCATCATGTCCAGCGCCACAAAGACGCCGAGCAGTCCCGTCTCCAGGAAGAGGAAGAGGGCCATGTGCGCCTGCACGCGCTCCTCAATCTCGAACGAGATCAGGATCGCCAGCGGGACGAGCAGGCCGGTCAGCAGGACCATGGTGGCGCTCAGCCCGTCCACGCCCACATGCCACGAGGCGTTGATCTGCGGGAACCACTCCGCCTGCGCTTCAAAGGCCCATTCGCCAGCGCCGGGCGGGTTGGCCTGGACATCGTAGAAGACGCCGATGGCCATGACCATCACCACCAGGCTGATGATCAGCGCCATCCAGCGCGCCAGGCGCTCGCGCCCTCGCGGGATGATGAAAACCACCACCGCGCCGATCACCGGCAGCAGGGTCATCGTGGTCAGAAAGTCGAGGGGCAGAACATCAGTCATCTGCGTGTGTTTCTCCTTCTCACCGGAGTATCACCGGCGCCGCGCGCAGGCCCCGCGCCCCGCTGCGCCAGTTACCCGGCGCGGGGCGGCAGGGCAGGACGCCGCGTTATCTCACCTGGATCAGGAACAACGTGCCAATCGCCAGCAGGCCCAGCGTTGCCAGCAGCAAGTACTGCTGCACGCGCCCGGTCTGCGTCTGGCGGAACCAGCCGGCGAAGCGATAAAGCGACGCGCACAGCCCGTCAATCGTCCCGTCAATGACCACCGTGTTGAAGCGCTTGAAGGCTTCGCCCAGCCATATGAACGTCTCGGCGATGGTTTCCAGCACGCCGTCAATCGTCTCTTTGTCAATCGCCTGGATGACGATGTTCACCGCGAACCACTCCGCCGGACGCAGCAGGTAGCGCCGGTAGAGGATGTCAATGTAGAAGCGGTTTTGCAGCATCGCCCAGATGCCGGGGCCGAGCGCCGCCTCGGTCGGGTCGGTCTGGCCCGCCGCCAGCGGACGCCGACCATAAACCCACCAGCCAAGCGCCAGCCCGCCGACGGCCAGGATCATGCTCACCAGCATGGGCGCGACGTTGAACGGGATGGCTAGCGGGTGCTCCAGCAGCGTCCCGGCCAGGAAGTCGTGCAGCGGGTTCTTGCCCACCAGGTCGGCGTGAATGCCGATAAACCCGGCGGTGATGGCGAAGAAGGCCAGCACCACCAGCGGCAGCTCCATCTGGTTGGCCGAGAGCTTGTCGCGCCGCGTGATCGGCTCCTGCACCAGCTTGTAGCCCTCGCTCCAGCGGCGCTTGTTCCACCACACGACCCACCCCTTGCGCAGCGAGCCAAGCCCGGAGTACTGCGCGGCGGGCGTGCGCGGCTTGCCCCAGAAGGTGAGGAACCACATGCGCCCCGTGTAGAACGCGGTCAGCGCCGCCGTCACGAGCAGCAGCAGCAGCACGAACAGCGGGAACGGGTGCTCGCTCATGCCGTGCCACGCCTCGGCGATGATCTCGTCCTTCGACCAGAAGCCCGCTGTGATCAGCGGGAAGCCAGCCAGCGACAGCCCGCCAATCGCCATCGTGATCGCCGTGACCGGGATGCGATGGATCAGCCCGCCCATGCGCTGCACGTCGTTGGGCGGCGCGCAGTAATCCATGATCAGGCCGTCCGGCTCCTCGTAATGATCGTGACCGTGCCCGCGCTCGTGCGCGTTGTGCTCGCCGTGCTCCATCGCGTGAATGACCGAGCCGGAAGCCATGAACAGCAGCGCCTTGAAGAAGGCGTGATTGATCAGGTGGAAGGCCGCCGCCACCCACGCGCCGATGCCCAGCGCAGCCACCATGTAGCCAAGCTGGCTGATCGTCGAGTAGGCCAGGATGCGCTTGATGTCGCTCTGCCCCAGGGCCAGCACCGCCGCGCCGAGCGCCGTCACGCTGCCGATGATGCCCATCAGCAGCATGGGCGTGTTGTAGTCGAAGTGGTGGAAGTCCGCGCCCGCGCTCAGCAGCGGGAACATGCGCACGATCATGTACACGCCAGCGGAAACCATCGCCGCCGCGTGGATCATGGCGCTGACCGGCGTGGGGCCTTCCATCGCGTCCGGCAGCCAGGTGTGCAGCGGGAACTGCGCGCTCTTGCCGATGGTGCCGATGATCAGCAGGATGCTGACCAGCGCCGCCACGCTGCCGCCGAAGATGATCGCGTCTTTCTCGGCGAGCATCTTCAGCATGTCCTCGTTGTAGAGGATGTCGCGGAAGTTGAGTGTGCGCGCCTCGACGAACAGGTAGCCGACGCCGACCAGCATCAGCACGTCGGCCACGCGCGTGGTCATGAACGCCTTGACGCCCGCCTCCATCGCCGACTTCTTGTGGAACCAGAAGCCGATCAGCGAGTACGAGCAGAAGCCCATCACCTCCCAGCCGACGAACAGCAGCAGCAAGTTATCGGCCACCACCAGGGTGAGCATCGCCCCGGAGAAGAGCGACAGGTAGGCGAAGAAGCGCGCATTGTAGCGGTCGCCGCGCATGTAGCCCAGCGAATAGATGAAGATCAGCAGGCAGACCAGCGGCACCATCAGCAACATGTAGGCCGTCAGCGGGTCCACCAGCACGCCCACACGGAACGTCTGCGTGCCCAGCTTCAGCCAGTCAAGCTGGCTGCCGAAGACATCCTGCCCCAGCGTCTTGTCGGTGACCCACACCGTCTTGACGAACAGGAGCATACTCAGCAGCCAGGCGATGCCGATGCCGGCCAGGGCCACTGCCTGGCTGACGATCACGCTGCGGTTGGTGCCCAGCACGATCACCAGGAAACTGAGCAGCGGGAAGAGCATGATCAGCCAGGGAAGATAATCGGCGCTAAACCAGTTCACATCCATAAGCCATTCCTACCTGTTCGTTGTCGGTGATCAGTTTTCAGTTGTCAGGATTTGACATCGCTGGCACGCTGATCACTAGGAACTGATTACTGAGAACCGATCACTGACCACTGATCACCACTTGAGCATATTCACGTCTTCGGCAATGACCGACTGGCGCTTGCGATAGATGCTGATGATCAGCGCTAGGCCGACGGCCACTTCTGCCGCCGCCACCACAAACACGAACGCGACGAACGCCTGCCCGCTAAGCTCTAGCGGCGTGTTGTAGCGCCAGAAAGCGACCAGGTTAATGTTGACCGCGTTCAGCATCAGCTCAATGCTCATCAAGATGGCGATGGCGTTGCGCCGCGAGAGCACTCCAAACAGGCCCGTGCTGAACAGCGCCGCCGCCACCACCAGGTACATCCACAATGGCACCATACTCGTCCCTCGCCCCGGTCGTACTGCGCGACCGGCTAATCCTCGCCGCCCTCGTCCGCCTTCGTCTTGCCGGGGCTGACCAGCAGCACCGCCCCGATCAACGCCGCCATCAGCAGCACCGACGCCACCTCAAAGGGCAGCATATATTTATCCGGGTCCACCAGGTCTTTGCCCAGCTTAACAATGCTGTCCGCTGGCACGTTCGCCGGACTCTTCTCAGTGAAGTCGGCACCCCAATTCTCCACGCCCAGGTCGCCCATGATCGGCGAGACCACCGACACCAGCAGCACGAAGAAGAAAGCGGCCAGAACCAGGTTGAGCACCCACTGCCGGTTGAATATGGCCGGAATCTGGGTGACGCTCGGTGTGAGCATGATCGCCAGGATGATCAGGATGGCGATGGCCCCGACATAAACCACTACCTGCACGCCCGCCAGGAACGGCGCGGACAGCAGCACAAACAGCCCGGCCACACCCAGCAAGGCCACCATCAGGTACAGACCGGCGTGAAACAGGTTGCGCGCCGTGACGACCAGCAGACCGCCGCCCAACGTGATCGCGCTCAAGATCAAAAATACAATGGACTCCGCTGTCAGTTCCACACGCCCCTCCTAGTCGCCTGCACCGGCCACCGACTCAGCCGGCAGATCGGTTCCGGCCACGCGCGCCTGGATGCGCGCCCGCTCGCGGCGTCCCCGGTCGGCCAGCAACGCCCCGATGACCAGGAACATGGCCACGTTCACCAGCAGCAGGGCCAGCGTGGGCACCACCGCGTCGCCGAAGCTGTTGATCTGGTCGGTGTCAGGGATCACCTTCCACACAAAGGCGACGACGAGCAGGTTCACCAGCCCGACCGGCACCAGGAACTTCCAGTTGAAATCGAGCAGGTGGTCAATGCGCACGCGTGGCAGCGTCAGGCGCACCCAAACCAGCAGCCAGTAGGCGAACAGGCTCTTGATCAGCAAGTAAACGAAGCCCAGGATAGCCACGTCCTCGGCGAACGGGCCTTTCCAGCCACCCAGGAACAGGATCGCCGTCAGCACGCCCACCGTGAAGGCGTGCAGGAACTCGGCCACGTAGAACATGCCGAACTTCATGCCCGAATACTCGATGTGAAAGCCGGACACTAGCTCGGACTCCGCTTCGAGCAGGTCGAACGGGCCGCGTCCGGTTTCCGCCTGGCTGGAGATCAGGAAGATCAGCACGGTCAGCGGCACGGCGAACACATACCAGACTTGCTGCTGGCGCACGATCTCCTGCGTGCTCATCGAGCCGGAGAGCAGCACCGGCACCAGCAGGGCCAGCACCATCGGCACCTCGTAGCTGACCAGTTGGGCCACCGCGCGGAAGGCCGACAGCAGCGCGTACTTGTTGTTGCTGCTCCAGCCGGCCATGATCACCGCCACCGGGCCTAGCGATCCCACCGCCAGCAGGTAGAGCACGCCGATGTTCAGGTCGGTGCCGATCCACGCCGCGCTGAAGGGCACCACCGCCCAGATCAGGGTCACGGCCAGCACCGACAGGATCGGCGCTGCGTTGAAGACCCAGCGATCCACGCCCTTGTTCATGATGTCTTCTTTGAGGAGAATCTTGACGGTGTCGGCCACCGTCTGGATCAGCCCGAAGGGGCCAACCCGGTTCGGCCCGACGCGATCCTGGAAGCGCGCGGCCCACTTGCGCTCCAGCCAGATGCCCACCAGCGTCCACAGCAGGCCAAAGACGGCGACCACGATCACGCCGACTGCCTTGGCGATGAGCACTGCCAGATCGCGCGAGAACCCAATATCCTGTAACAGACCTGTCATGGTCACAATCTCCGGCGAACGTCACTCAGATTCAGCCAACACCACAGCCGTTGGCACAGCAAAAAGTCGGTACGCCCGCCTTCCGCGTACCGACTTCTCCGGTTATGACCAGCGCAGCGCACCTTTGCGCCAGGTATACACGAGCGCGACAACCAGCAAGGAGATGAAAACGGTCATCTCGAACAGGGCGAACAGCCCTAACTGGTTGTATGCCAGCGCCCAGGGGAACAGAAAGACCAGCTCGACATCGAAGACCACAAACACCAGGGCGAAAATGTAGTACTGCGCCCGGAATTGCGTCCACGGCGAGCCGACCATCTCGACGCCGCACTCGTAAGTCTGCTGCTTGACTCGATTCGGACGCTTGGGGGCGAGAATCTTGCCCAACACAATGGGGGTTGCCGGGAGCGCCCAGCCCAGCGCAAAGAAGAGGCCGATAAAAATCCACTCGTTCAAACTCATCGCAGGCTCGCCCTCCAGTGTGATCTGGATGCACCGCACGCGCGCAAATGCCAAATGCCGTGAACAACAGCCCGTTAGTATAACAATCAGCCAGGGGATGGGCAATTTTCGAGCGCGTCGCGCCACCATTCTAGCACACGGCCCGGCGAACACAAAACCAGTTCGCGGCAAGGTGTGGCGAGACTTCCGCCTCCGCCACGCTCGCCGCCACGTGGTATAATCGCCCCGGCGCCGACCGTACCCAACCGGAGACCGATGACTCTACACCTGCTCACCCCTGACCCTGCTGCCTGGGACGCCTTTGTTGCCGCACACCCGCGCGCTCACCTGCTGCAACTGAGCGCCTGGGGCGCGCTCAAAGCCGCCTTCGGCTGGACACCCGCGCGCGTCGCCCTCGCTGACGACGCGGGAACGCTCGTCGCTGGCGCGCAGATGTTGCTGCGCCCGCTGCCCCTGCGCCTGGGGACGCTCGCCTACATCCCCTGCGGCCCGCTGGTGAATTGGGCGGACGCGGCGCAGGTGCGCGCGCTGCTGGATGCGCTCGACGCGGCGGCGCGGCGGCGCGGGGCGATCCTGCTCAAGATCGAGCCAGGGTTGGGCCTGGACGGCGCGGACTTCGCCCGCCTGGGGTTTCGCCCCAGCCCACAGACGATCCAGCCGCCGCGCACCATCGTGCTCGATCTCAGCGCGGACGAGGAGGCGATCCTGGACCGCATGAACCAGGGCACGCGGCGCAACATCCGCAAGAGCGCCCGCTTCGAGGTCGCCATCCGCCAGGGGACGCGCGACGACGTGCCCCGCTTCAACGCGCTGCTGGCCGAGACGGGCGACCGCAACGAGTTCGGCGTGCACGCGCCTGACTACTACCAGCGCGCCTATGACCTGTTCGCGCCGGAGGGCCGCGCCGCGCTGATCCTGGGTAGCTACGGCGGACAAGACCTGGCCGGGGTGATGGTCTTCCGGCTGGGCGAGTGGGCCTGGTACTTCTACGGCGCGTCGTCCGACCGCGAGCGGCAGCGCATGGCCTCTTACGGCGTACAGTGGGCGGGCATCCAGTGGGCGAAGGCGGGCGGCGCGCGCTATTACGATCTCTACGGCGTGCCCGACGCCGGGCCGCAGGAATTGGAAGCGCAGTTCGAGGCGCGCTCCGACGGGCTATGGGGCGTTTACCGCTTCAAGCGCGGCTGGGGCGGTGACGTGCTGCGCGGCGCGGGGGCCTGGGATCGCGTCTACCGGCCCGCCATCTACGCCGCCTACCGTCTGGCCGTGCGCCTGCTGCGCCGCGCCGAGTGAGTATCCCTATGCTGACCGTTACCTCGATCACCGACCGCGACACCTGGCACGCCCTGCTGCGCCCCCTGCCCGCCGCGCACGTCCTGCAAACGTGGGATTGGGGCGAGTTCAAGCGCGGCGAGACCGGCTGGACGCCCGAACGCCTGGCCTTCCGCGACGAGTCCGGCGCAACGGTCGCTGCCGCGTCCGTGCTGACGCGGCGAGTGGGGCCGCTGCGCGTGATGTACGTGCCCAAAGGCCCGGCGCTGGACTACCGCGATCCCGCCCTGCTCGAAGCCGTGCTGGATCACCTGGAAATGCTCGCCCGCCAGCGCCGCGCCGTCTGGCTGAAGATTGACCCGGACATCATCGCCGGGACGGGCATCCCCGGCAGCGACGACCGCGACCACCCCCCGCACGACGACCCCGCCGGTCAGCGGGCGCTCGACCTGCTGCGGGCGCGCGGCTGGCGCTTCAGCGCGTCGCAGGTGCAGTTCCGCAACACGCTGACGCTCGACCTGGCGCAGAGCGAGGACGCGCTGCTGGCCGCAATGAGCCAGGGCACGCGTCGCAAAATCCGCCAGGCCATCAAGGGGGGCGTCAGCGTGCGGCCCGCCGAGTCGCCGGGCGACTTCGACACGCTCTACGCGCTCTACCGCGTCACCGGGGAGCGGCAGGGCTTCCTCATCCGCCCGCCGGACTACTACCGCGCGGCCTGGTCGCGCTTCATCACGGCGGAGCTGGCGCAGGCGTTCCTGGCCGAGCACGAAGGGCGCGCCCTGGCCGGGCTGGTGCTGTTCCACTTCGGCCCCAAGGCGTGGTACTTCTACGGCATGAGCAGCAACGAGGGGCGCGAGCGGATGCCCACCTACCTGTTGCAGTGGGAGGCGATTCGCTGGGCGCAGGCACGCGGCTACGCGACGTATGACTTCTGGGGCGCGCCGGACGAGTTCCGCGAGGACGCGCCGATGTGGGGCGTCTATCGCTTCAAGGACGGCTTCGGCGGGACGGTGGTGCGGCACATCGGCGCGTGGGACTACGCGCCCTCGCGCGCGCTGTACGCGCTGTACGAGCGCGTCATGCCGCGCGTGCTGGCGGTGATGCGGCGGGGGAGAGGGCCGGACTCATGATCAAGTTGCTGGACGATGTTGCCCTGTTGGAGGATGTGCCCGAACACGGGCTGCAACGCGGGCAGGTCGGGACAGTGGTTGAAGAACTCGCCCCTAGCGTCTTTGAGGTGGAATTCAGCGACAGCAAAGGGCGCACTTGCGCCCTGCTGCCCCTGAAAGCCGAGCAACTGCTGGTGCTGTGTTATGAGCCGGCGCGGATGGAGTGAGGAGGTGCCGCGCCCAGTGCTGTGCGGGGCCTACGAGCGCGCCATGCCGCTTGTGCTGGTAAAGACTCATGGGTGATCGGAGGTCGGAGGCTTTCGCCCACGCAGAACAGATCAGGGAATACCATCACCTATTGAGCAGCCGATCAAAAGGGTAAGTCTGGGGCACTCAAGTCGGGCAGGGCCTGATCGAATTCCTTTCTCCAATCTTCGGGAAATGACCAGTAGTGCTCGCGTAGTAGTTCTGCCAGACCTTCTCCGAAAATATCTCCCTTTACTGCCTGAATCAATGCTTTTATGCACTTCTTCCTTGAATAGGCGTTCTCATATAAGGATGAGAGATTATCTAGAACAAAGTGAAAAACATATAGCTGTTCAGAAAAATCTCTATCAAGTTTGTCAAGAATTACCCGGCCAACTTCCGACCTAGACTCGAAATATGGAAGGAAAGATGTGGCCCAGGTGCCAAGCGCTCCTATTCGGACGAGTGGTTCACCCTCAGCAAGATCTACTTCTCCCTTTTCGATGGACTTGATCAGAATGTTCTCCATTCGTAAGCGTGAGACTGCTTTTAACTCGGACCACAAATCAGGCCGAAGAATCTGAAGAGTCAACCTAATATCCTCTTCGCTGTTGGTTTTCTCCAATTCTTCCGAAACAATGAGGAGAAAATGCGCCTTCTGATCTTCTGACAAATGTCCCAGTAGTTCCTCCACTACATATTCAAGGTTTGATCCTGACCCTTCCCGTTTTCTCCTGTATATCTCTATTAGCACGTCCAACCGCTTTCCAGCAGGAATCTCCGCCACCAACAACTCAGCGTATTTGTTCGACTGCACAAAGTGCCTATCAAAAACTCGCTGTAGAAACCCTGGAATTGTGAAAGGTTCCTGAGCTCCTTCAAGAATACCGAGCAGGTAGTTTATGAAGAGGATTATTGCATCTGCTGTGTCTTCGGTGTCTTCAACTGCTTCATGATTCCGGGGATTACGAATTGCCATGTACATGCCTCTCAGAATCTGTTCCAAACCCTTCTGAATATCTTGTTCAGTCTGCGTCTGCAGTCTGTTTACTCGCAATACAGGGGATTTTCCGCCCAGGGCTCTGCCAACAAGATCCTGCCCATCGCCATCAAGTCCTGATTTCTCCCTAAGCTTATCAGTTAAGTAATACATTGCGTCTCGGATGGCATGGCTATAGTTCTTGGCTTGGTACGTATTTGAGATGGCAAGCCATAATTGGGACTTAATAAGGGTCTGTAAGTTCACAAATTTCTCGACTCCTCAATTGGCACTACCATAGTCAGTAAGTTAGTATTATATCTTCCCCCCCTCACTCCGCCAGCACATTGACCAGCAGCGCGGCGATCACCCCCGGCACCCACCCGGCAATGGTCAGCACCGTCACCACCAGAATCACCCCGCAGCCGCGATCCAGCACGCTCAGCGGCGGGCAGAGCACGCACAACACCGCGCGAAAGCAGCCCATCGTCGTCCTCCGATCACGCTCACGAACCGTTCTATCCGGCTATACGCGCCCGCGCCCCGCCGCGTTGCGCCGCGCTGAGCGCTTGCGTCAGACGAGGTGGTGCATGAGCACAGCGTCGCGGTGCAGGAAGGCCAGCGGCGCGGCCTGGATCATCTCCGCCTGCGGGTGGAACAGCGGGAAGACCTGCACATTGCTGGCCCCGACGAACTGCGCCCGCGCCCCGGCGATGAACTCGGCAAGCAGCGCGTCCGACCCCATGTGGAAGTCGCCCTGAATGCAGTAGTGCGACGTGTAGACGGCCAGCCGCTCGGTGCGCGGGAGCAGGCCCGTCTGCTCGTGGGGGAGCATCGTATCGAAGGCGATCATCTGGCAAGCGGTCTTGCGGACGAACAGGCCGTCAAGCTGCATACTGCGCGCCGGGTTGCCCGGCTCCAGGCCGTAGAGCGTGACGCCGTGCAGCGAGAAGCTCTCTTTCTGCTCGTCGTTGAGGTAAGTCTGCAACATCCCAACAATCGCTAACTGGCCGCGCGCCTGGAACCCGCGCAGCAGCACCGTGACATAGGCTTGTGCTTGTGGTGAGGCGTGTCCCAGCAGGTCCATGTCCTCCGCTCCTCTCCGCGCCGTGCGCTGCCGTGAACCTGCCTTCATTGTACTCGATCTGGCCGGGCCACACAGCGCGCCCCCACGCGCCGGTTTCGAGATCGCCCCGGCAGCCGCTATAATCAGCGGGCAGGAGCGAGTCATGGGTGTCCAGCCTCAGAGCAACAGACCGTCGCACGCCCGGAGCGGGCTGCGACAGTGGGCGATGTGCGTTACTGCGCTTGGCGTGGCCGCCCTGGTCATCGCTCTGGGGGCGCTGGCCGTGACCATCGTCCGCTACGGGGCGACGGATCGCGCCCGCCCCGCCGATGTGATCATTGTGCTCGGCGGCGGGGACGTTGGCACCGCACGCCGGGCAGAGCACGCGGCGGCGCTCTACCACGCCGGATACGCGCCGCACGTGCTGTGCACCGGCGGCTACAGCGCCGCAGGAGCGGACATCGAAGCGGAGCGCTGCGCCCAGGTCGTGCGGGCCGCGAACGTCCCGGCGGAGGCCATCACCCTGGAGCGGGGCAGCCGCAGCACCGCCGAGAACGCCCGCGCGACAGCGGCGATCATGGCTGCGCACGGCTGGCGCGATGCCGTGCTGGTCAGCGACGACTTTCACCTGTGGCGAGCGCGCTGGCTGTTCGATCGGCAGGGCGTGCGCGTGTACCCCAGCCCGGCCCAGCACACCAGCGGGCCGCTCGCCCCTACCGAGCAGGTCTACGCCGTGCTGCGCGAGATCGCGGCCTGGGGCTGGGGCGAAGTCCGCGCCCTGCTCGGCCATTGAGTGGCGCAGGCCCGCGCGTCAGCGGGGCCGGAACAGGAGGCAGAGCCGTTATGTCGAGACTCCTGGTCGTCGAAGATGACCACGACCTGCGCTTCCTCTACGAGACGACCTTCACCCGCATCGGGTACCAGGTAGTCGCCGTCCCCAATACCGTCGAGGCCATGCTCCACCTGACCAACGGGGATTTCGACGCCATCATCCTCGACCTGCAAATGCCCGACATGCCCGGCCAGCGTGTCATCGAGTTCGCCCACGAGGACGTGCGCCTGCGTCACGTGCCGATCGTCGTCGTTTCGGCTAACGAGCGCTGGCGCGCCGCTGTCACGGCGCTGGGCGTCCGCGCCTTCCTTGTCAAGCCGGTGACGATGGCCCAGATCGCCGCCCAGGTCGCCGATGTGCTGCGCGGCTGAGGGCCGCCCCCTTGCCGTAGGCCAGCCGTCATTGAGACGTGTTCTCTGGCATCCCCGAATGCCCTATAATTAATAAGAGTCCCGGTAATGATCGCCGGGATGTGCCGCGCCCTGTCCCAGCGCACCGCTGCACCCCGGCGCGGCCAGATAGCAAGCCAGCCTGCAAGTCTATTGCAAAGCTGAACAACGAAACCGACGCATGATGGCAGCCAATAGTAGTGGGGAGAGAAGTCTATGCGAGTGCAAAGAGTCTGGTTATTGGGTAGCCTGGGCGCGCTGCTGCTGCTCGCGCTGACGCTGGGCGGGGCCGGGGGCCATCTGCCCCTAGCGTCCGGCGCACAGGGCGATGCCCTGCCGCCCCAGGTCGTGGATACCATGCCGCTGCCCGGCGAGGAACTGCCTCTCGAAGGGCCGGTCGTCTTCTACTTCGACGAGCCGATGGACGCGACGGCGTTCCCCGCTGCGTTCAGCGTCGAGCCAGCGGTTGAGGGCGCGCTGACCTGGTCGGCTGACTCCAGCGCGCTCACCTTCACGCCGGACGCGCCGCTCGCCCGCGCCACCGAATACACCTTCACCATCGGCACGGGCGCGACTTCGGCGGCGGGCGTCGCCCTGGAAGAGCCGTTCACCCTGACGCTGCGCACCATCGGCTACCTGGAAGTGGCCGAAGTGCTGCCTGCCGACGGGTCGGAAGCGGTGGACACCGACAGCGTGATCACTGTTATCTTCAACCGTCCCGTCGTGCCCCTGCTGACCGTCGAGCAGATAGCCGCGCTGCCGAGTCCGCTGGCCCTCGACCCGCCCGTAGAGGGCCAGGGCGAATGGATCAACACGTCCATCTACCTCTTCACGCCGGAGACCGAGCTGCGCGGCGGCACCACCTACACGGCGACCGTCGCCGCCGGCCTGACCGACGTGACCGGCGGCGTGCTGGCCGAGGACTTCCGCTGGCAGTTCAGCACCGTGCGCCCGGACGTGATCGAGATCGCGCCTAGCGACGGCGCAGACACCGTCCCGCTGGACTCACCGGTGACAGTGCGCTTCAGCCAGGCAATGGACGCCGCTTCGCTGGAAGCAGGCGGCTTCACCCTGGAAAACCTGGGGCCGTTCCCGCTGCCCGAAGGCGCAGAGCAGCCAGCGCGTAGGCCGGTGGCAGGCACATTCGCCTGGAGCGAGGACGGGCGCACGCTGACCTTCACACCCGCTGAGAGGTTCGAGCTTGGCACGGCCTACTTTGTTACGCTGGACGCTGCCAAGGCGCTCAGCGCGACGGGCGCTTCCCTGCGCGAGGACGCGGTGGGCTTCTTCACCACTGTCCCCTTCCCGCAGATCGCGCGCACCTCGCCCTCCGATGGCGAGCAGAACGCCTCGCCCTACGGCGGCTTCACCATCTACTTCAACACGCCGATGGATCTCAAGTCGCTCGAAGACAAGGTGATCATCAAGCCGGAACCCTGGCGCGAGTTCGACTCGTACTACTATGACTGGGACTACAGCTACACCCTGGCCTTTGACACCGAGCCGAGCACCGACTACACGATCACCATCCTGCCCGGTATGCAGGACAAGTACGGCAACACCATCAGCGAGGGGCTGACCGTCACCTACACCACTGCCCCCTACCCGCCGGAGCTATCCATCCAGGCACCGGGCTGGGCGGGCATGTACAGCAGCTACAACCCCTCCACGCGCGTCTTCGTCACCCACCGCAACGTCACCCGGCTCGACCTGGGCCTCTATCGCCTGGGGCTGCCCGCCCTGGCCGAGCTAAGCGGCCCGAACCAGTGGGAAGTGTGGGACTCGTTCACGCCCGCGCCCGCAGACCTGCTGCGCCGCTGGACGATTGATGTCTCCAGCCAGCGGAACGTGCGCCGCTACGAGCTGCTCTACATCTCCGACACCGGCCCCAGTGGGCTGGAGAACATCGAATGCCTGGGCGCGCCCGCGCCGCAGGTGACCATCGGCGACGTGGTGATCGTCACCGAGGAAGACCAGCGCCCGCTCAACGTCCGCGCTGAGCCGAACCTGGGCGCGCAAAGCGTCACCCAGGCCGCCGTTGGCGAGACGATGCAGATCATCGGCGGGCCGTACTGCGAGGGCGGCTACCTGTGGTGGAATGTGCGCCTGAACAACGGCATCACCGGCTGGGCCGCCGAGGGCGACCAGACCGTCTACTACTACGAGCCGCTTGGCGCGCGCCAGACAGACCCGAACCGGCCCGGCGCGCAGCCGCCCACTGAGCCGCAGAAGCCCCCGGCGCTGGCCCCCGGCGCTTACTTCCTCGAAATTGGCTCGCCGGAGACTGACGAGCAGGACAACGGCCCGCGCCGCCATGTGCTGCTGGTGGAGTCGGTCAACATCACGCTCAAGTACAGTCAGGATACGGTCCTGGCCTGGGTGACCGACCTGAACAGCGGCGACCCGGTCGCTGGCGCACCGATCATCTTCTACAACCAGGACTTCAACCCGGTCGCCCGCGCCGCCAGTGATGGGAATGGTCTGGCAACAGCGACCATCCCCCGTCTGAGCGACCTGTACACGACCGTCTATGCCAGCGTGGACGAGGGCGCATGGTTCGGCTTCGTCTCCAGCACCTGGTATGACGGCATGGACCCCTGGCAGTTCGACACATGGGCCGACTACCAGCCGGAGAACCTCAGCGTCTACCTCTACACCGACCGCCCGATCTACCGGCCCAACCAGCCCGTGTACTTCAAGGGCATCCTGCGCGACCGCGACGATGTGACCTATACGCTGCCGAGCCTGGACAAAGTGCCGGTCAAGATTTATGACGACCAGGGCGAGGTGATCTACGACCAGGTGTTGCCTGTCACGGCGCAAGGGTCGTTCAGCGGCGAGCTGCTGCTCGGCCCCGAAGCGCCGCTGGGCTACTACCGCATCGTCGCCGAAGTCTCCAGCAACGCCCGCGAGGCGTTCAGCGTGGGCTTCAGCGTGGCCGAGTACCGCGCGCCGGAATTCCAGGTGGACATCACTCCGGCCCAGGATCAGGTCGCCCAGGGCGATACCATCGAAGTACTGGTCGAGGCGCGCTACTTCTTCGGCGGCGCGGTGTCGAATGCCGCCGTCGCTTACAGCGTGCTCGCCCAGGACTACTCCTTCAACTACACGGGCGACGCGCCGGGCTGGTGGTCGTTCGTGGACGAGAACTACGACTTCTACGCGCCGGAGTACTACGGCCCCTACGGTGAAGTGGTCGCCGAGGGCGAAGGGCAGACCGACGCGCTGGGCCGCTACCTGATCACGCTGTCCGCCGACCTGGGCGAGCGCGTGCGCAGCCAGACTTACACCATCGAGGCGCGCGTCACCGACGAGAGCGACCAGCTTGTGGCCGGTCGCACCCAGGTGATCGTGCACCAGGGCCTCGTCTATGTCGGCGTGCAGCCGGAAGAATATGTCGGCTTCGCCGGGCAGGACACGGCCATCAACCTGCTGACGGTGGGCTGGGACAGCGCGCCCGTCGCCGGGCAGGAAGTCGCCTATGAGGTCGTCGAGCGGCGCTGGTTCAGCGTGCAGGAAGAGGACGAGCGTGGCCGCACCGTCTGGACGTGGGAAGTCGAGGAGCAGCCGGTTGAGGGTGCCAGCGGCACCGTCAGCACGGACGCCGACGGCCTGGCCCAGATCAGCTTCGTGCCGCCGGTGGGCGGCGTCTACAAGGTCTACGCCACCACGACCGACACGGCGGGCAACCAGGTGCGCTCCAGCGCCTTCCTGTGGGTCAGCGGCGAGGACTTCGTCAACTGGCGGCAGGAGAACTCTAACCGCATCCAACTGATCACCGACGCGGACGAGTACGCGGTCGGCGACACCGCCGAAATCCTCATCCCCAGCCCCTGGCAGGGGACGGCCTGGGCACTGATCACCGTTGAGCGCGGCGACATCCTGACGCATGACGTGCTCAAGCTGGAGACGAACAGCACCGTCTACCGCCTGCCGATCACCGAGGACTTCGCGCCCAACGTCTTTGTCAGCGTCGTGCTGGTCAAGGGCGTGGACGAGAATAATCCGACGGCGGCCTTCCGCATGGGCCTGGTCAACCTCACCGTAGACACCAGCCGCCTGGTGCTGGACCTGTCCGTCAAGTCCAGCGTGGACGTGGCGGCGGGCGAGTTCGCCGGGCCGGGTGACACAGTAGAGTACACCATCACCACGACCGACTGGGAGGGCACGCCCGTCCCCGGCGCGGAGATCGGCGTCAGCCTGACCGACCTGGCCGTGCTGACCATCGCCCCGGCCAACAGCGAGCCGCTGTTGCCTTTCTTCTACGCCGAGCGCGGCATCAGCGTGCGCACGTCCAGCCCGCTGACGATCAGCGTGGATCAGGCCACCCAGGTGATCATTGACACGATCAAGGGTGGCGGCGGCGGCTACGGCGAAGGCGGCCTCTTCGAGGTGCGCCAGGAGTTCGTGGACACGCCACTGTGGGAGCCGTCGGCCATCACCGACGAGAACGGCCAGGCGACCGTCTCCGTCACCCTGCCGGATAACCTGACGACGTGGCGTCTTGACGCGCGCGCCGTCACCACCGGCGCGGACGGCCCGATGCTCGTCGGCCAGACGACCTTCGACCTGCTCAGCACCAAGCCGGTGCTCGTCCGGCCCGGCACGCCGCGCTTCTTCATCGCCGGCGACAAGGCCACGCTGAGCGCCACTGTCAACAACAACACGGACGAGGCGCTGCTGACCGAGATCGCCCTGGAAGGCACGGGCTTCCGCTTCGCTGAGGGCGTGCAGCCCGTCCAGCAGGCCAACATCCCGGCCCAGGGCCGCGCCCGCATCAATTGGCAGGTCGAGATTCTGGATGTGCCGGAGGTTGACCTGACCTTCTACGCCAACGCCGGCGACGGCCAGTACACCGACGCCAGCAAGCCAACCATCCTGGGCGGCAATCCGCTGCCCGTCTACAAGTACGAAGCGCCAGAGACGGTCGGCACGGGCGGCGTGCTGCGCGGCCCGGAGGCGGGCAGCCGCACCGAGGCGGTCGTGCTGCCGCGCCGCTACGAGGTGACGCAGGGCCAGCTCACCGTGCGCCTGGAGCGCTCGCTGGCCGCCGCGACAACAGACGGGCTGACCTGGCTGCGCAATTACCCGCACTACTGCATCGAGCAGATCATCAGCCGCTTCCTGCCCAACGCCGTCACCCTGCGCGCCTTGCAAGACCTGGGTCTGGACGATCCGGAGCTGGCCGGGCACCTGGAGACGGAAGTCAACTACGCGCTGCAGCGGCTCTACGCCCAGCAGCACACCGACGGCGGCTGGGGCTGGTTCGTCCAGGACGACTCGAACCCACTGGTCACCGCCTACGCGCTGATCGGGCTGGTCGAGGCGCAGCGCTCCGGCTTCGCCGTCGAGCAGAGCGTCCTTGACCGCGCGGCGACGTTCGTCACCGGCTCGCTGCGCACCATCAAGCCGCAAGACGAGCAGTGGGTCGTCAACCGCCAGGCGTTCCTGCTCTACGCGCTGGCCCGCACCGGTCACGGCGACTTCCAGCGCGTCGTGCGCCTCTACGACGAGCGCGAGACGATGAGCCTCTACGCCAAGGCGTACCTGGCCCTCACCTTCCACCTGCTGGCCCCCGACGACGGGCGGGCGATGGAGCTGGTCAACGACCTGAGCTCGGCGCTGGTCGTCAGCGCGACGGGCGCGCACTGGGAGGAAAGCTACACCGACTGGTGGAACTGGAACACCGACACGCGCACGACGGCGCTCGGCCTGATGGCCCTAGCCCAGATTGACCCGCAGAACGACCTGCTGCCCAACGTCGTGCGCTGGCTGATGGTCGCCCGCACCGCCGACGCCTGGGAGACGACGCAGGAGACGGCCTGGGCGGTCATGGCCCTCACCGAGTGGATGACCCTCACCGGCGAGCTGTACCCGGACTACACCTTCGGGGTGACGCTCAACAGCGAGCGCCTGGCCCTGGAGGACAACACGGCCACGCCGGACAACGTGCGCGAGACGGAGAGGCTGGTCGTGCAGGTGGCCGATCTGCTGGCTGAGGGGGCCAACCGCCTGACCATCAGCCGGAGCGAGGGCGACGGCAACCTGTACTACACGGCCCACCTCACCGCCTGGCTGCCTGTGCCGGAGATCGAGCCGCTCAACCGGGGGCTGAGCGTCAGCCGCAAGTACAGCCTGCTCAGCGACCCTGACGCCGCGCCGATCACCTCGGCGGAAGTCGGGCAGCCGGTGCAGGTCACGCTGACCATCATCGCGCCCAACGACTTGCACTACGTCGTGGTGGAAGACCCCATCCCGGCGGGCAGCGACGCCGTCAACCCGAACCTGGAGACGACCAGCATCGTCGGCACGCAGCCGACCCTGAGCCGCGAGCGTCCGCTCAGCCAGGGCTGGGGCTGGTGGTGGTTCTCCAACGTCGAGATGCGCGACGAGAAGGTGGTGCTCTACGCCACCTATCTGCCGCGCGGCACCTACCAGTTCAACTACGTGATCTACCCCAGCCTGGCGGGTGAGTACAACGTCATTCCGCCGACGGGCTACGAGTTCTACTTCCCGGAGGTTTACGGGCGCGGTGCCGGATCGCTGTTCACCATCACCGGTGGGACGGAGTCCGGGGCCATGCAGCCGGCTGAGGAAACTGAGGGGGCTTCGTAACAGGGGCCACCGGCGGGGCGCTGCCCTGCCGTGCATTCACGAAAACGCAGACTTCGGAAGTCTTCGAAGACTTCCGAAGTCTGTTCTTTGCTGTGTCCGGGTCACTCTTCCAGGCACTCCGGCCCGTCCTTGTACGTCACCGGCCAGGCCAGCGCTTCCAGCAGGTGATCGCGCACATTGCCCGCGTCGTAGGCCGCGCGGCTCTCTGGCGTCGCCTGGCAGCGATTGCGGAACTTGACCACGTAGTAGCCGGTGATCAGCAGGTAGGCCAGGGAGAGGTAGACGACCGCGCGGTAGAGCGTGTAGACCAGCGGGCGCACCCACGTCAGGACGGGCGACTGGTTCACGCCGCGATTGATCACCTCGCGGCGCTCGCGGCGCAGCCGCCAGATGAAGGTGATCACAGTCAGCAGCACCGCTACGGTGCCCGCCACGCTCGCCAGGGTGATCAAGGCGTTGTCTCCTCATGGTGCCATGCCCTGATTCACAGGTATAGTCAGCGCCGCCAGAATGTCAAGTCAACGGTTAGCGACCATCAAACAGAGAGTGCCCTCGACCTATCTTTTCTCCGCGCCTCAGCGGTTCAGAGGCCATTTGAGAACTCGTGCGCCTGCCTTTGCCCCCCATCCCCGACCCTTCCCCCACAAGGGGGGAAGGGAGAAAAGCGCACAGGCTAAGCCCCTCCCTCCTTGTGGGGGAGGGGTTTGGGGTGGGGGAAACAACTTCTCAAACGGTTTCTCAATCCATTCCAGCAAAAAGCCGGCACGAGGCCGGCTCCTGGACATGACCCAGACTGGGCAGCGACTATCAGCACTCGCTGAAGCCGCATGAATAGCACTTGCGGCAGCCCTCCTCCCTGACCAGCGTGGCCGCCCCGCACTCCGGGCACAGATCGCCCAGCGGATGCGTGGGCAGATGCAGCGCAAGCTGTCCCGGCGGCACCGGCGCTTCGCAGTCACCCGCCTGGCGCGCCGCCTCCTCGCTCTCGTCAAGGTATTCCTGCAACACCTGGGCGACGCCATCGGGCAGGCTGCCGACGCGGTGCGGGCCGAAGCCGATGGAGCGCACGCCGCCGATGCCGCTCATCTGGTGCACGATCTCGCGCAGGCGGTTGCGCGGCGTCACCGGCGAGGCCAGGCGCAGGATGTACGAGATCAGGCGGCCCAGCGCCTCGGCAACCGCCGCCGTGTCCGACCCGGCTTTGGCCGTGTGCAGGAAGATCTCGAACGGCTGCCCCTTGCCTTCACCATTCTCGTTGACGGTGACATAGGTCGCGCCAAGCGGAGTCTCCACGCGGTAGGTTTTGCCTTCCAGGTGGCGAGGGCGCGGTTTCTTGTCCTCGTTGAACAGGCGCGCCTGTTCAACGGGCTGGTCGCTGCCTTCCCTCTTCTGGCGCGTCTCGGCGGTCTCCAGCACCACCTTTTCGCGGCTGCCAGTCACGTAGACGGTCATGCCCTTGCAGCCGAGCTTCCAGCCGAGCAGGTAGGCCCTGCGCACGTCGTCCTCTGTCGCCGTAATAGGGAAATTAATTGTTTTCGAGATGGCATTATCGGTGAAGGCTTGCAGCGCCGCCTGCATCCGCACGTGCTCCTCGGCGGTTACGTCGCTGCTGACGACGAACACGCGCCGCACCTCGTCCGGCACACCCGGCACGTCCTGGCATGTCCCGCTCAGGTTGACCTGCTCGACAATGGCGGCGATCTGCGCGTCATCCAGCCCGGCCTCGCGCAGCGCGCGCTCGAACTGCGGGCTGGTGTATTGCAGGGTGAGCTGCTTGCCGTTGTCGTTGACATAGCGCGTGTAAGCCAGGGCGAAGACCGGCTCGCAGCCGTAACCCTCGATGCCCGCCACCGTCGAGATCGTGCCCGTCGGCGCGACGGTGAGCTGCGCGCCGTTGCGAATGCCATGCCGCTTGATGCCCTCCACGATGAGCGACCAGTCGAGCGGCGGGCGGCCCCAATCGCGCGTGTAGGGCACGAGCGGCTGCGGCGGCTGCCAGGCAAGAGACTCCGGATCGTAGATGCTGCCGTGAATGACCGGGAACGGCTCGCGCTCCTCGGCCAGGGCGATGCTGGTGCGCATCGAGTGATAACGCACGAACTCCATCACCTGGCTGGCGAACTCCTGGCCCTCCTCCGACCCGTAGCGCACGCCAAGCGCGTACATCAGGTCGGCCAGGCCCATGATGCCCAGCCCGATGCGCCGGACGCGATGCGCCGCTTCTTCCAGTTGGGGCACGGCGGGCACGTAGGCGTTGACGCTGATCACGTCATCCAGGAAGCGCGTGGACAGCGCCACCGTCTCGGCCAGCCTGTCCCAGTCCATGCGCCGGTCGGGGGTGAGGTGCTGGGCCAGGTTGATGCTGCCCAGGCAACAATTCTCAAAAGGACCCAAAAACTGCTCACCGCAGTTATGAGCAACCAGCCCATTGGCAATGAGGCTGTGCGTCTGGGGCTGTGCCAGATCATACACATCTGCCGTACCAGCTTCCTCGACGCATAGCACCACATCTGTGAATGTCTCGGCATTGGAACGGCGCTTCTTGGCCGCGATGAAGGCAGTGAGCTTGGCCTGCTTACCCGCATGGGCGAAGCCAATCAACTCAGCGAAGCGATCGCGATTGGCCTTGCCAATCACCAATTCATACTGAGGTTGGCTGTGATACAGTCTGCTCCCGCCCTTGCCATCCGGCATATGCCGATTGGTCACAGAGCGACGCTGATAAATACGGCTCACGATCCCGAAATTGCTCAGGAGTATCTGTACATCCTCCAACAGAACACGCGAACTGCTTGCCAGCCGGACTGTGCAATCCTGCTTCAAAGGATTAAGACCAACCGTGCCATCCGCGCCGAACAGCCCTTGCAGAAAACCCACGACGGCTTCACGGGGGGCGATCCATATCGACTCCGGTAGCCGCTTTTCATGTGCCCTCTTTGTGCTGACCCCAAGCGTCTGGAAGAAACGAAAAGGCACATATCCGTAGGTGAGTTGCCTGACCGTGCCGCGTTGAACAAGAGAGCCTGGCCCAAACCAATTACTCAGAGGCTCGTGAATCAAGGCCAACGCTTCGTCATCAGCGAAAGCGAAGCCGATGCTCTTGCGCTGTACACCTTCCGATACCCATCCGTCGCCGACCAGCCAACCCATTACCAGACCCAGGTCGTGCGACCAGTACTCCGGCACCTTCTCGTACTGCTCCACGAAATCGCGCCGCTGGACGGTATGATCATTGCCGGCTAGTGCCAGAGAGCGCATCTCCTCACGTATCGTCGCCGCATTCGGAAGCTCATAGTTCCGACTCCAGGCACCTTCCCCGCTCTGCAGCAGAACGCGGTCGCCAGGGTGCAGATCGCTCAAGGCAACGTACCCATCTGGCGTGAGAAAACGATGATCAGGGGTCGCTGTGATCGAATAGCCCTTGCGTGTGGTCAGCCGCAGAACCGGCGCAGCTTGCCGGGTCATCCACGCTGGTGACGTCGGGCGCAAAGCGACTCCCTGAGTGCCAGCAATCGGTGCCTCCCTATCATTCCCCGGTGCTCGGTTGTCCGCCCCTACGAACAACGGCAGGCCCAACTCGGCTAACTCGGCGATAGTCAATAGCCCATGTTCGGTAGCAATGCGCGTGCTGCCAATAAAGCACGGATTGGTTGACTCCAACTCATACAGGTGCGGGACGGGATTCTCGCGGTTGGCCGTGTCCAGGAAGAGCACGCCCGGCTCGCCGTTGTGGTGAGCCTGACGCACGATCTGGTCAAACAGGTCACGGGCACGCACCGTGTGCCAGACTTTGCCATCGTGCGGGTTGACCAGCTCGAAGTCGCTGTCGTCCTCCACTGCGCGCATGAAGGCGTTGGTGATGCCGACCGAAATGTTGAAGTTGGTGATGGCGTTCTCATCGGTCTTGCAGGTGATGAATTCGCGGATGTCGGGATGATCCACGCACAGGACGGCCATGTTGGCCCCTCTGCGTGAGTTGTGAGTCACCCAGCCGCCAGCCAGATAGGTGTGGTTGTCGTCAACTTCGAGGTCGAGCGTCAGCGACTCGCCCGCCTCCTCGACCGCCGCCACCGACACAAACCACAGGTTGTTCACCGGACGGGCGTGCATGGCAAAGTCTTGGTGCTGGCTGCTGAGCAACTCGTAACCGGAGAGCGTCAACTGGCGATCACCGCGCGTGTAGCGCAGCAACTGCTTGCGCAGCCGGGGATCGGTGGCGCGAAATTTCTTTCCCGTGCCCCGCCCGTGCGCATCAATCTGCGGCAGGCTGATGGCCTCCAGCACCGGCTCGACCCAGTAGGCTGCATGGGGCAGGGGATACGTCACCTCCCGCGAGAGGTCTGGTTCATAGTCTAAACAGGCCGCGAAGCGAGAGCCGGCATCACAGCCGATGCGCTCGCGCCACGCCTGCAGCCCAGCAAATGAATGCACACGCAGTAACCACATGGGCGCGCTGCCATACCGGTCGGCGGACTGCGGCTGGCGCGCTATCCGCACAGGGCACCCTAAGCCGATCAAGAGCACCGCCACTTCGCGAAGGAGCGCCTCCGAGCTACTCATGAGCAATGGGTAGCCGTGCGAGAGCGAGCCGTCCGCCTCGAACAGGCCGCGCAGGTAAGCGCCCACCACGTCCGGCGGACTCTGCCGGATCAGGCGCGGCACCCGCACCTGCGTGCTCGACAGCTTGTGCAGTCCATTGAGGATCAGGAAGTCCTTGACAGCCCGGTTGTCCACCCAGAAGGTCGTTGAGGCGTCATGCGCTTTTTGTTGGCGGTGAACATGCATTTGCTCGCCAAACAGTCGCTTGAAGAGGGCCGGCATCTCACTCAGCAGGTAACTACTGTGGGCCACCGTCACGCCCACGCGGTGATCCTGATCGCCGCTGGCGACAAACCCATCGCCGGCCAGATAACCGAGGAAGAAGGCGAATTCCTCATCCAAGACAGCGGGTAGATCGGGCATCACCTGGTTGCCATGCCGCCGTACAGGGTGGCTCAATGCCTGGCGCTGGCCCTGGTGCTGGCCCAGCTTGACTAGCACCGCGTCGCCCGGCTGAAGTTCATCTAGGCGTCGCCAGGCCGGGCCTTCTGCCGTCATCATCTTGACCTTGTGATCGGGTGTGCCCGTCAGCTCCAGCCCCTCTTCGGTGCGGACTCGCAGCACCCGTGCCACACCGTTGTTGTACACCTGCCGCGACTCGCGCTGGCCCTCATCGGTCGCCACGGTCAGGCGGTGCGGGCACCAACCTGGCTCACCGTGCGTGACGATCTCGCCCAGATAGAGCGCCCCCTCAGCCGTGAAAACCAGCGTCTCCGGCACCAGGCACCCACCCTGGGCAATCTCCCCAAACGCCTGGTCGTAGACGCGCAGGAAGCCGACCGGCCCGGTCGCCTCGCCGCTTGAGGAGCGCACCAGTGCCCCTTTGGGCCGCAGCCGGCTGAACGAGAAGCCATTGCCGCCGCCCGTCTGCTGGATCAGCGCGGCATGGCGCAGCGTCTCGAAGATGCCCGACCCGGTACGCCCCATGTCATCGTCAATGGGCAGCACAAAGCACGCCGCAAGCTGGCCCAGCGGCGTCCCTGCCCCTGTGAACGTCGGGCTGTTGGGGAAGAAGCGCAACGTAGTCAGCAGGTCATAGAAGCGGCGAGCCGTCCCCTCTACGTCTCCGCCGTGTTCCTCTTCGGCCTTGGCGATGTTGTACGCCACGCGCCAGAACATCTCCTGCTCGGTCTCGACCGGCTGCCCATCATCGCCCCGGCGCAGGTAGCGCTTGCGCAGCACGGTACGCGCGTTGTCGAGCAGCGCGATCGGGCGCGCCAGGTCTGGCGGCAGCGGAGTCTTCTGGAACCCGTTCGAGCGCGTATCAACCGTCTTCTCTTGACTGGCTCGGCCCACCATCTCTCACTCCTCGCCCAGAGTTGCCGGGCGTCACAGCGCCGCTCCGCCCTCTGGCCACAAGCGAAGCGAACCCCCCAGTCTTGCTGCACAGCAAGACCAAGCTAAAGTTATAGAGTTCTAGGTCGTTCCCTGCCCTCAGGACGCCGCCGGTGATGGGTGTGCGCCAGCGCCTTCCGCCGCGTTACCTGGTGCCTGCGAGCCGCTTGCCGGGGCAGTTGCCCCCTTGCCCGCCCCTGTGTTGCCCTGCTCGCCCAGCAGCCCGTCAATGATGTCGCGCACGCTGGTCAGGCTGTCCAGCCCCAGGTAGACAATCGCGTAACGGATGTAGGCGATGGGATCGAGCGTCTTGAGGCCCTCGATCACCATGTCGCCCACCACCCGGCTGGAGACTTCGTCCCGCCCCAATTGCTGCAAATGCGTTTCGATGCGATCCACCAGCGCCTTGATCTCAGCGGCCTGGATGGGCCGCTTGGCGCACGAAATCTGGATGCCACGAATCAGCTTCTCACGGTCGAACGCCTCGCGGTCGCCGCTGCTCTTGATCAGCAGAGGCGTCGAGCGCAGCACCCGCTCGTAGGTGCTGAAGCGCCGCCCGCACTTCTTACACTCACGGCGACGGCGGATGCCCCCCTGGGAGTCACGCGTGGTATCTACGACACGCGACTTATTCTCCGCCTCGCAATATGGGCACTTCATACCCGGCCCTTTCTGCGCAAAATGCGCCTGCATCCGCCAAATACTCTCTTCGCAGGGCAGCCTGCACAGGGTCACAAAGAAGCTCACCGGCGGCCCGAACCCTGCGCGCTGGCAGACTCACCCGCGCCAGAGACAGCCGCCCGCAGCAGCCCATTATCAGATACTTTTAAGTGCGCGAATGTGTCTGCCCGCCCCTGTTATCCCACAGTGGTTGTGGGATAAACCGCCATATATAGGGGTTGTTGTGGGATAATACCCCCGTATATGGCTATTGAGGGGCTTTCACTGTAACACAAATCAGGGAATTGGGACTATAGTACCAGAGTACTAATCTCTCCCGTCGTCAGGAAACTTCAATGCTTTCTCCAGCAGTGGACAAGTATCTACAACAATTGCCTTCCGCCAGGTCACAGACACCCCTGACGGAAGGCAACTGATCCATGAGGGTTAGTAGGCAGAGCTAAGCAGACGCCCTCGCGCCACGCACGCAAATCCACCGCGCCCGGACACTGCCGGAGCGAGGGGCACAGCGCACGGTGACCGGCGTGCCTAGCGGCGGCGCAGAAAAGCCGGAATGTCGAGATCGTCCGTATCGTACACCTTGCGCTTGAAGTCGTCGGCCACAGGCCGCGCCGCCGGCTGCTGTTGCATCTCGACGTCCACTTCCGCTTCTTCGGCGGGCATTTCCGGCACAGGCGGGCGCTGCACGACGCGCGGCGCTGGTTCGGGCCGTGCCACGCGCTGCTGGGCCTGCACCGGGCGACGGGCCGCGACGCGCGTCTGCTCGAAGCCGGTGGCAATCACCGTGATGCGAATCTCGTCGCCCATGTTCTCGTCAATGACCGCGCCGAAGATCAGGTTGACATCCGGGTGCGCCGTCTCCTTGATGATCGCCGCCGCCTCGTTGACATCGAACAGGCTCATCTGTGGGCCGCCGGTGACGTTGAACAGGATGCCGCGCGCCCCGTCAATGGTCACGTCGAGCAGTTGGCTGCTGATCGCCTCTTCCGCCGCCTTGCGCGCCCGGTCGTCGCCGCTGGCACGCCCCACCGCCATCAGCGCCGCGCCGCCCTCCGACATGATCGTGCGCACGTCGGCGAAGTCCAGGTTAATCAGGCCGGGCACGGTGATCAGCTCGGAGATGCCCTGAATACCCTGGCGCAGCACATCGTCAGCCATGCCGAAGGCGTCTTGCAGCGTCGCCCGCTTGTCCACAATCTGCAACAGGCGGTCGTTGGGGATGACGATCAGCGTGTCCACCTGGCCCTTCACCGCCTCAATGCCGGCCTCGGCGGCCTGAATACGGCGCGCACCTTCAAAGGTGAAGGGGCGCGTCACCACGCCGATGGTCAGCGCGCCAAGCTCTTTGGCGACCTGAGCGATGATCGGCGCGCCGCCGGTGCCCGTCCCGCCACCCATGCCGCAGGTGATGAAGACCATGTCCGCGCCGCGCATCACTTCATAAAGCTCGTCGGCGCTCTCTTCGGCGGCCTTGCGCCCGACCTCCGGGTTGCCCCCGCAGCCCAGGCCGCGCGTCAGCTTGTCGCCAATGCGCACGCGCGTCTTGGCTTTGCTGAGCATGAGGGCCTGCGCGTCGGTGTTGATGGCAATGAACTCGACGCCGCCCAGCCCTTCCTCGATCATGCGGTTGACGGCGTTGCCCCCGCCGCCGCCGATGCCGACCACTTTGATGCTGGCGAAGTTATCCACCAGCCCCATCGCGTCCATTCCTAGCGAGTCCACCATACCGATACCCTCCTGGACAGCCATGCCTACGGTGATTCTTGACCGTCCGGCTTCGTTGCACGCGCCCGGTGCTCCCTACCGGCCAGTTCGGTCCCACCCCCAGCGAACACGTAGATACGGTGTATTGTAAGGCATTTTTAAATTCGCGAAAATCGCAAAAAGGTACGGTGTGCTCTCGCGTGTATCCCGTACCAGTCTATTCGTCCGGTTCCTCGTGCGGCAGCAGGCGCTCGACCACGCCCTTCAAAAGCCCGCGCATCCGGCCAGACCCACGCGAGTTCGAATGCCTGCGCAGGGCATCGCGCCGGTCGTCTTCCATGTCCATGATCAGCCCCAGCTTGAGCAGGCCCACGCTGGTGCTGTAGGCCGGGTTTTTGAGCGCCTCGGACATGCCCGTGACACGCTCCGGCTGACCCAGCCGCACAGGCATCCGCAGCACATCGGCGGCCACCGCCTTGATGCCCGGCAGCAGGCTGCTGCCGCCGGTGAGAACAATGCCCGCCTTCAGCAGCCCGTCATACCCGCTGCGCTTGGCCTCTTTCAGGATCAGCTCGAACATCTCGGCCACGCGCATGTGCACAATATGGGCCAGGTCGGTACGCTGGACTTTGCTGGGCAGCTCTTCGCCGAATGGCTGGATGGGGAATGCCTCCAGCGCGCTGACGGCTTTGGGGTCGGCGTGACCGTGCGTCAGCTTGACCGACTCGGCTAGCTCGGTCGGCAGATGCAGCCCGTAGGCGATGTCGTTGGTGATATGCTGCCCGCCCACGCCGAGCACGGCGGTATGCCACACACTGCCGTCCACGAAGATCGCCAGGTCGGTCGTGCCGCCGCCGATGTCCACGATCATCACGCCCGCTTCGCGCTCTTCCGGCGTCAGCACAATGTCACCGGCGGCCAGCGGGTTGAGGATGAAGCGATCCACTAGCACGCCCGCGTCCTCGACACACTTTTCCAGGTTCTTGACGCCCTGCGTCGAAGCGGTGATGATGTGCGCTTCCACCTCCAGGCGGAAGCCGAGCATCCCCAGCGGACTGCGCAGGCCGGTCTGCCCGTCAAGGCTGTAATTGCGCGGGATGACGTGCAGCACCTCGCGGCCATGCGGCAGGGTCACGGCCCGCGCGGCGTCCATCGCCCGCTCCAGGTCGTCAAGCTGCACGCCGCGCTGGTTGGGAATGCCGACCGCCCCCCGGCTGTTGATCGACTCGATGTGCCCCCCGGCCAGCGAGACAAACGCCCGGCCAATCTCGTAGCCGCTCGTCTTCTCCGCTTTGTGCACCGAGGCCAGGATAGACGCACTGAGGGCGTTCAGGTCAGTGACCATGCCCTTGCGCATCCCTTGCGACGGCTCGATGCCCAGCCCCAGCACGTACACGTCGCTATCGCGCACTTCGCCGACGATGGTGCAAACCTTCGTCGTGCCGACATCAACCCCTACGACTAGTTCGCCCATGATGACCAATGATTTCGTGTGCAATGCCCTGCGCGACATCCAAGCGCGTCTCTCTGCGCGCAGGGGCCGCCCATCTATTCAACCGCTCAACCGTTGTGCCACAACACCGTATAGTAGGGCCGGTCCGGGTCTGACATGACGATCTCGCCCGGCTGCACCTTGCTGACGATCTCGGCGACCAGCGCGTTATAGACACGCAGCTTGGTATCCATATCCTCACCGGTTCCAAACCACACCGTCCAGCCGCGCCCGTCGTGATAGCCCAGCCCCTTCATCGCATCGTAGAGCAACACGTCAATGTTAGGATAGCGGTAGCGCAGCGCCAGCGCCCCCTCAACCACCGTCTTGGGAATGTGCTGGCCCACGCTGATCGGCTCCGTCGCGTTGGGCACCACAATGCGCAGCAGCCCCTCAATGTCCTCGCGCTGCTTCATCACGATCCCGTTCACGTCCACCCACACGCGAATCTGCTGCTCCCAGATCAGCGCTGGCTCGCGCTCGACGATGATGATCTGCACCGCGTTGGGCGGCCAGCCGACCAGGACGGTCGCATCGGCGATGTTGGGCACTTCCTCCAGCCGCTCGGCTACATCCTTCGCATCAATCCAGAAGATATGCCGCCGGGCGACATCGCTGAAGCGGAAAATCTCCTCGCGTGTGACGTACTTCTCGCCGCCGATAGCCACCGAGCTGACGTAGAACGCTTCCACGCTGAGAAACAGGTAGAGCACAAACCCGAACCCGATGACCAGCAGCGCCGAGACGACTCGCCAGTTGAGCACCTGCCAGATGCTCACCCGGCGGCGGCGAGTTACGCCCTCCCCCGGATGGCGCACCGCCAGGCGCTCGCGGCGCGCGCGCCGCTCAGCGCGACGCTGGCGCAGGCTCGTCTGGCCACCGCCCGCCGGCAAAGCCTGCGAGCGCGGCTGCATCCGCTGCAAGCCGCGCGCCGGAGGCCCGCCCATCGTCGCCGTACCTGCCGGGCGCACGTGACCCCGGTCGGCACCTTCACGACGCCGCGCACGCCTCGGTCTGGTGTGGGCAAAAAAGCGCATCGAAGTCTATCAGGCCCCTGGCTGTCGCACTGCGGTGGCGAAGTCCGGCTGCTCCCCTGACCGACCTCTCACCCGCCCCCGGTCATCGGACTTTCCCACAGACAATCCCACTATATTCCAACATGACACAAAAGTCCAATTAACCAAAGGCGGGCGCTTCCCGCAACTGGGGCGAGATTCTCGAACCGCAGAGACGCCGAGGACGCGGAGAAAAGCCCAGAGTATTCTTTAGGGACTGGCACGCACTCGCTTCGTAGGGGCGTATGGCGATACGCCCCAAGTCAGACTTCCGGAGTTTCGGAAACTTCGGAAGTCTAGTGCGGCAGAAAGCCCCTCCCCCTGGCCCCCTCTCCGGCAAAGCCAGGGAGGGGGAAGGTGCCACGCCAGCCGGTCAGAGTTCCTCTCTCCGGCCCGGTTAGAGAGGGAGATTGAGGGGCGAGGCGTCGTAGTTCTGCGCCCAGGGCGCACAGTATCTACCCTGCGGGCAGCAGGCCAGAAACTCATGGGAGGGATTTCAGGAAAATTTCATAAATGGGCCAGAGGGCACTTACAGCCGCGCCGGGCGTCCGCCTCAAGATGCAGCGCCAACCTCCGGCACGTCCCACACCCGCACGACGCCATCCGCCCCGCCCGCCGCCACCCGGCGACCGTCGGCGCTGAACCCGACCGTCGTCGCTGCCGTGCCGCCGCCTTCCAGCACGGCCAGCTCGCGATCGGTCAGCGCGTCCCACAGGCGCACGTCCCCATCTGCGCCTGCCGAGGCCACCGTGCGCCCGTCCGCGCGGAAAGCCACGTCCAGGGCCGGGGCGCGATGCCCGTGCAACGTGCCGAGCGGCGCGCCCTCTTCCATACCCCACAGGCGCACCGTCCGGTTGTGACAGGCCGCGGCCAACACCGAGCCATCCGGACTGAAAGCAACCGCGTGCACCACGCCCGCGTCGGCGGGGAAACGATGGACGCGCTCCCAGCGGAACGCATCGTACACGCGCACCACCCCATCTTCGGCGGTGACGGCCAGCAGCTCCCCGTCGGGGCTGAAGGCCACGCCGGTGACGCGCCCGGCGAACTCGGTCAGTGCGCGCACTTGCTCGCCGGACTTCGCGTCCCACACACGGGCGATGTTGTCGGCCCCCGCCGAGACTAGCCACGCGCCGTCGGCGCTGAAGGCCAGATCGAGCACCGGCTCCGTGTGCCCGTCGAAATCCACCAGAGGCGTTCCCGAAGCGGCATCCTCGACGCGCAGCGACCCGTCCTGGCCGCCCACCGCCAGAGTCGCCCCGTCGGGACTGTAGGCCACGCAGCGCAGCGCCAATGACTCGCCGAGCCGCGTCGCGCGCAGCGTCCCGGCGTCCACCTCCCAGATGCGCAGCACATCCTCGTCGCTGGCCGTCACCAGCACCGGCTCCGTCGGGTGCCAGGCCAGCGTGTGCACGCTATCCATGTGCCCCTGCACCGTGTGGGCAAGCTGGGCCGTGCCAGTCGTCGCATCCACCTGCCAGACACGGATGGCGTGATCCCAACTGGCGACGGCGATGCATTTGCCATCCGGGCTGAACGACGCGGCAATCACGCCGCCGGCGTGACCGCCCAGGCTGCCCAGGTAGTCGCCTGTCGCGGCAGACCACAGCACAACTTCGCCGTCGCTGCCGCACGAGGCCAGCGTCGGCCCGGCGGTGTCCCACTGCGTGCTGTAGACGACGCGCTCGGTCACGCCAGCGTGGGCCTCCATGATGAACAGGTCTTCGCCCGTCTGGGCGTCCCACACCCAGGCCGTGCCATCCACGCGCGCGGCGGCTATCGTCGCCCCATTGGGGCTGCACGCAATATGCGCGATCCACGCGCCCGCACCGTGCATCTCGCGCACGAAGGCCCCCGTCGCCGCATCCCACAGCCGGACAAAACCATCGAAGCTGCCCGTCGCCAGCAGCTTGCCATCCGGCATCCACGACAGGCCGTAGACCGGCGGCGGACCGTCCTCGTCGGCGGGATCGTAGCGCTGTGGGTTGATGGTGAAGCATTGCCGCCCGCGCGCAAGCTCCCACACGCGCACCACGCCATCCTGCCCGCTGGCGGCCAGCAGCGCCCCGTCCGGGCTGAAGGCCACCGCATCCACCTGCCCGTAGAAGCCCTCGAAGACGTGGCGCAGCGCCGGTTCCTGGCCCTCAGCCAGCGCCCAGACGCGCACCGTCCCGCCGTCCGTCCCGGCGGCGATCAGGCTTCCGTCCGGGCTGAAGGCCAGGTTGAGCAGCGGATCGTCGTGGGGCACGGCCAGGCGCGGCGGCGCGTCCAGGTTCGTCGCGTCGTACAGCCAGATGCCCAGCGATCCCGCCACGCCCAATGCGCGCCCGTCCGGTGTCCATGCCAGGTCTGTGATGCGGCCCCGGCCCAGTAGTCGTGCCTCGTGTGTCATGCGGCGTTGCTCCCCCAAAGGGTAGTTGGTTATTGGTGATTGTGTTGGTTGTCAGCGGTCAATTCTCGCTGATCAGTAAGGGGCTGTTTGAGAAGAAGGACAACCCCACCCTAAATCCCTCCCCGCCAGCAGGGAGGGACTTGAGCTTGCTCCCCCTTTCTCCGCTTGCGGGGAAAGGGGGCCGGGGGGATAGGGGTTAGAAAGACTTCTCAAACGGCCTCTTATTACTTTGTTTCACCCTGCTTGGGGTCTCCTTTTCGGGGATCATTATATAGCAATACCCAAAGATAAATCGCCTGTATCAATTGAAATATTGCTATCGTAAATATTACATTCCCGCCCAGCCGCGCAACCCCAGGCCAGGGAACTCGATATAGGAGAAGTGAGAAAGCACGGGATGTAAGATAGATAATGCGCAGGATGACGCTCCACCCCTGGATGACTCCAATCTTTTCTCCGGTTTGCTCCTCGCAAACTTGATAGCCCGGCATCAACACCAAGGCGACGAAACTGCCCGCAAAAGCGGACAGCCCCAATCTGTCTACCGAGAACCCTTCTCTGAACAACACCAAAAACATAAGAACAGCAAAACATAGGTGTGTCCAGAATTCAATCCAAAGGTTTTTTGCAGGACTCACACGAGAGAACTTCGCCAATTTAGAACATATAGAAGTAAAACGACCGATCACTCGTCTTCCCACTCCCCGATCAACTCGATCTCCAACTCCAGCGCGACGCCCAACTTGTCGTGCACGGTGCGCTGCGCCAGCGCGATCAGCGCGCGGTAGTCAGCCGCCGTGCCCTCGCCGGTGTTGACGATGAAATTGGCGTGCACCGGCGAGATTTGCACCCCGCCGATGGCCGTCCCTTTGAGGCCCGCCGCTTCGATCAGACGGCCGGCATAGTCGTCCGGCGGGTTCTTGAAGATGCTGCCCAGCGACGCGCCCGGCGGCTGCGTGCGCTTGCGATGAGCGACAAAGCCGTCGGCGCGCGCGTTGAGCGCGTCGGGATCGTGGCCCGGCTCCAGAATCAGCGTGGCGGCCAGGACGACGTAACGCCCCCGCTGGCCCTTGAGGACGGACGCGCGGTAGTCGTAGCGCATCTGGCCGACGCCCCACAGCTCGACATGCGGGCGATCCTCCAGGCTGAGGATTTCCACCCAGCGCAGCGAGCCGGCCATGTCGCCGCCGTGCGCGCCGGCGTTGTTAATCACCGCCCCGCCGACCGTGCCCGGCACGTTGACCGCCCATTCCAGCCCGGCCAGGCCCTGGTTCATGCAGCGCCGCGCCAGCGTCGAGAGGTTCGCGCCGCTCTCGGCCACGACCCGCCCGCCTTCTTCAAAGCGCACGGCTTTGGTGTGGTTGATGATCACCAGGCCGCGATAGCCGGCGTCGGCCACCAGCACGTTCGCGCCGCCGCCCAACACGATCCAGGGGATGTGGTGGCGTGCGGCCAGTGTCACCACGTCGGTCAGGTCGGTCGTGCTGTTGGCGACCACCAGCGCGTCCGCCGGGCCGCCCAACCGCGCCACCGTGTAGCGGGCCAACGGCTCGTCGCGCTTCATTGCCGCCCCGAATCGCTCGGCCAGCGGCTGGTAGCGTTCGCTCATGGTTGCCCCTCCCCGGAACTCAGCGCGGCGAGCACCTGGTGGCCCACCTGCGGCGCGTCGCCCGCCGAGAGCAGCACGATCACGTCACCGGGCCGGACGCAGGCGATCAGCGCCTCCGCTGTCGCGTCCAGTGGGCCAGTATAGCGCACATCGGGATGCCCGGCAGCGGCAATCTGCCCGGCCATGCCCGCCGCGTCCAGGCCCGGCGTAACCGTCTCGCGCACCGAATACACGTCGGTGACCAGCACGTGATCGGCGGGGGTGAATGCGGCGGCGAACTCGCCGGCCAGGGCGCGCATCCGCCCGTAGGTGTGCGGCTGCCAGACCGCCCACAGGTCGCCACTGCCGGGCCGGCCATGCAGCGCCTCCAGTGTGACGCGCACGGCGGTTGGGTGGTGGGCGTAGTCGCTGATCACGGTCACGCCGCCAGCGACGCCCAGCGTCTCGGCGCGGCGGCCCGTGCCCAGGAAGCCCCCCAGCGCCCCTGCCGTCACTGTGAAGGGCACGCCGGCATGGTCGGCGACGGCGATCACGGCTAGGGCGTTGAGCACATTGTGCCGCCCGGCCAGGGGCCAGCCGGACGCGGCCCAGGTTCCGCGCCCCGCGCCAGACGGTGAAGGCCATGCCCCCAGCCGCGTCGGGGGTCAGATCGCTGGCCCGCCAGAACGCCTCATCCCCGATGCTCCCCTCACTCGCAGCGCCAGTGACGCCGTAGAAAGCGACAGGATGCCCGGCGGCGCGGCGCGAGTCGCCCAGGGCGCGCGCTTCCGGGTCGTCCGCGCAGGCGACCAGCAGCCCATCGTCCGGCAGCAGCGCGGCGAACTCGGCGAAGGCGGCGCGCACGTCGTCCAGCGTCGGGTAGCAGTCCGGGTGATCGTGCTCGATGTTGGTGAGGATCGCCATCTGCGGGCGCAGGCCGAGGAACATGCGCTCGTACTCGTCCGCCTCGATGACGAAGTGCAGCCCGCGCCCGACTCCGGCGTTAGTGCCGGTGTTGGCCAGCACGCCGCCGACGATGTAGGTCGGGTCCAGCCCGGCCTCGCGCAGCACATGAACCAGCAGGGCGGTAGTCGTCGTCTTGCCGTGCGTCCCGGCGACGGCAATGCCCACCTGCCCGGCCATCAGCGCGCCGAGCAGATCGCGCCGGCGCAGCACAGGGATGCCCGCCGCGCGCGCTGCCGCGACCTCCAGGTTATCCTCGTTGGCCGCCGACGTGACCGCCACCAGGTCGGCTCCGGCGATGTGAGCCGCTGCGTGCCCCTCGTAGATCGTCGCGCCGGCGGCGGCCAGGGCGCGCGTCAGGTCGTTGGCGTGCAGGTCGGAGCCGCTGACCACACAGCCGTGCCCTAGCAGTATGCGAGCGATGGCCGACATGCCGAAGCCGCCGATGCCGACGATATGGATGTGTTGGCCGGGACGAATCATGAGCGCCTACTCCCGCGCCCGCCGATTTGACGCATCGCTATCATGCAAGCAAGACCACGCGCAGGGATGGATCAGACCACCACAGCGATCACGAAGACGAACAGCGCGATCATCATGATCGAGAGGATGCCCCCGTCGCCGCCCAGCATCCAGCTCAGCGGCAGGAAGTTGACCATGTCGGCGCTGGCCGAACCGGGAGCAACCGGGATGATGTGCGGGCTGAGGGGATATTCGAGGTTGTCCATATACCACCACAGCGAACCGATCAGCAGGTAGGCATTCCACCCGCCGACAATCGCCCCCAGGAGGCCATCTTGTAGCCCTTCGCGGTTGGAACGCCTGCGCTCACTGCGCGAGAGCATCTCCGGCGGCGTCTGGTAGGCGAAGAAAGCGATGCCCAGCAGAATAGTCGCCTGAAGCCAGAACTTCGAGCCTTGCTCGCCCCTGGTCAGCGGGTCAATGAGGATCGTCTCGAACTGCTTGAGCGTGAACAGGGCCAACACGATGCCCGCTGTCGCGATCAACTCTTTCGTCCAGCCCCGCATGAAGCCGATCAGGGCGAACATCCCGATCATCAGAATCATGAAGCTCGACAGTTGTATCATGGCGCATCGTCCCCCGCAGGCGGAGCCTCAGCGGCGCGCGCCGGGCGCGGCGCCAGTGGCCCCGCCCTGGCCCAGCCAGCGAACTGATCGCGGCAACCAGGTGGCAGCTTGCGCTGTCCACCTGCTCGCTCGGCCAGCGGCTGGGCGATGTTCTCCCGCGCCATCCGAACGCCTGAGCGCGGCCTGTCGCCGCCGCCGCATCCCCGCCAGGCGCTCCTCATCGCGGAATTGAGGCGCGCACGGTGGGTAATGGCTCATCGCCCAGCCGCTCGTCGTCCAGCCGCAGCGCGGCCTGCTCCAGCAGCCGGTCGGCGTTGACCCTCTGGTAGCGCCAGGCCCAGGGTACGGCACGGAATCGCCGGCAGCGCCAGTTTCAGGTACTCGGCCCGGCGTAGCCGCCCCGCCCGGCCCGGCCACCAGATCGGCGGCGAATACTCGATGTCCGGCAGGAAGCACATGAATCGGCCGAACGCCCGCTGCGCCTCGCTCAACGCGGCGTGCTGTGCCTGGACTGTCTCCCAGTCAAGCTGCCCGGAAATGTGCACGATCTGGGCGCCGTCGGCCAGCAGCGCCGGCGCGACGCTTTTCATCGCCGTGTTGATGCTGCGCGATCCCCGGCTGCCACCGGAAACCAGCAGCGTCTTGCGCCGGGTCGAGTCCAGGGCGCGGAGGCCCGCTTCGCGGCTGGCGCTCAGAATCTCCGGGCGCAGCGGGTAGCCGGTCGTCACCCTGCGCTTGCCGGGGAAGAAGGCGGCAGTCCAGCACGGTCCTTGCTGCGCCGATGGTGTGGGCGAGAAAGTGATAGCGCCCCAGCTTAACCAGGCGTCAGGCCCCGGCTCGATGTCCAGCACGTAGATCACAATGGGGCGGCGCAGCAGCCAGCACGCCGCTGCCATCGGGAAGCCTACCCACCCGCCTGTGAGAAACAAGACCTGGGGCCGCAGCCGGATCGCCAGGATCAACGACTGCACGACACCCAGCGCGATCTTCAACCGCGCTGGCGATCTGTCCCCGGCGCGAAATGCCATGCAGCGGCCCGGCCAGCACTTCGTGATAGCCGTCGAACGTCACATTGGCACGCTGGATGAGGTCGCGGGCCATGTCGCCGCGCGCGCCGACAAAGGTCAGCGTCAGGTCGCTATACAGGCGGCGCAGCGCCCGGCTACAGCCAGTGCAGGGTAGACGCCGCCGCCGGTTCCCGGCAGAAATCATGATACGCACAAGTCGGTCTCCATGGGTGTTCCGGTTGTCGGTGGTGGTTGTCAGATGGGCTGTCTGAATACCGCGCCTGCCGATCACTGACAACTGATCACCGATCACTGTTCACTGTTCACTCCTGCCGCCGCCTGGGAATCGCGCTGCGGCTGACCGCCCGCGAGACGTTGAGCATCACGCCCACGCCCGCCAGCGTCGCCACCAGGCTCGACCCGCCGTAACTGATGAACGGCAGCGGCACTCCTGTCGGCGGGATCATGGCCGTCATCACCGCGATATTGAGCAGCGCATCGTAGGCGATCCAGCAAGTCACACCCGCCGCCAGCAGCCCGCCGAACGCATCCGGCGCGTAGCGGGCGATGGTGAATCCCCGGAAGATCAGCACGACAAACAACGCGATGACCAGGAAGGTGCCCAGCAGCCCTAGCTCCTCGCCGATCACGGCGAAGATGCTGTCGGTATGCGGGAAAGGCAGGTTGTTGGCGAACTTCTGCCGGCCCTCGCCCAGGCCTACCCCCGTCAGCCCGCCGCTGATGAAGGCCGTCACCGCCTGCTGCACGTGATCGCTGGCCTGGCGCAGGTCTTCGACTGCGGCCCAGTGCGAAGTGAGACGCTGCTGCGCGTACTCCAGGTGAGTGAGCAACTGCCAGCCAGCCACGCCCATCACCCCGCCGATGGCGACCATCTGGAACAGGTCCGCTCCGGCGATGAAAAACATGCTCAACGCCGTCGCCAGGACGCTAGCCGCCGTGCTGAGGTCTGGCTGGAGCACGATCAGAAAGGCGACCGTGCCCACCAGGATGCTGAACGGGACGATGCCGTAGGTGATGCGGCGGATGCGGTTGCGCTTGGCGGCCAGCCATGCCGCCATGTAGAGCACAACCGTGAACTTGGCTAGCTCGCCCGGCTGGAATGATCCTTCAATCAGCGAGCGCTGCGCCTCAAAGCGCGTATCGCCAAAGCGCAGCACCAGCACCAGCAGCACGATCACCACGCCGATCATGGGCACGGCCAGCCGCCGCCAGACGTGGTAATCCAGGCGCGAGAACAGCACCAGCACCGCCACGCCCAGCACCATCGAGCGCAGTTGGCGCACGAAGAAATAGGTCGTGCTGCTGGCGTTGCCCGTCACCTGGTAGCTGACATCAATCGAGGCGCTGTAGACCATCATCAGGCCAATCGCGCACAGCCCGGCCACCACCAGCCCCAGGTACAGGTCGAACCCGGCAGCATAGGCGCGGCGGCGTCCGGCCACCTCCTGGCGATCCACCGGCGGCGGAGCCTGGGCGCGCGGCGGGCGAACCAGCGCGTCGGCGTAGTTGAACTCGGCGTCGTCGTCAATGTACTGCGGGACGTTGGTCATGACAGGCTCTCAAGCCCTCAGCGATCAGCTTTCAGCGCCCGGCGGCCAGCCCTCCATGGGCAGCGCAGAGCGTGCGTCTACCTTACCGTATGGAGCGGCCCGGCGCTATTATCGGGACGTGTGCAAAACCTGTCAGGTCGCTTGGCCGTACCCTGTTTGCCTCACCCCCGCTCGGCGCTGGCACGCCTCGCCTCCCCCTCTCCACAGCGAAAAGGGGGAAAGGCCGAGCGCAGCGAGGCCAGGGGGTAAGGTCAACGCACCTCGAACCCCTCAAACACCGCCGCGAAGCCCTCACCGGTCGGCGCGCAGGCCATCAGCCCGACCTGCACCTGCGCCGCATCCGTCAGGTACGCCTGGCGCAGCAGCGCGAACCGATCCCCATCCAGCGAGACATGCACTTCCAGCGTGACACCGCGCCGCGTCACACGCACCCACACGGTCTCCGGCGCGCCGTCCAGCGGCAGCACCGACCAGTCGGAATAGTCGCGGGTGACGACCGCGCTGGCGTACTGCACGCCACCCACATACTCGACGCCGCACTTGAGCCACGTCTCCGCGTCCACGCGCACCATCAGCCCGGCCTGATCGTAGAGAGCAGTATACTTGCCGCTGAACTTCACCTGGGCGCTGAAATCCCCGCTCACGGGGCGGTAGTAGAAGTGACCGTTGTCGCGGACGCCGCCATCGTGCGTCTTGCGCCAGAAATCCGTCTTGGGAGCGGCGCTGAGCGTCACCGCGTTCCCTTGTGCCGACCATGCGGGCGGCTCGTTGTACCATTGCATGAGATCATGATCTCCTATTCGGTGCGGGCGCAGCGCTGCCACGCCCTGCTCTGCTTGACATCACGTGCCCAGGGCGCGCACCAGCTCGCGGAAGTGCTGCCCCCGCTCGGCGAAATCCATGTAGGCGTCGTAGGACGTGCCGCCGGGACTGAGCAGCACCACGTCGCCGGGGCGAGCCAGCGCCCGCGCGCGGGCCACCGCCGCCCCCAGGTCACTGACCACCTCGACGCGCTCCAGAAGCGCCCCCGGACGCGCCAGCCGCGCCTGCTCCATATGCTCGGCCACGCGCGGCCCGTACTCACCGAAGCAGATCACCACCGGGCAGCGCGTCGCGGCCAGCGCTGCCATCTCCGCCCAGGGCAGGTTCTTGTCGCGGCCCCCAGCCAGCAGCACAAGCGGCTCGCTGTAACTGTGCAGCGCCGCGATCACCCGCTCCGGCGCGGTAGCGATGCTGTCGTTGACCCAGGTCACGCCGCCAATCACAGCAACCGTCTCCAGCCGGTGCTCAACGCCGTTGAACGTCTCAATGGCGGTGCGCATCGCCTCCACCGGCAGCCGCGCTGCGCCCGCCAGCGCGCAGGCAGCCAGCGCGTTGAGCACGTTATGATCGCCGCGCAGCCGGATCGCCGCGCGCGGGCACACCACCTCGTAGACCGTGCCGGGCGCGCTGTCACTGGCGGTGACCAGTAGCTCGTCGCCGCGCAGGTACGCACCGCTAGGCACCCGCTCGACCAGCGAGAACTCGGCCATGCGCCCCGGCGCGTGGGCGCTCATGGCCCGTGCGTGGGGATCGTCGCGGCCAAAGACGGCGATATCTTGCGCATCCTGGTGAGCGTAGATGTGCGACTTGGCGGCGATGTAGGCGTCCATGCGCCCATGCCGGTCGAGATGGTTCGGCGTCACGTTGAGCACCCCGGCCACCGGCGGGCTGACCGTCATCAGCTCAAGCTGGAAGCTGCTCAGCTCCATCACCACCAGGTCATCGGGCAGCATCGCTGGCAGGTCGTCGAGCAGCACATCGCCGATGTTGCCGCCGACGAACGTCCGCCGCCCGGCGCAGCGGCCCATCTCGCCGGTCAGGGCGGTCGTCGTCGTCTTGCCCGCGCTGCCAGTGATGCCGATCACCAGGGCCGGACAGCGTTCCAGGAAAAGCTGCGCGTCGTTGGTCACGCGCACACCGCGCCGCAGCGCCTCCTGCACGATGGGCAGCGTCAGCGGCACGCCCCCGCTGACGCACAGCACGTCGCAGTCGTCAAGCAGAGCCAGCGGATGCCCGCCCAGCGCCAGCGCGACGCGCCCCCCATCCAGGCCATCCAATGCCTCGCCCAACGCTTCGGCGGGGCGGTTGTCGGACAGCGTGACGCGCGCGCCAACAGTGGGCAGCCAGCGACCCAGCGCGCGCCCTTGCCGGGCGATGCCCAGCACGACGACGTGCTTACCAGCCAGGGGATCGCGCGTCTGCGGGGATGAATGGCTCACCGTCTGTGCTCCTTGCCACGAGAGATAGCCCGTTCCAAAGCCGGG
>JAXGOK010000015.1:0-93358 GCA_040767545.1 Aggregatilineaceae bacterium | reverse complement strand
GAGTAACTAAGGCAACTTGACACCGCCTTTAAGCTTGCGTATGCTTTGCCTAGAGAGTGTTAGCCGCATATGTTGATCAAATTCACTTGATGGTTAAAGAATTCAGGGACAATGGTAGCTTTCGCTTGGCTATTCTGCCAGGGCAGCACGGGGCGATCAGGCCGCCGCAAGCGGCTGGGCCGCTCTGCTTTGCTTGCCGGTTTCTTCGTCACGCACTCCCTTCCTGGTATCCCTTCGGGAATAGCTGATCCGCTCACGGGGCTGTCAGGCACCCGCCACAGGGAAAGGAGTTCACCGACCAGAGACTTGAAACAGCAGGACGGGTATTGCCTACTCACGTATCGCTTCGTTTTTGCGGCACCTAAGCAGCTATAAGGAGCTAAACAATGTTCAAGAAACTGTTGTTGGTGGCGGTAGTTCTGGCGCTGGCGATCCCGCTGGCTGTTCCGGCGACCGCCCAGGATGACAAGCCGATGATCGGCTTCCTGCCGGGTGTGCTCGACCCCTTCTATCAGGTGATGGAAATCGGCGTCAATGCGGCAGCCGCAGACTTCGGCGTGGAAGTGTTCCTGCCACAGTATCCCTCTACCTGGGGGCCTTCGGCTCAGACTCCTATCCTTGAGGCGATGGTAGCGCGCGGCGACCTGGATTACATCATCCTCGCGCCCGTTGACAAAGAGCAAATGATCGCTCCCCTGCAGGCTGCGGTTGATGCCGGAATCACCATCATCACGGTGGACACCTTCTTGGGCGATGGCGACTATGTCAATGGCCCGGTGACCTTCCCCCTGTCCTACATCGGCTCCGATAATGTTGAGGGTGGTCGCATCGCGGGCTACGCACTGGCCGAGACACTGGGCGGCAAGGGCAAGGTCTACGTCCAGAACACGAACGTCGGCGTGAGCACGACCGAGCAGCGCGGCCAGGGCTTCATCGAGGCCATCTCGGAATTCCCCGACATGGAACTGGTTGGCATGGACTACAACCTGGACGACGCCAGCACCTCGGCGGCCCAGACCTCTGCCGTCATCCAGCGCGAGCCTGAGCTGGCCGGCATCTTCGGCGTGAACGTCTTCAGCGCCCTCGGCGCTGGTAACGCCGTCAAGAGCGCCGGGCTGGGCGGGGCGATTGAAGTCATCGCCTTCGACGCCACGAAGGAAGCCATCGAGAACCTGGACCTGGGCGTGGTCAGCATGGTGATCGCCCAGAAGCCGTACGACATGGGCTACCTGGCGGTTGAGTTCGCCTTCGCCGACTGGCGCGGCGTGACCAGCCTGCCGCACCGTGTCACGACGGGCTACGCGGTGATCACGGCGGAGAACGTGAACGATCCTGAGGTCGCCCGCTTCATCTACCAGGTGCCGTAGTCTCGTTCTGAGCACCATGACTGATGGGGACGTCCCGCTAGGGGATGTCCCCATCTCTTCAGCGTTTGTGTCGAGGAGATAGTTAGATGACGGTGGACAGTCAAGCAGAGGCTTTGCTGCCTCGCAGAGCCGTTTCCAGACGGCTAGCCAGACAAAAACAGGCCATTCTTCTTGTCAGTAAAGTCTGGTCATGGATCTTCTTAGCAATCATGGTGGTCTTCTTCTCGATCGAAGGCACTGGCTTCTTCACCGTCCGCAATTCGCAGAATATCCTGGTGGCTATCGTCCCCGTTCTGCTGATGGGCCTGGGCCAGACCTTCGTCATCATCGCAGCGGGCATTGACCTCTCAGTGGGCTGGGTCATGGGGTTGTCCTCAGTCGTGTCAGCCCTGGTGATCCGCGATCTGGCCGACGGAGGTATGGCAGTAGGGCTGGCTATCCTCATTGGCTTTGTGGCCGGAGTCGGGTCGGCTGCCCTGGCCGGTCTGCTCAACGGAGTCATCGTCGCCAAGCTGAAAGTCCCACCGTTCATCGTCACCCTGGGTGTGTCATTTATCGCGCGCGGGGCTGCCTACCTGCTCTCTGGCGGCAACGTCGTGGGCGGGCAGCCCCAGGCCCTGCGCGACCTGGGCAACGAGGCCCTGATGTATCTGCAGCGCGGTGATGAGACCAAGCTCTATTTCTTGAAGAAGCCCGCCGTGACCGGCGCTCAACTGCGCATGTTGGATCGCATCCTGCCCTGGCCGGTCATTATCGCTCTCGCCCTCGTGCTCATCGCCATGTTCATCCTACACCGTACCCAGTTCGGACGGCACACCTATGCCATCGGCGGCAACAAGGAAGCGACCAAGCGCGCCGGTGTGCCGGTGGATCGCCTGACGATCCTGCTGTACATCATGTCGGCGGTCACCGCTGGCTTCGCCGGCGTGCTGTACACCGCTCGCTTCTCCGGCGGCTCGTCCATCGCGGGTGACGCGCTCATGATGTCGTCCATCGCGGCGGTCATCATTGGCGGCGTCAGCATGTTCGGCGGCGAGGGCCGGGTCAGCGGGACGGTGCTGGGCGCGCTGGTCATCGCCGTGCTGCAAACGGGGCTGATCATGATGGCCGTCGAACCGTTCTGGCAGTATGTTATCGTCGGCATCATCATCATTCTGGCCGTGTTAATGGACCAGGCCCGCGACCTGATCATCGGTCGAGCAGAAGCGGAGTAGCGTGTCATGGAACCCATGTTGAGCGTCAAGAACCTGACCAAGCGCTTTGGCGGCCTGACGGCGGTGAACCAGGTCAGCATGGACGTGCACCCCGGCGAAGTAGTCGGCTTGGTGGGCGACAACGGCGCGGGCAAGTCCACCCTGATCAAGATGGTGTCCGGCGTGTACCAGCCGAACGACGGCGAGATCTTCTTCGAGGGCAAGCGCGTGAACATCTCCAAGCCATCCGATGCGCGCGAGATGGGCATCGAGACCATCTACCAGGACCTGGCCCTGGCTGGCAACCTGGACGTGGGGGCCAACATCTTCCTGGGGCGCGAGCACAAGCGCACCTACCTGGGCGGCCTGGTGCATGTGCTCGATGATAGGTTCATGCAGGGCGAATCCGGGAAGCTGCTGGTAGACCTGGACGTGCACATCCCCTCGCTGAGGCAGAAGATTGACAAGCTGTCGGGCGGGCAGCGCCAGGCGGTCGCCATCGCCCGCGCCATCTACTGGAACGCGCGACTGATGATCATGGACGAGCCGACCAACAACCTCGGCGTGGCCCAGCAGGGCGAAGTGCTCGCCCTGATTCGCCGCCTGAGAGATCAGGGCGTGCCGGTCATCGTCATCAGCCACACCATCCGCGACATCTTCGCCGTCAGCGACCGCATTGTGGTGCTGCATCGCGGGCGCAAGGTCGCCGACAAGCGCGTGGTCGAGACCAGTCACGAGGAGATCGTGCAGTACATCATGGGCGCGCGCGACGACTTCCGCGACAACTGACGCGGCTTCCGCGCGGCGCAGCCTGCGGGCTTTGCCTCAGCCTCGATCCGTAGGGGAGGGTTTAGAAACCCTCCCCTACGCCTATCTGTGCACATTTGCCCCCACCAAACAGTTTGCCGCCCAAGCATCTCCTGTTGTAGAATTCGCCGTTATGGACGAGACTACGCGCCCCCTGCGCTTCGACGGCTGCATCGCCACCAACATCGAGCAGACGTACCGCCACCTTGAGCAGGTCTACGAGCGCCTGATCGCGCCGACCGGCCTCAATGTGCTGGAGTGGTACGCCCTGCGCGCGCTCTACGAAGAAGACGGCCTCAGCGCCTCGCGTCTGGCCGCCCTGGTGTGCCGCCATCCCTCCTCGATGACTGCCCTGCTCGACCGCATGGAGCAGCGCGGCCTGCTGCGCCGCGAAGTAGACCCGGCTGACCGGCGCAGCGTGCGCGTCTTCCTCACCGCGCAGGGCCGCGCCCAGCGTCCCCACGTCGAGCAGGTGGCGGCGCAGCTTGAGCGCCTCTTCAAAGAGCGGATCACACCGGAGCAGCTTGACACGTTCCTACACGTGCTCGGCGTGCTGCAGAGCATTCACATCGCCGAGTCCTGACAGCCCACACGCCCCCTGCCCTCTTACTATTTGGCCATGCCGCCAAAACTGGCAATGCCGTATACTTAGGTGAAAGCCGCACGCGCGCCTGGCCGCCCACGCCGCCCGGCGCTGCCGGAAAGGACAGAGCGGTGGCTCGTCTTCACCCTTTGCGCCTGCTTAGCTCAGACGCCGAGTCCTTGCTGCGAATACGGGCCGCCGAACACGCCCGCGACCCCGAAGAGAGCCTGGCCCAGATTCGGCGGGCATTGGAGCGCGGGCGCTTGCAGGCCGTGTGCCTCTACGACGACGCCGAGAAGCCGCGCGGGTTCGCCGCCTGGCGCTGGCAGGGGGACAATCACGCCCAGGTGATCGTGCAGTACGTGGTGCCCATCGTTCCGCCCGCGCTGGGGGAGACGCTGGTAGATTATGTCTTCTCCGAGATGATGCGCGCGCACGATGTCCAGGTGATCGAGGCGCGGATGCGCGACGGCTCGCCGGGCGTGCGCGCGGCCTGGGTACGCCACAATGCGGCTTTCTTCGAGCGCTGCCGCCTGATCCGTCCGCTGGGCCAGGTGCCAGTGCCCATCCTGCCCATCCCTCCCGACTACCGGCTGGATCGCTGGAATGATGATCTGCTGCCGCAGATTGGTGCGCTGGCGCTGGCCGCTCACCAGGGCGGGATCGAGGCGGTGGCCGTGCCGGAATCAGCCGGGGCAGCGGTCGCCGAGCGGCTGCACAGCGCCCGCGCCGGCGACTCTGCCAGCGACAGGCGTTGGCACGCCGAAGCCAGCCTGGTGGCGCTCGACCGGGGGAACCGGGTGGCGGGCTATGTGGCAGTGACGGCCACGCCCGGCGAGGCCACCGTGCTCGATCTGGCGGTTCACCCCCAGCACCGGCGGCGCGGGTTGGGCCGGCTGCTGCTGGCGCGCAGCATGGCCGCCTGCCGCGCGGCGGGTCTGGCCGCAGTGACCCTCGCCGTGACCACGCGCAACCCGGCCCGTCATCTCGCCGACCAGCTCGGCTTCCAGCCCACAACGTGCGGCGAGGTGGCGATCTGGTGGCGCGACGGACGCCAGACGGTCTGGCGCGAGGGCTGATGCGCCGTCCGCGTCTCCGCGAACGCTCAGCCGCTTCTCACGTCTAGACTCTATCTATAATGAATGAGTAGTGTTTTAGCCTTTGACCACAGGGGGAAATTGCCATGTCATTCTTTGCAATCTGGGGGATAGGTGCGCTCGTCGCCTGGGTCTACATGACCCTGATCTGGATCGTCAGCGTGCGCCTGAAGAACGCGAGCATCGTAGACCCGTTCTGGGGCGCGGGGTTCGCCCTGCTGGCCGTGACCTACTACCTGCTGGCCGAGGACGGCTTCGACGGGCGCAAGACGCTGATCACGGTGCTGGCTGTGGTGTGGGGGCTGCGCCTGGCGCTGCATCTGGTCTGGCGCAACATGGGCAAGGGCGAAGACTACCGCTACCAGCAATTCCGCCAGAAGTATGGGCCGCAGCGTTACTGGTGGATCAGCTACTTCCAGGTCTTCATGCTGCAAGGCGTGCTGATGGTCATCATCTCCGCGCCGCTGCTGGCCGCGCAGTTCTACGGCGACCCGGATCGCTTCACCGCCCTGGACGTGCTCGGCGTGCTGCTGTGGGGCGTGGGCTTCTTCTTCGAGGCAGTGGGCGACTGGCAGCTTGCCCGCTTCAAGAGCAAGCCCGCCAACAAGGGCCGCGTGCTCGATCGCGGCCTGTGGGCCTGGACGCGCCACCCGAACTACTTCGGCGACGCGGCGGTGTGGTGGGGCCACTACCTGATCGCGGCAAGCACCGGCTGGGGCGCGCTGACCGTCTTCGCCCCGGCACTGATGACCTTCTTGCTCGTGTTCGTCTCCGGCGTAGCCATGCTGGAGCGGCACATGCGCGAGAAGCCCAAATACGCCACCTACATGGCGCGCACGAGCGCCTTCTTCCCGCGCCCGCCCAGGAAGAAGTGAGCGCTCACCCCACCCAATAGCACGCCCGGCGGACGTTGGCGTCGAGCGCCTGCACCACCGCGTAGTAGGCGCGCTGCATGTCCCACGCGGACTGGAAGCGCGCATCCGGGTCTTTCGCCAGCGCGTACAGCAGCAGCGCTTGCAGCCGCTCCGGGAAGTGGGGGTGACGCTGGCGCGGCAGCGGCACCGGCTCGTCCACGTGGGCCAATGCGGTCATCTGCTCGTTTGCGCCCTGGAAGGGCAAGACGCCGAGCAACAATTCGTAGAGGATCACGCCGAAGGAATACAGGTCGGCGCGGTGATCGGCGGGCAGCCCCAGCGCCACCTCCGGAGCCATGTATTCGGGCGTGCCGACCGACACGCCAAAGGCGGTCAGGCGGGTGTCAAGGTGGGGGCGCTTGCCCAGCCCGAAGTCGGTCAGGTAAACGTGGTTGCCGTCGCCCTGCCGCTCGATGAGGATGTTGCCCGTCTTCAGGTCGCGGTGCAGCACGTGATGGGCGTGCCCGTATTCCAGCGCATCGGTGATCGGGCGCACGATCTGCCAGGCAGTGAGCGGCGAGAAGCGATGGTGGCGCAGGATGCTTTCCAGCGTCGGCCCTTTGATAAGCTGCATGACGATGTACAGGTAGCCGTGCCACTCGCCGTAGGTGATCACCGGCACGATGTGCGGGTGGCGCAGCGTGATCATCAGCTCGGCCTCGCGCCAGAAACGCGTGCGAAAGCTCTCCTCCTCGGCGAACTCCGGCAGCATGATCTTCAGCGCGACCGGGCGGCGCGACTGGGCGTGGTACGCCGTGTAGACGCGCCCCATGCCCCCCGTCCCAATCGGGCGCACGAGCACGTAGCCGTTGATGTCCTGCCCGATCAAGGTGCGATCCACGCCGATCACTCCCTGGCTTCGCTCCTGCGCACCCTCAGTATAGCGCAGCCGGGCGGCAGCGCGCGTCTATGGAGTATAACGTCTGGCGCGGCGAAATGGTTCCGGGCGTGGGTGCGTGCAGAATCTGTCAGGCAGTCTGCCGCCCCCTAGCGCAGCAGCGCCAGCGCAACCCCCAGCATCGCCGCCAGAATGCCCACCAGCCAGAAACGCTGCACGACCTGCGTCTCGCTCCAGCCGCCTAGCTCGAAGTGGTGGTGGAGGGGTGTCATACGGAAGAGACGCTGCCCATGCGTCAGCCGGAAGTAGACGACTTGCAGCATCACGCTGAGCGTGGCGGCGACGGGGATGATGGCGATGATGGGCAGCAGCAGCCATTGGCCGGTCATCAGCGCGACCGTGCCCAGCGCCGCGCCCAGCGCCAGCGACCCCACATCACCCATGAACATCTGCGCCGGCAGCGCGTTGTACCACAGGAAGCCGAAGCACGCCCCGACGATGATGAAGGAGAACTGCACCAGGAAGGTCTGCCCCTGCAGATGGGCGATGGCCCCATAGGCGGCGAAGGCGCTGGCCGTAATCAGCCCGGCCAGCCCGTCCAGCCCGTCCACAATGTTGACCGCGTTACTCATGCCCACAATGAAGAACACGGCGATGGGAATCCACAGCAGCGGGGGAATATGCACAAAGTCGGGATAGAGGGGGATGTACACGCCGTTCGCGTTCTGAAAGCCACCACCCACAAAGGCCATCACCGCCGCCACAAACACGGCCAGCAACACCTGCACGGCGAACTTGGTGCGGGCGCGGATGCCCTCGCCACGCTCGCGCAGACCGCGAATCCCTTCCACGTCGTCCACCGCCCCCAGCAGCCCAAAGGCCAGCAGCACGAACAGCGGCAGCAGGATGCTGGAGCCGGTCAGCGTCTCGCGCACCAGGCGGGCCAGATTCAGCCCCAGGGTGATCAGGACGACCGGCACCAGGATGAGGATGCCGCCCATCGTCGGCGTGCCCGTCTTGGCCAGATGCGACTGCGGCCCCGACTCGCGAATCTGCTTGCCGACGTGCAGGCGGCGCAGCACCTCGACGAAGGGATCGCCCCAGATGGCGGTGAGCAGGAAGGTGAACGCCCCCAGTGTGAGGGCAAATGGCAGTTCAGGGGTCATAGGATGGCAGGCTTCACGGCGGTTGCCGGTCAACGCTCTGGCACGCTCGCGCTATAGAGCGGCCATTGTACGCCAAAACAGGCTATCTGCCCAGGCAGGGCGACAGCCTCACCCCCAGCCTCTGCTGCGCCTGGCCCGCATCCAGACTTCCGAAGTTTCGGAAACTTCGGAAGTCTTCTCATGTGCGCGCCCCCCCCAACTGCTTGACTCGCCACTCAGCCTGTCATATGATGAAGGTACCGACAATACAAGTACGTACATGTACGTATGAAACCCTTTACTCTTTCCCGCGATAGCTCCCTGCCCCTGCACCGCCAGCTTCTCAACGAGCTGCGCCATGCCATCCTCGCTGGTGAACTCAAGCCGCATGACCAACTGCCCGGCGAGCTGGAGCTGGTCAGCCAACTGGGGATCAGCCGCGCAACCGTCCGCCGGGCCTGGGAAGCCGCCCTGGACGAGGGCCTGCTCTACCGCGTGGCGGGCAAGGGGACGTACGTCTCGGACATCCAGCCCAGCCTGCCCAAGCGCAAGATCGCCGGGTTTCTGGTGCCCGGCTTTCACAGTGCGTTTGACAGCCAACTGCTGGCGGGCGCGGAGAACGTCCTGCGCTCGCAGGGGTACGGCGTGCTCTTCGCCTGCACCGAGCGCGATGTGGACGAGGAGAACCGCCTGCTGCGCGAAATGTGCGACGACAGTGTGTCCGGGCTGCTGATCTGGCCGGCGATCACCTCGATCACCAACGGGCGCTACATCCTGACGGCCCAGTGCCGGCTGCCGATCGTGCTGCTCGACCGCCCGCTGCCAGGGCTGGCGTTGCCCTGCGTGACCAGCCACAACTACCTGGGGGGAATGCAGGCTACCAATCACCTGCTGGCGCTGGGGCACCGCGAGGTCGCCTTCCTCGCCAGCCCGCTGCTGGACTTGTGGCCCATCGCTGAGCGTTATCGTGCCTATCAGGAGGCGATGCGCGGCGCTGACCTGGAGCCGCTGCCGCCGCTGCTGATTGGCCCGCGCGAGGAAATCCGGGTAGATGCGGTGCGCTACTCGGTGGCCGAAGCTTACGCCAGCGAGATCGCTGACCTGGCGCGGGCGCTGGCGCGCCCTGGCCGCCCGACAGCGATCTTTGCCATGAACGACCTGATGGCCCTGCTGACCGTCATCGCGGCGGGTCAGGTGGGGCTGCGCGTCCCGCACGACCTATCGGTGGTCGGCTTCGACAATCTCAGTTTGGTCGAGCACTTCGCGCCACCGCTGACTACGGTCGCTCAAGACCCGTTCAAGATGGGGGCTGAGGCGGCCCGGCGTTTGCTGACAATCGTTGAGGGAGAGCCAGCAAACGACGTGTGGACATTGCTGCCTACCCGTTTGGTAGTCCGTGCCTCCACAGCCCCGCCCCCCGGAAGGAGGTGACCCTCAAAAGCATAGCCAATGTTTCGACTTAGAGCTACCTCGTTATGACGCCGTATAAGACCGTGAGACGGCGCGACCAGCACCCGCTGAGGGGGCACACCTGCTACCTTGTCGGGGCGGCGTCTGCGCCGGCTGCCACAGCGGTCAGCTAGCCGTTCGAACTTATGGTTATGGAGGTACTCACCCAATGTCACGTTCCAAGTTTCTCACTCTTCTGCTGGTGACCATCCTGGCCCTGGGCGCGCTGAACATCGGCCCGGCCAAGGCCCAGGAACCGGTCAAAGTCACGATCACCTGCCGCTGCGTGGTGGGTGGCGTGAATCACAACCTTGCCGTCTGGCTGACCACCTTCGCCATCCCCACCTTCGAGGAGATGATGGAGGCGCAGGGCACGCCGATTGATGTCGAGCTGGTTGAGTTCGGCGGCGGCGACGAGCAGCTCAAGGAGCAGTACGCGCTTGACCTGAGCGTCGGCAGCGGCTACGACATCATCTCCTTCGACGGCTTCTGGGTGCCGGAGTTCGTCGGTGCCGGGCTGCTCAAGCCGCTTGAAGAAGTGGTTGGCCCGGAGGTCAATGACTGGGAAGGCTGGGGCCACATCTCGGAGGGCATCCAGGCCATCCTGTCCTACCAGGGCGAGCGTTACGGCATCCCCTCCGGCACCGATGTCCGCCAGATCTTCTACCGCAAGGACCTGTTCGAGCAGGCCGGCATCGCGCTGCCCTGGCAGCCGACAAGCTGGGCAGAGCTGCTGGACACGGCCCGCACGCTGAAGGAAGCCGGAATCGAGATCCCGCTGCAGGTCAACGCGGGCACGGCGATGGGCGAGGCCACGACCATGCAGGGCTACTTCATGGTGCTGCTGGGCGCGGGCCATCACCTGTACGACTTTGATGATGGCAAGTGGATCATCAAGAGTCCGGGCATCCTCGACACGCTCAACTTCTACAAGACCGTCTACGTGGACGAGGGCCTGGGTGACGCCCGTATGCAGCTTCTGCAGGATGGCCGCAACCGCTCGTTCGTCGGTTTCCGCGATGGCCAGATCGCCATGCTGGTTGAGGGCGACTGGTTCTGGCGCTCGGTGATCGCGCCAGGGTCGGAGACCGCCGTCGAGAACCGCAACGAGATAGTTGGCTGGGCGATGATGCCTGCCAAGGAGCCGGGCGCGGGCTACCGCGGCCAGGACTTCGTCAGCATCTCCGGCGGCACCGGCTGGCTGATCAACCCCAACACGCCGCACCCGAAGGAAGCGTGGGCGTTCCTCTCGTACATGTCGGGCCGGGACCAGGTGCGCGCCTTTGAGCTGATCCAGCCGCGCATCAGCTTCCGCGACGATGTGCAGGTGGCCGGTGACCCGGTCATGACGGCGATGGCCTCTGCGCTGCTCCAGTACTCCACGGTGCGGCCCATGCTGCCGGAGTATCCGCTCATCTCCACCGAGATTCAGCTTATGACCGAGCGCGTGGTCTCCGGCGAGATGTCGCCTGAAGACGCGATGGACGCCTTTGCCGAGGCCGTGACCGAGATCGCGGGCGCGGACAACGTCAAGACGCTTGAGTAATTGCGGCGCTGCACTGCGCCAACGACATGGGGTCAGGCCGCGTGGCCTGGCCCCCAAGTCTTTTGGAGCGCAACGTGGAACGAAAGCACGCCATATTCCCGGCAAGAGTAGGGATTATCTTTCTGACGCCTACCATACTGTTTGTCGTCGTATTCTTGCTGTACCCGTTTGTGCGCGTGTTCCTGCTCAGCTTCACCAACCAGACTTTGCTGGGCACAACCGCGCCCAACCCGGAGTTCGTCGGCCTGGACAACTACCAGCGCCTGTTCGATCCTGACCGCTGGATGCGCCTGGGTGAGTTCGGCAGCGCGCTCAAGATCACCTCGCAGTTTGTTGTGGGGTCGGCGCTGATCGGCCAGGCGGGGATGGGGATGATCATCGCCTGGGCCTTCTACCGCAAGCGCGGCGTGCTGCGCGAGATCGTCTTCACGCTGGTCATCCTGGCCTGGATCATCCCCGAAACGGTAGTAGCCTTCACCTGGGTGGCCTTCCTCGACTGGGAGTTCGGCACGTTCAACAGCGTGCTTGAGACAGTCGGGCTGGGGCGGCCCGACTGGTTGTTCGACCGCCCGCTGCAATCCATCATCCTCTTCAACTCGTGGCGCGGCACGGCTTTCTCCATGCTGCTTTTTTCGGGCGCGCTGGAGACGATCCCGCCCTCGTATGTGGAGACGGCGGAGGTCGTGGGCGCGACGGCCTGGCAGAAGTTCCGCGACATCTTCTTCCCGCTGCTGCGCGGGCACATCCTGACCGACCTGATCCTGATCACGCTGTGGACGTTCAACGTCTTCACGCCGTACCTGCTGACGGGCGGCGGCCCGGCCAAGCGCACGGAGGTGGTGTCCATCTACACCTACCGCACGGCATTCAGGGGCGAGCACGAGTTCGGCAAAGGTAGCTCGATTGCCGTTGTGATGATGCTGATCAATCTGGCGCTGGCCCTGATCTACCTGGCGTCCATCCGCCGCCGGAGGGCGACATGAACCCATTCCTGGTGCGCTCCTGGCTGGCGCGAGTGCTGCTGTTTGTTTTCGCGGTGGTCATCGCGGCGTTCTTCGTCACCCCGCTGCTGTGGCTGATCACTGCCCCGTTCAACACGCAGGCTAACCTGGCGGTGACGATCCCTACCAACCCCTCGCTGGCGAACTTCGAAGCGGTGTACAACAACAAGTTCGCCATGCGCGCGCTGTTCCAGAACAACCTGATCATCGGCGGGGGGGTGATGGTGCTGGTGGCGGGCGTGGCGACGATGGCCTCCTACGGCCTGTCGCGCACGCACGTGCCGGGGCGCGATGTGCTGGTCTACGTGCTGATCCTCTTCTCGTCGGTGGTCAGCGGCACGGCGGCGATGGTGCCCATCTTCCTGCTCGTGTTCCGGCTGGGGCTGATTGACACCTACGCGGGCGTCATCCTGGTGATGACCGGTGGGCTGCTGCCGTCGGCGATCTTCATCATGCGCGACTTCATTGACTCGATCCCGCGCTCGTATGAAGAAGCGGCGCTGGTCTGCGGGGCGTCGTCGCTGCGCGTCTTCCGCGACGTGGCCCTGCCGATGGTGCGGCCCGGCGTGGTGGTGGTAGCGATCTGGGCTTTCGTCAACGCCTGGGGCGCGTTCCTCATCCCGTCGGTGCTGCTGCGCAGCCCGAACCGTATGCCGGCGTCCATCGCCTCCTACTCGTTCTATACCGAGGCGGGCACGCCCAACCTGACGCTGCTTTCCGCCTATGCCTTCCTGTACACGATCCCGGTGCTCGTGCTGTACCTGATCGTCAACTGGCGTTTTGGCTTCCGCTTCTTTGGCGGCATCAAGAGCTAACCCTGAGCTACGGACAAACAACGAGATGACGCAGATTACCTTTGAGCATGTCGTCAAGCGTTTTGGCAGCGTGACTGCCGTAAACGATGTGACCCTGACCGTCGGCGACGGTGAGTTTGTGGCCTTGCTCGGCCCGTCGGGCTGCGGCAAGACGACCACGCTGCGCCTGATCGCCGGGCTGGAATTCGCTGACGAGGGGCGTATCCGCATCGGCGACCGCGACGTGACGCGGCTGCCGCCGCGCGCCCGTGATGTGGCGATGGTCTTCCAGGACTACGCGCTCTACCCGCACATGACCTTGCTGGAGAACATCGGCTACCCGCTTAAGGTGCGCGGCGTGGACAAGCAAGAGCGCACCGAGCGGGTGACGGAGGTTGCCCAGCAGCTTCAGATCGGCGATCTGCTCGACCGCCGTCCGGGGCAAATCTCCGGCGGGCAGCAACAGCGCGCGTCAGTGGCGCGGGCAGTGGTTCACCAGGCGTTGTGCTTCCTGTTCGACGAGCCGCTGAGCAACCTCGACGCGCAGCTTCGCCTGGAAGCGCGGGCCTTCCTCAAGCACCTGCAGCACGAATTGGGCGTCACGACCGTCTATGTGACTCACGACCAGGCCGAAGCAATGGCCCTGGCGGATCGCATCGTGGTCATGAACTTTGGGCGTGTCATGCAGATCGGCGCGCCGCTGGAGGTCTATCGCCGCCCGGCCAACACCTTCGTCGCCTCGTTCATCGGCAGCCCGCCGATGAACCTGCTGGCGGGCACGGTAGACCTGGGGCGCGGCATGTTCCGCCTGAACGGGCAGGAGCCAGCCATTGACATGAGCGCCCTGTTCAAGCGGCTGAACGGCAAGCTGGAAGACGGGCAGACGATCACCCTGGGCGTGCGGCCTGAGCACCTCTCGCCGCAGATTGAGCCGTCGCCCGGCGCGATTCCGGCACAGGTCTACGCCGTGCAGCCGATGGGCGGCGAAGTGCTGATCGTGGTGCGCGTGGCGGGCAAGCTGGTCTCGGTGCGCCTGTTCCGCGACGAGCCGCCCGACTTGCCGCCCGAAGTGTGGCTGGTGCCCGATCTGAACATGAGCTTTGCCTATGGCGCGGACGGCAACCTGCTGCAATGAGCGCTCTCGCCGCGTCCACTGAGCGCGTGCTGGAGGGACACGCTACTCCGGCGCAGGAGGGCAGCTTCCTCACCCTGCCGTTCGAGATGCCGGAGGGCACGGGGCGGCTCGATGTGCGCTACGAGTACAGCGAGGCCATCGGCTCCGACCCGCACCTGACCGGCGGCAATACGGTGGACATCGGGCTGTTCGACCAGCGCGGCATCGCCTTCATGGAGGCGGGCTTTCGCGGCTGGAGCGGCAGCGCCCGCCGTGAATTCTTCGTCGCACCGGCGGCAGCGACGCCCGGCTACCTGCCCGGCCCGCTGACGCCGGGCACCTGGCACGTCTTCCTGGGGCTGTACAAGATCGCGCCGCGCGGCTGCGATTACCGGGTGACGCTGCGCTTCAGCCCGGCGGAGCGGGCGAACGATCCCCCGCCGCCGGTCACGCTGCCCCTGCGCCGTGACGCTCCGGGCTTCGCCCCCAGGCCGGATGGCTGGTATCGCGGCGAGCTACACTGCCACACCCACCACAGCGACGGCGATTCCTCGCCGGGCGAGGTGATCGCGGCGGCGCGCGCCCTGGGCCTGGACTTCCTGGCGATCACCGATCACAATACGCTCAGCCACCTGATCGAGCTTGCCGCTGTGGACACGCCCGACCTGATCCTGATCCCCGGCTTCGAGGTGACGACGTACAAGGGCCACTGGAACGTGTGGGGCGACTGCGGTTGGGTTGACTTCCGCACGCTGACGCCGGAGCTGATGGCTGAGGCTATCCGCGTGGCACGGGCGCGCGGCTACCTGACCTCGTGCAACCACCCGCGCCCCTACGGGCCGCCCTGGGAGTTCGCAGAGGTGACCGGCTCGCACTGCCTGGAAGTGTGGAATGGCCCCTGGGCGGTGTTCAACTCGGTCTCGCTGGCCTACTACGAGCAGCGGCTGAACGCCGGCGAGCGGCTGGTCGCCGTCGGCGGCAGCGACGCGCACCGCCTGCAAAGTGGGGCGGCGGAGATCGCCCGCGTGGGCACGCCGGTGACCTGGATTTACTGCCCCGGCCCGCCCAGCGCGGCGGCGTTGCTGGACGCGCTGCGCGCCGGGCACGCCTTCGTTAGCGAGGGGGTGCACGGGCCGCGCCTGACGATGCGCAGCGGCACGGCGATGATGGGCGACGTGATTTCGCGCCCGCCGGACGACCGCCTGACGCTGGTGGTGCGCGTGGTGGGCGGGGCCGGAACGGCCCTGGAAATACACGGCACGCCCGGCTCCCTGCTGCGCTATCCCGTCACCGGCGCGGACGAGGTCATCACCATGACCCTGGACGTGTCCGGCACGGCGTATGTGCGCGCGCAGCTTGTCAGCGGCGCTGAGGGCGACCTTTTGCACGCGCTGACGAACCCGATTTACTTGAGGTGATTAGTGGTTGGTTTTTGGTGATTGGTTTGTGGGGAAGGGTGTGCTGTGATCCATCTGTTCAACCACCAACAACCAATAACCAATAACCCTCTACAAGGTGAGTGACTTATGGCAGCACCCGTCTATGAAATGACCGTTGTCTCGCATACGCACTGGGATCGCGAGTGGTACCGCACGTTCCAGGATTTCCGCCTGAGCCTGGTGCGCCTGGTGGATGACCTGCTCGACATCCTGGACCGCGACCCGACCTTCCGCAGCTTCATGCTCGATGGGCAGACGATTGTCCTGGAAGACTACCTGGCGCTGCGCCCGGAGCGCGAAGCCGACTTGCGGCGTCATGTCCAGGCCGGGCGGCTGGTCATCGGCCCCTGGCACATCCTGCCCGATGAGTTCCTGGTCGGGCCGGAAGCCACCGTGCGCAACCTGATCCTCGGCGCGGCGATCTGCGCCCGCTTCGGCGAGCGGATGCCGGTCGGCTACACGCCCGATCCCTTCGGGCATATCAGCCAGCTTCCGCAGATTCTCGCGGGCGCGGGCGTGGAGACGGCGATGTTCCGGCGCGGGCTGTCTGAGGAGCCGCTTGAGCTGTGGTGGGAAGCGCCGGACGGCACGCGCGTCCTGGTGCTGTACCTGCGTGAAGGCTACGGCAACCTGGAATGGGCACCCACCGATCCCGCCGTTTTCACGCGCACGGTCGAGCGCCAGATCGAGCGGCTGGGGCCGCATACGCGCACGGGCCAACTGCTGCTGCTCAACGGGACGGATCACCAGCCGCCCCAGCCGGAGATTCCCGCCCTGATTGACGCGGCCAACGCCGCCCTCAAGGGACGGGCGCGGCTGGTGCACGGCACCATCCCGGACTATATGCGGGCGGTGCGCGCGGCGCTCGGCCCTGATCCCGATCTACCCGTCGTGCACGGCGAGCTACGCTCGCCGCGCCGCCATCACCTGATACCGGGCGTGCTCTCCACGCGCATGTGGATCAAGCAGCGCAACCAGCAGTGCGAGACGCTGCTGGAGCGCTACGCCGAGCCATTGGCCGCGCTGGGGATGTTGTGGGGCGCGCCAAGCCGTCACGGAGACCTGTGGCAAAGCTGGCGCACCCTGATCGAGAACCACCCGCATGACTCGATCTGCGGCTGCTCGATTGACCAGGTGCACGACGAGATGCGCATCCGCTTCGACTGGAGCGAGCAGATCGCCGTGCGGCTGGCGGACGAAGGGCTGGACGACCTGGCGGCCCATGTGAATGCGGCGGCGCTGCCCCTCCCGCCAACGCCGGACGCCCCCAGCGAACCGCCTGCGTATGAGGTCACGACGCTGCCCGCAGACCTGGCGCTGGTCGTCTTCAATCCGGTGCCGGGCGCGGCGACGGGGCGGATCGAAGTGGACGTGCCCTGGCTGGGGCCGGAGCAGCATTACGCGCTGGGCGATGATCGCGGCGAGCCGCTGCCCGTTGTGTGGACGAAGGGCCGCGAGGAAGTGCTGGAGTCACGCTGGCTGGTGGGTGACGATCTGGCCGCGTTCCTGGAACAGCTTGAGATCGGCATCTACCTCAACCGCCTGATCCGCGATGCCCGCGTATGGCTGGGCGGCAGCGAGCCGCGCCTGGAGCTGATCCTGACCGAGCAGCACCCGCGCGACGTGATCGGCCTGGCGCGGCTGGCGCGCACGCTGCGCCAGCATCCCGCGCTGCAATCAGCGGCGCGCTGCCACCTGACCGTGCGCTTCGGGCGTCCGCCCCGGCTGGCGTTCGAGGCGCGCGACGTGCCCGGCGCTGGCTGGCGGAGCTACCGGCTGCGGGCCACGCAGGGGCCGGCTGAGGAGCATCCCGCGCAGGTGACGCGCGAGACAGCCATCGAGAACGCCCGGCTGCGCGTCGAAGCTGACCCAGTCACGGGCCGCCTGAGCGTGCTCGACAAGGCGACTGGGCGCGTCCTGCGCGACCTGAACGGGTTTGAGGACGGTGGCGACCGGGGCGACGAGTACACCTTCTGCCCGCCGGAGAACGACCGGCTGGTGCGGACGCCCGCCGCTCCGCCGCAGATCGAGCGCGTGGACGCCGGCCCGCTGGGGCAAACGCTGCGCGTCACCCTGGCGCTGGAGCTGCCCGCGCGCCTGGCCCCGGAGCGCGACACGCGCAGCGCGGAGACGGTGCGCGTGCCGGTCACGACGACGGCGACGCTGCTACCGCATGGCCGCCGCGTGGATATTCACACCACGCTCGACAACCGGGCCGAAGATCACCGGCTGCGCGCTCTGTTCCCCAGCGGCGTGCGCAGCGAGCGGGCCATCGCCGACGGGCACTTCGACCGCATCGCCCGCGTGCCTCAGCAGCACGGCGACACGTCGGGCTGGGTCGAGCAGCCGCAGCCGACCGCGCCGCAGCGCGGATTCGTGGCGGTCGAGGCGGACGGGCGGGGCCTGCTGGTGGCCGTGCGCGGCCTGCCGGAGTACGAGCTAATCTCCGCCAGCGAGGGTGCGACACTGGCCGTGACCCTGCTGCGCTGCGTGGGCTGGCTGTCGCGCGGCGACCTGGCCTGCCGCGTGGGGCACGCCGGGCCGGAGCTAGCCACACCGGGCGGGCAATGCCCCGGCGTCAGCACGTTCGACTACAGCGTGATCCCCTTCGGCGGCGCGTTCAGCCTGGACGCGGCGGCGCGCGAGGCGTATGCCTTTGGCGCGCCGCTGTGCGCGGCGGTTGCGCCGCTGGCCGAAGGGCCGCTGCCCGCCACGCAGACGGCGGTCGCGCTGGAGCCTGCGGCGCTGGTGCTCACCGCCATCAAGCCCGCCGAGTCCGGTCAGGGCTTGATCGTGCGTTTCTACAACAGCAGCGAGACGGCGGTGAAGGGCCGGGTGCGCTTCGGCTTCCCCGTGCGGGAGGTCGCTCCGGCTGACCTGCTCGAAGCGCCGGTCGGCCCGCCGCTGGCTGCGGCGGAAGATGGCGCGTTCGTCGTGGCGGTGCCCGCCAAGCGCATCGTCACCCTGGCGGTGACGCCCGCGCCGCTCGCCTGACCGCTGCGGGCGCAGGTATTCTCACAGCCGCGAGACGGGCTGCCTGGGAACGGGTAGCTCGTCTCTTTTTCTGCAAGGGAAGGTTGAAGATGCCCGCTGAACGTCTCCCCCCTTGATCGCCCCTCCAGCCGAACCAGAGGGAGGGCTGTGGCTAGCCGCTCTCCCCTTCTCCTAGCTTGGCTGGGGGAAGGGGTCGGCCTGCCAGCATTGGCAGACAAGGGCCGCGCATTCGATAATCTGGAGTGGTTCGGCCCGCGATACGGCCCTGTCTGGGGCTGGTCATGCCCCGCGCGGGTCGCATCTTCCCGTTCGTCAAACAAGCAAGGGGGTAGCTAGACATGATGGGAGCAAGCGATCAACCGTACCCGAAGCTGCGCCGCTTCAACGCCCTGATGGGTGTGTTCCATTTCGTGCAGGGCGTGCTGATGCTCGCCCTCAGCAACGACTTCACCGTCCCGATCAACACCTACTTCCTCAAGTTCGACGAGGCGACCAAAAGCCTGGTCTCCGACCCGCAGACCGCGTTTGAGCTTCCGCTGGGGCCGTTCATCGCGTCGTTCCTGTTCATGTCGGCGCTGGCTCATTTCCTGGTTGCCGCGCCGGGCATTTACTCGTGGTACGTGCGCAACCTGAAGAAGGGTGCCAACTACGCGCGCTGGATCGAGTATGCGTTCAGCTCCTCGGTCATGATCGTGGCCATTGCGACGCTGTTCGGCATGTATGACATTGGCGCGCTGCTGCTCATCTTCGCCCTGAACGCGACGATGATCCTCTTTGGCTGGATGATGGAGCTGCACAACCAGACCACCCCCAAGACGGACTGGACAGCGTTCATCTTCGGCTGTCTGGCCGGGATTGTGCCCTGGATTGCGGTGGGGATCTACTTCGTCGGCTCGGTGACCAGCGGCGAAAACGTGCCGAACTTCGTCTACGCGATCTACGTCTCGCTGTTCATCACCTTCAACATCTTCGCCGTGAACATGGTGTTGCAGTACAAGAAAGTGGGGCGCTGGCAGGACTACCTGTTCGGCGAGAAGGTGTACATCGTGCTCAGCCTGGTGGCCAAGTCGCTGCTGGCCTGGCAGGTCTTCTTCGGGACGTTGCAGCCCAGCTAGGCGCTGCTCGCCGGAGCCACTGCTTGCAGGCTGTCAGGTGGTCAGTACTCGCGCGCGAATGGGCTGCCGCCCTGAGCGATAAGCTGGTAGCGCAGGTCGTCCGGGGGAATCTCCATCAGCACGACCAGGCGCTCCAGCAGTTCCTCGGCCAGCGGCGCAGCGGTCATGCTGCCCCAGTACCCCCAGGGGCGATCCAGCTTGATCAGGATGGAGACCACTGGATCATCGGCGGGCAGGAAGGCTAGGAACGAGGCAATCGAGTTGCCCGCCGCGAACGGCTCGTAGCCGTAAGGCGCAGGAATCTCGGCGGTGCCCGTCTTGCCAGCGACGGTGTAGCCGGGGAACTCGAACTCGATTTCCTTACTCTCGCGCAGCACGCGGACCATGATGTCGCGCGCCTTGTGCGCCGCTTCCTCGCTGATCGGGCGGTGAATGGCAGCGGGCTGTATCTCGATCACCTGGCCGCCGTCAATGCGCGCCTTGACGATGTGCGGCTGCATGATCAGCCCGTCGTTGGCGATGGCGTTGGCTGCGGTGAGCATTTGCAGCGGTGTGACCGACACACCCTGACCGTAGCTGTTGTTGAGGAACTGCGCCTCGCTCCACAGCGGGTCGCCCGGCTCGACGAGGATGCCCGGCGACTCGCCCTCCAGGTCTACGCCGGTGGGGCTGCCAATGCCGAACTCGCGCAGCTTGGGATAGACCGTGTACGGGCCAATCTCCTTGAAGATGGTGGCCGTGCCGGTGTTCAGCGAGTCAATGAAGACCTGCGCGAAATCGGGGTTGCCGTGCGAGGAGCGATCCCAGTTGCAAATGGACACGCCACCCGCTTCGAAGCAGCCGGGATCGTAGTACGACCAGTTGAGGTCTTGCACCCCAACGTCGAGCGCCAGGGACATGGTCACCACCTTGAAGACCGACCCCGGCTCGTACACGTCGGCGATGGCCTGGTTGCGCGCGTGCTTCATGTTCTCCGCCGACAGGTCATCGGGCCGGAAGTCCGGGTAGTTGGCCATCGCCAGGATTTCGCCATTGCGCGGGTTCATGACCAGGATCGTGCCCCCCGTCGCTGTGGGGTCGTTCTCAAGGAAGCCCGTCAGCACTTCCTGGGCAAGGTACTGCACGTCGCGGTCAATGGTCAGGATGAAGTCCATCCCATCGCGGACGCGCGTGGCCTGGGTCTGGCTCTCCTCCAGCAGGGGGATGTTGCTCTTGGTGACGCGCTTGCTCTGCCCGGCCAGCAAGGTCTGGTAGTAGCCTTCCACACCGTAGTAGCCCCGGCTGGCCCGCGTGCCATCGGACCCGGCGAAGAAGCCGACGATCTGGGCGGTTAGCTCGCCCTGCGGATAGATGCGGATCGGCAGCGCCTCAATGATGATGCCGGGCACGTTCAGGTCAGCGATGGCCTGCCCAACGTCGGCGCTCACGCGGCTGGCCAGCAGCACATACGGCGCGAACTTGCCGTCTGCGTCCGGCTGCAGCAGGCTGTAGAGACGGTTCTCCGGCAGGCCGACCAGCGGCGCAAGCTCGAACGCCACGCCCTGGCGGTTGACAACCTGGTTGGGGCTGATGCCGATACGGTATTCAAACGAGTTGGTCGCCAACAGGTGCCCGTTGCGGTCGAAGATTTGCCCACGCTTGGGCAGCACCTCGACGGTTTGCTGGTAGCGGTTCTTGGCCTGATCTTCAAGCGCCTGCTTGATCTCCGGATTCATGCGGAACTGGAACGAGAGCAGCCGCGCCAGCAGCACCAGGCTGATGCCGATCAGCACCACGCCGAGCAGGGTGAGCCGTCTGCTGATGGTTTCGTCGCGGATCATAGTCCCAAGCTATCCTGCGGGCAGCGTCCTAGTCGCTGCGCCATGTGTCCAACTGCCGCTTCAGGCCGTCCCACTGCTTGCGCAGCCAGCCGCCGAGCGTCTCGTCGTAGATGTGCTCGGCGGTCTGCACGGTGGGCGACGGCGTCGGCGTGACGATGGGCCGGTCGTAACGGTAGCCATCTACAATGATGTACTGGATTTCGTCCGGGTCCGCCGGGCGAAAGCCCATCTCTGCCGCCCGCGTCATGACACGGGGCAGGCTTTGCAGGTCGGCGATCTCAGCGCGCACGCGCTCATTGTCACGCTCCAGCCGGGCGCGGTAATCGTTCATCTCGGCCAGCTCGCGCGCCGAAATCGTGCTGCGCGAGGTCTGGAACAGGTACAGCGCAGCGATAATCAGGCCCACAACACCGATCAGCCCCAACGTGGCAACCAACTGCCGCTGGTTGCGCCAGGGCTGCTGCACGGTATGCGGTTTGGCCAGGAAGCGAGATTCGTCGCCGCTCATCTTTCCCCGTCATTGGCCCTGATTGGCGCGCCACTGAGATCGGGCCGCAGATTGATTATACTCCAAACCGGCCCGGCGAACCGCCACCGTTGAGCCGCTCCACGACGCGCAAGCGCGCGCTACGGCTGCGCGGGTTGGCGGCGACCTCGTCATCGGAGGGTCGCAGCGGCTTGCGCACAACCAGCCGGACGCGCGCCTCATGCCCGCAGGTGCAGACCGGTTGGCGCGGCGGGCACAGGCAACCAGTCGCCTCAGTGCGGAACGTCTGCTTGACGATGCGATCTTCCAGGCTGTGGAAGCTGATCACAGCCAGCCGCCCGCCGGGGCGCAGCAGATTGATAGCGACCGGAAGGACGCGCTCGACCGCGCCCAACTCATCATTGACGGCGATGCGCAATGCCTGAAAGGTGCGCGTTGCCGGGTGAATCTTCTCGCGCGGGCCGCGCTGCGCCCCGGCCACAACGTCGGCAAGCTGGCGGGTGCTGCTCAGCGGGCGCGCAGCGATGATCGCGCGGGCGATGCGCCGGGAGTGGCGCTCCTCCCCGAAGCGAAAGAGCACGTCGGCCAGCGCCTCGGCATCCCACGTGTTGACCAGGTCGGCGGCGGTCAGCCCGCCCCCTGACGGGTCGAAGCGCATGTCGAGCGGCCCCTCACTCATGAAGGCGAAGCCGCGCGCCGGGTCGTCCACCTGCATCGAAGACAGGCCCAGATCGAGCAGAATCCCGTCCACGCCCTGCCCCACGCCGCCCACTGCCTCCAACCAGGCCGGAACCAGCGCGCCGATCTGCTCGTAGCTGGCATGGCGCAGCGTCGCCCGCCCCTCGAAGGGAGCCAGCCGCGCGTGCGCCAGAGCCAGCGCCGCCGGGTCGCGATCCAACCCCAGCAGGCGAGCGTCCGGCGCGGCGGCCAGGATCGCCGCTGCGTGCCCGCCCGCGCCAACGGTGCCATCTACGAAGCGCCCGGTAGGGCGCTCGGCGACGCGCAGCGCGGCGAGCACGGCCTCCAGCAGCACGGGGATGTGGGGAGCGTCAGAGTAGGTCACGGCTGTCTAATCACACGGCAGGGACGATGGACAAGAGTGTAGACGACCTGGCAGGCGGCGGCAAGAGTGTAACACAGAGACTTCCGGAGTTTTCGAAAACTCCGGAAGTCTGGTTCTGCGCGACGCCCTTCCCCGGCAAGACCTCCAGGGACGGGCAGCAGCACAGGCGTCATAAAGATGGCGTCTGATTGACCTCACCCCCTGGTCTCGCTACGCTCGGCCTTTCCCCCTCTCCGCAACGGAGAGGGGGCGGCGAGGCGCGTCAGCGCCGAGCGGGGGTGAGGTAAAGCGGGGCGTATCGCCATACGCCCCCCTCTTGCTCGCCTAGCGTGGCACGTCCCAGAGGAACACAACCCCGTCGTCCGAGCCAGAAGCAATCAGCGTCCCGTCCGGGCTAAAGGCAACGGCCCTCACCCAGTCCACGTGACCGGATAGCACCGCCTTCTCCGAGAACGAGCCGTCAGCTTCGGACTGCCACACGCGCACCGAGTAATCGTCGCTGGCGGAGGCGATCAGCGTCCCGTCCGGGCTGACGGCGACCGCTCTCACGTAGTCCGTATGGCCAGAAAGCTCAGCCACAGCTTTCCCAGAGGCGGCCTTCCACACACGCACTATGCCGTCGTCGCTGCCAGTGACGAGCAGCATCCCGTCCGGGCTGAAGGCGACCGAGCTTGCCCAGTCCGGGTGCTCGATATTGAGCAGCTCTGCCCCCGTCGCCGCGTTCCACACGCGCGCGGAGTAGTCATCGCCGGCAGTGGCGATCAGCGTCCCGTCCGGGTTGAAAGCCACACTCTCCACGGTGGACACATATTCCAGTGTGGTGATGAGATCGCCCGTCGCGGCATTCCACACCCTGGCCAGGTTGTCATCGCCGCCGGAAGCCAGGCGGGTGCCGTCCGGACTGAAGGCGACGCTGTACACATAGCCGTCGTGGGCCTCAATGGTCAGCTTCTCCTCGCCGGTAGTTGCATCCCACACGCGCACGGCCCCATCATCACAAGCCGAAGCCAGCACCGCCTCGCTAGGATGGTAGGCGACGCTGCGCACGTAGTCGGGGTGCTGTAGGGCGAGTAGCTCCGTGCCGCTGGCGACATCCCACACGCGTACCGTCCCATCATCGCTGGCGGAGGCCACCTGCGCACTATCCGCGCTGAAAGCCACGCCCTGCACATAGTCCGTGTGCCCATACAGCGCCGCATGCCAGGGAACCGTGTACTGGACAGTCGCAGCGACGCCCAGGATATCCCCCTCGAACTGCGCCATCTCGCCAGGGGCGGCAACGGCGAGCACCGTCACTATGTTGCCATCCCCGACATCTACAGCGATCACCAGCACCTCGCCCTGTTCCAGGGTGAACAAGAGGCGCGCCGCGTCCCGCCCTTCCAGGGCAAAGCTTTCCGGCGCAGGGATCGCATCAATATCAGCATCGCCGTAGCTGATCGACTCAACCAGGGCAACCACAGCACCTTGTGGACTGGTGTCTGGCAGGTCGTACACCACCATGCGAAGCATCGCTGGGTCAACAATTAGCACGCCAACTGCCCCCGGCGGCACCATGTCCTCTTCCAGAGCAGCCTCGTCGTTGGTGAGGGTGACCAGGCCCTGATCCTCCAGTGCCACCCATCCAGCGGGATAGGAGAAGGTCAGGCTGCCAGCAGACGAGACGTACTGCTCGCTAAGGGGGTCTTGGGCGAGCGCTGTCAGTGGCGTGATGACCAGGATCAGGATGACCAAGAGTGCACCGAAGTGCGTCAAGCGGTTCCAGTACATTTCTTGCCTCCCAAATTTGCGGGCGCGCTGCTCTGTGAGCGCACCATCTCCATACTGGCACGACGCACGGCCCAGCCGAGCTGCGACCGTACGTGAATTATATCACGTTTCCGGCGACTGCCCCGACCACCCAGGGAAATTGCAACGCGATCTGCGGCGTGCCCGGTGGTTTACCTCACCCCCTGCACTCCCGTACCACAACCACTTGACAAGACCCATAAAACCGTACTATAAATAGTTAAACGCTTTACTATGGCGGCGGTGCGCCATTATTGTTTTCGCGCACTAGTTAAACGCTTAACTATAGTCGGGATTTTGTTATCGAAAGGTCTTCCTGGCGTGGCCACTTTAGAAGATGTCGCCAGGCGTGCTGGCGTTTCAATCGCCACCGTCTCCAAAGTCCTCTCGAACACGCCCTACTTCACCGAGCAGACACGAGCGAAGGTCATGCAGGCGGTCGAGGAATTGGGCTATATCCCCAACCTGGCTGCGCGCGCCCTGTCCTCCGGCAGAACCCACATCATCAGCGTGGTCTTCCCCTACGTCTACGATGCGATCTTCGGCGATCCGATGGTGCTCAGCATCCTGCAGGGCGTCGAAGCGGAGTGCAGCCAGCACGGCTACAACCTGCTTCTCAGCACGCCGCGCCTGACCGCTGCCGGAGTTGACGAGAACTACCTGCTGCTGGTGCACAGCGGTTATCTCGACGGCGTCATCGCGCTGGACAGCTATCCGGTCGCCTCGGTGCTGCAACCCGTCCACCAGAAGGGCATTCCCTGCGTCGGCATCGGCTATCACCCGACCACGTACTACGTCCGCAGCGACGACAGCTCCGGCGGCTTCCTGCTGATGCAGCACGTAGCCAGCCTGGGCCACCGGCGCATTGGCATCGTCAGCATCCCCAGGACGAATCACCTGTGCGTGCCGGAGCGCCTGGCCGGGCTGCGCGCCGCTGCCGAAGCTGCCGGGCTGGATTTCGACGCCATGCCCCAGGCGGAGGGTGACTGGTCTACGCCCGGCGGGGCCAGATGCGCCGCAGAGCTACTGACGCGGCGGCCTGACCTCACGGCCCTGATCTGTCTGAACGACCGCATGGCGATGGGGGCCATCCAGCAGGCGCGCGAGATGGGGCGGCACGTGCCGCGCACTCTCACCGTTGCCGGTTACGACGACATTCCTATGGCCTCGGTCTTCGCCCCGCCGCTCACCACCATCTCGCAGCAGGGGCCAGAAGTGGGCAGCCACGCGGCGCGCATGTTATTCGACATCCTCAGAGGCGCGACGCCTGACAACATCCTGTTCCCGGTGCACCTCATCCGCCGCGAGACAACTGGCGCACCTTACGCTGTTCCCGATCAAGGCACCGCAATGGTCTCACCCAGCACAGGAAGGAGGGCACATCCCACTGACGAACCCTAACGCAGCACCACTACCCCGCCGGAACCATCCCTGCGCCGCTGGCGCAGCGGTGGCAAGCACGCAAATAAAGTAGATTCCTTCAAGGAGAGATACCGTGTCCAAGTTCAAGTTCCCCAAGCTCGGTCTGTTTCTAACCCTGCTGTTCGTTGTCGCTCTGGTGGCGCCGACGGCTGTTGCGCAGGGGCCGCAGTACATCACTTACAACTCGTACAATGGCGATCCTGAGCCGCGTCGCGTGGACAACATGATCGTCCAGATGTGGAACGACGCCAATCCTCTCATGCCGGTTGAGCACTCGATCATCGCGCACGAGGACTTCAAGCAAGCCCTGCGCGCGTATATGACTGCCGACCCGGCCCCCGACGTACTGACCTGGTTTGCCGGCAACCGTGCCCGCTTCTTCATTGACAAGGGCCTGGTGGCCGACATCTCCGACGTGTTCGCCGAGAACGGCTTCAACGAGTCGTATGCGCCCGGCTTCGTGGCGCTGGCGACGGTGAACGACAAGCAGTACTTCCTGCCGACCTCGTACTACTGGTGGGCGGTCTACTACCGGCCCTCGCTGTTCGAGAAGGCCGGCATCGCTAAAGTGCCGGAGACCTGGGATGAGTTCCTGGGCGCTTGCGATGCGCTCAATGCGGCGGGCATCGCCCCCATCACCATCGGCACGCGCTACCCCTGGACGACCGGTGCCTGGTTCGACTACCTGAACATGCGCATCAACGGACCGGCCTTCCACATTGACCTGATGCTGCTCAAGGAATCGTACAAAGACGAGCGCGTCAGGGCCGTGTTCGACTACTGGAAGCAGCTCTTCGACCACAACTGCTTCATCGCCAATCCGGCAGCCTACACCTGGCAGGAAGGGCTGGACTTCATGGCCCGGGGCGAGGCAGGGATGTACCTGATGGGTGGCTTCATCAAGGACTCCTACCCGGATGAGCTTGAAGCCGATCTCGACTTCTTCCGCTTCCCGATCATCAACCCAGACATGCCGATCGGCGAGGACGCCCCGACCGACGGATACTTCATGGCAGCCAAGGCACGCAACCTGGAAGGCGGCAAGGAGTTCCTGGCGTTCCTCGGCTCCCAGGAGATCCAACAGTTGGTCTTCAACGAGCTGGGACGCCTGCCCACCCGCACGGATGTGGACATCTCGTCGGCTCCGGCGGACATCCAGAAGGGCGTCGCCCTGGTTCAGGGCGCGGACTACGTCGCCCAGTTCTATGATCGCGACAGCACGCCGGCCATGGCCGAGGCGGGCATGGAAGGCTTCACCAAGTTCTGGAGCGATCCATCCTCGATTGACCAGATTCTGGCCGACCTGGAGACTGAGCGGCTGCGCATCCTGGAGGAGGAGGCGGAGTAACCCCGCCCGCCCTTCAGACTGGCGCGCAACCTGCGCGACGCACGGCTGGCCCGCTGTGGGCCAGCCGTGCCCCTGCCCGGACTCCTCAGACCGCAGCGCAAGGAGACTCTCATGGCGACAACATACAAGGCGCGCAGCACAGCCGAGCCGCTGGATTTCGCCAGCGCTAATTTTCTGGGGCTGATCCTGGCCGTCGTCATTCTGGTGGCCTTCATCTTCATGCCCTGGATGTGGACGGAGATCAAATACAACGGCGCGCGTCTGATGTCGGACGTGCTCACCGGCGGCAGCCTCAAAACCTACGGGTCGTCGCACCTGGTGCTGATCCCGATCACGGCGCTGCTGGCTGTGGGACTCGCCATGTGGGGTCTGCTCAGCGCCCATCGCGGGGCGCTGGCTTCCGTCCTGACGGTGGCGACCGGCGTAATGGGCCTGGCCTACTACTTCGACGTGTATTTCATCCAGGAGGGCCAGGTTGCTGAGTACATCCGCGCCAACATCGGGATCGGGTTCAAGGTAACCCTGGTGGCGATGGTTGGCCTGGTGGCGCAGGTGATCCTGCTGGCACCGGATGTCAACCGGGGGCTGCAACGCCTCAGCCACCGCCTCGCCTTCCTCCGGCCAGCCGTGCCCCAGCGGGCCGTCCCCTATCTGTTCCTGCTCGTGCCGCTGGCGCTGTATCTGGTCTGGATCATCGGCCCGACGCTGTACACCTTCTACCTGAGCCTGACCAACTGGGACGGTGTCAGCGATCCGAAATACATCGGCATCAAGAACTACCGGACTCTCTTCGATCAGTCAACCTTCACCGAAGCGCTGGGCAATAACGTGCGCTGGCTGATCGCCTTCATCACCGTGCCCACCACTATGGGCCTGGGGCTGGCCATGATCTTCAACACCGAGATGCGCGGCGGGCGCTGGTACAAGGTCAGCTTCTACTCACCGCTGGTGCTGTCGTGGCCGGTGATCGCGCTGGTGTGGTCGTGGGTCTATCACCCTTCCAGGGGCCTGATCAACTCATTGCTCATCCAGGGGAACATCACGCAGAACCCGCCGGGCTGGCTGGCCGACCGCAACCTGGCGATCTACTGCATCATCGCTGCGGCCACCTGGCGGCAGGTCGGCTACGTGATGGTGCTTTACCTGGCTGGCTTGAAGAACATTGACCCCACCCTGCTGGACGCGGGCCTGGTTGACGGGGCGAGCCGCTGGAAGTTGTTCCGGCACGTGATCTTCCCCCTGCTGGCCCCCGTGACGACCATCGTCTTCATCATCTCCGTCATCGACTCGCTGCGCTCGTTCGATCTCGTACAGGTGATGACACGCGGCCACCAGAGCACCCAGGTGCTGGCTAACTACATGTACATCGAAGCCTTCAACAACTACCGTATGGGCTTCGGAGGCGCGATCGCCGTTGTGCTGTTCACGATCAGCATCGTCTTCGTGGGCTTCTACCTGTGGCGCAGCCTGAAAGACGAGCTGGAGTACTAGGAGGTCGCAATGGCGACGATCACCCAGCCCAGAAACACCGCCCATCCCGCCAGCGTTGCCGCGCGGCGCAAGACGCTCGACACGACCGCCAAGTATGTCCTGCTGACGCTCTTCACGCTCACCTGGCTGCTGCCGATCCTGGCCACCGTGCTCACTTCCTTCCGCACGATGGACGACATCGCCGTGAACGGGTTCTGGAGCATCCCTGAGAAGTTTACACTTGAGCAGTTCAAGGCCGCCTGGATCGCCGCGCGCGTCCGGCAGTACCTGCTGAACAGCTTCATCATCACCATCCCCTCGCTGCTAGGGATGCTGTTCCTGTCGTCGCTGAGCGCATATGCCCTGGCCCGCTTCAAGTTCAAAGGCAACCTGCTCGTCTATTTCATGTACGTGGGCGGCACGATGCTGCCGTTCCAGATTCTGCTGCTGCCCGTATTTCGCCTGACGAACCGGCTTGGTCTCTATGATACGTATGGCGCGCTGATCCTGATTCACATCGCCTTCCAGTTGGGCTTCTGCACCTTTGTGCTGCGCAATTTCATGCGCACGGTGCCGGGCGAAATCCTCGATGCGGCGCGAGTAGATGGCTGCGGCGAGTTCCGCATCTACTGGCAGATGATGCTGCCGCTGAGCCTGCCCGCACTGGCGGCGCTGGCAACGCTGGAGTTCACCTGGGTGTTCAACGACTTTCTCTGGGCGCTGATCCTGCTCCAGTCCGATTCGCTGCGCCCCGTGACGGCGGGGCTGGCGACACTCCAGGGCCAGTACGTCACCGACTGGCCGCTAATCACCGCTGGCGCGCTGCTGGCAACCCTGCCGACGGTGCTTGTCTTTATCTTCCTGCAACGCTATTTTATCCAGGGTCTGACGCTGGGTTCGGGCAAATAACCTACTACGGCATACGTGGCTGCTGCCTCATCAGGAAGGATCGTACCTTGCGCGCACTGTTTCCATTCAACGACGACTGGCTGTACCTGCCCGACCGGGCCGGCAGTGATGTGCCCGACAGCGCCTTCACGCGCGTGACACTGCCGCACACCAACAAGGTCTTTCCTCACCACAACTTCGACAGCGCGGAGTACGAGTTTGTCTCCACCTACCGCAAGCATTTCGCGCTGCCGGAGCCGCTGGACGGGCGGCGCGCTTACCTGGACTTCGACGGGGCGATGATCGCCGCCACAGTGACCGTCAACGGGCACGCCTTCCCAGAGCATCCGGGCGGCTACACGCCCTTTTCCTTCGACATCACCGAGCATGTGCGCACCCACGCCGATAACCTGCTGGTCGTGCACCTGGATTCCAGCGAGCGCCCGGACATCCCGCCCTTTGGCAACGTGGTGGACTACCTGACGTTCGGCGGCATCTACCGCGACGTGCGGCTGCGCCTGGTCGAGCCGTGCCACGTCGTCAACGTCTTCGTCCGGCCTGCGGACGTGCTCAGCGCCACGCCGCGCGTCGAGGTGGACGTATGGCTGCGCAATCAGAGCGAGCGTCCCGCGCGGCGCGATCTGTGCTGCGCGGTAGAGAGCGAGGGCGGAACGCTGGCCGAAGCGCGACAGACGGTGGACGTTCGCGCGCAGGAGACGGTCAAGGTGACGCTGGCCCTGCCGCAGGCACGCTACCAGTTGTGGACGCTGGACGATCCCCGGCTCTACCAGTGTGTGACGCGCCTGTACGAGACAGGCGCGGGAAACGACCCGCTCGACGCGGTGAGCGTGCGCTTCGGGCTGCGCCAGGCCGAGTTCCGCGCCGATGGCGGCTTCTACCTCAACGGCGAGCGGCTCAAGCTCATCGGCCTCAACCGCCACCAGACATACCCCTACATCGGGCAGGCAGCGCCGCCGCGCCTGCAACGCCAGGACGCCGACATCGTCAAGCACGAGCTAGGCTGCAACATCGTGCGCACCTCGCACTACCCGCAGTCGCCGCACTTCCTGGATCGCTGCGACGAGATCGGGCTGCTGGTCTTCGAGGAGATTCCCGGCTGGCAGCACATCGGCGACGAGGACTGGCAGGCGCTCAGCCTGCGCGACGTGCGCGCCATGATCGAGCGTGACCGCAACCATCCGGCGATCATTCTCTGGGGCGTGCGCATCAACGAATCGCCCGACGACGAGCGTTTCTTCACCCGCACCAACGCCCTGGCTCGCTCGCTTGACCCTACACGCCCCACCGGTGGCGTGCGCAACTTCCTGGAGAGCCAATTCCTGGAAGACGTGTTCACCTACAACGACTTCTCCAACACGGTCGTCGAGCCGGTGCACATTCCGCATCTGGTCACCGAGTTCAACGGGCATATGTTCCCGACCAAAGTGTGGGATCACGAGGAGCGCCAGGTCGAGCACGCGCTGCGCCACGCGCGCATCCAGGACCGGCAGCTTGGCATGGATAATGTCGCCGGTGCCATCGGCTGGTGCGCCTTTGACTACAACACGCATCACCAGTTCGGCTCCGGCGACCGCATCTGCTATCACGGCGTGATGGACATCTTCCGCCTGCCCAAGTTCGCCGCCTATGCCTACGCCAGCCAGATAGACCCGGCCCGCCGCGTGGTGCTGTTCGCGGCGTCGTTCTGGGCAGTGGGTGATTATGACACGGGCCGGATTGAGCGGCTGGTCGTCTTCAGCAATTGCGACAGCATCGAGGTCTTCACCGGCGACCAGCGCATCGGGCGCTTCACGCCGGATCGGGCTGCGTTCCCGCACCTGCCCCGTCCACCGTACCAGGTGCCGCTGGCAGTGGGTAACCTGACCTGGGGCCAGCAGTTCCCCGATCTGCGCGTCGTCGGCTACCTGGGAAGCCGGGCCGCAGCCGAGCATCGCCTCGACGCGCGCAGCCTGCCGGATAGACTCGTTCTGCAAGCGGACTTCGCGGAGCTTTGCGCCGACGGCGCGGACATGACGCGCGTGGTCTTCAAGATCGTGGATCGCTACGGCAACCGCCTGCCCTACGCCAACCAGCCCGTTTCCCTGGAGCTAGACGGCCCGGCAGACCTGATCGGCGAGAACCCATTCGCCGTGATGGGCGGCCAGGGCGCGGTCTACGTCCGCGCGCGGCACGAGCCGGGACTGGTCACGGTGCGGGCCGTCACGCCGCGCCTGAAAGCGCAGAGCGTGACGATCACCATCCGCTGAGCCGCCCCAGGCTGGGAGGGTTTCGAAACCCTTCCCCACAAGAACGCTCTGAACGGCGGGGGTCCGTAGGGGCGGCCATACGCCCCTACGGGGGCACGCCACCAACCGGCCAAGCCGGGGGGGGAAAACGTCCCATCCGGCGGGCAAAGTCCCCCTCTCTAGCTCGGCTGGAGAGGGGGATTTAGGGGGAGAGGCGTGCGTAGCCAGGCTCAAGTTGGTACATATGGGAGGTTCGAAACCCCTTCCCCACAAGAACGCTTTGAACGGCGGGGGTCCGTAGGGGCGGCCATACGCCCCTACGGGGGCACGCCACTAACCGCCTGCGCCACCGAGCGGCAAGGTATCCTGGGTTATTCCCAAGACTTCGCAAGTCTGCGCTTACACTGGCCTCGCCTTGCGCAGCGACCAGCGCCACAGGGTGTCAATCAGGATTTCGCGCAGCAGCAGCGTGCCAGCGGCATACAGCACAGCGTGAATTAAGTCCATGTCTATGATGTAGCCCACCATCGGCCCTAGCACCGCCAGAGCCAGCATGTAGGTGATGTCCGATAGCTTGGTCGCGCCCACTTGCAGCGCCAGCAGAATCCCCGCCAGCGTGAATTCGGCGACCCACACGAAGAGCACAGCAGCAGCGGAGGTGGCAAAAGCCGCGCGCATGGAGGTAGCCGACGCACTGGCGGTCAGGGCGGCAACGACCATCAGCAGGTATTGCTGGATGCGATCAATGACGAACACAATAGCGCTGGCAATCGGCAGCGCCAGCGCCGCACCACACAGGAAGAAGATCGGCAAGTCTTCGAGGGTCGTCAGGCCGGTGGGGATGAGCACCAGACTGATGAAGCCAATTCCCGCCGCCAGCAGCGCCAGCAGCGCGCCCATGCCGATGATCAGGTAGCGAATCCACCACAGCGCGCCGCCCACCTTGCCCAGCAGCACGCTCTCCACGCCGACTGGCGTGGCCAGCAGCACGTCCCAACGTCGCTTGGTGCGCTCCTCGACCACGATCGGCCCCAGGGCGGCGCTGGTAATGAAGGCCAGCAGCAGCAAGGCCAGCAGCAGCCACACCCACAAGGTGCCGAGGTACAGGGAAATCAGCGCCCAGGCGAGGCTCAGCGCCCCAACCAGGCCCAGCGTCAGACCGGGAAAGGCCGCAAAACGACGAGCCAGCCCATACCAGATGGGCTGGCGGTTGATGTCACGCAGGAAGACGGGATTCTCGAAGGCGTCCCAAAAGGCAAGCGCGTGGACGAACAGCTTCCAGGAACTCATCGTGCTGGCAGCTTGAGCGCGACCTGTCTGCCCCTCAGGGCTGGCAGCTTCGCCCCACCCCGGAGCTCAGCCCCAGGGAGCCAACCGGCGCAGGCTTACTTGTTCGCTTCCGAGGCGCGCGGGTCGAGCGCGTCGCGCAGCCCGTCGCCCAGGAAGTTGAAAGCGAACATCATGAAGAACAGGGCGAGCGCCGGGAAGATCGCCTGGTTCGGATAGCTCTTGATGGCTTGCGCCCCCTCGGAGATCATGCTGCCCCAGCTTGGCGTGGGCGGGTTGACGCCCAGGCCGATGAAGCTGAGGAACGCCTCAAACGAGATGTAGCGGGGGATGGCCAGGCTTTCGCGCACGACCACCGGCCCCAGGATGTTGGGCAGCACATGGCGGAAGATGATCGCCGTATCGCGCACGCCGATGGATCGCGCCGCCTCAATGAACTCCTTCTCGCGCAGTGAGAGCACCTGCCCGCGCGCCAGACGCGCCGTGTCCATCCAGGACGTGACGCCGATGCCAATGAAGATGAATAGCATCCCGCCGAACGCCGAGTCGATCTTATTCAGGCGGTAGGCTAATGACCCAACCTCGCTCTGGGTGAAGCTGGAGCGGAAAAAGACCATCATCAGGATGACCAGCAGCAGCGTGGGGAAGGCATACATGACGTCCACCAGACGCATCATGATGTTGTCCGCCCGACCGCCCATATAGCCGGAAACCATCCCGAAAACAGTGCCCACCAACAGGCTGGTCAGCGGGCCGATGAAGGCCACGGCCAGCGAAATGCGCGCCCCGAAGATGATGCGCGTCCACAGGTCGCGCCCCAGCGCGTCCGTGCCCAACAGGTAGTCGTTGTTGGGGCGGACATACCCCATTTCCTCGCCGATCGGCTGCATCTTAGGAAAGAGGTCAATCACCCAGTTCGGCGCCGTGTTGATCGCAGCGTAGTTCTGCTCTGCGTAGGTGTACTTGGTCAGGTAGGGGGCAAAGATGGCTATCAACACGAAAGCAATGATCACCGCCAGGCCGCCAAGTGCCGCCCGGTGGCGAGTCAGGCGACGCCCGGCATCTACCCAGGGACCGCGACTACGCTCAAGCTCCTTGCCCAGCCGGACAGTCTCAGGACGAGGCTCCGCTGTACGCTCCGTTGTCTCTGCTGTCATAGTCCTGACTCTCCCTGGCTAGTCAAAACGAATGCGCGGATCGAGCCAAACGTAGGTCATATCCACGAGGAAATTGGCGACGACGATGAAGAAGGCGAAGAGCAGCGTCGTGCCCATGATCGTCGCGTAGTCGCGCTGGTTGATGCTGATGATGAAGTACTGGCCCAGGCCGGGCAGCCCGAAGATGCGCTCCGTCACGAAGGTGCCGGTCAGCAGCGCGGCGAACAGCGGTCCTAACACCGTCACCACGGGGATCATCGCGTTCTTCATCGCGTGAACGACGACTACCTGCTGGCTGCGCAGACCCTTGGCCCGCGCCGTGCGAATGTAGTCCTCGTTCAAGACCTGCAGCAGGCTGGCGCGCGTCAGGCGGGCCAGCAGCGCGGACTGGGCGAACCCCAGCGAGACCGCAGGCATGACAAGCTGGTTGAAATCACCCCAGCCGGACGTGGGCAGCCACCTAAGCTCAACCCCGAAGACATACTGCAGCAGCGGGCCAAGCACAATGGCGGGGATGGACACGCCCAGGATCGCCATACTCATGCTGAAGTAATCGGCCACCGAGTTCTTGCGCAGCGCAGCGATAGTCCCCAGTGGGATGCCGATGACCATCGCCACCAGCATCGCCGCCACGCCAAGCTTGAAGGAGACCGGTAGATGCGTCTTGATGATCCCGTTGACCGAGCGCGTCCGGTCGGTGTACGACGGCCCGAAGTTCATCCAGCGCACCGTAATCTTGTCGCCGACGGGTAGCGTGAGGTTGAACAGGTGATCCTCTGTGACCAAGAACTTCTTCTCCCCTGTGGTGATGGTGGGGATCAACAGATCGGTCATGTAATCAACGTACTGCTTCCAGACCGGATCGTCGAGATTGTACTTGGCGTTGAGGTTATCGAGGATGGTCTGAGGCAGCTTCTTCTCACGCGCAAACGGCCCACCGGGGACTTGATGCATCAAGAAGAAGGTGATGACCGAGACCACGAAGATCACGAACAGCAAGCCCAAGAGACTGCGTGTGAAGTACTGTGCCATAGGTCCTCCCCTACCGTCGCCAACGTCCGGCGAACACTGAACGCTTACCCAAATCCACCGGTAGATCGCCTGCCAGCGATCACCGGCCCTGTCTCCCTGCGCAGCTAACCTTCGGGCAGATTCGCTGCGCCGGGCTGTTCTCCATTTTCCGCAAGTCCCGTACGGTCTATTTAGTAATACGAAAGTCTATGAAAGACCAGAATAGGGGAGAGAGAGCCGGGATGGCTCTCTCTCAACACATCCTATTTCATTGGCGGTCTAGAGACGATGCAGACCGCACTTAGCTTGCGATGTCCCACTTGTCGTAGCGCTCGATGCCGATGATTGACGGCGAGGACACCAGGTTCTTCCCGATCATGCTGACCTTGGTGTAGAAGTAGATGGGCGCAATGGCCGCATCTTCCCAGGTCAGGATTTGCTCAGCGCGGGCGTAGAGCGGCTTGCGCGCCTCGAAGTCGGTCATGACTTTGGCTTGGTCAAGGATCGCGTCGAACTCTTCGCTGCCCCAGTTGGTGTAGTTGTTGCCCGAGGTCGAGCGGAACACGTCACCCAGACCGTTGTGGGGATCGCCGTAGTCCCAGCACCAGCCCAGACGCCAGACCTGGGGCGCGTCCTGCTCCAGCGTGTCCTGGTAGGTCTGCCACTCCTGGTTGGCAACGCTCACTTCGATGCCCAGATTCTGCTTCCACATCTGCTGGACAGCCTGGGCGATGATGGCGTGCGCCTCGCTGGTGTTGTACATCAGGGTGATGGGCGGGATGGTGTCCAGGGTATTGCCAGTCTCCTGGAAGTAGAGCTCCAGCTCCTGTTTGGCCAGTTCCGGATCGCTATGCACGCCCAGGTCAGGGAACTCTGCCTGAGTGGGCGAGGCAGCGAAGTTAGGCCGTGAGAAGAACCCAGCCGGCTGCTCACCACGACCCAGCACAGCTTCGACCAGCGTCTCGCGGTCAATGGCCAGCGAGAACGCGCGGCGCATGTGGACGTTGTCAAAGGGCGCCTTCTCAGTGTTGAAGCCGTAGTAGTAGGTGCAGTCGCGCGAGCCGATGTACAGCTCATCGGGACGCTCAACGCGCAGGCGCGGCAGGTCGGGCAGCGGCACTTCTTCGATCGTGTCTACTTCACCGGCCTCGAAGGCGGCCAGCGCCGCCGAAGCGTCCAGGAAGCGAACTTCGATCGCGTCAAGCTTGGGGATCGGGTGGCTCTCAGAGCCGGGCCAGAACGGGTTCTTGATGATCTCGGTGCGCGAGCCAGGCTCGTGCGACTTGAGCACGAAGGTACCGTAGCTGTGGTAGTTGCCAGGCAGCGTCCAGGCGTCGCCATTCTCTTCAATCGTCCAGCGCGGCTGGGCGGAGAAGAGCCACTCGCCGTAGACCTGTAGCAGGAAGCCCGCTGGCTCAGGCGACGTGATCTGCAGCGTGTAGTCGTCCAACGCCTTGACCATCACGTCCTCGGCTGCTCCCTCGCCAGTGTTGTAGGCCGTCCCGCCCACAGTCCACTCGGCACCCAAGAAGCCGTAGTCGGCTGCGATGTCCGGGTTCATCGTGCGCAGCGCGCCATAGACAAAGTCGTGGGCGGTCACGTAGCGGACAGCGCCCGCCTCGTCCGTCACCTCAACGACCGAATCGGTGGCTGCATCGTAGGTCACCCACGGCACGCCCTGCTTGAGCGTGAAGGTGTAGACGAGATTGTCCTCAGAGATATCCCAGCTCTCCGCCATGCCGTGCTGCGGGATGCCGGTGGTCTCTTCACGAGGCGCCAACCCTGGGAACATCATGGTGATGAACGTGTGCGAGGTTGTGTCGGACGCCAGCGACGGATCGAAGATCACGTTCGTGCCAGCGGCGCCCATGATGACTTTCAGAATCTTCCCCTGGGCACTCACCGGAGATAGCGCGGTGAGCACCAACGACAAAACGAGCACCATGAAGAGCGTAATGCGGACCTTCTTAGGCATAGATAACCCTCCCAGGCTACGTAAGTACGAGACCCAGAGTAATCTGGTTTTCTTATTATGACATGGAATCCGCTGTACGCAAAGATTTTTAACATGGGGGGGTATATTTCATAATAGAGGCAAGATTCCTGAGCCGCAAAGACGCCGGAGACACAGAGGAGAACCATGAGGATGCTCTGCTGTTCTCCGCGCTCTCTGCACGCCGGATGATGCCTGGCTCCGTGACTGAAGCGCACCCTGACTATGATCTGTCGCACGCGCCCGCACGCGCGTGGCTGATCCCCTCCTGCCATACGGGTGCACGAATAGCCTGTTGCCAGGGGAAGCTCAGGAATGCTTGCTGAACGCCTCCCCCCCTCAATCCCCACTCCAGCGAAGCTAAGGGGGGACGATCTGGCAAGCCGCTCTCCCCTTCCTCCAGCTTAGCTGGGGGAAGGGGCCGGGGGATAGGGGCCTTCCAACAACTGCCTGACAACGTGTTCGTGGACCCTTGCCATACGGTATACTTGCCTGACGGCATCATACGCGCCGCTGCGCAGGGGAACCGGCAGCGGCAGGGGCCTGGATGTGCTCCGGCAATTGGTGATGGGATGCGGCTATTGGCTGAGCCAATGCGCAAAGCTTGTGGGTTGCTGCGGGCAATCAACAGTTGGGACGTATTGCGGGGCCTGTTCCCCTGGCGGGAACTGCCTGCCAGCAGACTACCGCTGGCCCGCCGCGAGAAAGCAGGCTCACCGACCCTGGCGCGCATCTCCGAGATCGTGACGCGCATCCCCGGCGTAGCTTGGATGTTGGTAGTAGGCTTATATGTGGTGGCTGTGGTATACTCGCGGTCATCTCAGGCACCTGTCTGCCTCAGCGCGCTGCTGCTACTTTTAGCGCCGCTGGCCTTGTTCGCCCCATCACTGCTGGTGTGGGCGCTCCCGCTGGGCCTGACGCTGGCCCCGATCATCGCCCGCGAGCGCGAGGGCGGAACGCTAGAAGTCCTGCGCGCCACGCCGTACAGCACCGAAGAAATCCTGCTGGCGAAGGCCCAGGGCGCTCTGAGGTCGCTACGCGAGCGGCTGTGGTGGCTGTGGTACGTGCAAGTCCAGGGCCTGATCGCCAGCCTGCTCATCGGCAGCGGGATCGCTTTGGTGTTGGGCGCGCTCCGCGTTTCCAGCCAGGAGTGGGGCACTTCCACGCAGAATTTGCTGTGCGTGGAAACCATCGGGATGGTGCTGGCAGTTGCTGGCGGCTACCTGTTTGATCGCGTGCAGCAGCTTATCCTGATGATCGTCGCCGCGCTGTCCGCTAGCACATCTTCTTCCTCAGTCCGCGAAGCCGCGACGGCAGCCGTGACTGCCTCGCTGTTAGCCTGGGGGACTGATATAATGGTGGGTGTAGGTGTGCTGGCGATTCAGCCAGTGGGCGAAGTTCAAGATGTCGGGTTTAATCTCGTCACCATGATCGTGCTCGGCCCTTTCGCCGGGTACCTGCTCGAATTGAAGCCTGGCGTCATCATGGCCGCCGCGCTCGTGACTTTTCTGGCACGCAGCATCGTCACTCGCCAGTTGTGGGGTGTGGCCGTGCGCGGGACAGAGAAGCTGTGAGCAGAGCCGCCGTATAGACCGAACGCAGCACATAGGGGATTTACGAACGACCTGTTAGGGCTATCTGCCTGGCCGCTGGGGTTGCCTCTCATCCCCCCGACCCTCTCCTCCACGCTGCGGGGTAAAGAGCCGGGGATCAGGAGAATATACAACCTTACGGCTTGTTGGTGGATTCAGCACATAGCGCCGCGTTGCAACTTGGCGCGGAGCTTGGTATAACTATTCGCCCAAAGTATCGGCATCTGTAGGCATTGCCTCAGTAGGCCGCAAGGCGCTGGGGGGAAAGGTGGCCCTATTGCAGGACTGCATTCTCGGAAGAACAAGCTCGCTGCGTTGCGCAAGCCATACCTTAAGGAGGCACTTGTAATGACGAGGAAGACCATTCTTGTTACTGTCATCCTGGCCCTGATGCTGGCCCCGATGACTGTGTTCGCCCAGGAACCCGGCAGCGGCGGCCCGATCATTGAGGGCAATGGCGGCACGTCCATTGGCCCCATCAACGATCTGCGCTGCAGCGGTACGGACTGCCGTGCGGTGACGCAGTGGCTGGCTGTCGGCTTTATCGGCGTGGACCCCGTTACCCAGTACTTCGCGCCAGACATTGAAGGCGCAATGGTCAAGGACTGGACCGTCAGCGAAGACGGCCTGACCTACACCTTCAACCTGGTGGATGACCTGTACTGGTCTGACGGCGAGCCGATTGACGGCTGGGACTACCTGTTTACCGTCTATGCCTACAAGCACGCTGACGAGTTCGAATCGCCCTATGCCTACACGGTGGACGATATTGACACCGTCGAAGTCAGCGAAGATGGCTACACCGTGTCCGTCAAGTTCTTTTCGGCGGCCTGCGGTGTCTTGAGCGATGCGGGCAAGAACGTGGTTCCGTCGCACGTCTTTGGCTGGACTCCGGAGATGGGTGAGGACTTCGACTGGGCGTCGCTGATTGGACACCCCTACGAGACCGCCCCGACCGTGAGCGGTGGCCCGTTCGTGTTCGAGTCGATGGACAGCGAGCGCGTGGTGCTGCTGACCAACACAAACTACTACAAGACGGTGATTCCCGAGGGCTGGCTGTTCGTGACGGTGCCCGATCAGACGGTGCTGGCGGAACGCTTCATCGCCGGTGAGCTGAACGTGGCCGATAACCCGCAGTCCGCCAAGCGCGACGAGATTCGCAATAACCCCAACCTGCAGAGCTATAGCTATGCTGCCGGTCTGTGGGACTACCTGTCGCTGAACCTCGCCAACCCCGACAACCCGATGGACGGCTTCGAGAAGAACGCCGACGGCACGATAGTGCTGGATGAAAATGGGCTGCCGATCCCGGTTCCGCAGGACCCGCACCCGCTGTTTGGGGATGTCCGCGTGCGCCGCGCGATCCAGCTTTCCATTGATCTCGACGAGATCATGGAGAAGGCCGTCCTGGGCGAAGGCACAGTGATGCCCTCGTTCCTGAGCGTGACCTCGTGGGCGTTCGATCCCGACCTGAAACCCATCACGCGCGATCTGGACGCGGCGAAGGCGTTGCTGGCCGAAGCTGGCTGGACGGACACCGACGGCGACGGTATTCTCGACAAAGATGGCGTGAAATTCTCCTTCGAACTGCTCACCAACGAGGGCAACACCCGTCGCGGTCAGATTGCCGAGCTGGTACAGCAGCACCTGGCCGAGATCGGCATCGAAGTGCAGGTTTCCGCCATTGACTTCAACCAACTGCTGGACATCGGTGATGCCCAGACGTTCGACGCCATCGTTCTCGGCTGGCGGAACAGCTACCCGGATGATCCGGACTGGACCGGCCTGTTCACCACCGATGGCGACATTGTGGGCAGCGGTTTCAACAACTTCTCCTACAGCAACCCCGAAGTTGACCGCCTGATGAAGGCAGCCAACAACGTGCCCGGTTGCAAGCCGGAAGATCGCGCGCCGCTCTATTGGGAGCTGCAGCGCATCCTCCAGGAGGACCAGGCATACGTGTGGCTGTTCAACCAGAACGGCTTCTACGCAGCCAACAACAGCATCACCAACTGGAGCCCGCAGCCGAACAACCTGTTCTGGCACGCGGAAGACTGGAAGATCACCAAGTAACCATATCCGTCCGAGTCACACATAGGTCTATCCGGTCTGGTCGGCTACCCACCCCGGTAGCCGGCCAGACCCTTCTAATGAGGTCAATGGGGACAGAAGAGGTGTTGCGGTGGGGCAATATGTTCTAAGACGTCTGATCCAGGCCATCCCGACCATCTTGGGGATCACGGTGCTCTCGTTCCTGATCATGTCAGCAGCGCCGGGCGGCCCAGCAGCGGCCATGACGTTCGATCCCAAAGTGCCCGCCAAGCAGCGCGAGGCAATGCAGGAGAAGCTGGGCTTCAACGATCCGCTCCCGGTGCAATATGTGCGCTGGCTGTTGGGCGAAAAGCCGATCAAGGTGTTGGGGTTCACGCTCTGGGAAGGGCGCGATGTCCCGGTTTTTGATCGGCTGGGCAACGAGGTAGACAGCAAGGAAGGGACGAGCGGAGGCATCATTCGTCTGGATTTCGGGCGGTCATTGTTCTACAAGCGCCCGGTCATTGACATGTTGAAACAGCGCGCCGGTGCGACGGTGCAGCTAGGCTTCACCGCGCTGGTACTCGGTTTCAGCATCGGGATTCCCGTTGGCACTTTGTCGGCGGTCCGGCGTGGCAGCCTCTTCGACAACAGCTCGCGTGTCCTGGCTGTCCTGTTCAATGCCGTGCCGGTATTCTGGCTGGGACTGATGCTGATCCTGATATTCGGCAAATGGCTCGGAGCCTTGCCAATGGGCAATCAGTGCCCCCTGACGATCAAGGGCTGCATCAGCTTTCAGGATCGCGTGAGCCACCTGATCCTGCCGGTTTTCACGCTGGGCACGGGATGGATTGCCGTGCTTTCGCGCTACATGCGCACCTCGACATTGGACGTGCTCAGTCAGGATTACATTCGGACGGCGCAGGCGAAGGGGTTGCCCAATTCGAAGGTCTGGTTTGTACACGCGACCCGCAATGCCTTGATCCCCATTGCCACCATTCTAGGCCCGGCGATTCCCAGCTTGCTCAGCGGCGCTGTGATCACCGAAACCATCTTCTCCTGGCCTGGGCTGGGGCGACTGTCGTATGAGGCAGTCATCCAACAGGATTACCCGATGGTCATGACGGTAGTCCTGCTGAGCGGCATGATAACCATTCTGGGGTACTTGCTGTCGGATATACTGTATGCGCTGATCGATCCGCGCATTCGGCTAGGGTAGGTAGACGATGACAACTGAATCAAAAGCGACACCTGTTCCCCAAACAACGATCACGGCTGAAGAGTCCACCGGTGCTGTGCTCTCCCTCAGCGAAGAGCGGGCTGGCGCCAGCGAATCGCTGTACACGCTGGCGTTGCGGCGGCTGCGCCGGGACTACTTGACCCTGATCGCTATCGCGGTTGTCCTGCTGCTGGCGCTGCTGGCACTGCTGGCCCCGGTCATTACGGACGCTCTCAACATCAGCTACACCCGCACCAATAGCCCTGCGTTTCTCTCCATTGGGTCGCCAGGGCACATTCTGGGCACTGACGACCTGGGACGTGACGAGCTGGCCCGGTTGCTGTATGCCGGGCGCGTCTCGCTGACCATTGCCTTCTCGGCAGCCATCGGCTCGCTGGCCATTGGGGTGAGCATCGGTGTCATTGCCGGGTATTACCAGGGCGGGCCGCTGGGGTTCGTTGACGATGCGATCATGTGGTTTGTGACCACGATCAATTCGATCCCGACTCTGTTTCTGCTGCTGATTGTCGCCTCGGTGCTGCGCGCCCAGAAGTTCGGTTCCTCGGTATTGGTTCTGATCCTGATCCTGACGCTTCTTGGCTGGACGGGGACCATGCGGCTGGTGCGCGGCGAGACGTTGGCCCGGCGCGAGCTGGAATACACCGTCGCGGCCCGCGCCATGGGCGCAGGCTCCTGGCGCATCATGTTTGTCCACATCCTGCCGAATATCTTCTCGATCATCGTGGTGACGCTGGCCATTGACGTTGGCTCGCTGATCCTGGTGGAGGCAGCCCTGAGCTTCCTGGGGCTGGGAGTCAGGCCGCCAACGCCAAGCTGGGGCAACATGCTGAACAACGCGCAGAGCTTCTTCGATCGCGGGCCGCACCTGGTCTTTCTGCCCGGCTTCCTGATCGTGATCACGGTCCTGTGCCTGTATATCATCGGCGACGGGATGCGCGATGCGTTCGATCCGCAGGCTTCCAAGAAGGTGGCCTAAGGTATCCGGCGCGGCATGTACACCACGTCAAGACCTCCGGCGAGCGCCGTCTGGACGCACGCCCCTCCCCCGGCAGGCGGTAAGTCACCCGCCTCTTTGCTGGTAGCCAGAAGCTAGCCGCTGCCCGCTACGTGCCGAACGCGCCCAGCGCCAGACATGCCGCCGCCGCGTTCGGCCAGGCGAACCAGTGGCGCGAGACGACTGCCCCTGTCTGCGGATGGCAGGCTTCGGGCAGCGCCCCATCCCACTGCATTGCCCTTTCCAGGCGCGCCCAGGCCCGCTGCTCGCGCTCTGTGTCGCCCAGCAGACGGGCGATCAGCGCGTCCTGTACGTCACCCAGCGGCCAGGGCGCGCGCGTGTGCACCGACCCCAACCGCCCGGCGTAGCAACCGCCCTCGTTCGCCTCTGAGAAAGCAAAGGCCACCGTCGCCCGCCAAACCGGATCATCACTCGCAGTGAACCCCCATAACGGAGCCAGCGCCAGCGGGATGTCGTTGGCGTCGTGATAGAAGTGGAAGCGCCCCGCGCCATCGGTGGCGTAGGCGTAGAGCGTCTGCCCGTCGCGCGCCGCCGCGAAGTGCTCGAAGACCGTCCGGCGCACGTCCTCAGCGATCCCCGCCAGGTGCGCGTCATCGTCCAGCGCGGCGATGCGCCGGAAGGCATGCCACAGCAGGATATGGCTGGAGAAATGGTAGGGCAGCGCCACTGGATCGTCGGCTGGCGTCTCGTCGGTGGGGAATAGCCAGGCGCGCGCTGCCTTGCGCGCCAGCAGCATCTCGACCAGCAGCCCGACGGCAGGGCGCAGCCGCTCCCAGGTGGCACGGTCGCCCGTCTCGGCCACGTACTCGGCCAGCTCCAGCAAGGGGAAAAGCTGCTGGTCAAGCTGGAAGGCCGCGTCCTTGATCTGCCCGTTGGCCAGGTAGCAGCGCCCCCAATCCCCATTGGGGCGCTCGGCCACCTCGAACATCCACAGCAGGTGCCGGCGCACCACATCGGCCAGGGCAGGCTGCCAGGAGAGCAGCGCGCGGGCCACGTAGTAAGCGTCGCGGTTCCACGAGAGCGGCAACAGCATGTGATCGGTGAGGAGGCAGCGCGTCTCGCCCACCGGCACGGCGAGCATCAGCCCATAGCCAAGGCCGCGCCGCACGATGAGATGGTCGGGCGCGCCGTCGAAACGCGCTCGCCACGCCTCGCACGCGGCGCGCAAGTCCGCCGCCGCGCCCTGGGCGAGACGCTTCGCCGCTGCGCGCGCCTGCGTCGCGGTCGGGCCGAAGCCGTAGACGAGGGTGGTCGTCCCCGGCGCTCCGGCGATGTCCACGTCGAGCGGGCCGTCGGCGCTGCGCTCCCAGGCCTCGCCCGGCGCGAACCCGGCGATGGCCGCCGCCCAGTCAAGCGCGGGATTCTCGATGGTCAGCACCCCGTCGGCAAGCCGGGCGCGCGTCTGGATGGGCGGCATGGGCACAGGCCCGCCCTCGGTCAGTTGGGTATAGGCGCAGCGTTGCAGCGAGAGCCGCCCACCCCAGCGAAAAGGCGCGCCGACCGCCCACCGCTGGAAGGCCCCGCCGTCGCCCGCCCAGGCGGTCATGGTCGCTGGCGCGCCCTCGGCCAGGGCCAGGTGCACCTGCGGAATGGCGTCGGCCAGCAGGCGCGCGGCGCGCCCGGTCACCGGCGAGGCGAACTGCGGCCCGAAGCCGTCCAGCAGCGCCAGCCCAGCGCGGTAGTGGCGCACCGCTTCCGGGTTGTAGCGCTGGCTTTCGGGGAACGGATCGGCGGTCGTCAGCGTGACGAAGCCGACCTGCTCATGGTACGTGTTGAGCGCGATCAAGCGCCCGCTCGCATCCACACTGCCGATGACGCCATCCGCCCCAAAGTCCAGCGGCTTGCTGTGCCGGGCGGCGTCCAGCGCCCGCCCCTTCTCGCCCTCGCTCATGAGATTAGCTTGCCCAGGTCGGGGATGAGCGTCTTGCCGCTGTCGCGGTCAATCCAGCGAATCTTGTCGCTGGGGAAGCGAATCCAGATGTCCTGGTCGGGCGCTGCCCGAAAGTCCGGATGGGTGGAGACCTTGATGATGTCGCCGCCGATGCGAATGGTCAGCAAGTTCTGCGATCCCAGCGGCTCCACCACCAGCACGGTGACCTTCAGTGCGTCCTCGGCAGGCCGGCTCAGCGCCTCCATGTTCTCGGCGCGGATGCCAGCCACAATCGGCTGGCCGTCGTAGCGCGCCAGCGTCTCGGCCAGTTCCGGGATGGGCTTGAGGGCGTAGTCGCCGATATAGACGCTGACCGCCCCATCGTGGCGGCGCACCTGCCCTTCCAGGAAGTTCATCGGCGGCGTGCCGATGAAGCCAGCCACAAAGCGGTCGGCGGGCATGTCGTACACTTTGGTCGGCGAATCGAACTGGAGAATCCTGCCCTCGCGCATGACGGCGATGCGGTCGCCCATGCTCAGCGCCTCGATCTGGTCGTGCGTCACATAGACGGTCGTCGCCTGCAATTCGGCCAGCAGGCGCTTAAGCTCGGCGCGCATCTCCAGGCGCAGCAGCGCGTCCAGGTTGCTGAGCGGCTCGTCCATCAGCAGCACTTCGGCGTGCACGGCGATGGCGCGGGCCACAGCCACGCGCTGGCGCTGCCCGCCGCTCATCTGCGACGGGTAGCGATCCAGGAAGCCCTCGATGTGCAGCAGCTCCGCCGCCGACTGCACGCGCCGCTTGATGTCGTCCTTCGGCATACGCTTCATCTTCAGCCCAAAGGCGATGTTATCGAACACGCGCATGTGGGGGAAGATGGCATAGCTCTGGAAGACCATCGAAATGTTGCGGTCTTTGGGGGGCAGATAGGTCACGTCGCGGCTGCCGATCATGATCCGCCCCGAATCCACCATGCCCAGCCCGGCAATCGCCCGCAGCAGCGTGGTCTTGCCACAGCCGCTCGGCCCCAGCAGCACCACAAACTCGTGCTCCTGGACGGTGAGACTCACATTGTCTACGGCGACCACCTTGCCGAACGTCTTGACTGCATTCTCAACGCGGATTTCAGCCATAGTCCTTCCCCTATTTCGTGATCTGGCCCCACATATTGAACAGGTAGCGCCGGATGAAGAAGATGAAGATCAGCGACGGGACGAGCATGAAGAAGCCACCGGCGTACTGGAACTGGAGCGACGACTTGTTAAGCTGGTAGAGGATCAGCGCGGGCAGCGTCCGGTTGCGAATGGTCAGCAGCGTGGCCGCGAACACTTCGTTCCACGACATGACGAAGGTGAAGATCGCCGAGGCCGCGATGCCGGGCATGACCAGCGGCAGCACCACACGCATGAACGCCTGGTACGCATTGCACCCGAAGACCTTGGCCGCCTCTTCAAACTCGCGCGGGATGCTGGCGAATACGCTCGACACGACCAGGACGGTCGTGGGCAGAGTCAGGGCGGTGTGCATCAGCGCCACGCTGTACACCTTGTCGAACATGCCCCACTCGATGAACGTCACCGCCAGCGGCACCGCCAGGATCACAATGGGGAAGGCGCGCACAGCCAGAATGCCCAGCCGGAACGCATCGCGGCCCACGAAGAAGTAGCGCGAGATCGCATAGCCGGCGGGTGCAGCAATGGCCGTTGACATCGCCAGCGTGATCACGGCGACCAGGATACTGTTGCGCGTGCCATCTATGATGCCCGGCTGGTCAATGAAGAACCGCATCGTGTCCGTCGTGAATGGGATCGGCGCGATCTGCTTGGGGAAGCTGTAGACATCGTCGCGCGTGCTGAAGGCCATCGTGCCGATCAGCCAGATCGGCAGCAGAATCCAGAGCGCGATCAGGATCGCCAGCGCATAGACGCCGGCCCGACGAAGCTGCCGCCGGCGAATGGCGCGGCGCTGCACAGGGTCTAGAGCGCGGGTGGTCATTCTCTGGCTGCCTCCTCTTGGGTGCGGACGGTGCGCAGGTAGAACACGGCGAAGGCCAGCGAGATGAGCATGATGAACCCGGCATAGGCGGCGGCCATGTTGGGATTGTTGAAGCCGCTGTCGCCGGGATCGTACCAGCGGTACGTCTCGTAGGCCAGCACGGTCAGCACGCGCCCGCCGGTGATCGCCACGACCACGGCAAACACCTGAAACGCCAGGATCGTGCGCAGGATGAGCGCCACTTGCAGGCTGGGCTTGAGCAGCGGCAGGGTGATGTGGCGCAGCCGCTGCCACATGCTGGCCCCGAATAGCTCGCCCGCTTCCAGATATTCGCGCGGGATGGCCTGCAAGCCGGACACGACGATGACCATCACAATAGATGTGGCCCGCCAGACCTCGGCCAGCACAATGGCCACGATCATCCAGTGCTGGTTCTCGGCGGAGAGAAATACATAGGGCTGATCAATGAGACCAAGCTGCTGCAAAAGCGAATTGAGGTAGCCGCGCTGGGTGAAGATCGTCACCCAGACCAGACCGGCGGCCAGGTCGGAGATGCCCAGCGGGATGGCGTAGATGTACAGGAAAATACTGTTGCCCCGCAACTGCGATTGCAGCACCAGGGCCATGGTGATGGCCAGCACGAACTGGATCGGCAGGATGAGCACGATCAGCAGCAGCGTGGTTTGCAGCGCCTCGCGGAAGCGGTAGTCCTTGACCATGCGCTTGACGTAATCGAGCGTCCACTCTTTCGCGCCCTCTCCGCTGACCACGCGGGCCGTGTCCGACTCCGTCCGCGACTTGAGGAACAGGTTCTTCTGGTGCACCCAGCCCTCAACCGGCTCTCCGCTCTCGGTCTCGCTCACGATTTTGAACCAGTAGATGGGGCGCGTGCGCCCGTTGGGCAGCACCTCGTCGCGCTTGACGCGATCCACCACCGCCACCTCGACCTGCATTTCCAGGCGTCCGACGACATCGGCCTTGTCTTCTGGCTCGCTGAGCACCGGCAGAATCTGGCTGTCGCGCACGAAGGCCAGTTGCAGCGAGCGCACCATCGGCCAGGCGAAGAACACGGCCAGGTAGATGAACGAAGGCAGGATCAGCAGATACGGTGCGAAATTGAACCTGAGTCTCTTCATAGTGCGCCGCCCTTCTGCTCAAGATGATAACAGGGGGAAGAAACCAGCTCTCTCCTTCCCCCTGTCAAGGAACTCAACTTAGCACGTCACGCCAGTGCGACCAGGACTACTGAAGCTGGCAGGCCCCTTCGCTGGGCGCGTCTGGCGGCCAGCAAGCCGCGCCGGTCTCGTTCAGCAGCGTCTGCAAGCTGGCGCCTTCCTGATCGAGCACGGTCTGGATGTCTTCACCGTTCAGCACGATGCGCGTGAAAGCGTTGCGGAAGATCTCGTTGATCTCGCCGCCGCGCGAGCCGAGGCCCACCGGCAGCAGCGCGGGCAGCGCGTCAGGCGAGTTGGCCTGCGCCGCAACCGCGGCAGCCTCGATAGCCACGCCCGCCGACAGGTTGCTGGTGTCAACGCCGCCTACCACCGGGAAGAAGGCCAGGTCTTGCAGCACGCGGGCCTGCGTTTCCGGCGAGAGCATGAACTTCAGCAGCGCCTCAGCGCCATCCGGATTGGGTGCCGTGTAGGGGATGCCGAAACCGACCACTACGGGCATGAAGCCGAGACCCGCCGGGCCTGCCGGGGCCGGGAAGCCGACAAACTCGTCAGGCTTCTCGTTGAAGGCATTGATCAGGCGCGCGGTGTGGTCAAAGGCCACGATCACTTCGCCAGAGAGCAGCGGTTCCTGCATGAACTCATAGGTGATGGACTGCGGATGGACGTAGGGCCACAGATCGGTCTTGAACCACTCCCACATGGCTACCGCCTCGGCGTTCTTGAAGCCGGTCACCATGCCGCCGGTGAACGACGGGAGCAGGTAGCCTTCCAGGAAGCGGTGGAACAGGCCCGCGACCGGCAGACCAAGCTTGGCTTCGCCGGTAGCATCGTAGATGTTCTTGGCCCAGGCCGCAAGCTGCTCCCAGGTCAGAGCGTTGATGTCAACGCCTTCCGGCAGGTATTGGAGGGCGTCCACGTGGGCGGCCATGATGTAGGTCGCCTGCATCCAGGGGATGTAGTACTGGTAGTCCTCGGTGCCCAGCTTGCCCAGCTCGACAAAGGCAGCGGGCAGCTCAACCTCGGCCTCGATCTCGGCCAGCAGGTCGCTCAGGTCAAAGAGCAGGTCTTCCTGGGCCAGCACCGGGAACGTGCCATGCAGCGCGCCCACCAGGTCCACTGTGCCGGACCCGGCCTCGGCTTCGGCCTTCAGCAGGTCAATCATCGAGCCTTCTTCGCTGGGCACAAAGTCCACTTCGCCGAAGTCGGCCAGGATGGCCCGCGCCTTGTCGGTCTCTTCGACGATGTTGAACTGGGTGGAGATGAACGTGACCTTGCCCTCCTGGGCGGAAACGCCCAGCGCGCCGGCCAGCATGACCACCACCAGCAAAACACCTATTGCGCGGAACTTATGACGATTCATGCGATTCTCTCCTGTTTTGGGCTGTAAGTAACCACTATGCTACGCGACGTGCTCCACGAAATTGAGACGAAGTCCGTGCTCCCTGGTCACCTCCTTGACACAACTGGTCACCTGATGAGGGGTGCGCCGCTGGACTGTCTCACGATCAGCTCTGGAACCAGCAGCACATGAGCCTCGTCCAGCGGTTGTCGGCGAATGGCGCAGATCAGCATGTCCAGCGCCCGCCGCCCGATGTCATAGATCGGCTGGCGGACGGTCGTCAGCGGCGGATCGGTGAACGCTGCGGTGGGAATATCATCAAAGCCGGCAACGGCAATATCGCGCCCCACCGTCAGCCCGCAGGCCCGGATCGCTTGCATGGCACCGATAGCCATCGCATCGTTGCAGGCAACAATGGCCGTTGGCGGGGACGCCAGGTCAAGCAGGCGCTGCGCCACCGTGCAGCCGCCCTCTTGCGTGAGATCGGACTCGACGATGTACTGCTGGGCGATGGGGATGCCGGCCTCATGAAGCGCGCGCTGGTAGCCCTCGAAGCGTGTGGCGGTGAAAGCCAGCTTGCGCGGCGACAGGATCATGGCAATGCGCCGGTGCCCGCGCTCGATCAGGTGCCCGACCAGGCGATACACGCCGGTCGCCCCGTCCACGTCAATGTAGGGGTAGTCGTTAGCGTTCGAGCGCCCAAAGGCGACGAACGGGTGACGCACTTCCTTCAGAAAGGCGATGCGCGGGTCGTCCACCAGCACGCGAGCAAGCACCACGCCGTCAATGCGACTGCTGGCGACCATGCGCCGGTAGGCGCTCAATTCCTCCTCGCCCGGCTGCTGGGCCGAGAGCAGCAGGTCATAGCCGTACTCGGCGGCCTGGCGGCCCACGCCGGAGAGCAGCTCCATGAAGAATGGGTCGGAGAAGTACGAGGTGAGCGGGATGACCATCCCGATGGTGTGCGTTTGCTTGCTGCGCAGATGGCGGGCGGCAAGGTTGGGCTGGTAGCCGAGGCGTTCGGCAATGGCTACGATGCGGCGGCGGGTGTCTTCATTGACATCATCGTACCCGGCCAGCGCCCGTGAGACTGTGGTGATAGAAAGGCCCGCTTCTTGAGCAATTGTCTTTAAGGTAACTTTCATCGTTTCATCCAAATCGTTTTGGATAGCTGCTCTTACCATAATCCAAAACGTTTCGGATGTCAATTCATTTAGCATTGAGACGTGCGATAAGAAACCGCCGGACTACACTCTTTCTCAACTATCCAGTTGATTTCTCCCTCACGCCAGCAACGCCCGCAGCCTGGCCTCCAGCACCTCATACGAGAAATGCGCCTGCCCCACCGCGTAGTTGTGCGCGACGATGCGCGCCACTTCCGCCGGATCGTCGAGCAGGGCCAGCACGTCGCTCACTGTCTGCGGCGTCACCTCCTCGCGAATCTCCACTGCGCGCACGCCCGCCGGCTTGATGTCCGAGCGATACGCGGTGTACGCATTGACGACGAGCGGCTTGCGGAAGTAGAGCGTCTCGATCAGGGCATTGCCGAAGCCCTCATACGAGCTAAGGTAGGTCACGAAGTCGGCGTGCGGGTAAATGTCCCACAGCGTGTAGGTACGCCGCCCTTCCAGCACGCCGCGCCGCTCCACGATGCGGTCGCCGATGAACAGCGCGCGGATGCCCGCCGTCTCCACCTGGCGCAACAGCCAGTCGTAGTACGAGCCGGACTCGTCGCCCGCGTAGCCGGTGACGACCAGGACGTAGCGGTGCTGGCGGTCGCGCTCGCTCAACTGGCGCACCAGCTCGACCGCCCGCTCGATGTTCTTGCGGCGCACGATGCGCGTCGGCTGGAGGATCAGCCGCTCGTCCGGGGCGATGCCCAGCTCGTCGCGCACGGTCAGCGCGTAGTCGTCCGGCGGCGGGGGCGGGTTGCGGAAGTCGAACACATTGGGGACGTAGGTCGCGCTCAGGCGGCGGCGGATGAATAGCTCGCGCTGCATGGCTGTGCTGATCACCACGTGCCGCGTCGAAGTGCCCTCGGACGGGAAGGCAGTCAGCAGGATGTCGGGAATGCGGTTGACGATGAAGCGCTCGCGCTCCCAGTAGAAATCGTGGTGGTGACCAATGGCCGGGATGTGCGTCTCGCTGATGAAGTCGCGCAGGGCAGCGCCCAGCGCGATCTGCATGGGGATGGCCTGGGCGTTCTGGGTGATGATCCAGTCCAGCTGGAAGCGATCCGCGAACTCGTAGAGCGTCGCTTTGAGCCGCCCTGCCGACTCCGCGATGCGCCGGTAGAGCGCCCGCGACTCCTCCACGCCGCTGAACGCCTCATCGTGCAGGGCGACGGCTTCCGGGTCCTGGAAGTGGAAGGGCGGCACTTCCAGGCCGGGCTGGGCGTATTCACCCAGCTCGCCCGCGCAGAAATACGGCTCGTGGCCCAGCCGCCGCAGCACCTCGGCCCACTTGGTGATCTCCAGCGAAACGCCGTCCAGCCCGGCGATGCGTGTGGCAACGAATCCGATGCGCATGGGAGTCGCTCCTGTGTGTGGTCGTTAGTTGTCAGTGGTCTGTTTTCAGTGATCAGTAGAAGACAGCGCGCAGACAGGACGCGGCGCGCCCCTACGTTACACTGAAAACTGAGAACTGATCACTGATCACTTCCCTCCGGCTTGAGCCAGGCCACCTGGTACGGCTCCAGCGCCAGCGGCGCGGCGGGCGCGACCTCCTGCCCGGTCAGCACGTCGCGGTAGGCGTGAATGCCGTCCAGTGGCACGCCGGCCAGGTCAACGGTGATCGGCTCGTCCGACACGTTGGTGAGAGCGACAATATGCTCAGCGCCATCCGGCGACGTGCGCAGCAGGGCGAAGGCCGCCGGGTGTAGGGTCAGCACGCGCTGCTCGCCGTTGGGGTGGAAAGCGCGCTCGCCGGTGCGGTGGCCGATCAGGTCGCGGTAGGCGTAGAAGACGTAGCTGCGCAGCGACTCCGGATCGTCCAGCGCGCCCTCCACCGCGTCGCACCACAGCTTCTCGCGGTTGATCGTGCGCAATGCCCCGGTCTGGGCCACGCCCTCGTTCCAGTTACGCGAGCCGAGCAAGCTGTGAACGTAAATGCCCGGCACGCCGACGAGCGCCAGCTGGATCGCCTGCGAGGCCAGGAAGCGCCGCGCCTGAAGAACTAGCGGCTCGCCGCCCGCCGGGTCGGAGAGCGCGTCGAAGTAGTTGACGTTTAGCTCGTAGGGGCTGCTGGTGCCGTCGCTGTTGGTCTTGAAGGACACATCACCGCCGTGCGCGCGCGCCCGCGCCACCAACGCGGCCACTTCTTCCGGCGCGAGAATCCCCTCCACCGGGCGCACCCCGATCCCGTCATGGGACGCAGTGAAGTTGAAGAACGAAGTCTGGTCGGACACTTTCTCCAGCCCCGCCGCCCACTCGCTGAGCTTGGTGGCGTCGCCAGTGGCGAAGGTGTGCAGCAGCAGCGGCGGCAGCGTGAACTGGTAGACAAGCTGGGCCTCGTCCGCACCATCGCCAAAGTAGGAGACGTTCTCGGCGTGGGGGACGTTCGTCTCGGTGACCAGGGTCACGTCCGGCGCGACCTCGTCGAGGATGTCGCGGAACAGGCGCACGACCGCGTGCGTCTCGTCCAGGTGAATGCAGCCCGTCCCGATCGTCTTCCACAGGTAAGCGATGGCGTCCAGCCGGATCATGCTCGCGCCATGCGCCACGTAGAACAGCAGCACGTCCACCATCGCCAGCAGCACGTCGGGGTTGGCGAAGTTGAGATCGATCTGGTCGCTGCTGAAGGTCGTCCACACGTGGCGCACGCCGCCCGCCGTCTCGACCGCGGTGAGCAGCGGCAGCGTGCGCGGGCGGACGACGCCCGACAAGTCCGTCTCCGGCTCAACGCTGATGAAGAAATCCTGATAAGCCGGGTCGCCTGCCAGGAAGCGCTGGAACCACGCGCTGTGCGCCGAAACGTGGTTGATCACCACGTCCACCATCAGCTTGAAGTCCCCCGCCAGCCGGTCAACGTCATCCCAATCGCCCAGGTCAGGGTTCACCGCCAGGTAGTCAATGACCGAGAAGCCGTCATCCGACGAATACGGGAAGAAGGGCAGGATGTGCACTGTCGAGATAGCGCCGGCCAGCCTGCGCCGCAGGAAGCCGTGCAGCGTCTTGAGCGGCGCTTCGCCCGGCGCGCGCAGCGAATCGCCATAGGTGATCAGCACGACATCGCGCTCGGTGAAGCGTTCCTGCGGAGCGAGGGGCTGCTGCGCTAATTGGGGATGGCGGGCGCGGAAATCCGCGAGCCGGGCGAGCAGACGCTCCAGGCAGGCGGAGCCACGTTCGGGGCCGTAGAGGAAGGTGAGTTTCTCGTGGGCGCGTTCAGTGATTGACATCGTTCCGTTCGTTCCGTGTGCAAGCCAGAGGCGCTATTGGGCTTGGCATGAGATTGGGCTTAGCATACGGTGTGGACAGACAGAAGTCAAGACACTGCGCGATCCAGGGGCGTTCCACGATGAGCGAGTAATGCTTGGACCGCAGAGACACAGAGGAGACAGAGAAGAGCTTGAGAAGTTCTTCTAGGGTTTTCTCCGCGCTCTCTGCGCCTCAGCGGTGATGCTCTGCCCTGCCATCACGCCTGGCGCGGCGGCTCAATTCCGCGCTCGCGGCCCAGCATATCGAGCACAATCGCCGACCAGCTTTGCGGCGTAGACCCTAGCCCTTGCCCCGTCAGCGGGTGGTAATACTCCCAGAAGCCAGACTGAGCCACCAGCGCCAGGCTGCGCTCGGCCAGCTCGGACGCCAGGGCAGCGTAGCCATAGCGCCGCAGCCCCATGTAAATCAGCCAGTTGACGCTCAGCCAGACGTTGCCGCGCCAATACTGGTCGGGGACAAACGCCGGAGCGTCCGTCGGCGAGGTCGGCACGGGGAAGCGCGGCCAGTGACGTGGCTGGCGAAGCTGCGCCACCAGGCGCTCGGCCTGCGCCTCGGTCAGGCAGCCGCCGAACAGGGCGATGAATTGCGCCGCGCTCTCCTGTACGATGGGCTGCTCGTCGGCGCCGTCCAGGTCATAGGGAGAGCCGTCACGCACCATCTTGCGCTGGAACGCTTCGCGCACGCGGGCCGCACGCCCACCCCACTCCATCGCTTCCTGGGGGCGATCCAGCGCAGCCGCCATCTCGCCAAGCGCCTCCAGGTCGGCGGCGCGGATCGCGTTGTAGTCCACCGGCTCGACGCAGTACGACCCCGCGCGCAGCAATGCGCCCGCGTCGCAGCCAAGCTCGACCAGGCGCGGCGCAAGCTCGGCCCGCGCCCGCGCCCCCTGCTCATGGGCCACGTCGCAGGGCAGGCCCATCGCTCGATCCCAGCGCGGCGACGCATCCCAGCCGGACTCCCAGGGGTGGATCAGGCAGATCAGCCCATCGCCATCCGGGTCGCGCCTCCGGTCGAACCAGGCATGATAGGCGCACAGCGCGGGGTATAGCTCGGCCAGGAACGGCACATCGGGCGCGTCGGCATGGAGCAGCATGGCCGTCACTGCGATCAGCGGCGGCTGTGTGATCAGGCTATGATCCGGGCGGCCCCACAGGTGCTCGGCATCGCCCCGCCGCGAGATCATGTGCGGGATCATCCCCGCGTCCGGCCCGTCCTGAAGCTGGGCAGCGACCAGCGCGCGCAGCTCGTCGCGAGCCATCGCCAGGTCGAACCAGCGCCAGGTCAGCGCGTGGAAGCACGAATCCCATAGGAACTGGTGCACGTAGGCGGGGTTCGCAGTCGGGCTGGTTGCCGGAGCGGTATAGCGGCAGCCGTCCATCTCGATCCGGTTGGCGCGCAGCATTGCCGCCGCCTTTGCGACCCACTCATCCCAGTTCGCCGCTGCAATCACACTCATGGCGATCTCCTCCCCTGCCAGCCTGCACCGGGGCAATCATACCCTGCGGCCCCAGCACTGGCGAATTGCCCGCGCAAGAGGGTGCGCTTAAGACCTGCCAGCAGGAGCGTATTGCGATACGCCCAACCCCTCCCCCGCCCGGCAGCAGTGCGCGAACGGAATCGCGTGATAGAATTGGCGGGCAGTGCTCCCACAGCCCAAATCGCTGAGGATTCTCACCATGCCCGATGAATTGCAGTACCTCTACCTGACCACGACCGGCTGGCGCTCCGGCAGCCCCCACATGATCGAGATTTGGTTCGTCGCGCACGACGGGCGCTTCTACCTGGTCTCGGAGAAGCGCGAGAAGTCGCACTGGGTGCAGAACATCCGCCACACCCCTGCCGTGACGTTTCACGTGGGCGACAAGAGCTTCGCCGGAACCGGACGCGTCGTAGACCGCGCCCAGGAGCCGGCGCTGGCCGCTGCGGTGTCGGCGCTGATGGACGCCAAGTACGAGTGGAGCGACGGTCTGATCGTCGAGCTGACCCCCATCGCAAGCCAATAGGCCCGGCAGGGCGCACCTGCCAACGGCCTCTCGCCGCGGCAGTGTATCCTTGTCGGCTGAAACTCGTCACACAGGAATGGCCCCCCATCCCTGGCCCTTCCCCCACAAAGGGGGAAGGGAGAGAAACGGCGGGCCTGCTCCCCTTCCCTCCGCGCAGCGTGGGGGATGGGGGGCCACACGGCAGCCAGTACCCACGCCACTTCAACCGAATTCGATACACTACCTCGCGCCGCCCCCCAAGGGGATCGCCACGCCGCCCGCCTCAGATCGAAGCTCAGCCGCAGGTAGACAGTGCGCATGAAGGCGCGATATTACCTGATCGCCGCCCTGAGCTCCCCCTAGCAACAGGTTGTTCGTGCACCCCCAAAATCACAAGGTGCTTGACATTTGGCGCGAATTGTTGTTTACTTTTATAAAAGCTTTTGTAAAAGTTACTTCGAGACTCTCAGGTTCTGACTATGGCCCCATCTCACACTGCCATCATTCGCTGCCTCAGCGCCCAGCCCATGCCACTCGCTGACCTGGCCGCTGCCGCCCAAGTCAGCCTGCCCACCCTGCAACGCGCCGTCAAAGACCTCACCGAGTCCGGCTGGGTCAAGGCCGCTGGCCGCGCGGCGACCACCGGCGGACGCCCCGCCGTGCTCTACGGCCTGGACGACAGCACGCACCTGATCGTTGGCGTCCATCTCCAGCTTCCCGGCGTGCGCATGGCGGCGGTGACGCTGACCGGCGACGTGCTCGACGAGCGCCAGATTGAGAATGGCGTGGCGACCTCGCCCGATGAGGTCGTGCGCGAGATCGCCGCTTACGTCGAGCGCATCACCCGCCGCTACCCGGCGCGCACCGTGCTGGGCATTGGCCTGGCCGCGCCCGGCTTCATTGACATGGCCTCCGGCGAGATTCTGGGCATCGGTCGCGTAGCAAGCTGGCAGCACTTCCCCATCAAAGCGCGTCTGGTCGCCGCGCTGGGCCTGCCGGTCATCGTCGAGAACGACGTGGACAGCATGGCCGTCGCCGAGCTACAGCAGGGGTGCGCCCCGACCGGGCAGAACCTGGTCTATCTGGGCTTCGGCGAAGGGTTCAAGGCCAGCCTGTTCCTGGACGGGCAGCGTTACAGCGGCCCCTTCGGCAACGCGGGAAACATCGGCAGCACCATGCTCTTCTGCCAGCAGCCATCCGGCGGCGCTGTCCCGTGCCAGGTGCAGAAGATCGTGTCGGTGCGGGCGCTGTGCCAGGCGTTCGACGAGCGCGCGGGCGAATCGCCGTCCTCCAACCCCGTGCACGCCGCCATCCAGTCGGCGGGCGATCTCGCCGATAAGTTCCAGCGTATCCTGGAAGCCGCCGAGGCCGGCGACTCGCTCTGCGCATCCCTCGCCGCCGACATGATCGCCCTGCTGGCCGTGGTCGTCGCCAACTTGGTCAACACCATCCAGCCGAATCTGCTGATTATCGGCGGCGCGCTGAGCGATCTCCCGCCGCACCTGTTCAACCGGTTCGAGACGGCCATCCGGGGCTATCTGCCGCAGCCCATCGCCAACTACGTGTTGATTCAGCGGGCGCGGCTTAGCTCTCCCAACCTGGTGATCGCTGGCATCGCCCGCGAATTTCTCGAACAGTATGTCGCACAAGAAGATTTCTTCCAGCTAGAAGGGGCCACAGGCTGATGGGTAAAGAGATTGCCATTGAGCACGTTACCAAGCGCTTCAACGACGAAGACGAGCGCGCCCTGGCACTCCAGGATGTGTCGCTGCACATCGAGGAAAACGAGTTCGTGGCCATTGTCGGGCGCAGCGGCTGCGGCAAGACCACCCTGCTGAACATGATCGCTGGGTTCTTGCAGCCCACCAGCGGCCAGGTGCTCATCGGCGGGGAGCCTGCCGGCTCGCCCGGCCCGGATCGCGGTATGGTCTTCCAGCAAGCCGCGCTCTTCCCCTGGCTGACGGCCATCCAGAATATCGAGTTCGGCCCGCGCAACCAGGGCGTGCCCAAAAAGCAGCGCCGCGCCCAGGCCCAGGACTTGATCGAGCTGGTACGGCTGGGCGGCTTCGAGCGCAAATACCCGCGCGAGCTTTCGGGCGGGATGCAGCAGCGGGTCGCCATCGCCCGCGCCCTGGCCAACGACCCCGACATTCTGCTCATGGATGAGCCGTTCGGCGCGCTCGACGAATTGACGCGCTCGGAGATGCAGCTTGAGCTGCTGCGCATCTGGGAGGCGCGCAAGAAGACGGTGGTCTTCGTCACGCACAGCATCATGGAGGCGCTCTACCTCTCCGACCGCGTGGTCGTGCTCAGCCCGCACCCAGGCCGCCTGCGCGCCGAGATCGCGGTGTCCTTGCCCCGGCCCCGGCAGCGCTCGTCGCAGGAATTCATGGCCATGTACGAGGAGATTCACCGTGCCATCTTCTAGCGACTCCGCGCCGCGCCGCACCTGGATCAGACGGCTGCGCCGCACCAGGCTGACCATCCCCGACTGGGCCTATGGCTTGCTGACGGTGCTGGTGCTGCTCTGGCTGTGGGAAACCGCAGTAGACCACGCCTGGGTCAACGCCTACCGCTTCCCGCCGCCGTCCAAGCTGGCGCGCACGTTCGAGGCGCTGCTGGAGCGCGGCTTCCCGCGCGGGGTGACGACCGACATCCACTTCAAGGCGACGCTGTGGCGCATCCTCAAGGGCTACACGGCGGCGACGGTCTTTGCCATCCCGCTCGGCCTGTTCGTGGGGGCCACGCCGCTGCTGGAGCGCGCGGTGACGCCCATCATCACCTTCGCCCGCTCGGTGGCAACGCTCAGCCTGCTGCCGCTGGCCGTGGCCTGGTTCGGCGTGGGTGAGTTCACGCGCGTCTTCCTGATCGCCTACGGCTGCTTCTGGATCATCCTGACCAGCGCGATCAACGCCGTGCAGGGCGTCAGCAAGGTGTACGTCTTCGCCGCTCAGTCGTTGGGCGCATCGCGCCGCCAGATTTTCGTGCAGGTGATGCTGCCGGCCAGCCTGCCCCGTATCTTCGCCGGGATGCGCGTGGCTCTGGGCATGGCCTTCCTGGTCATCATCGCCGTCGAGATGATCGGCACCATTGAGGGATTGGGCGCGCTGATCATGGAGGCGCGCAACTTCTACCGCACCGACGTGACCATGGTCGGCATGATCTTCATCGCCATCATCGGCTTCGCTCTGGCCAAGACTCTGAGCTGGCTGGAGCACATTCTGCTGCCCTGGGTAACCGACCTGGAGGAGGTGCAGCGGTGAAGCAGCAGCGTGCCTTCCAACGCAACCTGCTCGTGTCATGGGCGGGCGTGATCGTCGTGCTCATCCTCTGGCAGCTTGCCAACACCCTGCGCCTGGTCAACCCCGGCGTCTTCCCTGGGCCGCTGCAGATACTCGATACGGCGCTCAACCGCTTCCCCGCCGCTGACGTGCTCGATCATGCCCGTATCAGCGTGCAGCGCGTGTTCTTCGGCTTCCTGATCGGCGGCGGCCTGGGCATGGTCACCGGCATCCTGGCGGGCTGGTACCGGCTGTTCGGCAAGCTGATCTGGGGGCCGATTGAGATTCTGCGGCCCATCCCGCCGCTGGCCTGGATTCCTATCGCGCTGATGTGGTTCGGCCTGGGCGAGCAATCGAAGGTGTTCATCATCTCCCTGGGCGCGTTCTTCCCGGTAGTCACCAACACCTACAAGGGCATGATCAGCGTAGACCCCATGCTCTTTCGCGCGGCGCAGAGCATCGGCCTACGCGGGCCGCGCCTGCTGGCTCAGATCGCTGTGCCCGCCTCCCTGCCGGACATTGCCGTTGGCATCCGCGTGGGTTGGAGCCTCAGCTTCGGGTCGCTGGTAGCCGCCGAAGTGCTCGCTTCCAACCGGGGGCTGGGCTACATGATCATGTATGGCCGCGAGCTAGGCGAGGTCGAGGTCATCGTCTACGGCATCCTGCTCATTGGCCTGCTCAACCTGCTCACCGACTACCTGATCTTCAACCTGCTGTTCAAGCGTCAGCTTCGCTGGTATTTCGGCTAACTTGCAGCCGGCGCACGCCGGGGAAAGGAAGCGCATTCCGAGCGATCAATCAAGCACATGCCCACAGCAGCGCCCGTCAGCACGACGGGGCGCCCGGTTTTGCACTGTCCAGAGAGTTCATTCATTACAGAGAGGAAATACCATGCGCCGTTCACATCTACCCCTGGTTTTGCTGCTCGTCCTCGCCCTGACCCTGCCCGCCGTCGCGGTCAGCGCTCAGGGCGGCACGGAGCTGGAGCAGACGAAGCTCCGGCTCGGCTTCGGGCTGGACCCCGTCTACGCGCCACACATCGTCGCCATCGAGAAGGGCTGGCTGGCCGAAGCTGGCTTCGAGGAGATCGAGACAGCCACCTTCACCTCCGGCGCTGCCGCCGGTGAGGCGCTGCTGGCTGGCGAGATTGACCTGTGGACGCCCGGCACCGTGCCGCCGATCAGTATGCGTCACAACGGCGTGCCGGTGGTCATCGTCGGCACGAACACCCTGGCCTACATCGAGAAGTTTGTCGCCCGCACCGATGCCGGTCTGGAGAAGCCCGAAGACCTGCTCAACATCAAGATCGGCCTGACCGAAGGCTCGACTGCCTCGGCGACGGTGGAGAACCTTGCCCTGCACTACGGCCTTGACCCGCTCAAGCTGCAGATCGTCAACCTGCCGGCCCCTGAGCAGATGACGGCCCTGATCAACAACGACATCCAGGCGTTCGTGGTGTGGAATCCCTGGCCCTATCTGGCCGAGACCAGCACCGACGTGGACGCTGAAATCCTGCACAACGGCACAGTCAGCAACTTTCCCTGGGACGCCGGTGAGGAGTTCCAGATTTCCTTCACGCGCTCGGTGTGGGTGATGTCCGAGGACTTCATCCGCAAGAACCCCAACGCCGCCCGCGCGCTGATGCTCACGCTCTACCGCGCCCAGGACTACGTGGCCGACCCGGAGAACCGCGAAGAAGTGGTCGCGCTCATCTCCGAGTACCTCGACCAGCCGGTTGAGCAGAACGACGTGCTGTGGGACGACTACTCGTTCGAGAACATCTTCGACGAGGACTACGTGCGCGACCTGGAGAAGTACACGGACTTCCTGTACGAATCGGGGCGCATCGAAGACCCGCAAGAGCCTATGTCCTACACCTACACCGGCTTCATGGAAGAGTACAACCCTGACAACGTGGTGATCGAGGGCACCTGGGAACCGTAATCCGTCGCCGTCTCGCGACTGGGAGGCGGGAGCGGCCAGTACCCGGAAAGCATGACGAGAGCTTCTTATTGACCGCACCCTGTAGGGGCGGGTTTGCAAACCCGCCCCTACAAGAACGCCACCAGCCGCCCGCGCTACGGGCAGCGCAGCATCCTGGAAATCGGCGCATCAATATGCCCCTCGCCCGCGATGACCTATGCGCCCTGCTGGGGGCGCCACCCTGGAGCAGCAGGCTATGCACCGCAAGACTTTCAACATCGGCATGATCGGCGCGGGCTTCATCAGCGCCTACCACATCGCGGGGCTGCACGAGGCCGGAGCGCGCGTCACCGCCATCGCGGGCGCGGACCCTGAGGGCCTGGCTCACCGGGCGGCGCAGTTCGCCATCCCCCGCACCACGACCGATTACCGCGAGGTGCTGGCCGACCCCGCCATTGACGCGGTGGTGATCGCCACGCCCGACTATCTGCACCGCGAGCACGCCATCGCCGCGCTGGAGGCGGGCAAGCCCGCCCTGCTGCAAAAGCCGATGGCGCGCAGCTCGGCGGAGTGCCGCGCAATCATCGCCGCTGCCCAGGCGACCGGCGTGCCACTGTTCGTCAGCTTCATGCACCGCTACCTGGAGGAGATCGAGCAGGTGCGCCCGCTGCTCGAACGGGGGGTCTTGGGGCGCGTGCACTCGGTGCGCCAGCGCAACGCCACCCCCGGCGCGGACTGGGCCGCGTGGTTCTACCGCAAAGAGAACGTGGGCGGCGGCGTGCTGCTGCAACTGGGCGTGCACGGCATTGACCTGCTGCGCCATCTCTTCGGCGAGATTGTCCGCGTGCGAGCGACAACCGCGCTCATGATCAGAGAGCGAATGCTGGCCGACGGCACAGTCGTCCGCCCCAACGCCGAAGACCTGGTCATCGCCACCTACGAGTTCGCGTCCGGCCTGATCGCCGCGCACGAGTCGGCCTACGCCGAAGTCGCGGGCACCGACCGCTACCGCATGGAGATTTACGGGACGGACGGCACCGCCTGGCTGCGCACCGAGCGCGGACGGCTGGCCTACTACGCGCCCGCGCACCTCGGCCAGCCCGGTTGGTTCGCGCCGGACATTCGCACCGAGCAGGTCGGCCTGCGCCAGCACCGTCACTTCCTGGATATGCTGTCCGGCGCTGCCCCGCCGGACGACTCGGCGCGCGATGGCCTGGTCAGCCTGCTCGTCGCCGAGGCCGTCTACCGCGCCGCCGAGCACGGCGGCTGGCAGGAGGTCGAGACGCCATGAGCGAGCGGGTACGCTTCGCCATTCTGAGCTTTGCCCACTACCACGCCAATTTCTGGGCGGAGGCGATCAACGACTCGCCCGACGCTGAGCTAGTGGGCGTGTGGGACGACGACGCAGCGCGCGGCCAGAGCGCCGCCGCCCGCTACGGCACAGCCTTCGAGGGCGATCTCGACGCGCTGCTGGCCCGCTGCGACGCAGTGGGCATCACCTCCGAGACGGCCCGCCACACCGATCTGGTCGAGGCGGCGGCGCGCGCTGGTAAGCATATCCTGCTGGAAAAGCCGATGGCCCCGACCATCACCGAGTGCGACCGCATCCGCCGCGCCGTGCGGGAGTCCGGCGTGATCTTCATGCAGAACTTTCCCAAACGCTATGACCCGGTCAACCAGGAGTTGGTGCGCCGGGTGCAGGACGGCGAGCTGGGGACGATCTCGCTGGTGCGCGTGCGGCACGGCAACTATCACCTGCTGGAGATGGGCGAGCGCATCCACGACGCCTGGTATGGGAATCCGGCGCTTTCCGGCGGCGGCGCGCTGATTGACGAGGGCATTCACGCCATTGACTTCTTGCTGTGGCTGCTCGGCGATCCGGCGCAGGTCTACGCCGTCACCGCCAACCGGACGCTGGGCCTGCCGCTCGAAGACACGGCACTGGTCGTGCTCACCTTCCCTTCGGGCGCGGTGGCCGAGATCGCCACGAGCAACGTGCTGGTCGCCGCCGAGGGGTCTATCGAGGTCTTCGGCAGCCGGGGCAGCGCCCTGCTCGGCGGGGTAGACCTGGCCTCGCGCGACTTCGCCCGCCCGCCCTACCTCAAGGTCTACCATTACGGGCAGGCGCGCGGGGAGTGGTGCGGGGCTGACACCGTCCCGTACTTCCGGCAGGGTATTTTCCACCAGCAGGGGCCGCTCACCTTCCTGCGCTGCCTGCGCGAGGGCACGCCGCCGGTAATCAGCGTGGACGAGGGGCGCAAGTCGCTGGTCATCGTCGAGGCCGCCTACCGCGCCGCGCGTACCGGCCAGGCCCAGCCGTTGGATTTCGCCTGACAGGGGCCGCTACACGATAGGAATCGATCTCCATGCCTGAACCCTATGACGCGCTGCACGTCTACTACGGCGATCTGCACAGCCATTCCGCCATCGGCTATGGGCACGGCTCTGCCGAGGACGCCTTCCATAATGCGCGCCTGCAACTCGATTTCGCCTGCCTGACGCCTCATGGCTGGTGGCACGACATCCCGGCGGACGAGCCGCGCCTGGCCGCCGTCGTGGACTATCACCGCCAGGGCTTCGCCCGCGCCGCCCAGCAATGGGAGCATCTCAAGGAGATGGCGCGCCAGAATCACCAGGACGGGGCCTTCGTGACCTTCCTCGGCTATGAGTGGCACTCGTGCCGCTACGGGGATCACAACATCTACTTCAAGGGCGACGAGGGCGAGATCATCCGCGCTGAGGACATGGACGCGCTGCGTGCCGCCCTGCGCGCGCACCGCGCGCGTGGCATCGAGGCGATGCTCGTCCCCCATCACATCGGCTACAAGGCGGGCTACCGGGGCATCAACTGGGCGGAGGTGAAGCCGGAGTTCATCCACCTGGTCGAGATCATGTCCATGCACGGCGCGAGCGAGAGCGAGATCATCCCAAACCGCTACCTGCACACGATGGGGCCGCTGGACTGGCAAAGCTCGCTGCACTACGGGCTGGCCCAGGGGCATATAGTCGGCGTGATCGGCTCCACCGACCACCACAGCGCCCACCCTGGCAGCTACGGGCACGGGTGCGTCGCCGTCTGGGCGACGGCGCTGACCCGCGACGGCATTTGGGACGCGCTCACTGCCCGGCGCACGGTGGCCCTCACCGGCGACCGCATCGCGCTGCAATTCGCGCTCAATGGCGCGCCGATGGGCGCGCTGCTGCCGCCCGCCTCCGAGCGCCGGATCGAGGTTGCCGTGAGCGGCGGGGACGCGCTGGACACCGTTGAGGTGCTGCACAACAACCGCGTCATTCACCGCTGGACGCCGCCCATCCCGCCCGTTGACCCGGCGCTGCCCGGCGTGTTCAAGGTGCACCTGGAGCTGGGCTGGGGCGAGCGCGGCGAAGACGTGGACTGGCGCGTTGATCTGCGCGTCGTGGATGGCGACCTGCTGGGCGTCGAGCCGCGCTTGCGCGGTCACGAGATCGTTGCGCCACAGGCGGACGAAGAGGCCAGCTACGCCTTCAGCGATTGGCAGCGCGTGGGCGCGGACGGCGTCAGCCTCACCACGCGGACCTGGGGCAATCCCACCACGACTACCCCGGCCACGCAGGGCATGTGCTTCGAGGTGCGCGGGAGCCAGAGCACGCGCTTCGTGGGGACGATCAACGGGCGGGCGGTAGACGTGCGCCTGGCCGACCTGCTGGCCGGGCCACGCGCGCATTACCTGGGCGGCTTCCTGACGCCCGTCTACTACTTCCACCGCGCCGTGCCCCTGCACGAGGCCACCGCCCAGTTCACCCTCACCGACAGCGCCCGCAGCGACCAGCGCGACTGGTACTACGTGCGCGTCCGCCAACAGAACGGGCACTGGGCGTGGAGCTCGCCGATCTGGGTCGAGCGCTCATGAGAGGCTGCGCGCCGTGCTGATCCGGGTGGGGCTGATCCTCTTCGCGGCCACTTTCACGCAGGGCGTGGTCGGCTTCGGCATGGCGCTGGTTGCCATGCCCCTGCTCGCCGTCTCGCTGGGCATTCGCACCGCCGCCCCGCTGATCGCGCTGCTCGGCGTATTCAGCCCGGCGCTGATTGCCTGGCGCTACCGGCGGCAACTGGACTGGGGCGAGATCACGCCGCTCGCCTGGGGATCGGTGCTGGGCATCCCCGTCGGCGTTACGCTGCTGCGTCTGGTAGACGAGCAGATCGTCACGCTGGCCCTGGGGCTGGTGCTGATCGGCTACGGATTGTACGCCCTGCGCTGGGCTGCACCGCCCTGGCGGGGAACGGCTCGCGCCGCCTACGGGCTGGGGTTCGCTGGCGGGGTGCTCTCCGGCGCGTACAACACCGGCGGCCCGGCGCTGGTGATCTACGGCAGCAGCCGCCGCTGGTCACCGGGGGCGTTCAAGGCGAACATTCAGGTGTTGCTGGTGCTGCACAGCATCACGGTGGTGATTTCTCACTCGCTGGCGGGCAACTTCACCGGCGATGTGTGGGAAGTGCTGCCGGTCGGGTTGCTGGCCACCGGCGCGGGGACGAGCAGCGGCCTGCTCATGGATCGCTTCGTGAATGAGGCGACCTTCCGCCGCCTGGTCTTGCTGCTGCTGCTCGCCCTCGGCGCGCGGCTGGTGCAGACTTCGCTGGCGGGTCTGTTAGCCTGAGTGCCATGCGCAGGCGGGCCGCACTGCTCTGCTGCACCCTGCCCAAATCCAGACTTCCGAAGTTTCGGAAACTTCGGAAGTCTCTTTTCGGCACCACGCCCCTACAAGCTCAATTCGCCAGCAACGTCACGCACAGGGCACCTTGCGCGGCAGATCGCCAGTCACGCCACCTTGATCACCTTGCGCGGCTTCAGGCGCAGCACGACGATGTCCAGGTCGGCCCAGTCCGCGACATCCCGCTCGGCCTGCTCCGGCTCCTCGTAGTGATGGCACAACCGGCGCACCCAGGCATCGTCCGGGTCTGGCTCGATGGCGATATCCCCCTTGATCAGGTAGCCCCCGCCGTCGCCCGGCGCGCCGCCAATGGTGACCGCCCCCTTCGGATTCGCCTCAGCGAAGGCCACTTTGCGCGTGCTGCGCACGCTGATGAAGACGATCTCCTCGCCATCGCGCATGAACCACACCGGCACCGTATGCGGGTAGCCGTCGGAGTCAATCACCGACAGGCGCGCGATGAGAGGCTTGTCCAGCAATGTGCGTGTCGCGTCATCAAACAGTATCATCGGATTTTCCCCTCCCTACAAAAGCGATGAACGGCGGAGTCGTACGGTGTCGAGTATACTCGCCCTGGCGGCACCAGCGACAGCGGGGCCAGGGGTGCGCAAACTCTGTCAGGCAGTTTGCCGCACCCTGACTTACCTCACCCCCGCTCGGCGCTCACGCGCCTCGCCCCCCCTCTCCGTTAACGGAGGGGGAAAGGCCGAGCGTGGCGAGGCCAGGGGGTGAGGCTAAGCGGATGCCATCTCAATGCTTCTCACGCTGCTGTCCGCCCCTGAACCACAGCGCCAGGTAGGGGCGGGTTTGCAAGCCCGCCCCTACAAAAACGCCGCAAGCCCTCCGCGCCTGTAACAAGCATAATAGCAAGCAGGATCGAAACTCTTATTTTGTTGTATGATAGTAAGGGTTTGGGTCTGGAGCGATGATGATCTGGGAAGCGCTATGCACAGACTAAGGACGTCCTTCTCTCTGCGCGCCAGTCTGCTGTATGGTCTGCTCGCGGCTGCCTGGATCGTCGGCTCAGACCTGGCCGCTGCTGCCCTAGCGGGCGATCCGCTGGAGTACGTACAGACCATTAAGGGGCTGTTCTTTGTTGCAGCGACGGCAGGGCTGCTCTACGTGCTGCTGCACCGAGAGGAACTCCGGCGACAACACACCGAAGAGGCGTTACGCCGCACCAGCCGGGCCTACTGCATGTTGAGCGAGTGCAACCAGGTGATCGTGCGCGCCGAGGACGAGAATGCCCTGCTGCACGACCTGTGTGCCCGGCTGGTGACGCCGGGCGGTTACCGGCTGGCCTGGGTGGGCCGGGCCGAGCACGACCAGGCGCGCACGGTTCGCCCGGTCGCCTGGGCCGGACACGAAGCGGACTACCTGGCGACGATCCGCGTCACATGGGCAGAGGACGAGCACGGGCAGAGTCCTGTTGGCCGGGCGATCCGCACCGGCTGCCCCCAGGTGGCGCGCTCCATCGCCGGCGACCCCAACTTCATCCCCTGGCGCGAAGAGGCTCTGGGCCGGGGCTACCAGTCATCTATCGCCCTGCCTGTGGCTCTTGAAGGCGACACTTCTGGCGTCCTGGCCCTTTATTCCGCCAGGCCGGATGCCTTCGACGCAGAAGAAGTGGCGCTGCTGCAGGAGCTAGCCAGCGATCTAGCCTACGGCATCCGCGCCCTGCGAACCCATGCAGCGCTGCAACAGTCCACCAGTGCGCTGCACGGGACGTACAAGCACTTGCAGGCCATCATCGAGGCATCACCGCTGGCTATCATCTCGCTGACCCTGGACGGGCATGTGGTAACCTGGAACCACGCCGCCGAGCGCATCTTCGGCTGGACCGAAGCGGAAGTCGTGGGTCGCACGCTGCCCATCGTCCCGCCGGACAAGCAAGATGAGTTCGGCGCGCTACGCGCGTGCGTGGAGTGCGGGGGGGCCTTCACTGAACTGGAAGTGACCCGCCAGCGCAAAGATGGCACGTCCCTTGAAGTCAGCCTTTCCATCGCCCCGATCTACGACGAGAACGGGGACGTGGTGCGCATCATGGCTGTCATCGCCGACATCACCAGGCGCAAGCAAGCCGAGCTAGCCGAGCGCGAGCAGCGCGCCCTGGTCGAAGCACTGACTGACGCGGTCGTGGCGATTAACAGCACCCTGGACATTGACCGAATCTTCGAGCGCATCCTGACCAACGCCGGGCGAGTCATCCCGCACGACTTCGCCAACATCATGCTGGTGAAAGAAGGCGTCGCCTATGTGGTAGGCCAGCGCGGCCACGACGAGCGCAGCGCAGCAGACTGGGTCGCCCGGCAGCGCTTCGTTGTCAGCGAGGCCGTGCCCTTGCGAGCAATGGCCGAGACAGGCGAGCCACTGACCGGCAGCGATGCCGCAGGCCCCGGCATCTGGCACAACATCCCAGGGGCACCCCAACAGCACTCGTGGGCCGGCGCGCCGATCTGCCTGCACGGTGAGGTGATCGGCTTTCTGAATGTGGCGAGCGCCGTCCCCGATTTCTTCAGCGAGAAGCACGCCCAGGCGCTCAAAGCCTTCGCCGACCGTGCGGCGACCGCACTGCACAACGCGCGGCTTTACGACGAGATTCGCAGCTACGCCGGGCTGTTGGAGACGCGCGTTGAGCAGCGCACCGCCGAGCTAAGCGAGTCCAAGGAGCGCCTCGAAGCGATCCTGAACAGCACCAGCGATGCCATCCTGCTCGCCGACACAGAAGGGATCATCCAGCGAGCTAACCTGGCTTTCGCCAGCTTCTTCCCCAACGATCTCACCGAAGTCGTTGGGCGGCCCCTGGCCGAGCTGGTCACGCCGAAGCAGGCCGCAGCCCTGGCCGAGGGCCAGCGCCGCGCGATCAGCAGCCGCCAGCCGGTGCGCGTGGAGCTAAGCGCCAACGAAGCGAGCGGTGCCGGCCTGGACGCCGAGGTGTCGCTCTCGCCCATCGAGAATCCCTCTGGGGCGATCACGGGCATTGTGTACAGCATCCACGACATCAGCGCCCACAAGCGCCTGGAAGCGCAGCTTCGCCAGACTCTAGAACAGCAGGTGGAGCTGAACGCCCTGAAATCGCGCTTCGTCGCCATGGCCGCCCACGACCTGCGCACCCCCCTGTCGGTCATCCAGACGGCTATCGAGCTGTTCCGCCGCTACAACGAGCGCATGACCGATGCCCAGCGCGAGGAACGCTACGAGCGCGTCGAGGCAAGCATCGGGTTCATGATCACGCTGCTTGACGACATCCTGCTCATCGGCAAGACGGAATCCCGTACCCTGGCCCCGAACCTACAGCCGGTTGAGCTGTCGGCTCTGTGCCGCGAGATCGTGACCGAGATCGAGCAGACCGGTGCAGCGGAGCACAAGGTGGTATTCGAGTGCGAGGCGCAGAGCCAGAACACCGTTACCGACCCCAGGCTGCTGCGCCACGTCCTCAGTAACCTGCTGGACAACGCGGCCAAGTATTCGCCCGCTGGCAGCACCATCTACTTCGGCGTGACCTGCGCAGCGGAGCGCGCGACATTCACCGTGCGCGATGAGGGCATCGGCATCGCTCAGGACGACCTCGACCGGCTGTTCGAGCCGTTCTTCCGCGCGGACAGCGTCGTGAGCGCGCAGGGCACAGGTCTCGGCCTGGCTATCGTCAAGCAGATGGTGGATCAACTGGGCGGGACTATTGAAGTCTCCAGCGTCGTGGGCGCTGGCACCACGTTCGTGATCACGCTGCCGCTGGTCGCTCCAGACCAGGAGAGCAACGCCTGACTGGGGTGCGGGCAAGCAGCATCAGTGAACGCTGCGCCATCAACCTCACCCTGGCCTCGCTACGCTCGGCCTTTCCCCCTCTCCGCGACGGCTATGCGTTACCCACATCTTTGGCTGTGCCTGTGCCCCCATCCCCGGCCCTTCCCCCACGAGGAGGGAAGGGAGAAAAGCGGCGGGTCTGCTCCCCTTCCCTCCGCGCAGCGCGGGGGAAGGGGCTGGGGGATGGGGGGTATTTGTGGGTAATGCACAGCCGCGACGGAGGGGGGCGGCGAGGCGCGTCAGCGCCGAGCGGGGGTGAGGTCAACCGGTGGACAGAGTGGGGCGCGAAAAAGACTTCCGAAGTTTCGGAAACTTCGGAAGTCTGGTGTCAGGGCGCGGCGTCCGCCCGTCCCCTTACGCCCCTGAGCCGTTCTCGTCGGAGATGTGGAACGGCACGCTGATCACCACGATGTCCCTCATGTGGTGCAGCCGCGCCCGCAGAATCGTCGCGGTCTGGTTGTGCAGCCATTGGGCCGCCAGCTCCGGCGAGACGAACTCCGGTACGACGACGGTAACAAACTGATCGGGGAACTCGACGCGATTGATGTGCGCGATGTAGTCTTCCAGCGGCTTCAGAATATCGCGGTAGTCATAGTCTATGATGTCGAGCTTGATCCCCTCGGTCAGCTTAGGGAAGCGCGCCCAGCGCGTGGTGACGCGCTCGCGCATCTGTGGCGACGTGGAGATGCAAACCGCGCGCACGTCGTTGGAGAGGCGCTTGGCATACTGCAACGCCAGCAGGGTGCCTTTGTGCACATCGGCGATGGGCACGATCACCACATTGGCCACCTCGATCAGATCGCTCTCCTGGACGGTGCTCGTGCTCAACGCAGCGGCGACCTGCTCATAGTGGACGTGAATCCGGTCAAAGATGTAGACCAGAAGGGGAATGACCAGGGCGACGATCCACGCGCCTTCCAGGAACTTGGTCGCCACCAGCACGACGAAGACAAGGGCGGTGACGGTCGCCCCCACCTGGTTGACATGGTGCTTCCAGCGCCAGTTCTTCTCGTAATGGATGGTTGTCACACCGGTGAACAAGGACTGTCCCGGCTGGAGCGACCCAACTTTCTGCATCAGGCGGCTCATGCCGGCCTGCGACAGGGTGAAGCTCATCATCACGCCCAGCGCGTAGAGCGGCAGCATGGCGATTTCGTCGGCCCCGAAGATGAGCACGATCCCCGACGACAGGAAGGCCAGGGTGAGAATGCCCATGCTGTACACCAGACGGTCGCCCCGATTCTGCATCCAGCGCGGCATGAAGCCGTCCTTGGCCAGGAACGAGCTAAGCCGCGGGAAGTCCTGGTAGCCGGTGTTGGCCGCCAGGAACAAGATCAGCGCTGTGAACGCCTGCACCCAGTAATACAGGACGCCGCTGCCGGACACGTGGCGAGTCAACTGCGACAGGATGCTCTCCCCTTCTCCGGGGATCAGCTTCATCGTCGTCGCCAGCGAAGCGACGCCGATGAACAGGATCATCGCCAGGATGCCCATAGCAACCATCGTCTGGGCCGCGTTCTTGGACTCCGGCGGCTTGAACGCCTGCACGCCGTTGCTGACGGCCTCGATGCCGGTCATCGCCGTGCATCCCCCGGAGAATGCACGCATCAACAGCCAGATATAGGCCACCCCCGTCAGGTCTTTCTGCCTGGACACTATCTCGTGAGTGACCGGCAGGGGCGCGACGCCGAACAGCTCGAAGTAGCGCACCAGGCCGATGGCGATGACCAGAAGCAGCCCGCCCACAAAAGCGTAGGTGGGAAAGGCGAAGATGGTGCCGCTTTCGCGCACGCCGCGCAGGTTGACCCAGGTGATGAAGCTAATGGCGAACAGGGCAATGATCACCCGGTACTCAAACGTCTCCGGGAAGGCGGAGGTCACAGCGCGCACCCCGGCGGAGGTAGACACTGCCACAGTCAGCACGTAGTCCGTCAGCAGCGCGGCGGCAGCCATCAGCGAGGGGTAGCGCCCCAAGTTGTCTTTGGCGACAGTATAAGCGCCGCCGCCGTCGGGGTAGTGCATGATCGTCTGGATGTAGCTGAAGACCACCAGCAGCACCAGGGTCGCCACAGCCAGCGCCAGGGGCAGCGTCATCGCCAGCCCGCCGCTGCCCAGCACAATCAGCACGTGCATGATCGCCTCGGTCGCGTAGGCGTTACTGCTGATCGTGTCGGAGGAGAAGATGGCCAGCCCGCGCACCTTGTCGAGCCGCTCGTGGACTTCGCGGCTGGTCGGGAACGGCTCCCCGATGAGCAGGCGCTTGACAGCAGTGAAGGTCATATTCATAGAGAACTCCGGGTACGTACTCACGCCGGATAGACGATCTTATCACGATTCTACAGAATGGAAGATGCAGGGGGTATGAGGAAAGTGACCAGGCCCGCGCAAGACCTCGTAAGCCAGAGCACGCACGGCGCTGCTGGCATACCCGATAGCAGGGTTACCTGGCACGTTGATGCCACGACGCACCGGTGCCCCCAACGCGCCCACCCACTGCCGGTGATTCGTCACCACCGCTCGCAGATTAATAGGCTCTTTACCACCTGGCGCGCAAGAACTATACCCGCATCCGGCCCGCTTAGCAAGGGTCACTTGCGCGGGAGTGAGAGCATCCCCTCTGGCGAAGCTCACTTCGCCGGGCGCTGCGGATCGCTCGCCATCAGCCAGCGCCACACCCAGGCCATAGACTGCACATCGGCGCGCTGGTAGGCGCAGGCGCGGGCCAGCGCCGCCTCGTCGCCCGACTCCAGCCAGAACTGGTAGTCGAGATAGGCGGCGAACCAGTCGGGGTTGTCCGGCCAGACGAAACCCAGGTAGGCCGACACGACCTTGATCGAGGTGCTGGGCAGCGGCAGGCTGACCGCGCGCCTGAAGGCCGCGTGCAGGTCAAACATGCGCGGCTCAAGCCGGGCGCGCACCCCCGCCGATGCGCTGCTGCGCAGGATGTTCGCGTCGTAAGCCGTCCAGTGGCAGATCGGCCCATCCTGGGCGGCCACTGCCTCGGCGAGCACTTCCCAGGCCGTATCGCTGTCCGGCACCAGCGTGACGTGCTGCCCATCGGCCAGAGTGAGCGGCTCTGGAAGCTGCACCGGCGCGACGAGAGCAATCCGCGTCTCGCCCGCCGTGTCGCACCAGCCCATGCACCAGGGCACCGTCTTGCCGCACGCTTCGTACGTTTCCAGGTCGAACATCCAGCCGCCCAGCCGCAGATCGTCGGGCAGTGTCCCGTACCACACAGGCCGCCCCTCGACCAACGCCTGAGCGTTAGCGCGCAGACGCGGCGCAGTAACAGGGCCAATCCCCCGCACCGCCAGCAGGTCTTCCGGCGCGCAGGCGGCAATGTCCGCCAGGCGTGCCAGGCCCGCCGCCGCCAAGCCATCGCGCGTCGCCCGCGAGACATTGTACAGCAGGTCGAGGCTCTGCTCCTGCTCGGCATCAGCCCGGCACGCCGTCTGCCAGGGACATGTCTTGCAGTGCCCTTCCAGGCGGACGGGCGGCGCTTCACTGGCGTCCAGGGCGGCAATGGCCCGCAACAGGGCGTCCATCAGCCGGTCTTCGTCGTATTCGTGCGGATCGCGGCGGGCGGGCGCGCCGAGGTCGGTCGCACCCAGCCAAAGCTCGCCCGGCGGTACGATCCCCTGCACGTGGCTCAGCAGCCAGGCGTAGAGGTCAAGCTGGGCCCAGTCGGGCGCTTCCGCCTCGCGCCGCCGCTTGATCTCGATCGGCGCATAGACCAGCGCCCCGGCGTAAGCGATGCGCACCAGGCGGTCGGGCCGCCCGCGCACGGTGAAGACGCGCTCGGTCAGGTCGAGCGGGGCGCGCTGTTCCAGGCATGCACCAGCAATGCCCGGCACGCCGCGCGCCATCATACGGCGCGTCAGGGCGACGCCGTGCGCCCACGACTCAATGGGCAGGTACTCCACCGCCGCCCCGACAGAGGCCAGGACGCGCGCCTCGTGCTGCACGCCCAGGGCGAAGGCGCGGACCATCTCCGGCGCGGATTCGTCGCGCAGGGCCGGGTCGCCGTGCGCGTCCAGCCAGACACGGCGCGCGCAGATCAGGGCATGGCGCACGTCCTGGGCGGTGATCAGCAGCGAGTCAAGGTCAGCGGGCATGAGTTCTCCTCCCGGCCTAATCGTAGCAGGTCGCGCCGCCCCTGCCAACGCGGGCGGCATATGTGCGTAGGGGAGTTGCGCTGAAGGAGACTTCCGAAGTTTTCGAAAACTTCGGGAGTCTGGCTGCGGGCGAGTCAGCGAGATTGAGGGTGAGGTCAACGCCCATGCGTGCTGACTCTCACCGCCAAGCGGTGATCTTCGGCGCTGGCGCTGTACGGGCCGGGGACGTACACTATATTCGCATTCATGAATGTAATCAACCCAACGGGCGAGGAGACGATCATGAAGAAGACCATCACCTTGGCCCTGGACGACGCCGATCTGATCGAATTGCTGCGCATCCTGATGGACAAGGATGCCGAAGGCGCATTAGCCTTCCTCCAGAAGCACGCGAAAGGCAAGGCTCAGGAGGCGCTGGAGGGTGGCTGAAAGGTCATGATCGAGGTGCCTGGGGCAGGCATCCAGTCAGTACGGAGTCGCCCTTTCCAGTGATGGGGCGGATTCTGCGGGAGACCCTGCGTGTACCTTGAGTCTATTGCTTTGACGCGGACATTGCCGTGCCTGGCCGAGCCAAGCAAGATCATCGTCGTCGGCCAGCCCTCGCGCGATCTGGAGGAAGTGCTGCCCTTTCTGGCAACGCTGCCCAACATTATCACCTACAATCCCCACGCCTGCACGCTCACCTTTCGCCGCGAGCGCGGCTTTCTGACGCTTTACCACGACAAGGTGATCATCACCCAGGTTGCTGATGTCACCGAAGGGCTTGACCTTCTATCCGCGCTGGCCGAGGCCATCAATGCCACGTGGGAGAACCGGCACGCATTGGTAGCCATCCGCACCCCGCGCCGCGCGCCTCGACCGCTGGATGTGTGGGCGCTGCTGCCCCAGTCCAACTGCAAGCAGTGCGGCGAGGCGACCTGCATGGCCTTCGCTTTTGCTTTGCTGATGCAGCAGCGCGATCTGAGTGAATGCCCGCCGCTGGCCGAACAAGCCGCCCTGGCGGATCGGCGGGCCACGCTGGCCGCTTTGCTGGGCACCGGCTGATGACCGGTGCCGGTGCGTTGCCGTGCGGTGCCGCAGGGCATCGTGACGCGGCAGAGACCAAGCGCCAGATGTCACCGGAGATCAGTGACAATCTGCGCTTGCTGCGACGATGAACTCCCGCTAGACTACATTCACGTTTATGAATACAAGGACCCGATCATGGCCCCGTACAAGAATGCTGCTCTTCGCCTCAAAGCACTGGCCCACCCCGTCCGCCTGCAAATCCTCGATATGCTGCGCGCCGACGACGAAGTGTGCGTCTGCCACATGGAAGCGGCGTTCGGCAAGCGCCAGGCGTACATCTCGCAGCAGTTGATGGTGCTGCGCGACGCCGGGCTGGTCGAGTCGCGCCGGGATGGGCTGAAAGTCTTCTACCGGCTGGCCGATGGCACGGTGCGCGACCTGCTCGCAGCCGCGCTCGGCCCGGTGAAGGACAGCGGCCCGGCGACCTTCGACGGCTGCCCGTGCCCGCACTGTGCGGCGGCGGCCAAGACAGTCTCATAACCAGGAGAACACAAGACCATGCTCACCATCAAAGTGCTGGGGTCTGGCTGTCCCAACTGCCAGAAGGTCGAGGAGAACGCGCGCCAGGCATTGGCTATGATGCAGCCGCCGGGCGGCTGTGAACTGATGCACGTCAGAGACCCGCTCAGCATCAGCGAGTACGTGCTGAGAACGCCGGGGCTGGTCATCAACGAGAAGGTCGTCAGTCAGGGGCGCATCCCCGATCCATCGGAGATCATGACCTGGCTGGCCGACGCGCTGCTGGCCGCTGAATAACCCGCGCCGCCGACCGCCCTGCCTGCGGGCAGGGCTTTCTTCCGGCACAGTCTATTCGATTTTGTGAATGTAGAGGCATCCATCAATGAGTCTCGTGTTCGATCTGCTCGGCGCGGGCTGGGCCGGTCTGCTGGACTACCTGGCCGCACACGTGCTGCTCTGCCTGGTTCCGGCGTTCTTCATCGCCGGTTACCTGAGCGGCCTGATGCCCAAAGAAGTCGTCACACGCTATCTCGGCCCCAAGACGCCGAAGGTCATCAGCTACCCGGCAGCGGCCATTGGCGGCTTCGTGCTGGCCGTGTGCTCGTGCACCATCCTGCCGCTCTTCGCGGGCATCTGGAAGCGCGGGGCAGGTCTCGGCCCAGCGGTCACTTTCCTGTTCGTCGGCCCAGCGGTCAACATCCTGGCCATCAGCTACACCGGCTCGGCCATTGGCATGGACATCGCCATCGCGCGCCTCGTCCTGGCGATCAGTTTCGGTATCGCCATCGGCCTGATCATGGCGGCCCTCTTCAAGCAGCCCGCCGCCGACCCCGCCAAAGCCACCCTGTTCGAACAGAAGGCAGCGCTGCGCCCGGCGCTGTGGGCGCTCTTCGCCCTGCTGATCGCCGTGCTCATCGCCGGGACGCTGCAAATCGGCCCCCTGAAGAATGCTGTCTTCAGCGTCACGCTGCCGCTGACCCTTTCCGACAGCGTGCAGGACGCCCTTGACGAACTCGACCTGACGCTGCAAGGTGCCCTGCTGATCGCGCTGCTGGTGCTGATCGCCCCCGTCGCCTGGAAGGGCCTCAACAACGTGCTAAGCGGCTTCAACCGCTGGACGTGGGCGGCGCTGGGCCTGGTCGCCGCCACGCTGTTGCTGGCCGCGCCGACGACCGAGTCCGGCAGCGTCGTCGTTCACTTCACCGGGCGCTTCTTCGTCGAGGTCGCCCTGCTGGGCGGCCTGGTCTATGTGGTGACGAAGCACGTCACCCGCACCGAGCTAGCCACCTGGCTGTGGGAAACGTGGCGCTTTGTCAAGCAGATTTTCCCGCTGCTGATCGTCGGCGTGTTCTTCGCCGGGATGTTCCGCGCGATCACGCCGGAGGAATGGGTGCAGCAGCTTGCCGGGCGCAACACGATCTGGGCCAATCTGATCGGCGTGACCTTCGGCGTGTTCATGTACTTCCCCACGCTGGTCGAAGTGCCGGTCGCCGCCGCTTTCCTCGACCTGGGGATGCATCGCGGGCCGCTGCTGGCCTACCTGCTGGCCGACCCGGAGCTAAGCCTGCAAAGCATCCTGGTCACGGGCCGGATCATGGGCCGGGCCAAGACCGCAACCTATGTGAGTCTCGTCGCCCTGTTCAGCACGGTCGCCGGGTACCTGTTCGGCGCGGCGCTGGCGGCGTTTTAGTGCCTCAAACCAGACTTCTTGATCAGGAGAGACGCAAGAGCTATGTCAAGCCACACCACTCCCACCGCCGCCCAGACGGGCGCTATCTTCGGGCGGCTGTCGCTGCTCGACCGCTTTCTGCCGCTGTGGATTTTCCTGGCGATGGCCGCCGGGGTAATCCTGGGAGCGATCTTCCCTGGCATTCAGGATACCTTCGACTCGCTGCGCATTGACACCGTGTCGTTCCCCATCGCCATCGGCCTGTTGTGGATGATGTATCCCGTGCTGGCGAAAGTGAAATACGAGGAGATGGGCCGCCTGCACCAGCAAGGGCGGCTCTTCGGCGTCTCGATCCTGCAGAACTGGATCATTGGCCCGGCGCTGATGACGGCCCTGGCCTGGCTGTTCCTATCCGACTACCCCGAATACCGCACGGGGCTGATCATCGTCGGGCTGGCTCGTTGCATCGCCATGGTGCTGATCTGGAACATGCTGGCTGGCGGCGACAGCGAGGACTGCGCGGCGCTGGTGGCGCTCAACTCGGTCTTCCAGATCGTCATGTACAGCCCCCTGGCTTACTTCTACCTGACGGTAGTCCCCAGGTGGTTCGGGGCCAGCACCGCCGAGGTCGGCGTGACAATGGGAGACATCGCCAAGAGCGTGCTCATCTTCCTGGGCATCCCCCTGCTGGCCGGGATCATCACCCGCTTCACGCTGATTCGCCAGCGCGGGCGCGCGTGGTACGACGGCGAGTTCGCTCCGCGCCTGGGCCGCTCAGCGATCATCGGCCTGCTGTTCACCATCGTGGTCATGTTCTCGATGCAGGGCGAAAAGATCGTGGATAATCCGGTGGACGTGCTGCGCATCGCCGTCCCTCTGCTGGTCTACTTCATGCTGATGTTCCTGCTCAGCTTCTTTCTCTCGCACCGCCTTGGCTTCAAGTACAGCGAGTCGGCCACACTCTCCTTCACGGCGGCCAGCAACAACTTCGAGCTGGCTATTGCGGTAGCAGTTGGCGCGTTCGGCATCGCTTCGGGGCAGGCGTTGGCGACGGTCGTCGGCCCGCTGATCGAGGTGCCGGTGCTGATCGGGCTGGTCTATGTGGCGCTGCGGCTGGGGCGGCGCTACTACCAGGGCGACCCGACCGTGCCGCGCGCTGAAGTGGGCGCTGCTGGCGACTGAGTGGCAGCCCCCTGAGCGAGTCCGCGAAGGATGTACAACGCCAGTTCGTTCCTCGCTGCCCCCTCTCAAGGCCGAACACACGCGAGAGGGGGCAGGCCGAGCGTGGCGCGGCCAGACTCGCGTTCTTGGGCGAAAAGCACAATGTGACCTCGCCGCACCTGTGGTAGATTGGCCGGCCAGAGCATTCCCTCCGACGCCCAACCAACCCCCTGTGACTCTTGAACAGAGCAGGATTCTTGGTGCTAAACGAAAGAGGAGCGTTCATGTCCAGGCTGGCTACTTTGCCAAACGAGACACAGCAACGGTTCAACCCCTTTGCCATGGCCCAGGCCCAGCTTGACGCTGCCGCAGAAGTGCTGCAACTGGAACCGTCTATCCATGCCCTGCTGCGCGAGCCGCTCCGCGAGATGCAGGTGACCCTGCCGGTGCGCATGGATGATGGCACGATGCGCATCTTCAAGGGATTCCGCGTCCAGTACAACGACGCGCGCGGGCCGACGAAGGGCGGACTCCGCTTCCATCCTGACGAGACCATTGACCTGGTGCGCGCCCTGGCTGCCTGGATGACGTGGAAGTGCGCCGTCGTTGATCTCCCGTTGGGCGGCGCAAAGGGCGGGATCGTCTGTAACCCGCGCGAACTGTCGCCGGGGGAGCTTGAGCGCCTCAGCCGCGCTTACGTGCGTCAGGTGGGGCGCATCCTGGGGGCGGAGGTGGATGTCCCCGCCCCGGATATGTATACCAATGCCCAGGTCATGGCCTGGATGGTGGATGAGTTCTCCGTCCTGCAAGGCCACAACGAATTCGGCATGATCACGGGCAAGCCGCTGGCCCTGGGGGGATCGAAGGTGCGCGAAGAAGCCACTGCGCGCGGCGGCATGTACTGCCTGCGCGAAGCGGCCCACGTCCTCGGCCTGAAGACCGGGGGAGCGACGATGGCCATCCAGGGCTTTGGCAACGCCGGGCAAAATGCCGCTCTGCTGGGACAGGAAATGCTGGGCGTAGTGGTCGTGGCCGTGTCCGATTCGCGGGGAGGCATCTATGCGCCGGATGGCCTCGACCCGCGTAAAGTGATCGCCCACAAGCGCGCTAACGGCTCAGTGGTCGGCTTTCCCGGCGCGCAGTCAATCTCCAACGAGGACTTGCTGCGGCTGGACGTGGATATTCTGGTGCCGGCGGCGCTGGAAAACATGATCAATGCCCACAATGCGCCGGAGATCAAAGCCACGATCAGCGCCGAGCTGGCGAACGGCCCGACGACCCCCGAAGCCGACGATATTCTGCACGCCAAGGGCGTCTACGTGATCCCGGACTTCCTGTGCAATGCGGGCGGTGTGACCGTCTCCTACTTCGAGATGGTGCAGAATGCCTACGGCTACTACTGGGATGAGAAGACCATCAAGGCCCGGCTGGACGCGAAAATGACCGCCGCCTTCCACGAAGTGCACGAGCTAGCCCTGCGCCTGGGAGTTCACAACCGGCTGGCAGCCTACTGCGTCGCCGTGCAGCGCGTGGCTGACGCTGTGCGCCTGCGCGGGTGGGCTTAGAAGGGCCTCACTGGCCCACGTGGTGGAGAGGGAGGCGGAGCGCGTCGGCGCCGAGCGGGGGTGAGGTTCGTAGGGGCGTATGGCGATACGCCCCTGCGGACTTCACAGCCAGCGGCGGCGGCGCATCCAGACGATCATCGTCGCCGGCACGCTGACCAGGATCAGCAGCGTCAGGGCGAACACAGGCAGGTCCGTCCAGGTGTTCAGGGATGTCACCGGCTGGAAGAAATTCATCCCGAAGAAGCCCACCAGAAACGACAGCGGCATGAACAGCGTGGCGATGACCGTCAGCGTCTTCATCACGTCGTTCATGCGGTTGTTGACCACCGACAGGTACGAATCCAGCACGCTGGCAACCAGGTCGCGCAGGCTTTCGGTGATGTCGTAGAGGCGCACCAGGTGGTCGTACACGTCGCGGAAGAAGACGCGGTCATCGTCCAGAATAACCGGGAAATCGCCGCGCGACAGCTTGTTGAGCACCTCGCGCTGCGGGGCGATGATGCGGCGCAGGTGCAGCAGCCCACGCTTGAGCCGGAAGATATTCTCCGGCACGGCTGTGCCCGCCCCATCAAACAGGTCATCCTCGATGCGATCAATCGCCTCGTCAATGCTCTCCACCGCCGGCATGTAGTCGGCGACCAGCTCATCGGCCAGCTTGTAAAGCAGGTGATCCGGCCCGTGCTGGATATGGCGCACGTCTCGCTGGCACAGCGCCCACACCCGGTCAACGGCGGCGATTGGCTCCATGTGATAGGTGATGACGTAGCTCCGCCCCAGAAAGACGTCCAGCTCCTGGGTCGCACCTGCGGCTCGTTCTGCCCGTCAAAAACCACGCCGTGCAGCACCACAAGCAGATAGTCGCCCCAGTCGTCAATCTTGGGGTGATGCGACTCGGCCAGGGCGTCGTCCACCGCCAGCGGGTGAAAGCCGAACACGTCGCGCAAGATCGGCTCGCATTGGGCGGGCGGCTCGCCGCACAGGTCGAGCCACAGCAGGCCCCTCACGCTCTGCTGGATAGCGGCAATCGCCTCCAGCGCCGATCAGCGCGCAAGGCACCGTCATTTGCGTAATGGAGTGAGCGGATCATAGCGCCCCCTTGCTGCTAATCTCACGCGCCCCAAGCGCGTGCTTTCATCCTAGCACAAAGCCGCCCATCACCACAGTCCCCACAACACAAACACCCGCCGCGCACGTGCGGCGGGTGCCAACGATACCATCCCAGGGGCCAGCGCCGGAGCGCAGCCTAGACCAGCCCGGCCCGCGCCGCGCCCTCGCGCAAGAAGCGCAGCCCCTCAGTCGCCAGCACGCCCGGCGGCTGGTTCGGCGGACGCCACAGGCAGGTTGCCGCCGCCAGGTCGGGGTTGATCGCCGCGAACGACTCCAGCACCAGCGGCCCGCGATACTTCGCGTCGGTCAGGCCGCGGAAGACCTGCTCCCAGTTAATCGTGCCCGTGCCGATCAGCCCGCGATGGCTCTCGCTCATGTGCATGTAGCCCAGCGTCTCGGCGCAGGCGACGATGGGCTTGTAGAAGCCCTCTTCCTCGATGTTCATGTGGTAGGTGTCACCGTGCAGCTCGATGTTGTCGTAGCCCAGCGCGCGCAGCGCCTTGACCGCCGCCTGCCCGTCCTCCAGCACGTTGTACATGTACGTCTCATAACGGTTGCAGACTTCCAGCCCCAGCGTGATCCCGCGCCGCTTGGCGTCCTCGGCCACCTCAGCCAGCGTCTCAACGACGATTTGCCGCTCCTGGGGCGTGGGCGCTTTGCCGGTCAGCGTGCCCAGCGAATAGGCGATGCAGCCGCACAGGTAGGTGCTGCCGATCTCCTCCATCTTGTCCATCGCGCCAGAAAGGAAGCGCCGCGCCTTCTGGGGCGCGACAGGCATGTGCGCGTCCTTGGGCAGCACGAGCGACGCCGTTGCCTCGATCCCGGCCTCGCGCAGCGCCTTCTTGTGCGACGCGGCGTCGAACTGCTCCGGCTTCAGCAGCGGAATCTCAATGAAGTCAAAGCCAGCTTGCCCCGCCTGCTCAATGGCATGGTTGCCCGTCTCGGTTGTCCACTCGCCGATCCACAGGAATGCATGTGCTCCGAATTTTGGCATAGTGCCCTCTCCTCACAGAAGCGTATGGTTGCACCAGTGATCACGGCACCGTCTCACCGGCGCAGGTGTGCTCACTCATGGGCGCTTATTGTACAGGACTTGCTCACCTCTGCCCACGCTCCGGAAAAGATGGGGGGCATCCCGGATTGCGGTGAATTCGATGTGCGTAGGGGCGCTGCTCTGCTGCTCCTGGTTACCCACCCCGCTCGGCGCTAACGCGCCTCGCCGCCCCCCTCCATGCATGGGGGGCAAGCCGAGCGCAGCGAGGCTGGGGGTGAGGTAAACTCGAAAAGCCACTCACTCCGCGAAAACCGGCTGCGGCAGACCCAGCCGCTCGTACTGCTCCGGCGGCGCGTCGTTGGCCTCCATCAGGCGCATCATGTGCGCGATCATCTGCCGCTCGACGGCGACATCGCGGATCGGGTGCTGCTGCCTGGGATCGGTCGCCAGGTCGAAGAGCAGCGTCTCGAACGGAACCGGCGTAGACCAGGCGCGCGCGGCGATCTTCATCGTGCGGCAGCCCTTCGTGAAGGAGAACGGCTCGGCAAGCTGGATGTCCTGTAGCTCGTCCACCGTGAACAGCCCGCGCAGGTGGGTGGGCATCAGCGTGTACTCGTAGAGCGGCGTGTTGTCCGGCGTGACCGGCCCGCGCATGTAGACATAGCGCCCGTCGGTCACGTTGACGTGCGCGCCCATCACCCCAAAGAGGCACGCTTCGCGCGTGGGGGCGTTGCGGGCCACCGTGTCGCGCAGGGGGACGCCCTGCATGTCCTGGGGCTGCTCCACGCCGAAGAATTCCAGCAGCGTGGCCGGCAGGTCAATCATCTGCGCCAGCGCGTCGCGGCGCACACCCGCCTGGCGGCTGCGCGGATCCCACACAAAGAGCGGGATGCGCGCCAGCTCACTATACCAGGGCTGCTGGTTCTTGGCCCACCAGTCATGCTCGCCCAGCAGAAAGCCGTGATCGGTAGTCACGATCAGCAGCGTGTCATCCCACAGGTTGAGCGCGTCCATCGCATCGAGCACCCGCCCCAGCGAAGCGTCGCACTGGCTGAGCAGCGCCGCGTACTCGAAGCGCAGGTGCTGCACTTCGAGCGGGTCTTCGCGCACGGGCGCGTAGTCCGGCCAGTCGAAATGCGGGCCGTCGTACTCGTGCGGATAGAGGTCTTTGTACTGCTGGTGGCTGAAGAACGGCTCGTGCGGGTCGAAGCACTCGATCTGCAGGAACCAGCGATCCTGCTCGTGGTTGGTGTGGATGAACTCCAGCCCCCGGTCGAAGGTGACGCGCTGCGGGCAGTTCTCCTCGCTGGTCACGTACAGCCGGTTCACCCAGTCCTGGCGGTACTTGCGCGGCTCGAAGTCGCAGTGCCAGCCCTCGATGGTGCGGGTACCCAGCGTTGGCGGGATGTCCGGGTCGGCGACGTGGCCCTTCCACTGATCGCCCTCCTGCCCGCGCGAGAACTCCCAGGTGTGGTAGCGGCTGTGGTAGGTCGCGCCGCCGTCCTCGAAGTAGTGCTGGTGATCGGTCACCAGGTGCGTGTAGACGCCGCTGCACCCCAGGATGGACGGCATGGAGTCGTCAAACGGCTCAATCGGCCCCCAACTGCGGTGCAGGAAGTTGTAGCGGCCTGTGTGCAGCTCACGCCGGGCGGGGATGCACGGCATACTGCCCACGTAGGCGTTGTCGAAGGTGGCGCAGCGCTGTGCCAGCCGCTCGAAGTTGGGCGCGTGAATGCCCTGCGCCCCGTAGGGTGGCAGCATGTGCCGGTTGAGGGAATCGAACATGACCAGGATAGCTTTCATCAGCGAGCTCCTTGCGATGGCTGGGCCAGAAGGTCACCTACGGGCATATCTCACATTTGGGGCAGAGCCGGTCTTGTAGAGGCGGGTTTCGAAACCCGCCCCTACAAATCACACCACACTTGTTGAACTGCCCCAAGGATGGGATGCACCCGTCACCTAGGGGTCCACGAACAACCTGTTGCGAGGGGGAGTTCAGGGATGTTCGCTGAAGGCCTCCCCCCTCAATCCCCCCTCCAGCCGAGCTAGAGGGGGGACGATCTGGCAAGCGATTTTCCCCTTCCCCCAGCAAAGCTAGGGGAAGGGGCCAGGGGATGGGGGCGTTCTGGCGAATGCCCAACAACTCGTTCGTGCACCCGTCACCTGCAACCTGCTTGACGTGCCAGACGAAACTCTCTATGATTAGAGCATTGACACCGGTGTCGGCACCGTTGTCAGCAACCACCGTGACTCATGATACTCTGTGCGCACCAAACAAACAAGCACCCGGAGGCCGTGCGCGTGGTCACCATCACCGATGTCGCTCGCGCTGCCCAGGTCTCCAAAAAGACCGTTTCGCGGGTGATCAACGACCACCCCGATGTGGCCGAGGCCACGCGCCAGCGCGTCCAGGCGGTGATTGACGCGCTCGGCTACCAGCCCAGCATGTTGGCGCGCGGCCTGGTGCAGGGCCGCACCAACACCGTCGGCGTGATCATTGACGAAAGCGCCGAAGACGTATTCGGCTACCCCCTCTACAGCGAGAATCTGCGCGGCATTTCGCGCGTGCTCAGCCGCCACAACTTCGACATGCTCGTCCATTTCGCGCGCCGCGACACGCCCTACACCGACCTGTACCGCCAGCGGCGCGTTGACGGGCTGATCCTGATGAGTATGCCGGTGGACAATCCCTTTCTGCCGGTCGTGCTGGGCGGCGACATCCCCTATGTGCTCACCCAGCGCGTCAGCGACGACGGCACGCCCGCTCACTGGGTGGACGTGGATTTCGAGGGCGGGGCCATGCAGGCGCTGGAGCACCTGTGGGCGCTCGGTCACCGCCAGTTCGCCTTCCTGGTCAGCCCGCCCAACAAAACCTACGCCCGCCTGCTGCTGCGCGGCTATCGCCGGGCGCTGGCAGAGCACGGCCAGGAAGTCTGCGAAGACCTGGTCGTGCGCAGCCAGCCCTATGTTAGCGCCAGCAAGCCGGTGGTGACGGCGCTGTTGCAGCGCCCCGATCCGCCCACTGCCTTCGCCTGTAGCGACGACATGATGGCCATCCAACTGATCCTGCTCTTGCAGGAGCTTGGCTACCGGGTGCCCGGCGACATCTCCGTCGTCGGCTCCGACGACGCGCTGATCGCCCGCTTCGCCAGCCCGCCGCTGACCACCATCCGCCAGGACGCCTACCGCAAGGGGTCTCTGGCCGCCGAGATGCTGTTGGAGCAGCTTGGCGGGCAGGCAAATGGGCATCCGTCGCACCAGGTATTGCTGCCGACCGAGCTTGTCATTCGCGGCTCAACCGGGCCAGTCCGCTCGACCTGAGTCACCCGCCAAAGGAGGGACGCCGATCACCATACATTTCGAGTCTTGTGACGTTGCAAAGCCCAGTGCTCAGGTTCTCTTTCACACTCAATGCAGAGTCTCAGCCAGTTAGCAAAGGAGTTCATGATGAGCCTTAACGATCGCCGCATTTCCCGCCGCAATTTCCTGAAGGGGGCCGCCGCTTCGGGCGTGCTGCTGGCCAGCACCCCCGGCATCAGCTTCGCCGAGAAGGCCGGCTCCATCCACTTCCTGCGCCGCCGCTCCGAGATCGAGACGATCACCATCCTGATCAACGACTCACCCTGGTTCCCCGGCTTTGAGGCACTGGTCGAGCAGTACGTCAAGACCACTGGCAACGATGTCAAGCTCAACGTCACCCCCTTCGCCGGTATGCTCGAAAAGTCGCGCAACGCCGTGCAGGGCAGCGAGAGCGAGTTCGACATCCTCAACCTCAACGAGCAGTGGTACATGCAGTTCTACGCGGGCGGGCTGGTGACGCCCATCCACGACATCAATCCCGATTTCGAGCTAGACTCCAACGTGATCGAGTACGACTCTGCGACGCGCTGGGACGAAGCCCTGCGCTACTCCTCGCCAGAAGGCGCACTGTATGGCCTGCCGATCAACGGCAACATCCAGTTGTTCTTCTATCGCCGAGACCTGTTCGATGAGAAGGGCCTGGCCGCCCCCACTACCTGGGATGAGGTCGGGAGCATCGCCCAGACCTTCCACAACCCGCCGGAGATGCACGGCTTCTCGCTGCGCACCATCGGCGGCAACTGGGAGTTCCAGGCGTATCTGCACAGCTACGGCACCAGCGCGGTCAGCCTCGACCCGGCCAGCGGCGAGTGGGTAGTCGGCCTGGCCGATCCGGGTGCGGTCGAAGCCCTCAAGACCTGGCTGTGGCTGGGCAAGGAATACGGCCCGGCCAACATCAACGCGATGGGCCAGGCCGAGAACCTGGCACTGATGGCCAGCGGGCGGCTGGCCCAGGTGCACATGGTCGGCGCGGCGGCTCCCAACTACGACAACCCGGACACATCGGTCGTGGTCGGCAAGATGGGCGCGAGCGTCGTGCCCGGCGGCCCTGGTGGGCGCGCCACGCTGTCCGGCATCTGGGTGATGGGCATCCCCCACAACCTGCCCGAAGTGCGCAAAGTGTCCGCCCTCACCTTCCTGGAGTGGGCGCTGAGCAAGGACGCCCAGCTCTACTACGCCCAGCACGGCGCTATCCCTGTCCGTCAGGATGTTTACGAAGAGCTAGCTGAGGATCCCAAGCTGGGCTGGTGGATGAAGGCCATGGGCGAGAGCACGCCCTTCATCAAGGCGCAGCCGCGCCTGGCCGAGACGCCGCAGATCGTCGAGGTCATTGATCGCCGCATCACCCAGGCGCTCATTGACGAACTGTCGCCTGAGGAGGCGATGGCCGAGGCCGCCAAGGAGATTCACCAGATTCTCGTCAGCGGCGGGTACACCGTCAAGCCGCTCGCCTAGCCAGTTCTTGCTGGTACTGGCATAATGCGGGGGCGCCGCGATCATCCCTGCGCAGCGCCCCCGCACCGAGTCATCGGGCAGGCGGGAACGACACATCCAGCACCTACCCTATCGCTGGGAGCATGCACAATGGCGACCACAGCCCTTCGCAGGCCAGGCACCGGGCAGCGCAGCCTGGGGGCCTTTCTGGATTACAACTTCAAGTACTGGGCGCTGCTGCCAACGCTCATCTTCATGGCCGTGCTCACCCTCTATCCCGTCGGCCAGTTGCTCCGCCTCAGCCTGTCGGATGTCGAGTTCGTCAAGGGCAAGCTCGTCTGGTCTTATGTCGGCCTGGAACACTTCACCACGCTGAGCCATGACCAGGTCGTGCCCGACGCGCTACGCAACACGCTGGTCTTCGTCGCGGCCTCGGTCATCATCGAGGGGGCGCTGGGGCTGCTGCTGGCCGTGCTGGTCAGCCGCGTGACGCGCTTCGCCTGGTTCTATCGCAGCGTCTACATGATCCCGCTGCTCATCCCGCCCATCGCTATCAGCGCCATGTGGCGGCTGATGTACGATTACAACTACGGCATCATCAACCAGATTCTCATCGAGCTAGGCGTGCAGCAACCGCCGCTGTGGACTGCCGACCCCGACCTGGCCCTGGCCTCCGTCGTCATCGTGGACGTGTGGCACTGGACAAGCTTCCTCTTTTTGATCATGCTGGCCGGTGTGGAGTCGCTGCCCTACGAGCTTGGCGAAGCGGCTCGCGTGGACGGGGCCAACGAGATTCAGGTCTACCGGCACATCTTCCTGCCGCTGCTGCGCCCGACGATCATCGTCGCGCTGATGCTGCGCACGATCCTCGCCTTCAAAGTCTTCGACCAGATTTTCCTGCTGACCGGCGGCGGCCCCGGCACATCCAGCGAAGTGATCAGCCTCTACGTCTACAAGGTGTTCTTCGTCCAGGGGCGCATGGGCTATGGCGCGCTGCTGGCGCTGATCACGGCGCTGATCATGTCGGTCTTCGTGGTGGCCTACCAGTGGCTCAACTCCTACGTCAACAAGATGCGGTGAGAAGGCAGCGCAGACATGATCAAGCTCAAACCCCGAACCCTCCTGCTGCACCTGGTGCTGATCGTCTTCGCCCTGATCATTCTGGGGCCGATGGTCTACACCTTCCTAACTTCGCTCAAGCTGTTCCGCGACATCATCTCCGGCTCGTGGAGTTTCGAGCCGACCTCGCGCAACTACGAGCAGCTTTTCATGAGCAACCGCAGCAACTTCACCGATCTGACGCGCAACAGTCTGGTCGTCGGCGTGCTGAGCCTGTTGCTCGTCCAGGTGATCGCCGCGCTGGGCGCGTACAGCATGAGCCGCTTTCGCTGGCGCAAGCTGGTAGGCGGGCTGGTCATGGGCTGGCTGCTGTTCATTAACATGCTGCCGCCGATCATCTTCGTCGGGCCGTTCTTCATCATCGCCCGCACGCTCGGCTTCTACGATACGCCGGTCGCCATTACCATGGCCCACTCGATCATGAACCTGCCGCTGGCCTTCTGGATGCTGCACAGCTTCTTCGCCGACATCCCAATCGAGCTAGAGGAAGCCGCTGCTATTGACGGGTGCAGCCGCCTGCAAACCTTCTTGCGCATCGCCCTGCCCATCGCCAAGCCGGGCATCGCCGCGACGGGCGTGCTGGTCTTCGTCTTTAGCTGGAAGGAGTTCCTCTTCGCCCTGACGCTGAGCAGCACGCCCAGAGCGATGACCATCCCCGTCGGCATCGCCGCCTTCGCCCAGGAATGGAACATCCGCTACGGCGAGATGGCCGCCGCCGCGTTCTTCGCCACCATCCCGGCGCTGCTGCTGGTCTTCGTCGCCCAGAAGCACATCGTCAAGGGGATGACGCTGGGCGCGTTGAAGGGCTGAGCGAAGGCGAGCAGACGCATGACCGATACTACCCTCACGCTCAGCGAGTGGCGCGGGCAGCCCGCCTGGGCGCTGGAAAGCGCCCGCCTGCGCGTCCTGACCACGCCCGCTGTGGGAGCCAAGATCGTCTCGATCTACGACAAGGCCGCCGGGCACGAGTGGCTGGTCGCCCCTGCCGACCGTCCCTTCGGCCCGCTCGCTTACGGCGCGGTCTTCACCGAGCAGGACATGAGCGGCTGGGATGAGATGTTCCCCACGATCAAGGCGTGCGCGTACCCGCAGCCCGGCCCCTACGCGGGCGCGGCGCTGCCCGATCACGGCGAAGTGTGGGCGCTGCCCTGGGACGTGATCGCGGTGGAGGACGGCACGCTGACGCTCGGCGTGGACGGGCGCGCCCTGCCCTACCGCCTGACGCGCACGCTGCGCCTGGACGATGCCGCGACGCTGCGCCTGAGCTACACCGTCACCAACACCGGCGCGCAGCCGATCACGGCGTTGTGGGCCGCGCACCCCCAGTTCACCGCCGGCGACGCTACGCGCATCGCCCTGCCGGACGCCGTGCGCGAGCTGTACAACGTGCGCGACATTCCGGCGTGGGGCGCGTGGGGCCAGCGCTACCCCTGGCCGCGCGCCCGCGTTGGTCGCGGGCAGTGGGTAGACCTGGATCGCGTCGCCCCGCCCAATTCCGGCACCTGCCGCAAGCTCTACGTCCCGCCGGAAGTTGCCATCAGTTGGGCGGCACTGGTCGAGGAGGGCGCGGGTCACTGGCTGCACCTGGCCTGGTCGCCGCAGGAAGTGCCGTATCTGGGCATCTGGGTGGACGAGGGCGCGGTCAACAGCGTGCGCACCGCCGCCCTGGAGATCACCACCGGCTTTCACGATAGCCTGGTCACCGCCTGGGAGAAGCAGGCCGCGCCCATCCTCGCGCCGGGCGAGCGCCAGGCGTGGGAAGTGCTGCTGCGCGTTGGGGCGGGGCCGCTGCCGGGGTAGCGATCAGCCGTCAGCGATCAGCCACCAGCAAGAACGGGGGCGGGATTGAGGATGCGGGCAAGCCCGTAGGGGCGTATTGCAATACGCCTCTACACGGGATCACAGCAAAGCAGCGCCTCCACGCGAGCAACGCCCCTCCCTGACCCCCTCCCCGGCAAAGCCAGGGAGGGGGAGAAGCCACATCCGGCGATCAAAGTCCCCTCTCTAGCTCGGCTGGAGAGGGGATTTAGGGAGAGGCCTGACGCCCCTATGCCCAACACAAAGCGCCGCGCCGCAAGAACAGATAGAAACGAGGATTCCATGAGCCGTCCCGCCGCCTTCCACGTCATGGTCAAGCCGCACGGCTCCCTCTGCAACCTGGATTGCCGCTACTGCTACTACCTGTCCAAGGAGCGGCTCTACCCCGGCAGCGACTTCCGCATGGACGAGTCGCTGCTCGAAGCGTTCATCCGCCAGTACATCGCCGCACAGCGCGTGCCCGAAGTGACCTTCGCCTGGCAGGGCGGCGAGCCGACGCTGCTGGGGCGGGAGTTCTTCGAGCGGGCGGTCGCGCTCCAGCAGAAGCACGCCCGGCCAGGGATGCGCATCCTCAACGCGCTGCAAACCAACGCCACCACCCTCGACGATGACTGGTGCCGCTTCTTCGCCGAGCATGGCTTTCTGGTCGGCGTCAGCCTGGACGGGCCGGGCGCGCTGCACGACGCCTACCGCGTGGACAAGGGCGGGCGTCCCACCTTCGAGCGGGTGATGCGCGGAGTCGAGCGGCTGCGGGCGCACGGCGTGGACTTCAACATCCTGGCTTGCGTGCACGCCGCCAACGCCGATCACCCGCTCGACGTGTATCGCTTCCTGCGCGATGAGGTCGGCGCGCAGTTCGTACAGTTCATCCCCATCGTCGAGCGCGACAACGGCACCGCCGTCACCGCGCGCTCGGTGAGCGGCGAGCAGTACGGGCGCTTCCTGATCGCCATCTTCGACGAATGGGTACGGCGCGATGTGGGCCGCGTCTCCGTCCAGATTTTCGACGTGGCCCTGGCCGCCTGGAGCGGGCACCGGCCTGGCCTGTGCGTCTTCGAGGAGACGTGCGGTTACGCGCTGGCGATGGAGCACAACGGCGACGTGTATTCGTGCGATCATTTCGTGGAACAGGCGCATCTGCTGGGCAACATGCAGATCGTCCCGCTGGCTGAGCTGGCTGGCTCGGAGCAGCAGCGGCGCTTTGGAGCGGCCAAGCGCGACACCCTGCCGCGCCTGTGCCGCGAGTGCCCGGTGCGCTTCGTGTGCAATGGCGGCTGCCCCAAAGACCGCCTACTGACCACCCCCGACGGCGAGCCGGGGCTGAATGTCCTGTGCGCGGGCTTCAAGGCGTTCTTCACCCACGTTGACCGCCCCATGCGCCTGATGGCCGCCGAGCTAAGGCGTGGCCGCCCGCCCGCCAACATCATGCTCGCCCTGGCCCGCGAAGACGTTGAGTTTGCCCGCAAGCTCGCCGCCGCCGGGCGCAACGATCCCTGTCCCTGCGGCAGCGGGCGCAAGGTCAAGCACTGTCACGGTGCGCCGGGCCGCTGAGCGGCAGGTACCCCCAAGCGCCGCGCAGAATGCGGTATACTCTGCGCCAGATAGTCCGGCGAGCAGGAATCTGCCCCGGCTGACGGCTGCTCGCGAAGGAGGTCCCGCCGATGGCTGATGCGCTAGAGCTTACAGAGCGACCGCAGGCCGCCGAGTCGGTGATGATTGCCGGCTGGCGGCAATGGGCCGATGCCGGATCGGTCTCGTCGGGCCTGCCCCAGTACCTCATCCAGCGCAGCAGCGCCCGGCGCATTGGCACCATCCGCCCGGAGGGATTCTACCTGTTCCAGATACCCGGCACGCACGACCTGGTGCGGCCTATGGTGCGCTTCGAGGAGGGCTTTCCGGCGACGCTGGACACGCCGCGCAACGAGTTCTACTACACCGGCGACGAGTCGCTGGGCGTGGTCATCTTCCTGGGCGACGAGCCACACCTGGACATCGAGCGCTACACCGCCACCTTCCTGGGAGCGGCCCAGTCGCTCGGCGTGACGCGCATCGTCAGCCTGGGCGGGGTCTATGGCGAGCTTCCCTACAACAAGACGCGCCTGATCTCGTGCATCTACAGCCTGCCCCACATGCGGCACGAGCTAAGCCGCCTGGCCGTGCAGTTTTCCGATTATCACGGCGGGGCGAGCCTCAGTTCCTACCTGTGCCGCCGCGCCAGCGAGAGCGACCAGGAATTCACCGGCCTGTACGCCTTCGTGCCGACCTACGATTTCGCCCAGTTCCCGCACATCACCAACACGATCCAATTGGAGAACGACTTCACCGCCTGGCACGATGTCATGCGCCGCATCAACTACCTGCTCAAGACCAGCTTCGACCTGACCGATCTCCAGCGCAGGAGCGCGCAGCTTGTCCAGATTGTGGACGCGAAAGTGAAAGAACTGGACAGCGCCTCGCCCCAGAGCGGCCTGCACGCCTACTTCGAGCGGCTGGCCGAGGAATTCACCGAGACGCCGTTCGATCCCCTGGCGGACGTGTGGGAAGAGGAGCTGCGCCGCCTGCTCGACGACTCCGACAAGCCCGATATCCAGGAGTGAGGAAGCTTCACGCGGACGTAGGGAGCGCCGTCTCCTGGTACAGCCTCTCCGTGCTGTCGTCGTAGGCCAGCAGCTCCGCATAGCGGCCCCACTGGATGGCGATCTCCACCTGGCGGGCCGCATCTTCGGGCAGGAACTCCAGCTCAAGCGCCAGGCGAACGACATCGCGATCCAGCCATCCCTTGTCCGCCGCCTTGAGCATGGCCAGCAGCCATTTAATCGTGGGCAGCCGCCGGATGCGCGTGGCGAAAATCTCTTTGCGGGCCAGGATGCTAGCTTCGGCGAACGTCTCGCCCAGCGGAGTGAGGGCGATGTCGCCTTTGGAGATGGTGGCAAACCCCAACAGCTCGGCAGCCTCGGTCAGTTGCAGCACCGGGTCAGTGCCCAGGTTCAGTTCTTGCTCCAGCCGGTAAACGTCGGTACGGTCGTTCGGCATCTCGTCCAGAAATTCCAGCAGGCCAGAAAGCTCCCCAATGGCGACGAAGGGCAACGCGCGAGTCACACCGGCCTCGCCCGGCGCGGCACCTAGCTCGATGTGCTCCGGCTGAGTCTGCCCGGCCAGCACAGCATAGACGCGATCCATGACTTCCAGGAAGCGAGGCTCTTTGCGCTGGCGCGGATGGGGCAGATCGATCGCCCGATCGGCGATGACGCGCCCAGGCTGCTTGTCCATCACGATCACCCGGTCGGCCATGAATAGGGCTTCTTCGATGTTGTGCGTGACCATCAGGATTGCCTTAGTGGGAATGGAGCCGCTCATCCATAGCTCCAGCAGCTCACCGCGCAGCGCTTCCGCGCTGAGCACATCGAGCGCCGAAAACGCTTCATCCAGGCACAGCAACTCCGGCTCCACAGCCATCGCCCGCGCAAAGCCCACCTTCTGGCGCATCCCGCCCGATAGCTCGCGCGGGAAAGCCGTCTCGAAGCCGTCCAGACCAACCATGTCGAGCAGGTCAATGGCGCGCACCGTGCGCAAATTGGGCGGGATGCCGCGCGCCTTCAGCGCGACTTCGACGTTCTGCTGCACCGTCAGCCAGGGGAACAGGGCAAACGTCTGGAAGACGATGGTCGCGTGCGGGTTCACGCCGCGCAATGGCTGCCCCTCATAGAGCACCTGCCCTTCCGTTGGCTGGTTGAGGCCGGTGAT
>JAXGOK010000014.1:0-96777 GCA_040767545.1 Aggregatilineaceae bacterium | reverse complement strand
GGCCAGGGAGTGAGGTCAATGCCCCCGTCAGTCGGGCAGCGTGAACCAGAACGTGGCCCCCTCGCCCGGCACCGACTCCACGCCGATCTCGCCGCCGTGCGCCTCCACAACGCGCCGCGTGATCGCCAGCCCCAATCCGGTGCTGCGCTCGCCGCCGGTGGGGTATGCCGACAGGCGGGCAAATGCCTGAAACAGCCGCGCGCGCTCTTCGGGCAGGATGCCTGGCCCCTGGTCAGTGACGCTGATCCGCCACGCACTGGCGGCCCGCACCGCGCTGACCTGGATGGTGCTGCCCGCCGGGGAGTACTTCACCGCATTGGAGATCAGGTTGTCCAGCACCTGGCGCAACCGCACCGCGTCGGCGCGCACGGTGCCGGCCTCGCCAACCAGGGACAGGAGCACGCACGTGCCCTTAGGCCGGGCCATGTCCTGGTGGCGCTCAACTGCCTCGGCCAGGAACGGCTCCAGAGCAACGGGCATCAGCTCCAGGCGCAGATGGCCGGATTCGATGGTGGTCACATCGAGTAACTCGTCAATCAGGCTCAGCATGTGCCGGGCCTGGCGCTCCATGTCGCGCAGCAGGATCAGGCGCTCTTCGTCGCTAATGCCTGCGTCTGCGTCAAGCAGCATGGAAGTTGACATCTTGAACAGGCTGAGCGGGCTGCGCAAGTCGTGCGTGGCAATGCCCAGGAAGGTATTCCTCTGCTCGTTTAGCTGGCTTAGCTCGCGGCTCTGGCGCTCTGCGGCGCGCTTCTGCTCGGCCAGCTCACTCGCCAGCCGCCCCCGCTCGACGATCACCGACAGGTGCCCGGCGACGCGCATGAACGTCTCAACGTGCGCGTCACGGTAAGCGCCTGCCCTGGTGCTGGAGAAGAACAGGAAGCCGACCGGCGCGCCATCGGCGGTCAGGGGGCAGGTCAGCGAAGCGCACATTCCCTCGGCCACGATCAAGCGCGTGGACTCGGACTCAGGCTTGCGATACAGGTACTCCGGCAGGTCGTTGAGGATGCGCGGCTGGCCCGTCTCCAGGATCGTCTGCAAGCTGCTGCCCGCCAGGGGCGCGGCGTAGCCCCGGCGCAGATGAATGTGGCCGCCGTCAATCCTGGCCCAACGAGCGCGCACCGTCTGGCCGTCGGGGTCTAGCAGCGCCAGGCCGAGGCGATCATAGGGGATGAGATCGCGGAAATCATCGTAGACGCTGTCCAGGATTTCGTCCAGCAGCAAGCCTGCGTTCACCCGCTGGATGAGGCGGTCGAAGCGCTCGGCCTCGCGCGCGCGCCCGGCGAGTGTGCGAGCCAGCGCCCCCAACGCCTCGCCGAGCGGATCGGCCTCGCCATTGGTGGAGACGGCCAACGCTGCACCGGCAAAGTCGCCACACTGTAGGCGGCGCAGCGCCTCGACGTACTGCTCAACTCGGTTCGACAAACCGGTTCCTGCCTGGGCCATACTTCTCTCCTCTGGCGCATACCGTCCACTGGGGCGGCATGAGGGGGCAGCTTCTCGCCTGGGGGATGCCACGATCGGAGACCCCATCGGTTCAGCGCCACCCTGATCCTAGCAGCAGGCAGACTCTCCGCAAAGCGTCATTGGGCGTGCGCAGAACCTGCCAGGCACCAAGCCTGTGTCATTGGCCTCAGAAATCGCTTGAAAACCTCACCCCCCGCCTCCCTCTCCATACACGGGGGGGAGTTATTTTGCGGTTAAGTCCCCTCTCCGCGTGTGGAGAGGGGATTTAGGGGTGAGGCAAACCCCTAGATCAGGACTTCTCAAATGGCCTCTCACCCCCACCTGGGGCTGACGCGCCTCGCGGGGATGAGGCTCTTCGCCGACAACCTTGACACGCGCCCGCACCATTCTAGTCCATAAACAGACAACGCCTCGCCAGGCTGCGCCCGGCGAGGCGTGAGTCAGTGGGGGCGGCTGCCTGATGCTACACCTTGCCAAACTCCATCTCGCGCTCGCCCAGGCTGATCAGGCTGCTCAATACGCCTAGCGGATCCTCTTCCTCCGCCAGACCACGCGTAAACAGCGTGTTAAGCTGGTCGTTGAACAACGTGGGCTGCAGGCCATTGCGCTGGTTAGCAAGCTGGACGATGGAGGGATGGACGGTGGGCAGCATCGTCTCAAACTCGGCGCGCAGCTCCTCGCGCAGCTTTTCGCCAGGGCGCGTACCAGTGATCACGATCGGGATGTCCGTGTAAGGGCGCAGCCCGCGCAGGCGGATCATGCGCTCGGCCAGCTCGATGATGCACACTTCTTCGCCCATTTGCAGCATGAACAGGTCATCGCCCTTGGTCATGCAGGCCGCGTGAATCACCAGATTGACCGCTTCGGGAATGGTCATGAAGTAACGCATCATCTTGCGGTCGGTCACAGTGACCGGCCCACCCAGGTCAATCTGGCGGCTAAAGGTCGGAACTACGCTGCCCCGGCTGCCCAGCACGTTGCCAAAGCGCACCGACGTGAACAGCGTGCGGTTGCCCGGCTGCTGGGCCAGGGAGTGCATGAGCAGCTCGCACAGGCGCTTGCTCGCGCCCATGATGCTAGTCGGGTTGACGGCCTTATCCGTCGAGATGAGCACGAAGCGCTCCGCCCCATAATCGCGTGCCAGCCCGGAGACTTGCTGTGTGCCGCCGACGTTCACACGCACGGCCTCGGCAGGATAGTATTGCAGCATGGGCACGTGCTTGTAGGCCGCAGAATGGAAGATCACCTGCGGGCGGTACTGGGCAAAGAGCCGGCTCAGCGCAGGGCGCTGGGTGACATCGGCCAAATAGGGAACGAGCACGGCGCGCGAACGGACGTTGGATAGCTCGGTGACCAGGTCGTGCAGCCCGCTCTCATTGTTGTCGAGCATGATCAGCCTGACCGGCTGGTAGCGCAGAAGCTGGCGGCATAGCTCCGAGCCAATCGAGCCAGCCGCCCCGGTGACCAGGACGACTTTGCCGGATACAGGGCCGGCGTCCACAGCCGCGTGCCAGCCCACCGACTAGCGGCCCAGCAAATCCTCGGTGCGAATGTCCCGCAGCACCGGCACGCCCGCCTTGGCGTCCATCTGGGCGAACAGGTCAGGGACCAGCTTGATGCGCGCGTTGGTCTTCTCGCACTGGATGAGCACGGCCCGGAAGTCAGTCCCGCTGATGTTGTGGATGGCGATGACGATCAGCTCGACGGCGTGCTTCTCGACCAGATCGGGGATGTCAGCGCAGGTGCCGAGCACCTGGCAGCCCTCAATGTACATGTGGAGCTTATCCGGGTCGTCGTCCACATAGCCGACCACGTTGTACCTGTGCTCGTGATCCGGAGCGCGATGCTTCAAGCGCCAAGCGGTCGTCTGACCAGAATCGCCAGCGCCGACGATGAGCACCCGCGTGCTTTGTTCGGGGAACTCCTGGTGCCAGACAGCCCGCCAACGCCACGAGAGGCCGCTGATCAGCCGCGAGCGGTAGCGCACGGCGACAAAGCCCATCAGCGCCATGCCGTTGCCGACGATGATCACGCTCAGCGGCACGGGGCGGGGCCGCCAGAAGAAGTCAATGGGGATGAGCACCAGCGATGCCAACACCACGCCACTGACAAGCACCGTCACATCGTGGCCGCTGGTGCGCGACCAAAGGCGGTTGTAGCCGCCTGCCACGAACAGGGACAGCACCATTACCGCGACCGCCAGGGCCATGACCTGGACTCCCTGTCGGCCAAGCTCATCCAGGGCGCTCATCGTGCGCACTGAATACACGGCAAAATACGCCAGCAGAAGGATCATGGTATCGAGAAGAGCGAGAGGCACCGCGCGTCGAATCTGGCCGAGGAGCCGCCTAAGTTGTTTCTTCCGTAGCATTATTCGTCGGTGCCCCCCACTGCCAAGTAAGCACTTAGCTCGACTTTGCACATAACGCTCCTTACTTACGGCGCTTCGGCTAGAGGAAACTGCCAAAACATGCCAGATTTTTCGAATATCGGTGTGATCGCAAGATATTCGAAAAATCACCGAGGCAGTTTGAACTCACCGAAAAACGCTCATGAATGCTATTGTTAAGATGTGCAAAGTCGAGCTTAGAGCGTGTTTGTTAAGTCGTTCCCCCCACCCCTAACCCCTCCCCCACGCTACGCGGAGGGAGGGGAACATTCCGGCAGCTCTGCTCCCCTTCCCTCATTTTGGGGGAAGGGGCCGGGGGATGGGGGCTTTTACAAACACGCTCTTAAAGTACTGCTAACGATCAACGACTGCGGCACAAGGCCCAGGGACGCTTCGCCCGGCAGCGCACCTGCGCCGAGGACAGGACGTGGCAGCGCGACCCCCTGGAACTAGCCAGGCAACTACCCCAGGTGGCTCTCCCCACCCCAGAAGAAGGAGCCGAATGGTTAACCCGGCGCGATATTTAGTCTAAGCGCTTTGTCTTTGAGCAACACTATTTATCTTCCTACATAATAGAATAACTTGCAAGTAGTAAGTGTAACAATGCATCAACCTTGATTGCAGGAACGAATCGTGTTAGCTCCTTTATACATGGAGGCTGAAGTCCTGGACAGAGTCAGGCCGGAACGGACGGGGATGTGCCATTGCAGGCGAAAGCAGGCGCTCTCCGCTCCGCTGTAGCCGGCGAGTGTTGGCAAGTCCCCCGCACGCCGGTTTCATAGGGGTGCCGTTCGGTTGCGGCCTGTAGGGGCGTATGATAATGCGACCCACGCGCACCAAGTTAAGGCTTGTAGGTGCGCGGTACAGGCGGAACGCCCCTCCCCCTGGCCCCCTCCCCGGCAAAGCCAGGGAGGGGGAACGCGCTCACATCCGGCGGTCAAAGTCCCCCTCTCTAGCTCGGCTGGAGAGGGGGATTTAGGGGGAGAGGCGTGCGCAGCCAGGCTTAAGTTGGCACATATGGGACGTATGGTAGCCCCTACGAAAGCATGTCGCCAACAGCATCTACCTGGTTGCGAGGTCGTTGACCCGGTCGGAGGCCTTGAACTCCTCGTAGATGCGATCCAGGCTGCTCTTGATGCGCCGCTGGACGTTCTCGCTGTCGCCCATGTCGTAGGGGAACATCTCCAGCAATTCCGGCACCAATGCGGCTGTGTCAGCGCGCGGGCGGCCCGCCCGGTACAGGCTATACACCCGCCGCCGCGCCACCCGCAGATAGTTGGAGATCGGCTCGGTGGCGCTCTTGTCCACCACCGGCCCGCGCCCCGGCACGATAGTGTCTGCCACAAAGCGCGGGCGGCGCAGCTCGGTCAGGTTTTCCAGCCAATCCTTCGTGTGGCAACTGGCAATGTGGGGATGTTCGTCCACACAGATGCTCGGCCCGCTGAAGAGCACGCGCTGCTCCGGCAGGTGCACCCATACGCTGCCCGCTGTGGGACCGGCCATCGCCAGCAGGGGAATGTGCCACGCCCCAAAGCGAAGCTGCATCCGCTCGGTGAAGCCGATGTTAGGCATCAGCAGGCGAATGGCCGCGAACTGCTCGCGCTCCAACGTATTCGACGCCAGCGCGTCGCTGGCGCTGTCGAGGAACGTCTGCGGCAGATTCGCCATCTGAAGCAAGGTCTCCTCGTGGGCGACAATCGCCCGCGCGCCGAGCCAGCAGGCTCCCAGCAGGCGGTCGCGCTGGCTGTCGGTGAGGATGAGTGCCAGCATTGGCAGAGGAGCGATCTCCGCCAGGGTTTCGCGCCAATGCTGTGCGTCGCGCGGGTAGGGCGGCGCGTCAACCAGCACCCACCCGTCGCCGGTCAGAATGGCCCCAACGTTGACCAGCCGGTAACCCGTCTCGACAAAGACACCAGAAGCTAACTCGCGCACTGTTCTCTCGTCCTCACTCGTGTGATTCGCCTGCCTGCCGGATATAGTCTGCCGCTGCCTGGAGCGCGGCCTGAGCCGCCTCCGCTGATACGTCACCACCGCCGCCCTGCGCGAACGACGGGCGACCGCCGCCCCGATCAATCCCCCAGACCGCCAGCCCGCGCTTGAGCACGGCCACCATATCCAGCGCCCCATCGTCCGACCGCGCGGCGATCAGTTGGGCTTTGGCTCCGCTCGCCGCGCACACCATCACCGTTGACGGGCGGGCGATGACCTGCTGGACAAGCTGGCGCAGCTCGCTCGCGTCGCGCTCGGCGAAGGCCGCCAGCACCAGCCGGACTCCGCCCGTCTGCTCGCCCGCCGCCCACAGCGTCTCCGCTTCGTAGGCCAGGGTCAGCGCCTGAGCCTGGCGCAGATCGCGGCGCAGCGCCTTGTTCTCGTCGCGCAGCTTGGCCAGCACCACCGGCAGATCGGCGAAGCCGGTGGTCATCTCGGCGGCGATGTGGTGCAGCAGCGCGCTCTTGAGGCGGTAATCGTGCAGTGCGCGCGCCCCACAGCGGAACTCCACGCGCAGGATGTCGCCGCGCCGCTCGGTGCGCAGGACTTTGATCAGGCCGATCTCGCCCGTGCGCGCGACGTGCGTGCCGCCGCAGGCGGTGACATCGAACTCCTCAACCGCCACCACGCGGAATTTGCCCTCCACGTCCGGCACTTTGCGCAGCCCCAACGCCGCCAGTTCGTCATCGGCGGGGAACCAGGCGCGCACCGGGCGATCCTCGGTCACGATCTGGTTCGCCAGGTCTTCGGCGGCGTCCACCATCGCCGGGGCGAGATCGGGCCGGTTGAGGTCAATGGTGATGCTGTCCGCACTCATGTGGAAGCCGACCGTCTCGGCCTGGGCCAGCCGCTCGAACGCCTGCGAGAGAATGTGCTGGCCGGTGTGGTGCTGCATGTGGTCGAAGCGCCGCGCCCAGTCCACCTGGCCGGAGACACGGCCCGCCCCCAGCGCCCGGTCGAGGACGTGCAGCAGCGCCCCGTCGGACTCGCGGATGATCACCTCCAGCACCGCCACGCCGTTGAGCGTGCCCGTGTCGTGCGGCTGCCCGCCGCTGGCCGGGTAGAAGCAAGTGCGGTCGAGGATCGCCGCCGATGCCCCGTTGACAGCGGTAGTGCTGGTCACATGTGCGTCAAAGGCGGTGCTGTACGAATCGGCGTAATACAGGCGCTCGGTGATCATGCCAGGCTTCCGTGCGGTGAGGTCTCGGCGAGACGGCGAAGCATGGTGCCTATTGTAACATGATCGGGGGCAGGGAGTGAGGCAATATGGTGCGGAGGCTGGCCGTCAGGCTCTGCTCGCAGCCAGAGGACGCCCACAAGCTGTCGTATAATGAAAGTAGACCCGCTTGCTGCGCGGCACGGCGCATCAAGTCATCCCGTTGTCTGCACGCGAGCCAGGAGGAGGGATGCGCGATGATGACCAGCTTGCGAGACCCCACCGTCCCCGCAGGATACATCCGGGTTTGTGCCGTCGAGCAGATTCCCCCGCGCGGGCGCAAGACGGTGTACGTAGAGGACACCAGGGTGTTGATCGTGGCCTGCGATGACGGCCTGCACGCCATTGAGGATCGCTGCCCGCAGACGGGCCGCCCGATTGCGCACGGCGAAGTGCTCGACTCCGTCTTCACCACGCCGACCGTCGGCGCGCGCTATGACCTGCGCACCGGACGCTACCTGGGCGGCGGACAGTCGCCCTTGCAGTCGCACTGGCTGACCGTCTTCCCGCTGCGGGTGATCGAGGGCGGCGTGTACATTCGGCTGCCGGGCCAATGACGCTGTGCACAACCTGCCGGTAAGCTGTCCATAACCTGTCGAAATGCTGCTGTCAGACGGCGTGGGGACTCCGCGCCGTCTGATTCCTGAGTGCGTGGAAGACCTGTCAGGCGGCAGGGGTGCTGCTCTGCTGCGCTCCTGGTGGGGCGTACTGCAATACGCCCCTACGTAGCTTCATCCCCGCCCGGCGCGAAACGACGTGAGCCTGTTATAATTAGGCCCAGTTCCGCAGGCAATACTCTTGCGAAAGGTGCTTAGCGATTATGACCAGGTTCATTTTGGCGCTGGATCAGGGCACAACTAGCTCCCGCGCCATCCTCTTCAACGATAGCGGCAAGCCGGTTTCCGTCGCCCAGCAGGAATTCCCCCAGCACTTCCCCAAGCCGGGGTGGGTCGAGCACGACCCGCAGGACATCTGGCGCTCCCAGCGCGACACCGCCCGCGCCGTGCTCGAACAGGCGCGCGTCACCCCGTCCGACGTGGCGGCCATCGGCATCACCAACCAGCGCGAGACGACCGTCATCTGGGATCGCCGGACGGGTGAGCCGGTGCATAACGCCATTGTCTGGCAGTGCCGGCGCACGGCGGCCCTCTGCGACGCAATCAAGGCCGACGGCTTCGACGCGGCGCTGCGCGCCAAGACCGGCCTGGTGACTGACGCCTATTTCTCCGGCACGAAGGTCGCCTGGCTGCTGGACAATGTGCCGGGCGTCCGCGCGCGGGCCGAGGCGGGTGAGCTGGCCTTTGGCACGGTGGACTCCTGGCTGCTGTGGAACCTGAGCGGCGGGGCGCTGCACATCACCGACGTGACCAACGCCAGCCGCACCCTGCTCTACAACATCTACACAGGCAACTGGGACGACGAAATCCTCGCCTATCTCAAGATTCCGCGCAGTCTGCTGCCGCAGGTGCGCCCGTCCAGCGAAGTCTATGGCGAGACGGTGACCAACGTCTTCGGCACGGCCATCCCGCTGGCAGGCATCGCCGGTGATCAGCAGGCGGCGACCTTCGGCCAGGCGTGCCTGAAGCCGGGCATGGCCAAGAACACTTACGGGACGGGCAGCTTCGTCCTGCTCAACACCGGCACCGAGGGCGTGCCGTCCAACTCCGGCCTGCTGACGACCATCGCCTGGCAGATCGGCGGCGAGCCGGTCATCTACGCGCTGGAGGGCAGCGTCTTCATCGCCGGGGCAGCGGTGCAATGGCTGCGCGACGGCCTGCAGATCATTAACAGCGCGCCGGAGGTTGAGACGCTGGCGGCCAGCGTCGAGAGCACCGACGGGGTGTATTTCGTCCCGGCGTTCGTGGGCCTGGGCGCGCCGCACTGGGACCCCTACGCGCGCGGCACGCTGGTCGGCATTACGCGCGGCACGACACGCGCCCACATCGCGCGGGCGGCGCTCAACGCCATCGCCTTGCAGTCGAAGGATGTGCTCGACGCCATGCACCAGGACTCCGGCATCACGCTCAGCGCGCTGCGCGTGGACGGCGGCGCGGCGGCCAACGACTTGCTGATGCAGATTCAGGCGGATGTGCTCGGCGTGCCGGTGCAGCGCCCCGCCGTCACCGAGACGACAGCGGTCGGCGCGGCGTACCTGGCCGGGCTAGCTGCCAGTTTCTGGCCGGGCGTAGAGGCGCTCGAAGCGGCCTGGTCGGTCGAGCGCACGTTCGAGCCGCGCCTGGCCGCCAGCAAGCGCGACGCCTTGCTCGCGGGCTGGCAGCGCGCCGTCGAGCGGGCGAAGAATTGGGAGAATGGGGGGTAGGCGGTCTTCAGCGAGCAGTAGAGTACCGCGTCCAGAGTGCATCGCGCGCGCGGCAGGCTCTCGCTGACGGCTGGTAGCTACCTATGAGCGAGCTAGCAGTTCTGGAAGGCTTTATCTCGGTGCGCGCGGCGCTGAAGGCGGGCAGCCGCCCGATCCAGGCGATCTACCTGCGCCGCGACAAGCGCGATCGCGGCATCGCCTGGCTGGAGCGCACGGCAGCCGCCGCCGGAATCCCCGTGCAGCGCGTGGCGGCGGACGATATTGATGCCCGCGCCGGTGGCAGCACGCACGGCGGCGTGATCGCCCTGGCCGGGCCGCGCCGCTTCGTCGCCCTTAGCGAATTGGGGGCAGACAGCCCTGCCCCCTTTGTCGCCATGATTGACGGCGTGGAAGACCCGTTCAACTTCGGGCAGGCGGTGCGCGCGCTCTACGCGGCGGGCTGTGACGGGCTGGTGCTGCGCCCGCGCAACTGGCTATCGGCGACGGGGGTAGTGGCACGGGCGTCGGCGGGTGCGTCGGAGTGGATGCCGACCGCCATCGCCGAGACGGTGGGGGCGGCGGCAGAGCACTTCCGGGCGCGCGGTCTGCGCGTGGCCGTCGCTGACGAGAAGCGCGCCATCCCGCTCTACGACGCCGACCTGAGCGGCCCGCTGTTCCTGGTCATTGGCGGGGAGAAGCGCGGCATCACCCGCTCCTTCCGTGATGGGGCCGATCTGCGCCTGGCGATCCCCTATGGCAGCGCCTTCGACCAGTCGCTGGGCACAGCGGCGGCGACGGCGGTGATCGCGTTTGAAGTGCTGCGGCAGAGAAGAAGTCGTCGGTGATCAGTGGTCAGCGGCTGGCTGGCGAGAAGAGAGACCGTGCCGAGACCAAGCCCTACCGATCACTGATCACCGTTTCACTCGGAGCAGCCTATGTCCCCCGACGAGTCTCCATCCGGCAAGCCGCCCGCTCCACGCGGGCCGCGCGTGGCACGCGGCCCCCGGCGCGGTGAGGCGACCGAGAGCGTCTACCGGGGCGCGTTCATGCGCTCGCGCCTGGAAGTGGCCTTCGCCCAGGAGCTCGACCGGCGCGGCATTGCCTGGGAGTACGAGCCGGAGCGCGTCGGCGGCGGGCGCTACCTGGTGGACTTCCACCTGCCCGATCTCAGGTGCTGGGTGGAGGTGAAGGGGCGCTTCGAGGCGCGCGACGACCTGCTGCTGCCCAACGTCGCCAACCACCTGCGCACCGGGCGCGGCGAGCGGCTGTTCCTGTTCATGCGGACGCGGGCCTTCCGCGTGACGTGGCGCGGCTTCGAGCCGCTGACCCTCGATGAGTTCTGGGCGGCGCTAGGCGACACGACGGACGAGGCAGGTGAGTCGCTGGACTATCTCCGGCGCAAGGAAGCGCGAAAACCGGAGGACGAGGGCTGATGAGGCAGGAGGAGAAACTTCTATGCGCGTGATCCTGGTTCGTCATGGCAAGGCATCGAAGGACCCGCAGGTTGCGGCTGACGACGCGCGCCCGCTGACCGGGCGCGGGCGGGCCGACGTGATGGCAATGGCCAGACTGCTGGCCCGCACAGGGATTACCGTCCACCAGATTCGGCACAGCGGCCTGCTGCGCGCTCAGCAGACCGCCGACATCTTCGCCAAGCAGATCAAGCCAGCGGGCGGCGTGGTCGCCGTGCGTGGCCTGCTCTTCGACGACCCGGTGGACGAGCTGGCCCGCGAATTGGCGCTAGAGACCGAGCCGCTCATGCTCGTCGGGCACAACCCCTTCATGGAGCGGCTGGCTGCTGCCCTGCTGCGCGCGGACGCGGCCCAGCCGCCAGTGTGGTTTGCGACGGGCAGCACGGCCTGCTTCGACTATGCCGATGGCTTCTGGACGGTCAGATGGGTGCTGCACCGCGAATTAGCCGGGGCGGGCGAGGACTGACGGTCGCCAAGACGTGTGGAGCGAGGTGCGAACCCCGCAGGCATCAAGCTAAGCTGCCTCTCCCCTAAATCCCCCTCCCCAGCAGAGCGCAGAGAGGGGGACTGGCTCGCTGCACGTGGCCGTTTTCCCCTCCCTGGCTTGGCCGGGGAGGGGCCAGGGGGAGGGGGCCTCCGCCTGAGCGCTCTCATGAGATGCCTTAACTCAATGCGCATGAGGTGCGGAACCCGCCCCCACGAGAACCAGCGATACGGTCACAGCCCGCCCGCAGTGACGCGAGCTGGCTCACCCGCCCGCAGCGGCGGCGTGTAGCGATCCACCGTCAGGCCGTAGGCCACCGCCACCAGCTCGACCGGGTGCACCGTCTTCGCCCCGGTCAGCGAAGTGATCTGCCAGCGACACGTCTCCGTGTCGCAGACGACCAGCGTCGCCCCCGCCGCGCGCACCTGCTCGGCAATGGGCTTGCCCACTGCCTCGGAAATGTCGCGCTTCTCCGCCTTGTAGCCATACGTCCCGGCGATGCCGCAGCAGTCGGCGTCAATCTCCCAGCAGCGCAATCCCGGAATCAGGTCGAGCACGTCCAGCGCCGGACGACCCATGCCGTGCGCCTTGAGCTGGCACGGCGCGTGATAGGGTAGCTCCGCGTCAATCGGTTGAAAGTCGCGCGGCAGGCGGCCTTCGCGGTCGAGCTTAGCCAGGAACTCCATGAAGTCATAGGTGTTGGCCGCGACCAGCAGCGTATCCTCGTCGTCCAGACCCAGCACGTGGTGGTAGTCGCCCTTGATCGCCGTGATGCAACTGGCCGACGTGCCGACGATGGGAATGCCCCGCCGCGCGTACTCGACCAGCGACTCGACGTTCGTGCGCGCGTAGCGGCGCGCTGCCGCGAAATCACCATTAGACTGCGCGGGCAGCCCGCAGCACGTCTGCGGCGGAATCTCCACGTGCAGCCCGATATGCTCCAGCACGGCCACCGCCAGCTTGCCGATGTGCGGCTCGTAGGTGTTGGTCGAGCAGCCGTGGAAATAGACCACACGCTCGGCGTCGGAGGCCGGCTGCGGGCGCGGGTGCCGCTTGAGCTCGCGCTTCCACCAGCCGCGGAAGGTGTACCCGGCCCAGCCGGGCAGCGGCCCGCGCGCCGAGACCTTGAATGTCTTCTCGACGATCAGGCGCAGCCAGCGATTGCCCACGCCAAAGTTAGCCAGCGGCGCGAACGGCGTCCCCAGGCGGCCCCATAGCTCGTTGCGGCTGAGGAACCAGTTACGCGGCGACATGCCGTTGGTCTTGGTCATGGCCGCTTTGGCCTGCGTGTTGATCTCCATGACCCGCACGCCGTGCGGGCAGACCTGCGTGCAGATGCCGCAGCCAGAGCAGTAGTCAATCGAGTGATCCGGCGACGGCTCGCCGGGCAGACGCAGGCGCTGTGCCTGCGGCCCGACAGTCTTGGGGCCGGGGAAGAGCGGCGTCGCCGCCGCGACGGGGCAGGCCGATGTGCAGATGTTGCACTTCAGGCAGTGGTCTGCCGTGAAGGGAGTCAGGTCAATCAGGGTAGTTGAATGATTATCCATGAGGTTGTGTCAACCGTTGAACTGTGCTATGATTAGGCTAATCCAGTCATCTGGAGGTGGAAGGCACATGCCTTCGAAGCCCGCAAGGGCTTTTCTTTTTGTTCAGGGAAGCCACTTACGTCCCCAACCGTCGATTCGCCCCAACGGACTACGGTTGTACTTGTCTCTCTCCAAAATGCCAGCAATCTGACCGCCGAAATTCTGGGGCAAAGATTGGTTCTGACGGCGTGCTAACGTTGCCTTGAAACTAGGATGTGCAACAAGGTCAGCTAGTTGAAGTCCCGCGATGTTGTTGCTCTTATTTTTGACTTTAAGCTGACGACTTGTGAGGCGATCAGCAAACAGCTCTGCGCTGACATAGCTGGTTCCTTGTTCATATATGCGTTCAAACGAACGCTTGAGACGCATGTCTTCCTTCCCGCCCCGAGACTCAGCCATTGCATCACCATAAACCCGGTGTCTGCGCAGCCAGAGCACGTATCTTTCCATCAATACCTCCAGGCAATAATGATAAGGATCGTAGTGCCAGACTAGGTATCGCTCCTGGTGGTCCAGCTTATCAATCACAACAGTGATAACTCGATACTCAAGCCGCTCCAGTAGGTTGAGCAGGTCAGCATTGAACTTCTCTTCGATCTTCCTATCGCGCAAAGCCTGAAATGGGGGTCGCCTGTTGACTAACTCCTTGCGGTGGAAAACAAGTGGTTCGTCAACGTGAGTGGTGAAATAGCGACGTTTGAGCGTTTCTATTTCTGGCGCAACGACCCTATCCACATAGTCCAAACCAAGGGTCACACCTGTCAGGCTCAAATAGCGATGATTCGGATCTCTAGATGCCTTCAGATCGGAATTACCCACCTCGTCAATGTAGAGCCGATTCTTAGCATCCATTCGCCCCCCCGAGACGACGGCCCTAAGAACCTATGAGAAGGCCGCGCTCACGGCCTTGCAGGCCGTCGCCAGGGCCACGCCCTCGGCGCAGCCATCGGTCAGCGGGTTGAAGCCCGCCAACAGGTGCCCGGCGGCGAAGACGTTCTCCACGAGAGGCGCACCGTCACTGCCTAGCGGCTGCATCTGCGCATTGACGCGCAGCCCGGCATGGCGGTGAATGGCGTGCCCGCGCTCGACGAGCAGCCGCTCGCCGTACCACGCCTCGCGCCCTTCGCCCTCCAGCCCGCTGACAGGGAAGCCGAAGATCGGCTCCCACAGGCGGCCCGCCTCGTCACTCTGGATGCCACCGTTATACAGCCCGCCCGTCGCCAGGATGAAAGCGTCGGCGTAGAACGGGTTGGTGTGGCCCAGCGCGCCGACTTCGACGCCCGTGCAGCGCCCATTCTCGACGATCCCGCGCACCACCGCGTGCCCGATCTGCACCCGCGCCCCGTGACGCAGCAGCCAGCGGCGGATGCCGTTGCTCAGCCGCGCTCCCGCCGGGCTGGGCGGCAGAGTGGGAATCTCGAAGACCGGGCAGCCCAGGCCCGCCTCGAACTCACGCAGCACCTCGGCGTGCTGCTCCATGCCCAGCACCGCCGGGAAGCCAACCCTGACCGCATCCTTGACCTGCGGCTGGATTTGGCGCAGCACCGCCGCACGGAAATCGGAGCTATCGAAGCGGCGGGCGAGGTTAGCGGGCCAGTCGTCCCACGATCCGCGCTCGGCGGGCAGGGTCACCGTCAGCGGGCGCGCGGCGATGCCCTGCGCGCTCAGGTTGCCAGCGACCAGCGCCGGATAGAAGTCGCGCCAGCCGTCGAAGCCGGCGATGAGCAGCGGCCCCTCAACATCCGTCAGGTCGCCAGCGGCCATGCCCTGCGGGGCGAGCAGCGGCGTCTGGATCGCGCCGAGCATGGTCGCCAGGCGCAGGTTGTGCCCGTCCTTGAGGCGCATGACGAATGGCTCGCCAGCAGCCTCGGCCATATCCTGGAACAAGTCCAGCGCACAGACCAGCGCATCCGGCCCGGCCAGAGCGTAGGGGTGATCCGGGCACAGGGCGGCGTGCCCGCGCACCTCGGCGATCACGTCGTCGTCGGCGCGGTCGCACACGCTGATCCAGCCGGGGCTGACGATCTGCTGGCCCCAGCCGGTGGCGATGAGGCGCACGCGCGCCCCCGCTCTGACGGCGTAGGCTGCGGCCAACAACCCGGCCAGCCCCGCCCCGATGACGATCACGTCCGCGCCCCGGCCTTGTGTGGCGTCAATGGTGCAGCGGCTCGCTTTGCGTTTCTCAGCCATTGGCGGCCTCCTCGCTCGGTTCAGCAGCTACCGCCTGGCGGGCGTCATCGCCGGGCAGCCGGTCAAGGCCGAGCGTGCGCCGGTAAATCAGCTCGTCGAGGTAAAGCTGGCGCAGTTGGTGGCCCCACAGCAGGGGCCGCACGCCGCGAAAACGTTCTTCCACGAACTCACCCAGGGCTGCCGTCGTCTCAGTGCTGGCCTGGCCCTTGACCGCCTGCAGAATGCCCGCCGCGCGCACGCCGCAAAAACCCGCCTGGCATGGCCCCATGCCCAGACGCAGGTCGCGGCGCAGGTCGTCCAAAGCCACCGGCTGCTCACCGTAGGCGGCGATGGCCGCTTCAAGCTGCGGGCGGGTGACCATCTCGCACTCGCAGATCAGTTCGCCGGGCATCTCGCCGCGCTCCAGCTTGTGCAGGCGGTGATCCAGGCGATGGTAGCGCCCGGCAGTGGCGGCAGGGATGGGCAGCACCTCGTCGGCAGTGGTGCAGGGCGTGCTCACGCCAAGCTGCGCGCAGACGGCGTCTACCGCTTTTTCAGCCATCAGGCGGCAGGTGGTCAGCTTGCCGCCGGTGACCGTCACCAGGCCGCGCACGCCGTCAAGCGCGGCGTGATCAAGCACGGAGAAGGTGCGCGCCACGTCGCGGCCCTGCGCCTCGTCGTTGCCAGCTTCGGGCGGCTCGTAGAGCGGGCGCACGCCCGCCCAGGCGCGCAGCGCCCGTCCATGCCGGATGCCCGGCACGACCGCATCGGCCTCGGCCAGAATCTTGCTCACTTCCCACGCTTCCACGCGGTAATCATCGGGCGCATCGGTACGCACGGAGGTAGTGCCCAGCACGCAGACTGTGCCCACCGGCACCAGAATGTCGCCGTCGGAAGCGGGGCGCAGGCGGTTGACGATGGTGTTGACCCAGCGCGTGTTCATGGCGACCATCGCGCCCCGGTCGAACTTCACGCTCACGTCCAGCCCGGCCAACTGCGCCACAACGCCCGCCCAGGGGCCGGTCGCGTTGAGCACGCAGGCCGCGCGAACGGTGCGCTCTTCGCCACTGCGCGTGTCTTGCAGCGTCGCGCCAACTACGGCGTCGCCTTCACGCAGCAGCGCAGTCACCTGCTGGTAAATCCAGGCATCACTGCCCAGGTCGCGCGCCGCCTCGACGAAGCCGTGAATCATGTCGAAGGAGTCCACCGACCCGTCCGGCACGCGGTAGACGGCAGTGATAGCGGAGGTCAGCGCGGGTTCCTCGGCGCGGGCCTGAGCAGCGGTCAGCGGCTCGGCGGAAATGCCCGCCTTGACGCAGCCATCCAGCCAGCGGGCGGGGTAATCGGCGGCATCGGCGGGCGTGGCGACGAACAGCCCGCCCGTATCCTCGATGGCGAAGGGGACGATGCGGCGCAGCAGCCGGTTCTCGACGATGCACTCGTGGGCGGTCTCCAGGTCGCGCCCAGCGTAGCGCCCGCCGGAATGGAGCAGGCCGTGATAGCGCCCCGACGTGCCGGTGATGAAGTCAAGCTGGTCTACCAGCAGGGCGCGCACGCCGCGCCGTGCCAGATCGTAAAGAGCGGCGGCTCCGGTCGCACCGCCGCCGATGACCAGCACATCAACAGAAATCGTGGTCAACGCAATCTCCTAACCTTACAGAAAATAAAGCGCAGTCTGGTCGAAAGCTTAGCACGCCAGACTGCGCCCTGTCAGTAACAACTATCACGTTTTGCCGCGTAAAATGGGCCGAACGGGGAGGAGAGCGCGGCGGCGCAGTATCCGTCCAGACTCCTTTATCCGCGTAGACCGGCGTAGAGAAACTCGTGCAAGTCGGCTGGGTGGCACGACTCGCCGGTTTCCGGGTCGAAGACAATATCATCGCGTGAGCAGTAGTAAAGGCCAGCCCAGCGGGCCATGGCCTGTTCCCAGGCTTGCATCCGGGCTGGAAACTGCGCTTTGGCACGCCGATTCTTCTGCCTCTCGCGATAAAGTAACCGGATCACAATCAAGCTAACGGGCAGTGATATGCACCCTATCCAAAACGTCTCCGCGCCGAAGATACCGAAGCTGAAAATTCCTGAATAAAACAAAACTATTGCCAACCCTGCCTGTTTCAGCTGGCTCCCAAACGAGGTCCCCTGCTGAGGTTCGTCTGGCGGCATCAAACGCTGGGCTTGCAAAGTGGTCGCAGTACCTCTTGTTGCCGAAGGCCCTCCGAACGCGCCCCACTGACCGCCTGAGTATGTGATCCCCCCAAAGCCGCCGGATGACCTCACCTCGCTAATTCCTCCTACCACCGCTGCCTGGACTTTCTGTATCCGATCATCATGACCGCACTGTGGGCAAACTACGCCGGACATCTGCTCCTCCTTTGACATATGAGCGACATATTGCCCGAACCTATGTAGCGGTTATTCTATGCTGGTTCATAGCGGGGTGTCAAACGAGGTACTAATGATGAGGGGCGGCCATGACGACCGCCCCAGGCGCAGCAGAGCAGCGCCCCATGCGCGCCAACTTAAGCCTCCTGGGTGCGCGGTACGGGCGGAAGGCCCCCTCCCCGCAAAGCCAGGGAGGGGGAAAGCGCCACGTGCGGCGAGCAAACAAGTCCCCCTCTAGCTCGGCTGGAGAGATACGGTGTTGGTTGTCAAGTGGGCATAGGCACCGCTTGACGAGAGGGGGTGTAGTACGGATCAAAGTCGCGCTCCTTCACCACGACGGCCCACGCAATGTGGACGAGTTTGCGCGCGGGCAGCGACACGGGCCACTTTATTGGGCTTGCCGCGCGAGTAGGCGGTCATAGAGAGCTTTGACCGGCGGGGTGTGGCGAGCGGCGGATAAGGCGGCCATATAGAGCATGGTGCGCAGTTGGGCGTGACCGGGTCCGTCCGGCTGGCTGAGCGTGTAGCGGCGGGGAGGAGCCAGAGTGGCGCGGATAGGGTACCAGGCCAGCGTAGGCAGCAGTTGTTCCGGCGTGTCGCAAAAGGCGAACACTGCGGCGACCAAGAGCCAGGCGGTGACGATCGGGCCAAACCCTTGATCGTCTGCAAGCGCCGCGCCTTCCGCCAGGGATGGTCACCTGCCAGCAGGGTTTTCACCTCGGTTTTAAGGGCTTCGATCTGGCCGCTGAGGTACGCCAGGTGCTGGCGCTGGCGCTGGATGATTGCCGCGTCCGCATGGGGGTGATGGCACAGGGCATGCAGGTGGTTGCGCTCCTGGGTACGCATCTTCACCAAGTCCTGGCGATAGGCCAGGCGCTGCTGGAGGTGATAGTAGATGGCGGGCGGTGGCGTCCAGGGCGTAGGCTGCATGCTGCGCGTAGGCAGCCAACAACCGCGCATCAATGGCGTCGGTTTTGCGTACAGGCGCGCAGTTGAGCAAAGCGACGGGCTTGCAGCGGGTTGATCACCCCCACCTGAAACCCTTGGCGGTGCAGGGCGTCGGCCAGCGCCAGCCAGTAGACCCCCGTGGCTTCCATGACCACCAACGTCTCAGCAGGAGTCGCTGACGCGCCTGCTGCATCAGACGGGTAATCGCCTGCTGCTGCTTGATCTCCAGCGCCTGCCATTCGCCTCTTGGCGGGCACCTGCCAGGGCTGTTTGTGCGCTTTTGGCCGCAATGTCAATGCCCATGCATAGAGTGTACGTCATCTCGCCCTCTCCCCTGGTGTCTTGGATATACTTGCCCTGCGGACAGGCTCCCCTCACCTCATGGATACGGTCTGGGCCACTGGATACGGTCTAGGTGGCTTAGCTCACTGGCGGGGCACTCTCTCTCCAACACAGTCAACGCTGTCAGGGGGACAAAACGTGTTTCTCACAGCAGGCCTAGACTGCCTATTCTACCGTCTGAGCCTGCCTTTAATATATGAGGGGGATTTAGGGGGTGAGGCGTGAGCTTAACAGGGCAACACCCCTACTGCGCGACGTAGCCGCCGTCTACCAGGATCGGGTTGCCGGTTATGAACGTCCCGCCGTCCGAGCACAGGAAGACGACTAGCTCAGCGACTTCCTCTGGGTTGCCCATGCGCCCGACGGGGTGAGCCATCTCAAGCTGCGCCTTGACTTCGGCGGGCAGGCCATCGTCCACCAGCGGCGTGTGGATGAAGGCCGGGCAGACCGCCGTCACGCGGATGTTCTGCTTGGCGTACTCGATGGCCGCGTTCTTGGTCAGGCCGATCACGCCGTGCTTGGCGCTGACGTAGGCGGGCGCAGTGGCGAAGCCGACGTGCCCCAGAATGGAGGCCATGTTGACGATGGCCCCGCCGCCCTGCTTGAGCATTTCGGGTATCTGGTACTTCATGCCCAGGAAGACACCGGTCAGGTTGACGGCGATGACCTTGTTCCATTCCTCGATGGAGTAGTCGGCGGTCAGGTTCGCCTCGCCGCCGATGCCAGCGTTGTTGCAGGCGAAGTCCAGCCGCCCGAAGGCCGCGACCGTCTTATCCACCAGCGCCTTGGCCTCGGCGGCGTTGGAGACATCGCACTTGACGAAGATGGCTTCGCCGCCCTGCTCCTCGATCAGGTGGACGGTTTCCTGGCCGCCCTTCACGTTCACGTCGCTCACGGTGACCTTGACGCCCTCGCGGGCAAACGCCAGCGCCGTCGCCCGGCCAATGCCGGAGGCAGCGCCGGTGACGATAGCAGCCTTGCCTTGCAGACCTCGGAGACCTTTCCCGTTGTTGGTCATGATGTTTCTCCTTGTCTTATGGGGACTTGCGCGGGAAAACCCCGCCGGAACGGTGGTGCCGGGCCTTCCAGCGCAGCCCCGATCCAACGACTGGCGAGATCGTACAATATTTCACAAATGGTGCCAAAGGTTTCGGAAAAACCTGTATATAGATCATAATATAGCAATTAAAGATCAGAATGCCGAAGAGTAGTTCCCCATGCGCCGCCAGACATCGAGCATTAGCTCGTAGCGGCTGAGGCGCATCCCCGTGTAGATGCAGTTGCTCGTGGAGAAGATGTAGCCGCCGCCGGGCATCCCGTGTTCCAGCGCGTACCTGACCGAGTCGATCACGTCGGCGTCGGTGCCCGTGTCCAGCAGCCCGCAGTTGACGTTGCCGATCAAGCAGACCTGCGCCCCGCAGCGCCGCTTGACCTCGGCGATGTCCACGCCCGCCTGCGGGTCGAGCGAGTGCAGGGCGTGCGGGCTCGCCTGTAGCAGTTGGTCGAGGATGGGCATGATGTTGCCGTCGGTGTGCTTGATCGTGTAGAAGCCCAGCGCGCGGTAGGCCGCGATCAGCCGGGCCAGGTAGGGGGTGACGAACTCGCCGAACAGGGCCGGGCTGAGGAACGGCCCCTGGTTGAAGCAGTAATCGGTGCACAGGGCGAAGCCGTCCAGCCCGCCGTGCCGGGCCAGGCGCTCGCCCCGCTCCAACGCCGCCGCGAGCAGCGCCTCCGCCTCGGCCTTGATCGCGGCGGGGTCTTCGTACAGGCGGCGGCAGAACTCGGTCATCTCTTCCCCGTCGGGAATGCCCAGCGTGGCGTCGCCGTGCAGCATGAGAAAGTAGCGATCGCCGCTCCGCTCGCGCACCAGGTCAATCAGGCGACAGGTCTCGTCGAGCGTATTGGGGTTGGGGTGCAGGAAGATGGCGCTGTGCTCGAAGCGCTCGGCGGTAGCGATATACAAGTCTGCCATGTCCTCCCGGTGAAGCTGGCGCTCCCGCTCCTCCATTTGCAGCCATTGGTGATAGCTGCGGTGCTCCGGATGGACTTTGCCGAAGGCCTCCATCGTCAGGAAGAAGACCAGCTCGAAGTGAGGCACGCGCCCGGTCAGCGGGCGGCGTTCGAGGGCAGCGATGAAGCGTTCGCGCGGCTGCATGATCACCTCCGGCTTCTGGGGATCGTCTGGCTTCTCACCCCCGCCCGGTGTTGACGTGCTGCACAGTCGGTCTCGCAGGGGTAAGGTCATGTAGGGGCGGGTTTGCAAACCCGCCCCTACAAACGGTACCAGTCACGGTCGTCGCATTGCGTCAGGCAGACCTGCCGCGCGCCCCGCTAGAGCGTGTTATGAACTTCGCACGCTCAGCGCAGGCACACAGAGTACAGCGCATGAGCGGCGCCCTGACCCCACCCTGAGGCCCCCCCGTCAGCGGGGAAGGACAGTTTCTCCCCTTCCCCTGGCTTTGCTGGGGGAAGGGGCCGGGGGATAGGGGCCTTCGCCAACCGCCTGACAACTCGTGCGTAGACTCCGCTAGATCAGCAGCCGCATCGGGTTTTCGAGCAGCTCCTTGAGCGCCTGCATGAACTCCGCTGCCTCCACGCCATCGCTGACGCGGTGATCCACGCTGATCGTCGCCTTCATGCGCATTCCGACGCCGAGCGTGCCGTCTTCCAGCACCACAGGCACCTTCTTGGCCGAGCCAATGGCCAGGATGCCCGCTTCTGGCGGGTTGATGATGGCGCTGAAATGATCCACATCGAACGGGCCGAGGTTGCTCACGCTGAAGGTGCTGCCCTCGATCTCGTGCGGCCTGACCTTGCCCTCACGGGCGCGGGTGATCATGTCGCGGTGATTGGCCGCCATCGTGCCCAGCGACGCCTTGTCCGCGTCGTAGGACGTGACGTTGACCAGCCCCCCCTCCGGCAGCGCGACGGCGATGCCGATGTTGATGCGTTTGTGGCGCACCAGCTTGTCGCCGTAGTAGTGCGAGTTGAGGTTAGGGAAGCGGCGCAGGGCCAGGGCTGCCGCCTTGACGATCAGATCGTTGACCGAAATCTTGCCCGCCTCGTCACTGATGCTGGCGTTGAGCTGCGCGCGCAGCGCCAGGGCAGCGGCCACGTCAATGTCGCTGGTGACGTAGAAGTGCGGCACGAATTGCTTGCTTTCGACCAATCGCTGCCCGATGCGCGCCCGGATGCGGCTGAGGGGGATGATCTCCACGTCCGGCCCGCTGGGAATCTCGGTGAAGGTGGGCATGGTCGGGCGGGTCGCTTCGGGCGGGATGGGCGGCGTCGCCGGGACTGCGGGAGCCGCCTTCGGCGCGGCGGGCGCAGTGGCAGCGAGCGGGGCCGCTGGCGCTTCGCCGATCGGGAAGCTCTCAATGTCCTTCTTGGTGATGCGCCCGCCGGGGCCGGTGCCCTTCACGCGGCGCGGGTCAATGCCGCGCTCGTCGGCCAGCCGGCGGGCGATGGGACTGATCTTGAGAAAGCCATCGCCGCCCGCTTCAGCGACTCCGGCGGCAGGCGCGGGCGCGGCCTGGGCCACCGGCGCGGGTGCGACGGGGGCGGTTTCTTCGGCGACGGGCGCTGCTTTGGCGGGTGCGGCACCCTCCGGCGGAGCCTCACCCTCCGCGCCGACGTAGCCGATCGGCGAGCCGACGGCCACCACATCGCCCGGCTCGGCCAGCAGTTGCAGCACGGTGCCCTCGACCGTCGTCTCGATCTCGATGGTCGCCTTGTCCGTCTCGATCTCGGCGATCACGTCGCCCTTTTTGATCGCCTGGCCGATCTGCACTGTCCAGTTGATCAGCGTGCCCTCGGCCATGTCAAAGCCGAGCTTGGGCATGATGATCGGTTCCGCCATCAGATCACCTCCTTGACCGCCCGGATGATCTTCTCCGGGCTGGGCAGCGCCATCTGCTCGATCTCGCGCGAGTAGGGCAGCGGGTTGTCCATCGCCGCCACGCGCTTGACCGGCGCATCCATCCAGTCGAAGCACTCGTCGTGAATCTGCGCGGCGATCTCGGCCCCCACGTTGAACATGGGCAGGCTTTCCTCGACAACCACGCAGCGGTTGGTCTTCTTGAAGCTCTCGAATACCGGCTCCAGGTCGAGCGGGCGCAGCCAGCGCAGGTCAATGATCTCCGCCTCGATGCCCTCCTTAGCTAGCTCCTCGGCGGCGACCAGCGAGTACTCCAGCCCCTTCTGGTAGGTGACGATGGTCACATCGGAGCCTGGGCGCTTGATGTCGCTCTTGCCGATGGGCAGCAGGAAGTCGGGGTCGTCGGGGACGGGGCTGCGCCGCTGGAGCATGGTGCTGTGCTCGACGAAAAGCACCGGATTGTCGTCGCGGATGGACGCTTTGAGCATCCCCTTGGCGTCGTAGGCGGTGCCGGGCACGGCCACGTACAGGCCGGGAAAGTGAGCGAAGATCACTTCCGGCGCGTGGGAATGCGTCGCGCCAAGCTGCTTGCCGCCGCCGGTCGTCGTGCGGATGACCAGCGGAACGGTGAACTGTCCGTTGAACATGTAACGCACTTTGGCCGCGTGGTTGATGATGGCGTCCAGGGCCAGGAAGGCGAAGTTGATCGTCATGATCTCGGCGACCGGGCGCAGACCGGCCATGGCCGCGCCGACCGCCGCGCCAGCGATGACCATCTCGGAGATCGGCGTATCGCGCACGCGCCTGTCGCCGAACTCGTCGAGGAAGCCGCGCGTCACGGCGTAGGTGCCGCCCCACACGCCGACTTCTTCGCCCATGATGAACACGCGCTCGTCGCGCTGCATCTCTTCGCGCAGGGCGCTGCTCAGCGCCTCGCGGTAGGTGATCGGTCTATCTGCCATAGTCCCCTCTAGTCAGCGTACACGTGGCTGATCAGGTCTTCATAGGTCGGGTCGTCGCTGCTCTTGGCGAACTCGACGGCCTCGTCAACGACTTGCAGCGCCTCAGCGTCGAGCTTGTCGAGCGCCTTCTCCACGCCCTTGTAGGTCTCAGTCAGGTAGCGGTGGAAGCGCCCGATAGGGCCGCTGGCCACGAACGACTCAACCTCTTCTTTAGTGCGATAGCGCTGCGGGTCGCCCATGCTGTGCCCTTCCAGGCGGTAGGTGAGCGATTCGACGAGGACGGGGCCATGCTTGCGGGCGTGCTCGGCAGCCTCGCTGATCGCCTCGTAGACGGTCAGCACGTCCATGCCATCTACGCGCGGCCCCATCTTCATACCGCTGCCGTCCTCGCTGCTGTAAGCCAGGGCACGGCGAACAAGCTCCTTCGCGCCACTGGCACGCTCGACGGCGGTGCCCATGCCGTACTGGTTGTTCTCAATCAGCCAGACGATGGGCAGGCTCCACACGGCGCTGAGGTTAAGCGCCTCGTGGAAGTAGCCGATGTTAGTCGAGCCGTCGCCCATCAGGGCCAGCACGACGCCGCTCTCTCCCATGTACTTGATCTTGAGGGCGATGCCCGCTGCCAGCGGCAGGTGCCCGCCGACGATGCCATAGCCGCCCCACATGTGCAGCTCGCGGTCGGCCAGGTGCATCGAGCCGCCCTTGCCGCCGCTGACGCCGGTGCGCTTGCCAAGCATCTCGGCCATTGCCCGCTTGGGGTCAATGCCGCGCGCCAGGGCGATGCCATGATCGCGGTAGGCGGTGATCACATGATCGTCCGGCCCCAGCGCGGCCACCGCGCCGACGCCGGTCGCCTCCTGCCCGATGTACAGGTGCAGGAAGCCGCCGATTAGCCCTTGCTGGTACAGCTCGGCGCAGCGCTCCTCGAAGCGACGGATGAGCACCATCTGCCGGTACCAGTCAAGCAGCGTTTCCTTGTTCGGTTTGGCCATTGGTCAGGTTCCCCCAGCCAGCGTGAAAATGGGCGTTCAGGATAGCGCCCATGAGGGAGCGAATGAAATTGCACTATAGCGATAAGAGAATTGTACAAGATTGCGCGATCGCTTGACAAACGGGACGGGCGGCGGGGCACAGATAACCAGCGCGCTGGATCAGGATTTGGCATTCCTGACACAGATGCGATAATGTTATAATAAATTCGACCCAAGTTAGAAGAATAGGGTGAGTAGGGAGAGTGGGCTATGAGGAAGAAGGCATTTGTATTGGTCGGGGTTATCGTCATGCTGCTGGCCGTAGTGGTGCCGGCGATGGCGATCACCAATGGCCAGCCGGACGCGGGCCGGCACCCCTATGTGGGGCTGTTAGTGTTCGACGATGCAGCAGGTCCTTCCTGGCGCTGCAGTGGGTCGCTGCTCTCGCCGACTGTCGTGCTGACCGCAGGGCACTGCACCGATGGGGCTGTGGCGGCCCGCGTCTGGTTCGACGAGGTCGTCCAGGGCAATGCTGAGTATCCCTACAGTGGCGCTACATCGTACGACGGGACAGCGTACACCTACGGCGGCTTCTGCATCGGCTGTGGTCAGGGCCTCCCGGGGTTCGCCACCGGTGACGCGGGTATTGTCGTGCTGAGCGAGCCGGTTCCGACGAGCGTGGTCAGCCAGTACGCCCAGCTACCCAGCGCCGGTTTGGTTGACACCCTCAAGAACAAGACCGGCGTGGACCTGGTCGGCTATGGCGTGCAGGAGCAAATTCGTGGGGGCGGCCCGCCGGTGTGGGCGGGTCTGAGGAACCGTCTGTATGCACCGAGTGAATTGGTGTCGGGCAAGTTCGTGCACAGCGATAAGTTCATGCGCATCGCCCTGAACCCCGGCGGCGGATCGGGCGGCACCTGCTTCGGCGACTCAGGTGGCCCCATTCTCATGGCGGGCACCAACACGGTGCTAGCGGTCAACTCCTACGTGACCAACTCCAACTGCGGCGGCGTCGGCTACTCCTTCCGGGTGGATACGCCGGATATTCTGGCCTGGATCAACGGGCCGCACTAGACACCGCCCATCGCCACTCAACACAGCAGCGGGCCGCTCACACACGAGCGGCCCGCGCGCTTATCGCAGCATGGTACAGAGACTACTTGCGCTGGCGAATATCAGCTCCGCGCAACGGCGCGCCAAACAGCGGCCCGGCCAGACAGAAGTCGAAAACGCCCGCCGCCAGCGGCAGCAGCCCGATGATAGCCACGACGATCCCGCCGGTGCCCCCGATGCCCAGCAGGCCGACCACGATCAGCACGATCCCCACGACGACGCGCAGCAAGCGCCCTGCAGGGCTTACCATGAAGTTCAGGAATGCCATGTCCGGTGCTCCTTTTGTAATCTGCTAGACTTGCACCCATCAGATACTTGGGTGGAGAGCTTTGGCTCTCTCCAGCACCACAAGAAGAAACACCGTCGGGCGCGTGGCGCTACGCTGTTCGCTCAGCGCAGCGCCCGCTCGTACCAGCGGTAGTGCTTGGTGTCGTCGCCGCCATAGGCGCGCACGATGCGGTTCATGGCCTCGTTCGTCTCCAGCACCCAGCCCGCGTCGGCGTAATGCCAGCCCGTCTCGGCGCTGATCGTCGCCGCCTGCTCAAACAGGTGGGCGAACATGGCCGCTTCCACGCCGATGCCGCGAAAGCCCTCGCGCACGCCCATCAGCGCGATACGGATGCGCGAGACCTTCGGGCGTATCTTCCAGTGCCACACCACCTGGGCCAGCGTGATCGGCGCGGGCTTGCCGGGACGGGCATAGGCGGCGCGCAGCGGCTGGTTGAGGTCGGGGAAAGCCAGCAGGAAAGCCGCCGGCTCGCCGTGCACGGCGGCGAAGAAGGCCAGGCGCGGCTCCAGGTATTGCCCCAGGTCTTTGATCAGCGCGTCCAGCTCCGCGTCGGAGAGGGGGACGAAGCCCCAGTTGTCGTCCCACGCCTGGTTATAGATGTCCTTGAACAGGGCCAGGTCGCGCTTCATGTGGCGCGCGTCGAGCGTGCGCACGGTGATGCCGCGCCGCTCGTTGTTCTTGCGCGTGACGCGCAGCGTCTGCTCCAGCTTGGGCGAGGCCGTCCAGTCCTTGAGAGTGATGTTGAAGCTGTAGGTGTCCATCACCTTGACAAAGCCGGGCGTGTTCTCGATCAGGCGCTGGACGTAGGGATAGTTGTAGGGCATGAGGATCACCGGCGGATCGGTGAAGCCCTTGACCAACAGGCCGCACTCGTCGTTGGTGGAGAAGCTGGCCGGGCCGCGCAGGGCGTCGTAGCCGCGCTCCGCCACATAGCTCGCCGCCGTCTCCAGCAGGGCGGAGGCCGCCTCCTGGTCGTCGCGCACCTCGAAGCTGCCGAAGAAGCCGATGTGCTCGTGCTGGAACTCGTTGTGGCGGTGATTGATGATCGCCGCGATGGTGCCCACCGGCTCGTCACCGCGCCAGGCGATGAAATAGTCGCCTTCCATGTGCTGCCACGACGGATTCTTGCGCCGGTCGAGCTTGTGGCGCTGCATCCCCACCAGCGGCGGCACCCAGTGCGGATCGCCCCGGTAGAGCGCCCAGGGGAAGCGCAAGAAAGTCCGGCGCTCGGCTTTCGTCTCCACTCGGCGCACGGTCACTGGCGCAGACATGGCGACCTCCTCCTCAAGAACAGTGATCAGTTTTCGGTTATCAGTTTTCAGTCCCTCTGGGCGCAGCAGAACAGCGCCCCCACCGATCACCGGCGACTGACAACTGACCACTGATCACCAATAACCAACAACCAATCACCACCCACCCATCACAACGCCCGCTCGTAGAAGCGAAACCGCTTGTAGACCGTCCCGTTGTGCATGTCACACAGGCGCTGCATCGGCTCGTTCGTCTCCAGCACCCAGCCGCCGTCGGCGGAATACCAGCCCGTCTCCGGCGCGAAGCTGAGCGCCCGCTCGTATAGCTCGCTGAACATGGCCGTCTCCACGCCGATGCCGCGAAACTCGGCCCGCACGCCCATCAGCGGGATGCGCAGCCGCTTGATCTTGGAGCGCACCTTCCAGTGCCACAGGATTTGCAGCTTGGTCAGCAGTTCCGGCTTGCCAGGGCGGGGATAGGCCAGCTTGAGCACCTGGTTCATGTCCGGTATGCCCAGCAAGAAGCCCGCCGGCTGGCCCTTGACCTCGGCGAAGACGGCGACGCGCTTATCGTAGAAGGTACCCAAGCCAGCCACCAGGTCATCTAGCTCGGCGTCGGAGAAGGGCACGAAGCCCCAATTCTTCTCCCACGCCTGGTTGTAGATGTCCTTGAGAATGGCGAATTCCTGCTTGAGGCGGCGGCTGTCCGGCGGGCGGACGGTGATGCCGCGCCGCTCGTTGTTCTTGCGGATGATGCGCAGCATCTTCTGCACCTTCTCCGACCGGCCCGCGCCTTGCAGCGTGAAGTGATAGCTCCACAAGTCCATCACCTTGGCGAAGCCGGGTGCATTCTCGACCAGGCGTTGAGTGTAGGGCGGGTTGTAGGGATAGAGCACCAGCGGCGGATCGTCGAAGCCCTCGATCAGCACGCCGCATTCCTCGTTGGTGGAGAAGGTCGCCGGGCCGCGTAGGGCGGTCGCCCCTTTCGCCGCGACATAGTCCGCCGCCGTTTGCAGCAGGGCGTCGGCAGCTTCCTGGTCATCGTAGACCTCGAACGCGCCGAAGAAGCCGATCTGCTCGCCCTGGAACTCGTTATGGCGGTGGTTGATGAAGGCGGCTATGGTGCCCACTACCTGCTCGCCGCGCCGGGCGGTGAAATAGTCGCCTTCCAGGTGCTGCCAGGTGGGGTTCTTGCTCTTGTCGAACTTGTGGCGCTGCATCGAGAGCAGCGGCGGCACCCAGATCGGGTCGTCTTTGTAGAGCGTCCAGGGAAAGGTGAGAAAGGTATCGAAGTCGGCCTTGCTCTCGACTTTGCGCACGGCGACGGGCTGAGTCATGCCGGGGCGTCTCCCTGGGGAGCGGGCGCGAGCGGGCGCTCGTACCAACGCCATGTTTTGTAGGCGCGCCCGTTCATCGCTTCGACCAGGCGGCTCATGGCCGTATTCGTCTCCAGCACCCAGCCGCCGTCGGCGTCATGCCAGCCCAGCGCCGCGCCCGCCTGGTGCGCCCTGATGAACATGGCCGCTTCCACGCCGATGCCCCGGTAGCCTTCCTGCACGCCCATCAGCATGACCCGCACGCGGGTGATCTTGGGGCGTACCTTCCAGTGCCACAGCAGTTGGAGCAGCGCGATCGGCTCTGGCTTGCCGGGGCGGGGATAGGCGCGATGCAGGGCCTGGTTCATGTCCGGCAGGCCCAGCAGGAAGGCGACCGGCTTGCCGTCAATTTCGGCGAAGAAGGCCATCTCCGGGTCGAAGAACTTGCCGATCTCGGCCACCATCTCGTCCAGCTCGCGCGGCGAGAAGGGCACAAAGCCCCAGTTTCTCTCCCACGCCCGGTTGTAGATGTCCTTGAGCAGCGTGAACTCCTCGGCCAGGCGGGTCGGATCCGCCGTGCGCACGGTGATGCCGCGCCGGGCGCTGTTCTGGTCGGTGATGCGGAACAGCTTTTGCAGCTTGGGCGACTGGCTGGCGCCCTCCAGCGTGAGATGGTAGCTGAACTGGTCCATCACCTTGGCGAAGCCGGGTGTATTCTCGACCAGGCGCTGGTAGTAGGGCGGGTTGTAGGGGTAGAGCAGCACTGGCAGGTCGTCAAAGCCGTCAATCAGCAGGCCGCACTCGGCGTTGGTGGAGAAGCTGGCCGGGCCACGCAGGGCAGTGGCTCCGTGCGCCGCGACGTACTCTGCCGCCGTCTCCAGCAGCGCGTTGGTCGCTTCCTGGTCGTCGAGCATCTCGAACATGCCGAAGAAGCCCATGCGCTCGTCCCAATACTCGTCATGGCGGTGATTGATGAAAGCAGTGATCGTGCCGACGGGCTGGTCGCCGCGCCAGGCGATGAAGTTGTCGCCCTCCATGTACTCCCAGGCGGCGGCGTGAGCCTGGTCGAGACGGTGTTTCTGCATGGAAACCAGGGGTGGAACCCAGTACGGGTCGTTCTTGTAGACTGTCCAGGGAAAGGTGATGAACGTGCGCAGGTCGGCCTTGCTCTCCACTCGGCGCACAGACAGCGCAGCAGGCATGGTGCAATCCCCCCTTCGACGACGCGGCGCAGCAGGCACAGGGCTTAATCTTACTCCGCTTGGCGGCGCGGGCAAAAAGAGCGGGCGGGCGGGGGGAGTCTCGCAGAGGCGCGCGAATGCCAGACTTCCGAAGTTCCCGTAACTTCGGAAGTCTGCACGCTCAGATGGCTTGTACCATGAGGACTATTGGTACTATCGGCGTAGCGGGCAGTGGTGCTACACTGTGAGACAATCGTGCTAACGCCGGGCCAGAGATGCAGAAGGAGGTGCCTATACCGCGACCGACAGCACACCGTCTCAGGGGCTGCTATCACACAAGAGAGTTTTAGACAAAAGGAGTTTTCGAGGATTCGCTTATGGCACCATCAGACGCCATCACCCACGATGTGATCGTCGTCGGGGCGGGGCTGGCTGGCACTTGGGCGGCCATGTCCGCGATGGAGGCGGGCGTCCAGGATGTCGGCGTGCTGTCCAAGCTGCACCCGCTGCGCTCGCACAGCGGGGCGGCCCAGGGCGGCATCGCCGCCGCGCTGAACAACGTCCGCCCGGTCGCGGGCACCGGCCCGCGCGGCCCGCTGGAGCAGATTCCGCCCGACGCCGAGCCGATTGATAGCTGGGAGCTGCACATGTTCGACACCATCAAGGGGTCGGACTGGCTAGGCGACCAGGATGCAATCGAGATCATGGTCAAGGACGCCATTGACATCGTCTACGCTTACGAGCACATGGGCTGCGTTTTCAGCCGCACCCCCGACGGGCGCATCGCCCAGCGGCGCTTTGGCGGGCACAGCACTCCCCGCGCCAACTACGCCGCCGACTGGACAGGGCACGTCCTGCTGCACACCATCCACGAGCAGGCCCACAAGCACGGCGTCAAGTTCTACAGCGAGTGGTTCGCCCTCGACCTGATCGTGGAAGACCGCGTCTGCAAGGGCGTGGTCGCCATGAATATCCAGACGGGCGAGATCATCACCATGCGCGCCAAGGCGGTCATGTTCGGCACGGGCGGCTACGGGCGCGCCTGGAAGATCACCTCCAACGCCCTCGCCAACACCGGCGACGGCGTAGCCATCGCCTACAACGCCGGCATCCCGCTGATGGACATGGAGTTCGTGCAGTTCCACCCGACAGGCCTCTACCGGCACGGCATCCTGATGAGCGAAGCCTGTCGCGGCGAGGGCGGCTACCTGCTCAACAACGCTGGCGAGCGCTTCATGGAGAAGTACGCGCCGGACAAGATGGAGCTGGCCCCGCGCGACCTGGTCAGCCGCTCCGAGCAGCGCGAGATTGACGAGGGGCGCGGCGTGGAGGAAGACGGCCAGGGCATCTACCTGGACTTGCGTCACCTGGGCCGCGACAAGATCATGGAGCGGCTGCCCCAGGTGCGCGACATCGCCCTCAAGTTCGTCGGTGTGGACATCATAGACGGGCTGTGCCCCATCCAGCCGACCGCCCACTACAGCATGGGCGGCATCCCCGCCGACGCGAACGGCCAGGTCATCGCCGACGCCGAGGGGACGCCCATCACCGGGCTGTACGCCGCCGGAGAGTGCGCCTGCATCAGCGTGCACGGGGCCAACCGCCTGGGCACCAACAGCCTGCTCGATGCGTCCGTCTTCGGGCGGCGGGCGGGCTACGCCATCGCCGAGTTCATCAAGGGCGGCGCGGCGCTCCAGCCGGTCGAGGGCGACCCGACCGCGTTCTCGCGCCAGCGCATCGCCCGCCTGATGAGCGATGCGCCGGACGGCAAGGGCGAGTCCTGGGCGGCGCTTGCCCGCGCGCTCAAGGAAACGATGACCGCCAACGTCGGCATCTTCCGCGACGAAGCGCGGCTAAAGACGGCCCTGGCCGACATCCGCGCCCTGCAAGAGCGCTTCGAGTGGGCGCGCGTCATGGATCGCTCCCGACGCTTCAACACCGACGTGCTGGGGGCCATCGAGACGGAGAACCTGCTCATCTTCAGCGAGGTGATCGCCGTCAGCGCGCTGGAGCGCACCGAGAGCCGGGGCGCGCACTCCCGCACCGACTACCCCAAGCGTGACGACCAGAGCTGGCTCAAGCACACGCTGGCTCACAAGACGCCCGACGGCCCGGCGCTGAGCTACAAGGGCGTGACCATTGACTGGGAGAAGTACCCGCCGCAGGAGCGCAAGTATTGACAGAGTTATGAGTCATCAGTTTTCGGTCATCAGTCTGCGGCCAGCGATCGTCGAGCATCCTGTGGCGGCGCGAAGAGGGCGCAGGCAGGCCGGAAGTGAACTAACAACTGATCACCAACCACTGAAGACTTTTGCCGGAGGCATTGTGTATGGCGACAAACGGCTCTGTCCCCACCGTAACCATCCGCATCCAGCGCTTCAACCCGGATGTTGACAAGAAACCGTATCTGCAGGAGTTCCGGGTCAAGGCTCCGCCGGGCAAGACCATCCTCGACGCCCTGCACGAGATCAAAGAGGAGCAGGACGGCAGCGTGACCTTTCGCCGCTCGTGCCGTCACGCCATCTGCGGAAGCTGCGCGATGAACGTCAACGGCAAGCACATGCTTGTCTGTGACGCGCCGCTGCGCGAGCACCTCGACCGCAAGGGAGTCCTCACCCTGCGCCCGCTGGCCTACCTGCCCATCATCAAAGACCTGGTTGTGGATCGCAGCAGCTTTTGGGAGCAGTACCAGCGCGTCAAGCCCTGGCTGATCCCGCCGGAGAACATCCCCGAAAAAGAGTTCCGCATGAGCGCGGAGGAGGTCGCCGCGCTGCGCGACGCCGAGCACTGCATCATGTGCGGGGCCTGCTACTCATCATGCCAGGTCATCGCCCTGACCAAGCAGTACATCGGGCCGCACGCGCTGCTCAAGGCGTTTCTGCGCGTGCTCGACCCGCGCGATAGCGCGCCCGGAGCGCGCCTGGCCGACCTGGATCGCGGCGACGGGGTCTACCGCTGCCACACCATCTTCAACTGCATTGACGCCTGCCCCAAGAACCTGAACCCGACCGAAGCCATCGAGACGCTGCGCAAGCTGGTCATGAAGCGCCAGGCGTTCGAGGCCGCGCGCGCCGAGCGCCAGCGCCGGCTCGACCAGCCCATCGAGGTCGTGGGCGAGGCCCCGGCGCGCTCAGGAGGTGAGTGAGCATGTACCGCAGCACCGGCTTCATTGCCTTTGTCCTGCGCCGCCTGACGGGGGTGGCCCTGGTGATCTACCTGCTGCTGCACATATGGGTCATCGGCGGCATCAACGGCGGCGCGGAGACGTTCAACGACCGCATGGAGTTCCTGGGCAAGCCCTTCTTCCGCCTGCTGGAGATTGGGCTGCTGGCGGCGGTAGTCTATCACGGCGTGGACGGCATCCGCTTGCTGATCGGCCACTACTTCCAGGTGACCGAGTACCGGCGCGGCCTGTTCTACGCGGTGATCGTCGTGTCCGGCATTCTCGTCATCGCTGGCGGGGTGCCGATCCTGCTGTTCGCGCTGGAGTGAGAGGAGGCGGCCATGCGAATCTTCCAGATGCAGCGGTGGAGCGCGGTGGCGCTGCTCGTCTTCCTGACGCTCCACATGGTCGTGGTGCACTATCCGCCGGGCCACATTGACGTGAGCCGCGTGCTGGAGCGGCTGGACGACCCGCTCTGGAAAGCGGTAGACATCGCCTTCCTGGTCGCGGTGCTGATCCACGCGCTGACCGGCGCGTACATGGTCATCACCGACGTGCAGCGCTTCAACATCTATAAGCGGGCGCTGGCCTGGATTGGCGTCGTCGCTGGCGTGCTGCTGTTCATCTACGGCACGCAGACGATCCTGGCCTTCTGAGCGGAGATACTTCCCCCAAGCGAGCGTGTGATTCAGACTTCCGAAGTCTCCAAGACTTCGGAAGTCTCGTCTTAGCCTCACCCCCGCTCGGCGCTGGCGCGCCTCGCCGCCCCCTCTCCACGTCGTGGAGAGGGGGCAGGCCGAGCGCAGCGAGGCCGGGGGGTGAGGCTAACCGGGGCGAGCAGAGCAGCATCCCTACTGCCTGCCCACGCTGAGCACTTGACCAAAGTCAATGACCGCAGGGGAAGGATGCGCTAGAATGCGTCCAGGTCGGTTGAAGCACCCATGACGAGGACAGGCGATCATGAACTTGCTGGTAGCGGCGCTGCCCACCGTCGGGCGGCGATGGCTGTACCTGGCAGCGGGATTGCTGTGGGGCGCAGCGGGGGCGATGCTCTGCGCCCGCGCCTACGGCTGGCTGGCGTCCGAAGACGCAGCGCACGCCCTGCTGCACCTGACCATCGGCGCGGCCTGCGGCGTGCTGATCTACCGCTTCAAGTTCTCGCGCGTGGCGGACAAGAACATCCGGCGCATCAGCCGCCTGGCGGAGCGCGCGAACCCTCTGGCCTTCCAGTCCCCGCCCACCTACCTGCTGATCGCCTTCATGATGGGGCTGGGCATCGCCCTGCGCCAGTCGGCGCTACCCCGCTACCTCCTGGCTATCCTCTACCTGGGCATCGGCCTGGGCCTGGTTCTGGCCAGCCTGCGCTACTACCGTTACGTAAAATGGCCTGTGCGCTCTCAAGTCCCCGCTTCGGATTCTGCTGACAGGTGAGCGCGGATAAACGCCCGCGATTTCTCGGCCACAAGCTGCCAGTCAGCGTCGAGCGTCACCACGTGGCCCGACCGTTCCAGTGATAGCAGGGTGATGTCGTCCGTCGCCGCCTGGCGCGCGATCAGGTCAGCGACGGTTGGCGGCACGACGGGGTCAGCCTTGCTGGTGACGACCAGCAGCGGGACAGTCACGCGCGGCAGCGAGCGCCGGACATGAGCGATCAGCTTGAAAAGCTGGTGCGCGCCTGCTACCGGATGCTCGTCGTAGCTCCACACCAGGGCGCGGGCTTCGGGGTCTGCCCAGTCGTCTTTTCCTTTGGGGAACGTGCGTACCACCGGCTTGAGCAGGGCCGCGATCCATTGACGCCAGCCGCCGGAGACCTGGATGGCGGGCGCGTAGAGCAGCGCCCCGGCCAGGTCGGGGTGTTGGGCGGCCAGGTGCAGGGCCAGCACCCCGCCCATAGACAGCCCGCCAACGAAGACGGTGGCGCAGCGCGCCCGCAGATCGGCCAGCGCCCCCTCCACGTGCGCGACCCACTGCTGCCAGCGCACGCCGTTGCAGTCTTCGACAGTGGTGCCGTGACCGGGCAGCAGTGGCGCGGAGACAGTCAGTCCCTCGCGGTGCAGGTAATCCCCAAGCCGGCGCATCTCCGGCGGCGCGCCGGTGAAGCCGTGAATCAGCAGGACGCCGACCGGCCCCCCGGCGAGGAAGAATGGCCCTGGAGTGATCGTGTCAGATTGAGGCATAGTTATTCCCCTGAATAGTCCCTTCTTAGACGAGTCTATGCTTGGGCACGCTCCGCACGCGCCCGCGCGTCAACAGCCCACGCACCCGCGCCGCTCTCCATGACCATCAGCGGGTTGATCTCGACTTCGGCCACGTCCAGGTGATCGTGAGCAAGCTGGGCCAGCCGCACGATGGCGTCAATCACCGCCGCACGGTCGGCAGGCGGCGCGCCGCGAAAGCCCGCCAGCAGCTTGCTCGCCCCCGTGCGGTCGAGCAGAGAGCCAGCTTGCTTGGGCGTCAGCGGGGCCAGCTCGAAGGCCACATCGCGCAGCAGCTCGACCTGCGTGCCGCCCACGCCCGCCATGACCAGCGGCCCGAACTGCGCGTCGCGCACGGTGCCCACGATCAAGTCCACGCCCGGCGGGATCATCTTCTGCACGAACGCGCCCTCAATCGCTGTCTCCGGCACGCCATGCGCGCGGGCACCCGCCAGCAGGTCGGCAAAGGCAGCACGCACCGCCTGCGGCCCGTCCAGGTTGAGAGCCACGCCGCCGATCTCGCTCTTGTGCACCACGTCCGCCGCCGCCAGCTTGAGCACGACCGGATAGCCGATCTGTCCAGCGAGGGCGGCGGCAGCATCCGCGTCAGCGGCCAGGCCCGCGCCGGGCACGCGAATGCCGTAGGCTTCGAGCAGCGCGTCGAGCGCTTCCGGGGCCAGCCACCCGCCCGCCGGAGCGGACTCCAGGGCCGCGCGCGCGGCGAGCCGGTCACAACCCTCCGGACGATGCGGCTGGTACGGCTCGCCGTTGGCGTCGAGCCACTGCTTGCGCCGCCACATCGCCGCCAGCGTGCTGCCCACGCGCTCCGGGAAGGCGAAATTAGGGATACGACGGCGGTGCAGCACGGCGGTTGCGTCACTGACCGAGGCCAGCCCCATGATCACGGCCAGCACCGGCTTGCCCCGCCCGTTGAACTCGCCGATCACTTCGGCCAGGCTGAGCGGCGCGAACCAGTCCTGCGGCGCAGTGATGGCGACCACCGCATCCACCGTGGGATCGCTCAGCAGGGCGTCGAGGCACAGCGCGTAAGTGGCCGGCCCCGGCCCGGCGAGGATGTCCACCGGATTATTGACGCTGGCCGCTGCCGGAACGCGCTTGCGCATGAACGCCTTCGTCTCCTCAGTGAGCGGGGCAAGCTGCATCCCCGCCGCTTCGAGCGCGTCCACAGCCAGGATGCCCGGCCCGCCGGAGTTGGTGAGGATGGCGACGCGGTTACCCTGGGGGAGCGGCTGCCAGGCCATTGCCCGCCCCCAGTCGAATAGCTCTTCCATAGTGCTGGCGCGCAGCACGCCCGCCCGCCGGAAAGCTGCGTCATACGCTTCCGCGCGCCCGGCGAGCGCCCCGGTGTGGCTGGCGACCGCCGCCGCCCCCCCGGAGCCACGCCCAGCCTTCAGAGCGATGATCGGCAGCTTGCGCGCCACGTCGCTGGCCGTCGCGACGAACGCTGTCCCGTCGGACACGCCCTCGATGTAGGCGGTGATCACCCGCGTCTGCTCGTCGCGCCCGATGGCGCTGAGCATCTCCGCCTCGTTAATGTCCGCCTGGTTGCCCAGGCTGACCAGCCGGCTGAAGCCGACGCCTGCCCCGCGCGCCCAGTCAATCACCGCTGCGCAGACCGCGCCCGACTGCGACAGGAAAGCGATGTCGCCGGGAGGCGGCGTGCCCTTGACGAACGTCGTGTTGAGCGGGGTGTGCGTGTCAATGGCGCCGATCCCGTTCGGGCCGAGCAAGCGTATCCCATACTGGCGGGAGATACGCACGACTTCGCGCTCGCGCGCCGCGCCCTCCGGCCCGATCTCGCGGAAGCCACCGCTGATGACGATGGCCGCCTTGATCCCGCGCTGCCCGCATAGCTCCAGCTCGGCGGGGACGTACCGCGCCGGGACGACGAGGATCGCCAGGTCGAGCGGGTCGGGCGCTTCGAGCACCGAGGGGTAAGCGCGCCGGTCGTAGATGTCGGCGGCGTGCGGGTTGATCGGGTAGATCGGCCCGTTGTAGCCGTACTCGACCAGGTTGCGCACCACGCCGTGACCAAGCTTCTGCGGATCGCGCGAGGCGCCGATCACGGCGATGCCATGCGGACGAAAGAATATATCGAGCGTCGTGTCAGGCATAAATCTCTCCTGGGGAGCAAAAAAGGCAATCAGGCCGGCATCTTGGTGCTGATCGTGCCACAAAAGGCGAGCGCGGGCAAAGGGGAATCAGCGAGACGGCCCGCGCAGGATTTCGGGAAGGCAGGCTTCGGTTCCCGGCAGGTACCGGCCACAAAGCCCATGAGAGCCAGGAACCATGATAGAATTAGGTGGTCAGAGTCTTTGCGGTAGGAGGCTGCTGTGAAAGAACACGAAGGGGAAGATACGCCCAGCGGGATCGAAGCAGAAGACATGGTCACCCTCGTCATTGACTTGCAGGACGGGTTCGCCGATGACACCGTAGTTCTGCATGTAAACGGCGAAAAGCTCGTCCGCAGGGCGCACATCAGCACAAAGCTGCTGCTGGGGCTGGCCGAATCGTTCCGGACTGAAATCCCGATAGGGCCTGTCACCGTTGACATTGACATTCAGACGAAGGATGTGACGAAGACCATTCTCCTGAAAGTCTATGCCCCTACGTACCTCGGCATCTCGGTGGCGAATGGCGAGGTCGAGTACATCGTGGCGGATGAGCCGTTTGGGTACGGGTGAAGTCTGGCAGCACTGGACAGGCCAGCACACCAGAAAGCAGAGCGCCCCGCTTCGCAGTCGGGGCGCGCTTCTGGAGGCAGTCTGGCTCAGCGGAATCACTCTGCCTGCTCACCCTCTCGCTGAAACGCCTACTCTCTTTCTATCACGCTGGTGATTGCCCCGATAAAGACACCAACCAGTGTCTTGGACTGGCTTTCGAGATCGGCGGCAATGGTGCCCGCATCGGACTTGAGGCCGCCGTCCAGGCAGTAGAAGAGCGCTGCGATGATCAGTCCCACAGCATATACCACCACGAACAATTCCCTCGGCTTGATCTGTCTGAGTCCGCTTCCGATTGACCCCAGCGTATAAGTAGCCAGGGTCTTGGGAGACCGTGAGGTTATCCGGGAATCAATGCTCGATTGCTTCACGGCCACACCGATCACCCGGCCAAAATTGACGGCGAGCACTCCGCCTATCCCTGTCATAATCCAACTGAAGACGGCAGAGATGGGTGGCTGTGGCGCAGGCTCCTCCTTCGCAACGCCCTGCTCGTCTTTGACCGTTTGAAAGTTGGTGTGGTCGAGGCTGGACAGGCCGATCAGGACGATGGAGAGTATGTAGGCAGCGATGCCGAGGGTTACGAAGGCGACTATCACGATGCGGACGACTGGGCTTTGCTGGGTTGTGCCTGGCACTGGAGTCTCCTTTCGTATGCTGTAGGATTCCGGAGAGGGGGAAGGCTCATGTGCCCCTCCCCCTCTCGCCGCTGCTACTCTTCGAGCACGTCACTTAGAGGCCCTTGGCATACGCCCTGATTGCCTCCAGCACGGGCGGATTGACGCCTCGCTTCTTCAGGTCTTCGACAAGTGTCCTCAGCTCCTTCTTGGCCTCGGCCTCCTCGCCCATAGCGGCCATCAGATCAGCCCTCGTGCGGCGCAACTGATGGTAGGCGATGTTCGAGAAGGTCGAAGCGTCTCGCTCCTGCTGTTCCAGCGCGCGAGCAGTGAGCGCCAGCGCTTCCTCCGGGCTTGCGGCGCGCGCCTCACGCAGCTTCCCGTCCTTGATGCGGAAGAAGGGCCGACCGAGGTTCTGCGCCAGAACCAGCGACAGATGGGCACCCACCGGGCTATCAGGATAGCGCTCAGCAATGGTGGTCAGAGTGTCCATGCCCTTCTTCAGGAAGGGCGAGCTGGAGCCGTTGAGGTAGAGGGCCAGCCCCGTCTCGTAGGTGAAGAAGTCTTGGGCCATGCGCTCCTCATCCTGCGACACGGGCCGCCCGATGCGCACAGAGCAAACGTTGGAGGGGATCAGGACATCCCCAAGCCCTCGATAAGAAGCGCGGATGAGATACTCACCCGGCTCGTCGAAGTAGAAGCCGTAGGTGCCATAGCTGAGGAAGATATTCTGGCTGTAGCGATCTTCACCCTCGACAGCCTCATGCGTCGGCTTCAACACCTTCAGTTCGGGAGTCGCCAGCTTGCAGAGGATAGGCGCGTATTCCAGGATGCGCCCGTCTGGACGGCGAATATAGATCACGACCCCGCCGAACTCTGGCTCAAGCTGCGTGTTCAGTTCGAGCGGCAGGCCGGCGATGTTCTTGATCCGCAGCTCGACAGTGACCGGCTCCATGAACTGGAAATACCCCTTGGAGCGCAGGAGCACCTCAACGGGTGCGGCCCCCACCAGATCGGCCATCGCGCCGGTAGGCGCCTCCAGATGCCCGCCGGAAGCCCAGGGGTCTCCTCCCATGATCACTGATGCCCGGTCACCATGGCGCATGTGGATCAATTCCTCGTCGTCGAAGCGCATTCTGAAATTGGCCCAGAAGGTTCCTGCGCCGTTGCGGTCGTCGTACTTCCAGTCGTAGTTCATCCAGGACAGGGCATCGGGCCTGTTCTTGTTCCAGGAGTGCAGGAAGTTGAAGGCGTGACCTATCTCGTGGACGTAGGTATACAGGAAATGGCGCATGGATGCTGCCTGAGCATCATTCGCCGGATTCGCCACCAGGTTGCTGAACCAGGAATGGTTGCGGAAGACAGCGCAGCCCTGGCGCTCTGGAGCCTCCCCGGCTCCGCCGTACTGTTGGGCGGCGTCGAACATGATGCCTCCCACCGATGAAGTTTCGAAGGTGCCGGCGAGCAGACACCAGACGTTCCACTTCGGCCAGGTGCCCGCGTACTGGCTGAAATACTGTTCCATCGCGTCATGAAGCTCGGCCACTGACCAGGTGCTAAAAGCCGCCGCGCTGTCATCAATGATGGTTCGGGCAGGGTTGATGGTCAGATCAACGCCCGCCTCCCGGTAGGCCTCCTGGATAGTGAGCGTCCGCTGCGGCAGGTCTGCGGGACGGCTGGAGTGGGCGTGGGTGTCGTAACTTGGCAGGACAGGCTCCGCATCCACTGACTGGCAGGCATCTACCTCCAGCGTCACCTCGCGAAAGGCGTGGGACTTCTTGACGCAGCTATAGGTTGAGCTGCTGCCAAACATAGGCGTGAACTTGGCCTCAGCCGGGCCCATTTGCATTCCTTGCCAGGGGATGACAATCTCCACATTGGTGATGATGTGGATACCCTTCCAGTACCGGATGCTCCCAGTGATGCTCACAGAGCACCTGCTCCAGGTGACAGTCGGATTGTCTACGATCCAGGACTCGCGGTACACCCGCCACTTGAAGGTCTTGCCAGACCACGAAAACTGGAACACCTCATAGAAGTCGCCACTCACGCGGTTCATCACCGGGGAATTGGCGTAGCGCGGATCAATGTCCACCCGCAAGTCCAGAGCGTACTTTCCGGCATTTGGTGCTGTCATCTCGCCTTCGTAGCGGCCACTGACTGCACCGAAACGCAGGCAACGCCACCAGTCCGGCGGCCTTATCGGCTCTGGATAGGGCAAGGGGCCAGGGAAGGGTTCCGGGAAGGGGACAGGAATAGCAGACACTTGCGGACTCACTCCAGGGGTTGAAACAGGGACAGACTCGGGATTCGGGGTGATACTCTTGTCGCACATCGCTTTCTCTCCTCTTACGCTACAGGTTGTTCGGCGCAGGGCGCCGCCGTTGTGCTCCACTACCACATTGAACCGATTCCCCACCCAGAACACGTAACCGCCAATTCCGCCCGGTCAGAGTCGAAACACGAGCGTAGGGGTGGGGCTTCTGGACGTTAAGACACGACCTCAGGCGGGTCTCGGCCCGCCAGACTCGATTAGCTTGAGCGAGTGCTCTGAAGCCATCATAAAGTGCGAGTAATGAGTTCCGAACTGGGGAAGACCTGGAGTGGCCTGGAGGGGCAGACTGCGCGACGATGCACGGTCACTTCAGAGGGCGAAAATCACTGTCGAAGAGGCCCGGTGGGCCAGTTCGCAACACCAGAGAGCGGCTGCACAGTCCACCGCTCGCGCATTTCGACCCGCCAAAAGAAGTATACAATAAGACAGCGCAACTTGCTGCTTACCAACGCATCGGTTCGTTTGCCCGTTGGCACACTGGCAGCCAACGGCGATTGTCGTCATGGCGGACGTGATCGCGCTTGGCGTGATGCGGGCCGCGCATCCTTGACGAGGATGCACCCCACACGCACAAGCTGCTTGAATTGACCCCCGTTTTGTCTGATAATGACAGTGACATAAGCGGCTGGGACTGACAAGGGGCGGCACAGCGATGGTACCGTCGGATCCACCCTGAGAGGGAGAAATCGAGCGCGCCCAGCGAAGACTCCCACTTGCAGCATCCACCAGGGGATTCGGGATCGCCGCCCCACACAGAATCCTCACCACTTCCCATACTGCCCACACCACCCACAACGCCCCCTCCGCCCAAGTCTGCTGTTCGGCGCGGACTGCTGAGACGGCGCGGGAAGACGAGTCCGCCCAGCCCCGCAGCGACCACTTCTCCAGAAGGCCCCGCTGCTGGCTCCGCTCTGCCAGACAAGAGCAGGAAGCAGCAGAAAGCTCAGATCTTCATCAGCTACTCGCGCAGCGACCGCCTGGCCGTTGACCAACTGGCAAGGGATTTGCGCAAGCGTCATTACGCTCTGTGGATGGATGTTGACGAAAAAGGGATCGAGCCGGGCGAAGAATGGATTGAAGAGCTTAAAAAGCAGATTTCCGCGTCAGAGGGAATGATAGCCTGCGTCTCCCCCGATTTTCTCAAGTCACCGTACTGCCGCGCAGAGATCGAACAGGCCCAACGCGAGGGCAAGGCCATCTATCCGGTGATCGTGCGCCGCCTAGAGGCAGGCCAGTCAATGGCCGACATGAGCCTGTCTCATCTCCAGTATGTTGACCTGACCCAGGAATACAGACAGAGCCTCAAGCGCCTGATGCGCGTGCTGCCCCGCCCGCTGTTCCCCTGGCGACTAGTTCTGCAACGGCTGGCAGTGGTCGGGGCCGGGCTGCTGGCACTGGCCAGCCTGTTCCTGGTGGTCATGCTGGGAACTCAGTTCGGCGCACCGCTGGCCAACGAGACACGTACACCGCCTCCGAGTCCGACCGATCCGGCGATCAAAGAGAAGCTTGGCATCGCTGTCGCCTATTTCGACACGTCAGACCTCAGAGAGAAGGGAATAGACCCTGAGCCTGCTGACCGGATGGTTGAGCAATTTGGCCTGCTCTTGAATAAGGAGCTTAGCGCCTCATTGACCGAGCGGATGCGGCTGACTTACGGGTATCGCGGGCCGGAGATCGTAGGCCGCGTAGCAGGGGACGATCTGGCTTCCAGCGCGGAAGAGCTTGCCAGGAAGTTCCGGGCTACCATCCTCGTCTATGGCAAGGTCGAGCTCGACGAACATGACGTGATGAAGATCGAGCCGGTGTTTGTCATAGACCGGGAGCAATATGCGGATGCCTGGGAGATTACGGGGCACCACCGCTTCGGCAGGCCAATTCCGGTCGTGGATGACCAGGACCCGCAGGGCGAATTAAGCTCCCGCACGCAAGCACTGGCCTACGTGGTGGACGGACTGGCTCACTTCCTGCTGCAAGAGGACTACGAAGCTGCGCGCGAATCCTTCCTGGCGGCGCAGGCGGTGCCCGGCTGGAGCACGATGCAGGGGCGCGAAGTCCTGAATATCTTGCTGGGTAACACGTACCTGCGGCTGGCGGGACAGGCCGCATGGAGTTGCGACCGGCAGGGCGTGCTTGATCAGGTCGCGCGCGCAACCGCCCAGTTCGAGGAGGCCGAGGAGGTGACCCAGGGAGCTTATTTTCGCCCTTACTCTGGTCTGGCCGCTGCCAAGTTTCTCGAAGCGAGGTGGAGTCCGCCGGAAAGCGACGGCTGCGTGACGCAACAGGGGGACAATCCCTACGAGCCTTACGACCTGGCCATGCTCCAACAATCGCTGGACTACATCCAGAAGGCCAATGAGACGGGCAACCTGTGGCAGACAGAACCCGTCGTGTATTCGCGGCTGCGCATGAACGAAGCACGGGTGATGCTGGTGATGTGTGGGATGACGCCCAGCGATGAAGTCACCCAGGAAACGATAGATGATGCTTGCGACAAGTTCCAGTCTCTCGCCAATGAGGTCATCAGCCTGTACGAGGAACGAAACGATCCAACGGTCGCGGAGGATGCTGCGCTGGCCTATGGCTGGCAGGCGGATCTCTTGCAGTTGAGCGGTGATTACTATGGGGCCGTCAATCTCTACCAGAAGGCTCTGGAGATTCCGGGAATTGCGCCGGAACACCGGATGCTCTTCACAGGCTATATCGGCGACTGCTATTACTGGCTGGCGCAAATGGCAGATGCTCCGGCGTCACTTTTGCATCAGGCGAAAAGACAATATACGGACGCGCGAGAGATTGCCCAGAGCATTGGCCGACAAGACGATGTCACTTTTTACGCCGATCTCGAAGACATGGTGAGCGAGGAAATCCGGCAGCAACAAACCGCCCTCGGTTCACAACAATGAGAGGAGGGCACGATGCGTATCCTATCCCGCTGGAATGTTGTATCGTCCTCAGGTCTTCTTCTGCTTCTTGTGGCAATCCCGCTGTTCTCCGCCGGAGCGCAGCCGTCCGATTGGTCGCCTGGCTCGGAGCTATCGCGGCTCCGTGCGACACCTGGGCAGCCAGGTACCGGCCAATCTCGCTTCGGCTCAATCCGTGTCCAGGCAGGCTCAAAAATCCCGAAACGCGTCAGGCAACACGTTTCGCGCGCTGCGGATGCAGACATGACGCGGAGCGCATCGTATGTTGACGAGTGCTACCATGAATTCAGGGCCGTTCGCGTCTTCCGTCCTAGTGAACGGCTGATCGGGCTTGCTGAAGGCGGTGATGGCTTTGTCGCATTTTCGATGCGTGCTGACGAGAACGGATCCGTCATCCTGACTGGAGACGATCTGGATTACCTGCCGGTCAGTTCCTGGTGCACTCTGGTGCTCATCGGTGAATACACCCCTCCCTATGGCAATGATGCTGACCTGATCGAGAATCCTCAGGGGCTATTTGCCACGTTCTACCAGGAGCCTTCAGCAGCGCCTAATCGGGTCCGGCGCCGCGCTCCTCCGGCTTATGAAGACAAAGGGTATCTGGCCTATGGAAGCATCGTTTCGAGCACGCTGAACACTTTCGGGGATACCTGGCACTTCCAGGGCGTGGCCGGAGATCGGGTGTACATCTTCATGGCGAGCGACCAATTCGACACCTATCTCGAGCTGTACCAGGAGACGCCCCAGCTTGTTCTTCTGTGGCAGGACGACGACAGCGGCGGCAACTACAATGCCTACATCTACTACTTTGAGCTGCCTGCTACTGGTTCCTACACCATCATCGCGCGCGGCTTCAACAACGAGCGAGGAGCCTACTCGCTATCGCTCGACAAGATGGTGGAGCAGCCTGAACGACCCACCTTGCCTCTCACGGTGACACGTCCGGCTAACATGCCAGAAGCCGACCAGACGCCCAGCCTGTGGAACGGACTGAGGTATATTGACCTCATGTCGCCGGGGGTGCAGACTTACTCCCAAACAACGAATCCTGGGAGGCGGCGCTGGACGTTCACCTGGTGTGCGATAGATGCAGCGACGCTAGACCAGATCGCAAGGCCACTGACGCTGACCTTCTACATCAACGATGTGCAGGTCGCTCCCGACCTGTTCCTGGTGTATGCCATCAGCAGCGGCTGTCGTGCCTGGTCGGCCTTCCTGGATGGATGGTCAGGTGGGCAGCAGTATACGCTGGATATCCGCTACCACCTGAGCCAGCCTATCAACGATGGCTGGAACTCGTATCCTGCGGGGGACTATATCCAGCGCATGATAGTGAGCGTGCAGTAATGTCCGATGAGGCTGCCGCAGTCGTAGCGCCCGTTCCGTGTTAGAATTCGTGGGGCAATAGGCGTTGCACACGAATAGGAGTACCTGATGCACCCCAAAGACAATATGCTGCGGGCGATCAAGCGTGACTGTCCCGCCTGGGTTCCCTGTGGCCCGGAAGCGATAAGGATCATTTACCCCCCAGTCGTCGAGCGCCCGATCCACACCGGTTATGACGCCTTTGGCGTGCACTGGACCTTCGAGGCCGGAGCAGAAGGCGGAACCTATCCCTCGCCGGTAGCACCGGTGATCAAAGACCTGCACTGCTGGCGTGACCAACTGACCATTCCCGACGTGTCGGCTCTGGACTGGGACAGCGTCGCAGACGCCGTAGCAGTCATTGACCGGGATCAATGCCTGATCCAGGGATTTATCGAGATGGGGCTGTTCGAGCGATCCTACCTGCTGCTGGGCATGGAAGAAGCCCTGATCAACTACACGCTCGAACCCGACCTGATGTCCGATCTGCTGGGTGCGCTCGCTGACTACAAGATCGCGCTGATCACGAAGTTCCATGAGGTGGCGAGTCTGGATATGATCTGGTATGGCGACGACTGGGGCACGCAGGATCGGCTGTTCATGTCCCCCGATCTGTGGCGGCGGGTGATAAAGCCACACACCCAGCGCCTTTACGACTGCATGAAGGCTCACGGCATCCTCGTCAACCAGCATTCCTGCGGGAAGATCGAAGCCATTTTCGGGGACATCGTCGGCATGGGCGCGGACATGTGGAATCCTTGCCAGCCCTGCAATGACCTGGCGGCCCTCAAGCGTGAGTACGGCGAGCGGATCGCCTTCTTTGGCGGCCTGGACAGCCAGTTCGTGCTGGATCGTCCCGGCACAACGCCCGACGACATACGGCACGAAGTCCGCCGGCGGATTGATGAGCTGGCCTCCGGCGGGGGTTACATCGCTGCGCCCAGCCATGAAGTGCCCTACGACCCGGAGCTGTTGCAGGCCATGAAAGACGAAATCGAGGTATACGGTCGCGCGTGCTACCACAGCAACTCGTGACGGAGCGGATGTGTGCCCAGGAACCGGATGGCGTGTGAGCCACGCCATCCGGTTCGCCGTCTATCGTACATGAAGGCAATCCGCGCTCCGTAACACCACGAATTGCCGCGCGCGCGAGGTCTGTTACAACTCTCCAGCAGCCCGCCCCGCCAACTGCGCGAAGCGGGCCTTGAGATCGGGGTACAGCGCGCGATAGGTGGCGAACAGGTCGCGGTAGAGCGATTGCGTTTCCGGGCGGGGAGCATAGACGCGATCCACCTGGGCCGCCTGCGCAGCAGCCCGGCCCGCGTCGGGAATCAGGCCGACGGCGGCAGCCGCCAGGAACACATCGCCCAGCGGCGCGCCGGGGTTATCCTTCAACACGATCAGGGGGCGGCCTGTGATGTCAGCGATGATCTGGCACCACAGCGGGCTTCGCGTCGGCCCGCCGACGGCGCGTAGCTCGCTCACGGTCGCCCCGACTTCTTCGGCGACCAGGATGTTGTGGGCCATCGCGAAGGCCACGCCCTCCATGATCGCGCGGGTGAACTCGGCCTGGCCCGTGTTCAGGCTCAAGCCGAAGAACACGCCCCGTGCGTTGCCGTCGTTGATCGGCTGCAACTCACCACTCAGATAGGGCAGGAAGATGAGTCCCTGTGCGCCCGGTTCGCTTTGAGCGGCCAGCGCCGTCATCTGCTCGAAATCGCTGCGCCCCAGCAGGTCGCGCCCCCAGGCCAGCGACGCCCCAAAGGCCACAATGGTTCCCCCGGCGAACCACTTCTGCTCCAGCACATGGGCGAAGATTAGAAGCTGCGGATGGGCCAGCGGCGTCTCGGTCACGATGTAGATCGAGCCGCCCGTGCCCAGCGAGAGCATGGCCTGCCCCGGCTCGACTGCGCCGACAGACAGGCCCGCCGCTGAGGTATCTTCCGCGCCAGCGATGACCGGGATGCCAGGCTTGAGGCCCACAGCCTGGGCCACAGCCGGCAGCAGGCCGCCGATGATCTGCTGCGAGGGCGCGACGGGCGGGTACAGACCGCGCGGCACGCCGAACGCCGCGATTAGCTCGTCTGACCAGTCGCACGCCCGCTGGTCGAAGGCAAAGGGGATGCTCGCGTCCGACACATTCAAGACCGGCTCACCGGTCAGGCGGAAGTTGATATAGCCGGTCGTGGTCAGGCTGTGCCAGGCGCGCGCGAATATCTCCGGCTCGTGTTCCTGGAGCCAGACGAGCTTGGGGTCGAAGTTGTACGGGGCGGGCCGTTTGCCGTTAATACGCAGGATGCGCTCAGCGGCAGACTGCCGCATCCGCTCGCACTGCGCCTCGGAGCGCGCGTCCATCCAGATGATGCCGGGCCGCAGCGCGTTGCCCTGGCGATCGATCAGCGTGGCGGCGCAGCCCTGCCCGCTGATCCCAATCGCAGCGACCTGGTCGGGCCGCGTGCCCGCCTTCTGGACCACACCGCGCATGACCTCGACCGCACCGCGCCACCAGTCTTCGGGGTTCTGCTCAACCCACCCCGGCTGCGGCGTGGACAACTCATAGCAGGTGGTGGCCTGCGCCACTACCTGGCCGTCCGGAGTCGCTAGCAGTGCCTTGGCGTTCGTCGTGCCGATGTCAACGCCTAAAAGAAGCTGTTCCGCTGGCATCGCCTGTCCCTGTTGATCGCAGCCCCGTCTACTCCGAGCGCAGGCGCTCCTCCGGAACGCCGTGCCGCTTGACAAGAATATCTTTCGTGCGCTGGATTTCCGCCTCAACCTGCTCCGCGCTCCAGCCACGAGCAGACCCCATGATCTGCCCGGCCTGGCGCAGTACCCCGCCAGTCACCAGCCCCAGCATAGCCAGCAGCGTGCGCCGCAAAAGCAGGTCGTCCAGGTGAGCCACTTTCTCGTGCTCAACCAGGAACAGAAGCTCGCGCTGGCTGTAATCCGGCGCATCGTCGAGCGGGGCATCTTCACCAGCAGCGATGTACTGGGCAACGACTTCGGCGCGCGTGCCATAGCGCGCGAACAAGGTCTGCAAGCGCGGCAGCGCGACTCCCGTCTGCGCCTGGGCGCGGGCCAGCCATGCGGCCTGCTCCTTCTCGCCGCGCGGGTACGCCTTGCCGCCGCCGATGGCTAGGTTCTCGGTATTGGTGCGCCGCGCCCGCCCCAGGAAGGCCAGCGCCTTGTCGGTCGCTTCTTCAGCGAAGGAGCGGAACGTCGTCCACTTGCCGCCGATCAGCGAATATACCGGGAAGGCGTGCTCCTGATCCGGCTCCAACACCTGGATGGAGTGCTCGCGAGTCACCAGGCCGGTGAACTCCTGGTCGGTGTTTGCCAGCGGGCGCACCCCGGAGAAATGGAAGACGATCTGCGACCGGTCGAGGGCCAGTCCGGGCAGCACGTGCTCCGTGAAATGGAGGAAGTAGTCAATCTCCTCGTCCGAGCAGACGGCTTCGTCCGGGTCGTCAATGCGCAGATCGGTTGCGCCGACGATCACCTTGTCACCCAGCGGCAGCATGATGCACATCCGCCCGTCCTTGTGCTCGAAGTAGATGGCCCCACCATCGAGCGTCCGCCATAGCTCCGGATGCTCGACGATAATATGCGAGCCTTTGGTGCCGCCAATGTAGCGGGTTTTGTGCCGCAGCGTCCCGTTGACCAGATCGATCCACGCGCCGGCGGCGTTGATGACCACGCAGGGCCTCACCGCGAACGTGCTGCCCGACATCTCATCGCGCAAGGTGACCGTTTCGCGGTTCACGCCCGCCAGACTGACATAGTTGAGGGCGTGAGCCTGCTCGCTGCTGGCCTCGGCGTCCATGATCAGCTCAAGGCTGATGCGCTCGGCATAGGGCATGATGCCGTCATAATAGTAAGCCGCCCCCTTGATCGCCGGGTTGAGCGTCGGGTGCTTCTTCAGGGCCTCGGCGCGCGACAGCATACGGTGGGTCGGCGTCACCCGGAAGCCGCGCGTGAACCAGTCGTAGAAGATCATGCCCAGCTTGACGACCAGCCAGCCGCGCTCGCTGGGCTTCTTCAGCAGACGGATAAACTTGAGTGGGGCGTTCAGCATCCCGGAGAAGCGGCTGAAGATCGGGATGGTGAAGGGGAGGGGCATCACAGCATGGGGCGCGTTGACGAACAGGCGGTTGCGCTCAATCAGGGACTCGCGCACCAGGCCGAACGAGCCATGTTCCAGGTAGCGAAGGCCGCCGTGCACCAAGCGCGATGAGGCGGCGCTGGACCCGGAGGAAAAATCTGCCTTGTCCACCATCAAGACGCTGGCACCCTGCAAAGCCAGGTCGAGAAAGGTGCCGATGCCGTTGATTCCGCCGCCGATGATCAGTACGTCAACGCGCGGGTCTTGTTCATAGGTGGCGATGATTTCTTGCCGCTGCACAGTTCATAACTCCTCAAGGTAGCGAAGACCAGGGTGTTAGCCAAGCGGGATGCCCAATACACGGCTGAGCTTCATCACCGTGAAGCGGCTACGCAGGTAGTGGCCGTACTGTAGCCCCCGCGCGACTTCATCATCCGTCAGGCCGAGCGCGGCCCCGTTGGTAGGAGCGCCGGCCTGCTCCAGGTAGCTGGCGATCTGTTCTGGCGGAGGAACCTTGGCCGCGATCTGCTGGATGGCATCCCAGCGCTCGTCAATGCGCTGCTTGATCACGTCGAACTGATCCTGGGTCATGTCCAGGAATGCGGCATGAGCGCGCGCGACATCCTCAGCCACGACGCCGTAGCCCTGCCGGATCGCGGCAACTTCAGCGTCGCGGTCGGGCAGCCTGGCCGCCGCCAGGCGTTGGCGCATCTCTTCGCGGCTCAGCGCGCGAACTTTCGCATACTGCCGCGCGATGTGAATCAAGGCGAAGCCCACCTTGGCCCCGTGCAGAACCGCAGGCCGCCCTTCCTGCAACAGCAACATCTCCCAATAGTGGGACGCATGGTGCTCCGCGCCGGAGGCGGGCCGCGAATCGCCGAAATCGAGCATACACAGCCCGGAGTCGATCAGGGCTTCGATCAGGTGGCGCACGCCCTCCGGCGAACGCTGGCCGATAGCCTCGGTGTGGCTGATGCAGCGCTCAATCGCCCCCTCCGAACGCCGGAAGATGGCCGCGTCAAACGGCTCATCCCAGACGACCGATCCCAGGTGCCAGTCGGCCAGCGAGGTGATCTTGCCGATCATGTCGCCGTAGCCCGCCGCAATGAGCCGGTGCGGAGCTTCGCTCAGAGTGGTGAGGTCGGCGAAGAGGGCGATGGGAGCCTGGCTGATGACGGTGTGCTTGACCAGGTTAAGGACCAGCGGTGCGCCGATAGACGTGAACCCGTCCACCGACGGGGCTGTGGGCAGCGAGATGAACTTGCGCCCCATGCGGTGGCTGACGAAGCGCGTGATGTCCGTCAGCGTGCCAGTCCCCACCGCCAGGAACGTGCTCGGCTCCAGCGGCGCGTTGACCAGCACAGTGATCAGGTAACGCTCGTCGGCGATGACCTCGTCGCCGGTCAGGACGATGGTAGTCACCTCGCAGCCGTCAGCGCGCAGCGCGTCTGCGACGCGCGCGCCCAGGGCACGATGGGTATTGGTGTCCGAAACCAGCGTGAAACGGGTGAGCTTCTGCTCCGCGCAGTAGCGCAGCAGGTTGGCAAGCGCGTCATCGCCAACGTAGATGGGGCTGATGGTTGTCATGGTCTGTCTCTTCTTGTCTCGCTATATGTGCCAGGCGCAAGAGTCACGGGATGGAACTTGCCGGATGCGAACATGATGCCCGAAGGTGAGCGCTGTCTGCTCAGGGAGAAGCCAGAGCGACTCCGCATGATGAGCGGGATGATGGGTTGTTGGTTACTGGTCGCAGTCTCCCTTGATGAGCCAGCTTCACCACGACCCAATCACCAGGGGCCGTCGCAGGCAGTTGATCGCACGAGTCTGATCTGCCCCTTCCACCAGGGCGGGCACGCTCATTCGAGATGCCGTACCACGTTGTGCATGACATGCTTGAGCTGTTGATACGTCTCCCGGTAGCTCTCCACATAGAACTGGTAGGCTTCGTGCCGGCGCTGGTCTGGCTGGTAAGCGCCACTGACTGTGACCATGGCCTCGGCGGCCTGGCGCAGCGTAGGATAGAGACCAGCGCCCACCGCCGCCGCAACCGCCGACCCTAATAGGGACGCTTCGGCGACGCAGGTGGTGGCGATGGGATAGCCGGTCACGTCGGAATAGATCTGCATGAATAGCTCGCTGCGCGTCGCGCCGCCACAGGCGATGATCCGTGAGATCGTGACCTCGTGGCGGCGAAACGTGTCGAGAATGTCCTTCATGCCATAGGCGATGCCTTCCATCATCGCGCGGAAGACATGCGCCCGGCTGCTTTGCAGCGACAGCCCGACTACCACGCCACGCGCCAGCGAGTCGGTGTGCGGCGTGCGGTTGCCCTGAAAGTAATCGAGCACGATCAGCCCGTCCGAGCCTGGAGCGATCCGGCTGGCCTCGGCGTCGAGCAGTTGGTAGACGGAAACCCCGCGCTCCTGCGCCTCGCTCACGGCGTCTCCGGCGAAGTTGCGCTTGAACCAGTTCAGGATCGAGCCGGTCGAGACCTGCCCCCCTTCGATCAGATTCAGCCCAGGGACAATCGCCTCAGGAAAGCTGCCGAAGATGCCTGGGAAGTGCACTTCATCGCTTGTGAAGCCGGAGAGGACGTTGGAGGAGCCCATGACCACGCCCAGGTCGCCGGGCCTGACGACGCCCAGGCCCAACATGCCCACGAAGGCATCACCGCCGCTGGTGGCGACCGGTGTGCCGGGACGCAGGCCGAGCGCCTGGGCCGCCGGCGCAGATAGCTCGCCAACGATCTCGCCCACGCGCAGCACGTCCTGGGGGAACTTGCGCTCGACGCCGCCCAGACCGATGACTTCGAAGAAGTCCGGCGACCAGCCGCCGCTCGGCAGATGGTAGTACCAGCGCTGGGTGATCGTATCGAGATTGAGCGCGAAGCGACCCGTCAGCCGGTAGGCGAGCCAGTCCGTGTACTCGATGAAGTAGTCGGTCTGCTCGAACAGGTCAGGCTCGTTTTCCTTGAGCCACAGCGCCTTGGCCGGCATCCACTCGGCGCTGACGCCGGCCAGGCTGTAGCGCAGGGCCTCGTGCCCGGTCTGGAAGATGCGCTTGGCCTGATTGGTCGCCCGCACATCCATCCACAGCAGCGCGCGCCGCAGGGCTTCGCCGCTGGCCCGCACTGGCACCAGGGTACAGGTCGTTGCGTCGGCGCTGATGCCCTGTATCTCTTCCGGCCTCACCCCGGACGCTGCGAGACAGTCGCGCACGGCACCGACCAGCGCCTCCCACCAGTCGGCGGGGTCTTGCTCGGCCCAGCCCGGCTTGGGGAAGTGCGTCGCGTAGCTCCGCATCCCGATGGCGATCTGATTCCCCTCAACGTCGAAGATGGCGGCTTTGACGGCCTCTGTTCCGCCGTCCACGCCCAGCACATACATCACGATGCTCGCCAGTCGCCCTACAGGGCCAGGCCGGTCTTGGCGTCAAACAGGTGGAGCCGCTTGGTCTGCATCTCCAGCCACACTTTGTCGCCCCGCTCGAAGTGATCGGTCGCCGGGGTGACGACAAGCACCTGCTGGTCGCCCACTGTGGCGGCCAGTTGGCCCTCTTCGCCGAGCGCCTCGAACGTGAAGACTCTGGCCTCGACTTCCACAGCACCATTACCGTTCGGGTGGTGAGCGGCCACGATGTTGATGGGACGGATGCCAATCTCAACCTGCTCGCTGCTATGGTTTCGCACCTTGTGGGCCAGCTCTGGCGGCAGTTTCACGCTAAAGCTGCCATCGGTCGCCCGCAGCATGACCTCTCCCGCCTGGCTCGACACAGTGCATGGCAGGAAGTTCATCGGCGGCTCGCCGATGAAGCCTGCCACGAACTTGTTGACCGGATCGTTGAAGATGTCGTTGAAAGCCCCAACCTGCTGCAGCACGCCCAGGTCCATCACGGCGATCCGCTCGGCCATGGCGACGGCTTCCAACTGGTCATGGGTAACCAAAACGGTCGTGCGGCCCGTCCTGGCGTGCAGGCGCTTCAGCTCGGAGCGCATGTGCGCGCGCTGGGCAGCGTCCAGGTGCGAAAGCGGCTCGTCCATGAGGAAGACATCCGGCTCGCGCACCAGGGCGCGGGCCAGCGAGACACGCTGCTTCTGCCCACCGCCTAGCTCGGCAGGCTTGCGCTCGAGGATGTCGGTGATGTCCAGCATCCGGGCGACTTCCTGCACCCGCTGGTCAATCTCACCGTGAGGCGTGCCCCGCGCTCGCAAGCAGAAGGCGATGTTGTCATAGACGCGCAACGGCGGATACAGTGCGTAGGTTTCGAAGGCCAGCGCCACATTACGCTCGTTCGGCCCCAGCTTGTTGACCACGCGGTCGCCGATGATGATCTGCCCTCGGGTGATGTCTTCCAGCCCGACAATCATGCGTAGGGTTGAGGTCTTGCCGCACCCGGACGGGCCTAGCAGCGTCAGAAACTCACCGTCACTGATGGTCAGATTCAGGTCAATGACGGCCTCAACGCCACCCCGATAGGTTTTGTAGACGTGTTCCAACCGGACTTCGGCCATGATTTTTCCCTAGTTGAACAGGATATTCCTGTGCGTTTTGGCATCGAACAACGAGAGCTGAGTATGGTCAATAGTCAGATTAACCGGCTCGTCAATGGTGAAGCTGTCCTCGATGGAGGTGATCACGTCCAGCCGATGTGCGCCCACTGTAGCGGTCAGCGTTCCTTTCGTCCCCAGCCGCTCATAGACATAGACCGTGCCAGAACAGACATCGCTGGTCGGATTCTTGCTGTGCGCCACGCGGAGATGTTGCGGGCGGATGCCAGCGATGATCCGATCCGCATTGCTGTCCACCAGCACCCCCTGCAACCGTTCGGGCACCTCCAGCTTGATCACACCGTCGGTGCTCAGCAGCTCCAGCGTGCCATTGGTGCGCTGCAGCGTGCACTCTAGCAGGTTGATCTGGGGATGGCCGAGCAGTTGTGCCACAAACACGTTGACCGGGTCAACGAAAAGCTCGTGCGGGCCGCCAATCTGCTGGATCGTGCCTTCTTTGAGCACAACCAGGCGGTCGGCCAGCGACATGGCTTCGAGGTAGTCGTGCGTCACATAGATGGTCGTCGCGCGAATGGCAGCTTCCAGTGCCTTGAACTCGGTGCGCATCCGGTGGCGCAGCTTGGCGTCCAGGTGCGAGATCGGCTCGTCAAGCAGCAGCACGTCTGGCTCGCGTACCATCGCCCGACCGAGCGCCACGCGCTGCTTCTGACCATTGGAGAGCATACGCGGCAGCCGGTCAAGCAGCATTTGGATGTTGAGCAGCTCAGCGACCTCTTGCACACGGCTGTCAATCTGCTGTGCAGTGAACTTGCGTCCAGGGGCTTTGAGCGGAAAGCTCAGGTTCTCGCGCACACTGTAATGCGGGTACAGCGCGTAGCTCTCGAAGGCCATGGCAACGTTGCGGTGATGCGGCTCGATCGCGTTCATCAGCTTGCCGCCGATGTAGATCATGCCGCCGGTCGGCACTTCCACGCCCGCGATCAGCTTCAGGGTGGTCGTCTTGCCGGCACCGGAAGGGCCTAGCACCACGAGGAACTCGCCGTCTTCGACTTCGAGCGAGACATCATTCACCGCCCGAACGCTGCCGAAATCCTTCGTGAGATGTTCCAGTACAAGTTTGGCCATGTCAGATGCCTTCCTAACCTTTCACAGCCCCGAAGCTCAGACCCCGGATCAGGTAGCGCTGGATGCTGAGCGCGACGATCATCTGCGGGAAAGACGCGATCACCGAGGCAGCGGCCATCCGGTTGAAGAACGCTTGCGCTGACGAGACATAGCCCAGTGCCGACACCGTGACGGTCTGAACCTGCGAGGCCCCCAGGATCAGCGGGAACATGAAGGTGTTCCAGGCGAACACAAAGGCCAGCAGCGAAGCTGCCGCCAGGCCAGGTCGCACCAGGGGCAGGAGAATCCGCCAGAAGATTCGCCACCAGGGATAGCCGTCCACCATGGCCGCTTGCTCGATTTCTGGAGACACATCCTCGAAGTAACTTCGCAGAACCCAAATCAACAAGGGTAAGGTGACAAGCTGTAACACCCAGATGATCCCGTAATACGTGTCATAGAGTCCCAGCTTGCGGTAGATGACCGACAGCGGGATGATGACAACAAGCTCAGGCGCAAAGCGGAATGACAGGAACGTGAAGGCCAGGTTCTCCTTGGCCTTGAAGTTGTAGCGGGCCAGCGCGTAGGCTGCGGGCACGCCGACAATCAGCGACACGATGACCGACCCGCTGCTGATGATGACGCTGTTCATGAAGTTGCGCGGGAACTCCTGCTTGGCGACAACACCTGCCGCCGCGCGCGGATCGCCAAAGAGAATGGCGTGATAGTTCTCCAGCGTGGGCTTGAACACGAACTGGGTCGTAAACAACTGGTCCGTGCTCTTCAGCGACATCAGCACCATCCAGAAGATGGGGAACAGAGCAAACAGGAAGTAGGCGACCATCAGCCCATCGGCGATGATGCGGCCCATCCGCTTGTTGATGACTTTCGTCTCCATGGCTGGTTTCCTAATTCGAATAGCCGGCGGCGCGGCGCTGCGCTTTGCCCCAATACTTTACCAGAGTCTGGCTGGTGAAGTAGATGACGAAGAACAGCGTCACCGCATAGGGCAGGCCCTGCGCCAGACGCAGATACTGGATGCTGGTGCGATAGGCCGTCAACTGGTAGGTCATCAGCGTATTGCCCGGGCCGCCCTCGGTCATCGCGAAGATGATGTCGAACATCTTCAGCGAGTCCATGAAGCGGAAGAGCACCACAATGATGATGTACGGGGTGAGCATGGGCAGCGTCAGGTTGCGGAACGTGAACCAGAACGAAGCCCCATCCACGCGTGCCGCCTCAAACGGCTCGCGCGGGAATGAGCGCAGCCCGGCCAGCAGAATCAGCGCGGCGAACGGCGTGAACATCCATACATCCACCAGCACCACCGAGAACAAAGCGGTCTCTGGCACCGACGCCCATTGCAGCGACGGTAGCCCGACCGTGTTCAGCATGGGGTTGAGGATGCCAACGCTGGGCTGCATCATGAGCTTCCAGATCAGTGTGCCGATGACCGGCGCAACCATCATAGGGAAGATCAGGGTCGTTTGCAGAATCTTCGCCAGCAGGGTGTCCCGGTTCAGCAGCATGGCGATGCCCAGCCCCAGCCCCAGCTCAACGCCGGTAGCCGACAGCGCATACTTCAGGGTGATGGTCGTGCTGTTGACAAAGCCCGAGCTGTGGATCATGCGGTCGTAGTTGCGCAGTGCCACAAAGTTGTCCAGGCTCCCTGGGCGGTTGAGCGAGTAGGCCGTCAGCGAGTAATAGACGCCCATGCCAAAGGGGATGAGGATACCGACCAGAATGAGCAGTGCCGGCAGCAGAATCAGGTAGGGCCGTGCGCGGACCAAGAACGGTAACCGTGCACGAACCTCCAGTGTTTGAAGACTAGTTGCGTGCACAGACGCCAAATCTCCTGTCATCATATTCTCCAGCAAGAGTTAACGCGGGTTGAGCATCGCCTGGGTTGAACGGCTTGCGAAAGCCCCAGCATAAGCCAGGAGTGGCGGCCCTGCCCGGCAAGGCCGCCATCTCCTAGTTGCCAGGCCTTTCAGCGCTCGTGCAGTCTAGTCAAGGATACCTGCATCTTCGAGCATGTAGGTCAGGTTCTCGACCAGTTCATCCAGCCGCGCTTGGGCATCGGCCCCGGCGTAGATGTCCTGCAGCGCCCCGGCCCACTCCGTCGTCGTCTCGAAGAAGAGCGGCTGCGGCGTGAACTGAATCTTCATGTCGTTGGCGCTGACGGTTTGGAACGTCTTGTAGTAGTCGGTCTGCTCGGCCAGACGGGCCTGGAAGTCCGGGTTGTCCCAGATGGACTGCCGCACCGGGTTGACGAAGGTGTAGTCCACAGCGGCGGTGGTCAGGAAGTCCTTGCCCGTCGCCCACTGCAGGAAGTACCAGGCGGCATCCTTGTGCTTGGAGCCGGCATTCATCGCCAGCGACCAGATCCAGATGTTGGTGCGCAGGCTGCCGTCAGGCCCCAGCGGACCGGGTGCCCAGGCGATGTTGCCAAGCACGCCCTCGGGGGCCGTGCCGGGCTGGTTCTGGAAGTAGCCCAGGATGTCAGCATCGAACAGCATGGCCGCCTTGCCCGCGCCGAAGTCCGAGCCGCACTGATACCAGGTGTAGGTGGTCCAGGCTTCTGGGCCGGACTCACGGACCATCTGGGCCCACTTCTCGGTGACCTCGACAGCGCACTCGCTGTTCATCTGCGGCTTCATTTCATCATCATAGTCCACGCAGCCGTAGCTGGAGAACATGGTCATGAAGCCGGGGTGAATGGTCGCCCAGTTGAGGCTGCCGCGCACCGCGATGCCCGCCATTTCAGGATTGGCGTCCTTGAGGGCCTTGGCAGTGGTCACCAGCTCGTCCAGAGACTTGGGCACACCGAGTCCCAGCTCTTCCAGGAGGTCCTTGCGGTACATCAGCGCGTTGGCCTCAAAGCCCCACGGCAGAGCGTACTGCGAGCCTACGCCCAGGTTCTCACGACCGGGGATCAGGTTCCACATCTCCGAGTTGCGCAGGTCGGGCAGGATGTCCTCGAAGTCGTAGTCTGGATTGGTCTTGGCGGAATCGTTGATGTACGGCTCCAGCGGCTCCATCCAGCCAGCGGGCGCATACTGCCAGATCATGTAGGCGCCGGTCATGAACACGTCATACGTGCTGGCGTCGCCGGCAGAGAGGTCAATGGTGACCTTATCGAAATAGTTCTGCTCCGGGATGACATCGTACTCTGTCTGGATGCCCGTCAGCTCCGTGAACTTGTCCAGCTCGCCCACCAGAGCTTGCTGATAGGGGTGCTGGTTGAGCAGCAGACGGAGGGTGGTGCCTTCGTACTTGCGCCAGTCAAATTCGTCCTGCGCGCTCGTAACGGACATTCCCACAGGCAGGGCCAGGGCAAGCACGAGAAGGAGCGAGAGAAGTCTGCGGTTCATAGTTTTCTCCCTTAATTTGCTAAAACTGAAATGCACGGACGCGACAATTCGGATCGAGTAACTGTTGCTGTTCACCTCCCTTGTTTAGGCCAGCGCTAACAATGCAAGTCCACGAGTTCCTTGAGGCTTTCGATGACGAAATCCGGCGGAGAGGACATCTTCTGAACATCGTCGCGCTTTGAGACGCCGGTCAGGGCCACTGCGGTAAACATGCCTGCCCGTTGTCCCATCGTGATGTCGGTCTCAAGCCGGTCACCGACCAATAGCGCGCGTTCGGGCGGCACGCCCAGCCTGTGCAGCGCCACGTCAATCATGAGCTTGGACGGCTTGCCGGCCAATAGCTCGACCTTGCGCCCCGTCATGTGCTCCAGGGCGGCGATGGTGGCACCGGCGTCGGGTATGGCGCCGCCCGGCATGGGGCAGGTCTTGTCGGGATTGGTGGCGAAGAAGCGCGCCCCCCTGACCAGTGCCTGATAGGCTGTGTTCAGCTTACGGTAATCCAGCGTGCGGTCAAAGGCGATCACCACCGCGTCAATGCCCTCTGGCGCGATCACCTGCATGGGGTCCTGGTCCATGAACTCCGGCACAATGGTCAGACCGTGACTGCGTAGCTCATTCAGCAGGTTGTCTTCTCCCACCACATAGAGCCGGAGATGGGGTTCGGTGTGGGCCAGGTGATAGCCCAGCACATAACCGGAGGTGATCACGTCTTCGGGGGAAGTGGGGATGCCCAACCGGGTGAGCTTGCGAGCGTAGGCGTCGCGCGGTTCGAGCGGTTTGTTGCTGACGAAGAGGGTGCGCTTGCCGTTGCACCGCAGCTCAGCGATTCCCTCTGCGGCACCGGGCAGCACGGCATCTCCCAGGTAGACCGTACCGTCCAGATCGAAGATGAAGGCATCTATGGGACATGACACAGCAGAGTTCTCTCCAAAAAAAGAACCGCACTTGTGAGCACCTAACCCAAAGCGCGAACCGGCTACGTGTGAAGTTTCGTGCACACGCTGGGTGTTTTTTCACAAGTTATCATAGGTCGCACTATTTGTCAATCGCCTCATCCCTCGCGACACCACCCATTTGGCACCTCATTCGTGGGCTGCCAGCGAGTGAAACATAGGGAAGATGGAAGAGAACGCTCCGGATTCTTCTCTTGCGCGCTCCCGCATTTTGTGCGCCTGGGGGCTGGCCCTCTGCTTCACCATGAACCGCCTCCGGTGGAGCATTGCTTGACAGTTCTTGCGAAGAATGATAGATTTTCCATAGAGATAGATGCCGGGCCAGGGTGAGCGCCGCAGAGTTTCTGTGGCCATTTTTGATCCTTCAAGGTTGTTTGTCCGGCCTGCCAAGCACGCGCGCAGGCGCACCAGACGAGATCATGACGGGAAAGTCCAAGTTGAGACTGCTGGACGGAGACTGCGTCTGATATAATTGCCACAATATTGATGGTTAGCGAAGAAATGAGCTCAGGATCGCTGTCTGGCGGTCCATTACTGGCAGGTTCCTCATGGATCAACGCGACGAGTTGCTGGCGACCGTGGCCAGCCTCTACTACCAGCTCAACATCAGTCAGAGTGACATCGCCGCCCGCCTCGACGTGTCTTCGTCAACGGTCTCCCGCCTGCTGAAGGAAGCCCACCAGAAGGGAATCGTCGAGATTCAGATTCGGGTGCCCACATCGCGCGATTTCGAGCTGGAGCAGCAGCTCATCGAGCACTTCGGGCTGAAGGACGCCTACATCCTGAAGACCTCTCCAGACCAAACCAACGAGAGCCTGCTCGGCGCCATTGGGCGTCTCGCAGCCAGTTGCATCGGGCGTGCCATCGAGGGTCTGCCGCCGGGATCGTCCATTGGCGTCGCGTGGGGGACGGGCGTCCACGCGGCGGTGAGCGCCCTGCCCGACCACTATGCGCAGAACATTGATGTCGTCCAGCTTTTGGGCGGCGTCGGGGCGCTGGCGATTGACAGCCCCGATCTGGCCCGCATGGTAGCCCAGAAGCTGGGCGGACGGCATTATGATCTACACGCCCCTGTCCTGGTTGAGCATCCGGAATCGCGCGAAGTGCTGATGCACGAGTCGGCCTGTCGCGAGGCAATCCTGCGGGCCAGGGCCGTTGATGTGGCGATCACGGGCATTGGCACGGTGCAAGACGAAGCTTCCAGCTTCTTGCGCGCGGGATTGCTGTCGCGCAGCGACTTGAGCAAGCTGCGTTCAGAGGGCATCGTCGGTGAGATGTGCGGGCGGTTCTTCGATATCGAGGGATGCTGCGACGACTTTGAGATCAACAAGCGCATCATCGGCATTGATCTGGACGATCTGCGGCACATCCCACAATCGTTCGCCATCGCACACGGTCTGTTGAAGGTGGAAGCGATCCTTGGGGCGCTGCGGGGACACTATGCAAAAGTCCTCAGCACCGATGACCGGACGGCCCGCGCTTTGCTCGCCCAGGACAGCGCTCGTTAACGGGCCCGTCCACCGCATCACCGGGCGGGGGAACGTTCTTTCTGTGAGAGGAGAGACAGCAGATGAGGATTGCCGTTGGTAGCGATGATGCAGGTGAGACGCTGTTGGGGATTATCAGTGCCTACATTCGCAAGGCCCATGCCGATATCGAGATCGTTGATCTGAGCGCGCCTGTCAGCGACCGTGTGGAATACTACCCGGACGTAGCCGAGCGCGTGGCCGTAGCCGTAGCCCAAGAAGGATTTGATCGCGGCATTCTGATCTGTGGCACCGGCATTGGCATGGCCATCACCGCCTGCAAGGTGCCCGGCATCCGCGCCGCGCTGTGCCACGATACCTACTCCGCCGAGCGCGCCCGCAAGAGCAACAATGCCCAGGTGCTCACGATGGGCAGTCGCGTCATCGGGCCAGAGCTGGCCAAAACCATTGTCGAGACATGGCTGCAATCCGAGTACGAGGAGGGCACTCCCTCAGCGCCCAAAGTGCAGCGCATGATCGAGATTGACGAGAAGTATCAATCGGTGCGAGATTAGGACATCTCGCCAGCGATCGGAGCCTTTCAGCACCCTCTGCGGGCCGTGAGACTTGCGCCGTACAACGCGACGGCGGCGCTGCTGAGCATCTTTTCCACTGTCCGCCCCTGAAGCTCTCTGTGTTCAGGGGCGGACAGGTATTAGGCGACCATAGAAGCAGGCACACCCCTCACGCTTAGCCTCACCCGCCGTCAAGTCCCCCTTCCAGTGCGTGGGGAAGGGATACAGGACTTTGCAAACAGCTTCTAGGGCTGCCAGGTCATCTCTGCGTCCAGCGGAAACACCGGGCGGGATATGTGCTTCCAGGGTATCAGGGACAGGTCGAGTGGGGTCAGACCGGGGCTGTACAGCATGATATGGCGCTTGGCGCCATCCTCAAGCTGAGGATGCAGGTAGCCCAGCTTAACGACGTAGAGACGGTGGGCGGTGGGGCTGATGCCCATGCTGGAGAAGTGGTGGGGGGTTGTGATGCCGATGGGCACCTCGTGGAATGTCGCCAGCACGTCCCCAATGCGCACGCAGGCCCATGCCCCTTCTGTGCTGCGGTAGGGCTGAAAGCCTCCCAGTTCCAGCACCTCACCGAATCCCTCGACGGTAGCGGTCACCTTCATGGTCTTGTGCGGCGCGGAGACGTGCTCGGCTCCCAGCACGATCTCGATCTGCGCGCCAACGCCCGCTTCACGGCAGCGCTGGACGATCTGCGGGGCGGTGATGCCGGCAAATACGGCGTCCTTGATGCCCAGGGCCAGCGCCTCTTGCAGCACCACCGTCAGGTCGCCGGGAGCGCCGGCGGTGGTATTGTCGCCCGCATCTGAGAGATAGGTAGGGAAGACGCCACCCTCAGCCGCGCGCGCCAGCCCCTCAGCCACGCCCGCCGTCTCGATCTTGTACGTGTAGTCGTGCCGGGCGTTCCATACTTTGCGGGCCAGGTCTTCGGCGAGGCTCTGGGCCAGCGCCGGATCATCTTCGGTCGTCACCAGGGTGGACATTCCCACCCAGGGCTTGTCATTGAAGGCGAAGCCTACCATGATGATTGACTGCATGACGCCCGGCTGCTGGTCAAGCTCTGGCAGCAGCGCATACAGGCTCTTCATCGGCTCATAGGTCGTCATCGTCGCTTCGCCGATCACCAGGAGGGGAACGCGCACCAGCGCCGTCTGCGGCTTCAGGCCACGCTCGATGACATCCAGCAGCAGGTCGGCCAGCCGGTAGCCCGTCACCGGATCGTCGCGATGCGGCGCGGTGCGCAGAGCAGTGAAGACAGTCCCCGCCTGGATGATCTCCGGGGTCAGGTTGCCGTGCAGGTCGAAGGCGATACCCAGCGGCGTGTCCGGGCCGATGGCCTGCCGCACGGCCATGATGAAGTCGCTGTCCGCCGACAGGCTAAGCCCTTCAGCTTCGAGCGCGCCGTGATTAGCCAGCAGCACACCGTCAAACGGCCCCTGCGCCGCAATGGCCGCCAGCGTCTCCTCCTTGATCGCCTGGTACACGTCATGCGTCAAGGGGCCGCCCGGCAGCGCCGTCGCCCACAGCAGGGGGCAAATCTCCACGTCGGCAGCTTCGCGCAGGCGAGCCGCCATTCCCCGGATCAACCACAGATTCTTCTCAAGCAGCTCTGCGCCACGATAGATCTGCATGTGCTCGTGGTCAGTGAACAGCGGTGACTGAGCGAGGTTTTCTACCGAAACACCCGCGATAGCAATACGCACGTTATCTTCTCCTTCGAGATGAGCAATGCCGCCCGCCCGCACGAGCAGGCGGCTGAACAGCGCCGTGTCCGGGCGGGCACAGGCAAAGTTACTTCACAGCGCCAGCGGTCATGCCTTGCACTACCCAGCGTTGCAGGAAGACGAAGAGCACCAGCAGCGGCAGCGTGGCGATGACATTCAGGGCCATGATCGAGCTCCAGTCACGGCCAAACTGGGTGAAGAAGAGCGAGATGGCGATGGTCAAGGGGGCCACGTCCGGGCCGGTCGTCAGCACAACCGCGAACATGAACTCGTTCCACGCCCACAGAAAGGCAAAAGTGCCAGTCCCAATCAAGCCCGGCAGCGCCAGCGGCAGCACAACCCGCAGCAGAGCGTGCAGCCGCGTGCAGCCGTCCACCATGGCCGCTTCTTCCAGGTCAACCGGGATGCTGTCCAGATAGGACTTGAGAATCCACAGCGAGATCGGCAGCGCAAAGGCCGTATCGGCCAGGATGAGCGCCAGCCGCGTGTTGTGAATGCCCAGCGCCAGCGACATATCGAAGAACGGGATGATCAGCGAGACGCTCGGCAGCATTTGCAGCGAGAAGATGAGCGTGAGCAGCACGCGCGCGCCGGTGATCCGGAAGCGCGAGAAACCGTAGGCCGCCAGCGATCCGAGCACCACACTGACCCCGGCGGTGCTGAACGCGATCACGTAGCTGTTGATGAAATACTGGAGCTTCCCGGAGTCGCCCAGCAAGTTCTTGTAGGCGTCGAAGGTGATCTCCTGCGGCAACCACACCGGCGGGCTGCTCAGCGTCTCGCTGGTGGGCCGGATTGAGGCGAAGACCATCCAGACGATCGGGAAGAGGATCACGATCGCGCCGGCGATGGTCAGCACCGCCAGCAGCACGTTCCAGGGGCTGATCCGCCTGCTAAATCGCTGTAGACTTGTCACCATAGACCGCCTGCTTCTGAGTGACACGCAAGTAGACCAGCGTGAAGGCTCCCACGATGATCAGCATGATCACGCTCATGGCCGATCCATAGCCGAAGTTCACGTCGCGCAGGCCCTTCTGCCAGACGTAGAAAGCCGCCGTCTGGGTGGCGCGGAAGGGGCCTCCGTTGGTCATCAGCTTGACAATGTCGAACACGCCGAACGTGGTAATGAAGTCAATCGTAATCAGCGAAATGAGCACGGGGCGCAGCAAAGGCATCGTGATGAAGCGGAAGCGTTGCAGCCGCCCTGCGCCGTCCACGTGCGCCGCGTCGTATAGCTCCGGGGGGATGGACTGCAACCCACCCAGGATCATGATCATGTAGAAGGGGAAGTACTTCCAGACGTTGACTGCCACCAGCGACCACAGCGCGATGTTCGGATCGCCCACGAAGGCGATCGGCTCCGAGCTAAGTCCGCTCTCGGTGATCAGATAGTTGAGCGGACTGATGGCCTGGTAGAGCAGCGACCAGATCAGGGCCGAGGCGGCCATCGAGAACAACCAGGGCAAGATGAGCAGCCCGCGCATCAGGTTGCGGAACGTGCCGCTTCCCCAGCTTTCGTTCAACAGCAGGGCGAAGAAACCGCCGATGAGGACATGAAACACCACCGAGCCAGCGGTGTACGTGACCGTATTCTGCAAGCTGTCCCAGAAGACCTTGTCTTCAAGGGCCTTCTCGTAGTGGTCGAAGCCCACGAAGGTCGTCGTTTTCTCGCGGTAGTTGCGCTCAAACACACTCATGCGGACGGTGGTGAAGATCGGGTAGGCGACTACCAGCAGCAGAAAGATGATGGCCGGAGCAATGAACAAGTAGCCGATGCTTTGGCGCGGAAGCCGCCAGCGCCACCTGGCTGGCGTCGCCGCTCGCTGAGCCAGCACCCCCTCCGAGGCGGGGCGCGGCGTAAGAGGTTGCCTGGGGTCCATCAGATACGTGTCTCCAAGTGCGGGCAGGGCCGTCGCTAACCAAACACTACCACCAGATGAGCCAATCCTGGCAGGAAGCCATCTGCGCGCGCGTCAATCCATACTTGCTCGAACAAGAGGCTGGGGCCTCTGGTGAGTACCAGAGGCCCCAGCTTGCTTTGCCCACTGAGATTACTGGGCGTCAATCACTTCGTTCCATATCGCCGCAACGCGATCCAGACCTTCTTGTGCGCTGATGTTGCCCGCCAGCACTTCCTGGAGCATGGCCACAAACTCACGGTGCAGCGTTTCCTGCTCCGGCAGGGCTTCCAGTTGCAGGTTGTGCTCCGGGTCCTGGGTCAGCATCGCGGGGATCTGACTCAGGATCGGGCTATCGGACTCTTCCAGTGAGCCAAATGCCGCTGTGGTTGCATAGGGGATGTTGTTCTTCTCGGTCAGCCACACAGTGATCTCGTCGCTGAGCAAGAACTTGATGAACTCCCAAGCCTCATCCTTATGCTTGGAGTTCGACGAGATGGACAGCCCGCTACCCGCCCAGACATAGCCACCGGAACCAGACACGTCCTGCCAGGCCGGTGCAAATGCCAGGTGAATATCGGGGTTGATCTGTTCGGCGATCACCTGGGCGAAGGGGCCATCGAACATGGCAGCCGTAGTGCCCGCCGCCAGAGCCTCACGCGCCTCGGTCTCCATCAGGCCAATGGTGCCAGGCAGCAGCAGACCGCTGTCAATGAACGCCTTCCAGGACTCCAACGCCGCCACACCTTCAGGGGAATTGAAGGCCGCGCGCCCATTCTCATCGAGCATCCGACCGCCAAGCTGGGCCAGCCGTCCGGCGTAGACCGCATACGAGACATGGTGAATGAAGCCGCCAAAGGAATCGCCAAAACCGTACTGGACGACGCCGGATTCGTTGAGCTGGCGAGTCACTTCGACCATCTCATCCCAGTTCTTGGGCGGCTCGATCCCGGCCTGCTCGAAGATGTCCATGTTGTAGACATAGGCGTAGGGGAAGATGTACCAGTTAAGCTCCATGACGCCGCCGCGCCACTTGACTGGCGTAAGCGCCGTCAGGCGCTCCACGAACTCAGGATCGCGCTCCAGGTAGGGTGTCAGGTCTTCCAGCCCGCCGAGCTTGTCAATGCCCGACAGGAAGCAGCACGCTTCCATGCCCAGCACGTCGTAAGTAGCCGTCCCCGCCTGGGCGTTGGTCAGCAGCAGGTCGTACATGCTGTCCCAGTTGACGGTCGTCCGCTCCACGCGGATACCCGTCTCGGCCTCAAAGCGGCTGGTCAGCTCGTTCATGACGTCTTCGCCGTATTCTGGCCCCCACCACTCCAACCACTTGATGGTAACCGGCTCCTGGGCGTGCAAGACAGACTGCCCGGCTACAGCGACGAGCACGACCACCAACAACATCGTACACAGCTTCTTGAACATTCGGAGACTCCTTCACAATCTGGTTGAGAATCTGTCATTCTGACAATAGAGCAAGACCACTAAGCAGGACGGGAAAAGGCTAGAAACTGAAGGGTGTCGTCTCTCCTTTCTGAGGGGTGGCAGGGCTAGCCCGCCAGCGCGCCACGCCTGTGACCAGAGTTCACCACTGCCGGCACAGCCTCGTCACAGAGCTGGCTGAGCGCAGACGGCGCCATTCCGACCGCTATTGCAGAGAAGCGACGAGCGCCTACAATAGCGTCAGCCAGTGAGTCAGCTTGTGCACAGACAGTAGCGGTCGCACGCCAATCTGAATTCTTGAGGAAAAACCCAGCATAGAGCATGGCACAGCGCCTTTAGTCGCGGACGTGAACACACATCAAAATCTGAGCGAGGTCACATTGACTCTGACGGGAAACTCAGATACAATGAGATCGTTCACAATGACAGTGTAACACGTTCCCAAATGCTGTGTCAAGCGGTTCGTGCGAAGAATGTGGTTGTCTTGCTCCATACGGATTCGGAACGAGTGGCTGGCGGCGAGTTAATCCATTGTCCCATTGTTATCGTTCACTAACTGGAGAGGCAAGATGCCTACTTCGCCACCCAAGCGCGCCACCCTCCTCGACGTAGCCGCCCTGGCCGGAGTCTCGCGCCAGACTGTTTCGCGGGTGATCAACGACAGCCCGCATGTCTCGGCCAGGACCCGCCGCCGGGTGCTGCAGGCCATTGACCAGCTTGACTACAGTCCCAACCTGATCGCCCGCTCGCTGCGCGGCAAGCAAGCCTGCGTCATCGAGGTGATCGTCTCCTGCATCGGCTACTATGGCCCGCCCAAGCTGATTGATAGCGTCGAACGGTCAGCCCAGGCGCGTGGCTATAAGCTCATGCTCTCCAACCTGGAAGGCACAGACCGGGATCGGATTCCCTACATCCTGGGCAACCTGCAGGGCCGGGTTGTGGACGGGATCATCTTCTTTGGCTTTGTGCAGAATGAGTTCTACAAGCAGTTGATCCAGGCTTGCGCGGGCTTTCCCTACATTGAGGTTATTTCTGAATTGGGCGCTCAGACGCCCTCCGTGCTCACCGACCAGTATCATGGCGGCAAGCTAGTCACCCAATACCTGATCGACCGGGGGCACACGGCCATCGCCGAGATCAGTGGGCCATTCCTGTGGCACGCCTCGCAGGCACGGCACAAGGCCTGGCTCGATACGCTGGCTGCCAACGGTCTGACACCCGGCATGAGCCTGGAAGGCGACTGGACGCCAGTCAGCGGCTACAAGGCCATGCAGCAGTTGCTCGACAGCGGTGCGCCGTTCAGCGCGGTCTTCTGTGGCAACGACCAGATGGCCCTGGGCGCTATGGCCGCGCTGCAAGAGCGCGGGCTGCGTGTCCCCGACGACGTTTCTGTCGTGGGCTTTGATGACATTCCCGAAGGGGCTTTCTTCCACCCTCCCCTGACTACGATCAGAGAGGACTATGACGAGCTGGGGAAGCAGAGCGTCGAGTACCTGCTGGAGATCATCCAGAATCCCCAGGCTCCCCGCCACCAGCGGGTGCTGTATCCGACCCTTGTCGAGCGAAAAAGCGTCCGGGCGCTGCCCTGAGCTGTCTTTCGCCGTCTTGAGTGAGCGCGCTCGCCAGCCACAGAGTTTCTGCTCTGGCTGGCCTTTCAATAAACAGTAAAGGATACATGATGAGCACAGTTGAGCTTGCCCCCCTTGCGCTGCCTGACTTCGGGCTGCCCACTATCGAGCCGTCCGTTCCGGCTTCCACCTACGCCGCACGCCTCAAAGCAGCCTGGCACCGCGCCCAGGCCGCCGGCCTGGATGCCCTGGTCGTCTACGGCGACCGCGAGCACTTCGCCAACATAGCCTATCTCACCGGCTACGATCCTCGCTTCGAGGAAGCCATGCTGATCGTCACCGGCGAGCAGCAGCCCGCCCTGCTGATCGGCAACGAGGGCTGGGGCTACGCGGAGCTGTGTCCGGTGCCGGTCAAGCGCGTGCTGTACCAGAGCTTCAGCCTGCTGGCCCAGCCGCGCGACCGCAACCCCCGCCTGGAGCAGGTTCTGCGCGACGAAGGCATCCAGCACGGGAGCCGCGTGGGGACTGTGGGCTGGAAGTACTTCGACGAGCGCGAGTCGGATTCGCCCCAGACATGCCTGGAGATTCCGTCCTACATCGCCGACATCCTGCGCGACGTTACGGGCGATCCGGCGCTGGTCATCAACGCTACGCCCATTTTCATGAGCGCAGCGGACGGCCTGCGCGCGATCAACGATGTGGATCAACTGGCCGTCTTCGAGTTCCGCGCCACGTTTGCCTCGCAAGCTCTGCGCAATGTCATCTTCGGCCTCAAGCCGGGCATGACCGAGTATGAAGCGGTGCAGTTGATGAAGCTGAACGGGATTCCCTGGTCGGCGCACCTCATGCTGTCCAGCGGCCCGCGTGCTAAATACGGCCTGCCCAGCCCCTCCATGCGCGTCATCGGGCACGGTGATCCGCTCACGACGGCGCTTGGCCTGTGGGGTGCCCTTAGCTCCCGCGCTGGGTTCGTGGTGCGCGATGCGAGCGAGCTGCCCGCCGGAATCCAGGATTATGTGGAGAAACTGGTCGCCCCCTACTTCGGCGCTATCGCGGCCTGGTACGAGCGGGTCGGGATCGGCGTGAAGGGCGGCGAGCTATATGACATCATCCACCAGCGGGTGGGCGACCCCTTCTTCGGCATCGGACTCAACCCCGGCCACCTGATCCACCTCGACGAATGGGTGAATTCGCCCGTTGACGCTGGCTCCGACATTGCGCTGCGCTCCGGCATGGCTATCCAGGTGGACGTGATTCCGGCGACGGGCACGCCCTACTTCACCACGAATATCGAGGACGGGATCGCGCTGGCCGACGACGCCCTGCGCGCCGAGTTCGCGCAGAAGTACCCCGAAGCGTGGCAGCGCATTCAGAAGCGGCGCGAGTTCATGAGCAGCGCCCTGGGCATCAACCTGAAGCCGGAAGTGCTGCCTTTCAGCAACATCCCGGCCTATTTGGTGCCGTACCTGCTCAGCCCGCAGATGGCTATGCGCATAGCTTAGCGCGCGTCAGGAAATCCGCCCGCACCACAGGGCTGGTCTGATGCGAATTGACGGTCATCCACCCGTAGGGGAGGGTTTGAAACCCTCCCCTACAAGGCCGGCTCCGCCCCAAATGTGGGATATGCCCCCCGCCCGGAGCTTGCTTTCCTCCCGGCGCGTTCCGTGTTTTAATGAGCCTGAGCGCAACATCGCCGGGGGAGCAAGGGACGCGCAGCGATCACCCTATGCGCGCCAGGAGAGGCGGACATGAAGATCATCACGGCGGAAGAAGTGCGCGGGGCGGTGACCATGCGCGGGGCCATTGACGCGGTGCGCGAGGGCTTCATCGCCCTGTCCACAGGCCGGGCGCACGTGCCGCTGCGCAGCGCGCTGGACACACCCGGCGGCGTCCTGCTGACCATGCCCGCCCAGCTTGACGATGCGCCGGTCAGCGCGGTGAAGGTGGTGTCGGTGTGCCCGGCCAACCCGTCGCGCGGCCTGCCGACCATTTACGCCGCCGTGCTGGTGACGGACGCGCACACGGGCGCGCCGCTGGCGCTCATGGACGGGCGCATCCTGACGGCGCTGCGCACGGGTGCGGCCTCCGGCCTGGCGACCAAGCTACTGGCTCTGCCGGGGGCGTCCGTTCTGGCCGTGATCGGCGCGGGGGCGCAGGCGCGCACGCAAGTAGCCGCCGTGTGCGCGGTGCGCCCGATTACCGAAATCCGCATTCACAGTCTGGCGGGCGCGGAGCAGATGGCCGGGGAGCTACGCGGGCTGTACGACGCGCGGATTGTCGTCGCCCCGTCCGCCCCTGCCGCGCTGGAAGGGGCGCAAGTCGTCGTTGCCGCCACCAACAGCGCGACGCCGGTCGTGCGCCTGGCCGACCTTGCGCCCGGCGCGCACGTCAACGGCATCGGCTCGTTCACGCCGCAGATGCAGGAGATCGCCGCCGACGTGGTGATGGCCGCCCGCGTGGTGGTGGATCACCGGGCGAGCGCCTGGGCAGAAGCCGGAGACCTGATCATCCCCCGCGACCAGGGCTTGATCACGGAGGATAAGGTCTACGCCGAGATCGGGGAGATCGCCGCCGGGCTGAAGCCGGGGCGTCAGAATCCGGACGAGATCACCTTCTTCAAGTCGGTCGGCAACGCCGTACAGGACGCAGCCCTGGCCGCGCGCGTGCTCGCCGCCGCGCAGGAGCGCGGCCTGGGAGCTGAGGTCGCGCTCAGCCTATGATGCTGTACGAGTAGCGCCCCCTGACCAGATCGCCCTCTGCGAAGCGCTCAAAGCGGAAGGGGTGCGGGTCAATCGGGCAGCGCTTCTCGCCGGTCACCAGGTCGGCGATCATCTCGCCGACGACCGGGGCCATCTTGAAGCCGCTCCCGCTCCATCCGTAGGCGCAGATGAACCCCTCCAGCCCCGGCATCCGCCCCAGGATCGGGTGCCAGTCGGGCGTCACATCGTACAGGCCCGCCCAGCCTTTGCGAATCTCCGCCTCGCCCATCGCCGGTACGCGGTGCTCGGTGTGCTCCGCCATCTCGATGGTGAACTCCATATCCACCGTCTCCGCATAGTGATCGGGGTCAACTTTGTTGGCCGCTTCCGAGGCTTCGAGCGAGCCGGACAGGGTGAGGCGTCCGGTCTCCGGGCGCAGGTAGAAGCCCTGCACGAAGTCGCCGATGAAGGGGTGCTGGGCAGCCAGGCTCTCTGGCCGCTGGAAGACGGCGACCTGGTGCCGGCTGGCTTCGACCGGCGTCTCAAAGCCCGCGCTGAGCGCCAGGCGCGCGCCCCAGGGTCCGGCGGCGTTGATCACCACCGGCGCGCTGTAATCGCCCTGGGTCGTCTTCACGCCGGTGACGCGCCCGCCTGCCGAGTTAATCGCCGTCACTTCGACGCCCTGGGCGATGGTCGCGCCGAGGTCTTTGGCGCGGCTGGCGTAGGCATTGGTGGCCATCACGCCATCGGCGCAGCCAGAGTCCGGCTCATACGCTCCCCCGCCGATGTCCTCGATGTTCAGGTAGGGCGCGAGCGCCCGCACCGCCTGGGCGTCCAGGAATTGGGTGCTGATCCCCACCCCTTGCTGCAGGGCGATGTTGGCCTTCAGCCCTTCCTGGTCATGCAGGCCGACGATGAACAGCGCGCCGGTTGGCACCCAGCCCACGTCGCCGCCCACTGCCTCCTCGAAATCCCGCCAGACGTGCAGCGAGCGCAGCGCCATGCGCGCCGTGATCTCGTTCGAGTAGTGCTGGCGCACCAGCCCGACCGTGCGCCCGGTGCCGCCCGCTGCCAGGTAGCTTTTTTCCAGCAGGGTGACGCGGTGCCCGCGCAGCGCCAACTGGTAGGCGGCGCTCGTTCCCGTGATGCCGCCGCCGATGACGATCACATCAGCCGTTTGTTGAGCCATAATCCTCACATCCTGTTCAGTATGGAAAGAAAACCAAACAGAGTGCATTTCACGATAGGGGGTGAGATTATTGAGCCGCAGAGGCGCAGAGAGCGCAGAAGTAAGCCCAGGCAAGGAATTGAAGAGGCGAGTTGCCGTGCCCCGGCTTACCTCACCCCCGCTCGGCGCTAGTGCGCCTCGCCGCCTCCCTCTCCATGGCATGGAGAGGAGGCAAGCCGAGCGCAGCGAGGCTGGAGGTGAGGTAAACCACCGGATTACGCAAGACTCTCCTGAGCTTACTGAGAAAAGATAGGTGAAGATTGCTTTAGTTCTTCTCTGCGTCCTCTGCGCCTCTGCGGTGTTGCTTTGCCCCGGAAATGAAATGCGCCCGTCAAACATTTTATGCTAGCGCGATGCGTCTTCTTTGATGAGCACCCGCGCGATACCCGCCCCAAGCACCAGCAGGCAGCCCACGATCTGTAGCGGCGCAATGCTCTCGTGGTAGGCGAACACGCCGATCAGGGCGGCGGCGACCGGCTCCCCGTAGGCGATGGTGCCATACTCGACCGTCTTCAGATGGCCAAGCGCCGCGATCACCAGCGTCAGCGCCACGAAGCCGTGCAGCACGCCCACTGCCACGATCCAGGGGATGTCCGACGGCTCCAGGCTGACGCTGCTGACAGCCACGACCGGCAGCATCACCAGCGACGCCACCAGGAATTGGGCGGACGTGCGCACCTGGCTCGAACCGCCGGCCTGCACCCTCTTGTTGTTCAGCACCAGAAACAGGCCGTAGAAAAGCCCGGCCAGAAAGCCGAAGACCAGGCTCTCGATCTCATCCGACCCGCTGGGCAGCCGGAACTCGGTGATGAACAGCGTCCCCAGCAGGGCGCAGCCGAGCAACAGCCCGCTCGCCCGGTTGAACCCCTCCCCCAGCCAGATCGCTGCGAGCGTGCTGGCGATCAACGGCCCCAGGTAGAGCAGGAAGGCCGCATTCGCCAGCGTCCCGCTCACGATGGCCCTGAAGTAGCAGACCACGAACATCGCCAGCGCCAGGCCAGAGGCCAGCAGCGCCCAGGTGATGCGCAGCGGTTGCTCGCTGGTCTGGCGGCCCGCCAGACGGCGCAGGGCCGCCAGACACACAAAGCCAATGCTGAAGCGCCCCAGGGCAATGGCAAGCTCGTTGCCGGGAGACACCTGCCGGACGAATACGCCCAGCGTCGCCATCAGGCCCGTCCCCGTGATGGCCGCGAGATACCATACCCATTGGCGCGTCACTCATACCCTCTCGCCCAGATACGCCTGCCGGACGCGCGGCGCGTGCAACAACTCCAGTGCCGGGCCTTCGAGGGCGATGGTGCCCGTCTCCAGCACATAGCCGTAGTCGGCCAGCCGGAGCGCGGCGCGCGCATTCTGCTCGACCAGCAGCACGGTGACGCCCTGCTCGTTGATCGTCTGGATCGTCTCGAAGATCGCCTTGACCAGCAGCGGGGCCAGCCCCAGCGACGGCTCGTCGAGCATCAGCAGCTTCGGACTCGCCATCAGCGCGCGCCCAATGGAGAGCATCTGCTGCTCGCCACCGGAGAGCGTGCCGCCCAACTGACTCTTGCGCCCGGCCAGGCGGGGGAAAAGATCGTACACGCGGGCACGGTTAGCCTCGATGGACGCGCGATTGCTGCCCAGCGAGTAGGCCCCCATGTTGAGATTCTCCTGCACGGTCAGCGTCGGGAAGATTTGCCGTCCTTCCGGTGCCTGGGTGAGACCCAGGAAGACGATCTGGTGAGCGGGAAGCAGGTGAATCGGCGTCCCGTCAAAGATGATCTCGCCCGTCCGGGGCCGCAGCAGGCCGGAGATCGTGCGCAGGGTGGTTGTTTTGCCCGCGCCGTTCGCCCCGATCAAGGTGACGATCTGGCCGGCCTCAACTTGCAGCGAAATATCCTTCAGGGTGCGGATATTGCCGTAGTAAGTACTGACGTTGCGCAGCTCAAGTAGGGCCACGATCACTCTACCTCGTCTTGTTCTTTGCCCAGGTAGGCGGCGATCACGTTCGGGTCTTGCTGGATGTCGGCAGGCGCACCTTCGGCGATCTTGCGCCCATCATCCAGCACCACGATGCGGTCGGAGATTTTCATCACGACCTTCATATCGTGCTCGATCAGCAGGATGGTGATCCCGCTCTGGCGAATCTGGTGGATAGTGTCCATCAGGGCCAGCCCCTCGGCCTCGTTCAGACCGGCGGCTGGCTCGTCCAGCACCAGCAGCTTAGGCTCGGTGGCCAGCGCGCGGGCAATTTCCAGGCGGCGTTGGTCGCCGTAGGCCAGGTTGCGCGCCAGCTCGTCCGCCCGGTCGGCCAGGCCGATGAAGGCCAGTTGGTGCATGGCCCGGTCAACGATATGCTTCTCTTCCTCCAGCACGGATGGCAGCTTCAGCAGGGCACCGGCTGCGCCGGCCCGCCCCCGGTGATGCAGCCCGGCCATGACGTTCTCCAGCACGGTCAGCCGGGGGAAGAGGCGGATCGTCTGAAAGGTGCGGGCAATGCCGCGATCAACGACATCGTGCGGGCGCAGAATGGGCGACATGCCCATCCACTGCAACGCCTTGTGTGGCAGCCAGGGAATCCAGCTTCCCAGGCCAGTGAGGAAAGTGCGCGCGAAGCGCTCGCGCCGGCGGGCGTGCGTCTCCACGATCACTTTGCCGTCGAAGATGACCGTGCCTTCCGTCGCCGGGTAGATGCCCGTGATCACGTTGAAGACGGTCGTCTTGCCCGCCCCGTTGGGGCCGATGAGGCTCAGAATCTCGCCGGGAGCCAGGCTGAAGCTCAGATAGTCAATCGCGCGCAGGCCGCCGAAATTCTTGCTGAGAGATTTCACTTCGAGCAGGTTCATCGCCAGTCCCTCACGTGGCCTGCGGTGAGGCATTAGCCTCGGCCACCGCCGAAACGACGATCCCGCGCCGCCGTTCGGGGATGATGCCCGCCGGGCGCAGCACCATCATCACCACCATTGCCACACCCATCAGGCCGTCGCGCCAGTCCATGATGCGAAACGCGGAGATTTCGCGCTCCACGTCCGGCCCCAGTCCCTTGCCGATCAGCAGCATGACCACCGCGTAGAGCGCAATGGCTCCGGCCACCCAGGGCAGCGCGTTGCTCGACCGCCGCCGCACCAACGGGATGGCGATGATCGCCACCAGGACCATGAACATGCCGATCACGCTCAGCGCTGGCTCGCCCAACAGCAGCGACGGCGCGAAGAAGGCGACAGCAACCGCGCCGCTTTCCACCGCCGCCCCAGAGAGACGGTGCCGCGCGCCGTAGAGGTACCCCCCCAGGAGCACGGCCAGGATCAGCACCGGATTGATGCCCTTGTACAGGAAGGTCGGCCCCACGTCGCGCAGCAGTTCGGGCAGCACGACCATGCCCAGCGTGCCGACCAGGATGCCCGGAATCGATCCGCTCCCGCCCAGCACCACGATGCAGAACATGATGACCGATTGCAGGAAGTTGAAGCTCTCCGGCGCGACGACGGTGAAGCGGCTGGCATAGAGTACCCCGGCCACGCCCGCCGCACCCGAACCGATGGCAAACGCGGCCAGCTTAACCTGCGTCGTGTCAATGCCCATCGCTTCGGCGGCAAGCTGATCCTCGCGCACGTAGAGCCAGGCGCGCCCCAGCCGCGAGTATTGCAGCCGGCGCATCCCGATCACAGTGACCAGGATGAAGCCCAGCACCAGGTAGTAGTACGGGCGCGCGTCACGCTTGAAGACGACCGGCGTCAGCTCGACGCCCAGGACCTTGACCGGCTCCTCGACCCGAAAATACTTGTCGAGATTGCCCTCGATCTCTGTCACCAGGGAATCGGAGCCAGCGGCCATGATCACCCCGCACAGGATGACCACCGCTACCAGCGCGAGCATTTGCCCGCGCGCGCTGACCTTGTGATCGCGCAGGACAGACACCAGGACGACAACGCCTGCCGCCATCACGATCGAGACGAGGAACAGCGGCTTGTGATCCAGGATCAGCGGCGGCAGGTAGTACCCCGCCGCGATCACCGCCGCCCCTCCCCAGCGCAGCAGGTACCCGCTCTTGCGCGTCAGGAAGACGTGCAGCGCCAGGACGAGCGCCAACGTCACGGCTGGCACCGGCTCAACCCAGGGCAGCGGCAGCTCAGGGCGACCCGCTCCAAACAGCCCGTTCGCGCCGCCGGTGATGCCAAAGGCGTTGTTGGTCACGCCAATGCGGAAGATTTCGCCAAAGGCGATGGTGACGATGCACAGGTAGTCGCCGCGCAGGTGGAGAATCGGCTTGCTGATCAGGATCGCCGCCCCGCCTGCCACCAGCGCCGCGATGGGAATGGTGGCCAGGATGGTGATGTGGCGCTCAATGCTCAGAATGGCGGCGGTGTAAGCGCCCAGGCCAAAGAACGCCGCGTGACCCAGTTGGAACAGGCCCGCGTAGCCGACGACCAGGTTGAGACTCAGGCCGAGCATGACGTAGATGCCAGCCAGCACGGCCAGCGAAGTGCGCGACCGGTCCATGAACGGCATGAGCGGTAGCGCAAGGGCCAGCAGCACGAGCAAAAGCTGCCACATCCAGGGGCGGACAAGGCGCGTCAGTATTTGGCTCATCTCGCTACACCTTTTCCGCCACCGTCTCGCCCAGAATGCCGGTTGGACGTGCGATCAGGATGGCGATGAGCAGCACGTAGGCGATGGCGTCTTTCCAGGCCGACGCATTGGCCAGCCCGATGTCCGGGCCGTAGGCCACGACCATCGTCTCGCTGATGCCCAGGATGAACCCGCCCAGCACCGCGCCGGGGATGTTGCCGATGCCTCCCAGAATGGCGGCGATGAAAGCCTTGAGTCCGAACACCCAGCCCAGGGTGAAGTTGAACGATCCGTAGTAGATGCCGATGAGCAGGCCCGCCAGCCCGCCCAGCGCCGGGCCGATGCAGAACACTATCGAGATGATGCGGTTGACGTTGATGCCCATCAGCCGCGAGACGTTGTGATCCAGCGACACGGCGCGCATGGCGGTTCCGACGCGCGTGCGCTGCACGAACAGATACAGCCCGATCATGATCCCGGCGCAGATGACAAGCATGAGAATCTGCAAGCCCGAAATGGCCACCTTATCGGTCAGGCGAAGTGTGGGGAGTCCTTTGAGCAGCCCTTCCGGGTAGGTGCGCCAGCGCGCGTGGGAGACATTGCGCGCCACCGATTCCAGGGCAAACGCCGCGCCCAAAGCTGAGATGATCGGGGACAGGCGACCGGCAGAACGCAGCGGGCGGTAGGCTACCCGCTCGATGGTCATGCCCATCATGCCGATGAACCCCATCACCAGCACGGCGGTGACCAGGATGGCGACCAGGTCCATATCGGTGAGACCGGCCAGTACCGTTGTCAGCAGCCCCCAGCCGGCCAGCGTCCCCCACATGAACATGTCGCCATGCGCGAAGTTGATCAGCTTGAGCACACCGTAGACCATCGTGTAGCCCAGCGCAACCACCGCGTAGAAGCCGCCAATGGTCAGACCATTAATGAGTTGCTGCAAAAAAGTTTCCATAAGCGCGCGTCTCTCTATAAGTGCGAGTCACGGCAGCAGGGGGCGGCATTCAACCGCCCCCCTTCTCGCTTGCTACTATGGGAGTATCTATTCCTCGGCTTGTGGCTGAGGTTGTTCGGGGTAGTAGGTGATCACGCCCTCTTCGCTGATCTGGTAGAGCGCGTGGATGGTGCCCAGGCGGTCGCCCTTTTCGTCGAAGCCGATGACCGGGCCGCTGAGGCCGGGGTAGTCCTTGAAATCTTCGTGCAGGTAAGCGGCCAGAACCTCAGTATCGGTGCTGCCCGTTTCCTGAATCGTGTAGGCGATCACGTTGAAGGCTTCGGCGGCCAGCAGCCACCACACGCTGGCCGGGGGTTCGCCGTAAGCCTCGGTGAACGCCTCCACGAATTCGACCGCTTCTGGATATTCCAGGTCTTGGGGCAGCGGCTCAGTGGTGATGAAGGTGCCCGCCGCCGCATCAACACCGGCGATCTCGATCATTTCGGGGTTGTTGCTGGCGTTGCCCATCATCCACTGAATATCCAGACCTAGCTCGGCTGTCTGGCGCAGCAGCAGGCCGCCCTGGGCATGGTAGCCAGTGAAGTAAACCGCATCCAGGCCAGCGTTGCCGATATTGGTCAGAATGGGGGTGAAGTCCTGGTCATCGGGGTTGATCGCGTCGAAGAAGGCCACTTCCAGCCCGGCTTCCTCCGCATAGACCTTGGTCCAGTCGGCCAGACCCTTGGCGTAGGTCGAGTTGTCGTGCAGGATGCCGATCTTCTGCGCGCCCAGGACATCCTTCATCGCCATCACCGCAAACAACGCCTGGCGATCATCCAGGAAGCAAACGCGGAAGAACTGGTCGAATCCCTTCTCGGTCAGACGGGTGGCCGTTGAGGACGGCGTGATTTGCAGAATGCGGTTTTCGTTGTAGATCTCAGAAGCGGGTTCGGTGGCGGTGGAGTTGTAGGCGCCGATCACGGCCACCACGCCAGCGTCAATCAGCCGGTCGGCCACCAACGCCGATTGCGTCGGGTCGCCAGCGTCGTCCTCAATCACCAGCTCCACCGGACGCCCAAGCAGGCCGCCCTCTTCGTTGACCTGATCCACCAGCAGTTGGACAGCCTTGACAAAGCCCTGTCCCTCGTACGCATAGTCGCCGGTCATGGGGCCTTGCAGGCCAATCTTGATGGGTTCACCTTCCTGGGCGTTGGCGATCAAGCCGAGCGGCCCAAGAACCATAGCGAGCAAGACGATCACTACTGTAATGCGTTTCATCTTGGGTGCCTCCCCAAATAACTATACGATGTGGTGGAAAATGGCTGGATCGATCAGTGACGTTTCATTTCCCTCCTTATTCTTAAAGGACTGTTTGTAGTTTCGGGCTGTTTACGTGCTGCGGCGGACGGATGACTGTGGGAAAACGCGGCTGGGATGGTACTATCTTGCGCGCGAACGATAATTCCGCGTAGAGGGTACCCTTAATCTACCCTATGACACCAGTTCATGTCAATCAGATTAGCTTAACGGGTGCGTTTCAGATTCAGGGCTTCGCGATCTAAGAGGACAAAGGGCCGTGCGTTTGTTAAGTCGTTCCCCCCCACCCCCTAACCCCTCCCCCACGCTACGCGGAGGGAGGGGAACATTCCGGCAGCTCTGCTCCCCTTCCCTCATTTTGGGGGAAGGGGCCGGGGGATGGGGGCTTTTACAAACACGCTCTAAGAGGGCAAAGGGCCGTGCTGGGCGTGTCCGGCGTGAGAGGACTATTCCGCCGGGAGTTCGGACGTCCCGACGGGGCGAACCGTCGCGTGTAGGAAGGCGAAGCCCTCGCGCGGGGGCAGCACCTCGTGAATCTCAACGATCTCGAACGTCGCCCTGCCGATGCGCACGCGCCCGCCAATGCGGGGCCGCTCGATCTCGTTGGCGATAGCGCCGGGGTGCTCACCGCCGATGACCACATAGCTGACCTTGTAGGTGATCACAGGTCACCCTCCTCTGGCGCGGCTGCCCCCTGGCTGCTACCATCCAGGTTCAGGTTGCGGTGACGCAGCTTGAACGACAGGTCGCAGGCGATGTTACGCATGATCACGTAGCCGATAGCCGTGTCTGCTTCACACAAGGCGGTGAAGGCGTCACCCGCGATGACGCGCAGGATGGTGTCGTCCTGGCAGCAGCGCACCGTCGCCGAGCGCGTGCCCCGATCCACCAAGGCCATCTCGCCGAAGATTTGCCCGCGTCCCAGGTAGACCTCGGTGCGTTCCGGCGCGCCCGGTGCCGGGCGAATACAAATCTCGACCTGGCCCTCGCTGATGAAGTAGAGCGCGTCGCCCGCCGCGCCCTGCTCGAAGATCACGTCGCCGTCGTGATAGATCACTTCCTGGCTGATGTCGAGCAGCCGCTGGAGCCGGGCATCGGTCAGTCCGTGAAAAAGCTCGACCGCTTTCATCAAGGGGAGCAGCGCCATCGGGGAGGTCTCCTTCTGCCGCCGTCAGGAAGCGCAGCGCTGCCTGCCAGAGGGGGCGCAGCAGCGCGCCGCAGAGTTAGCATACCCCAACACTTCCGGCGCGGCAACCGGCGCACGGGAGGAGGCAGGCTCGCCCCCATCGTGAGATGCCCCCTGGCGCGACCAAACTTGACACGCCTAGGCGAGAAGCTATCATAGGTCTGCCAGACAAATAGACCATTCTCCCGCTCACTTCCCCGGCGGGCTTTCAGAGGAGACAGGATGATGTCAGACTTAGCAGAGCGCATTGCCATCATTACCGGCAGCGGCCAGGGCATCGGGCGCGCTATCGCATTGGAGCTGGCCCGGCGCGGCGCGCGGATCGTCACCAACGACGTGACCGGCTGCTGTGCTGACGAAACGCTGGCCCTGGTGCGCGAGCTGGGCAGCGACGGCCTGGCCGTCACCGCCGACGTGAGCGACAGCGCGCAGGTCGAGAGTATGGTCAAGACGGTGATAGACACCTTCGGCCAGGTGGATATTCTGGTCAACAACGCCGGCACCACGCGCGACAATCTGATCATGCGTATGCCCGAAGAAGAGTGGGACCTCATCCAGCGGGTCAACCTCAAGAGCGCCTGGCTGTGCTCCAAAGCGGTCATCCGGCCCATGATGCGCCGCAAGTACGGGCGCATCATCAGCATTTCCAGCGCCAGCGGGCTGATGGGCCGGAGCAGACCAATTGGCACGCCAGCAAAGCGGGCATGATCGGCCTGACGAAGGCTGGCCCGCAGAATTTGCCTCGCGCGGGATCACCGTCAACGCGGTCGCGCCCGGCTTCATCAAGACCGCGCTCACCGACAAAATGCCGCAAGACATCCTCGACCAGCTTCTACCGCTGATCCGGCGGGGCGCGTTGGCACGGTCGAGGACGTGGCCCACGCCGTCGCCTTCCTGGCTGGCGAGCGGGCCAGCTACATCACCGGGCAGGTGCTATCGGTGGACGGCGGCCTGGTGATGAGCTAGCGCGGCAGGCCAGCCTCCGGGAAAGTCACCAACCGCGCTGCGCCCGGCTGGACGCAACAACAGACTTCCGAAGCTCTCGAAAACTTCGGAAGTCTGGGATGCCCCCGCGCTTTGACCACTGCCAGGCACGTGGAACGTGCTATAATAGCGACACGGCTTCCGGCGCAAGCTGCCGGAGCCTCTTGCGCAGAGAGGAAGAAGCGGCGGGAAACCCTCATGGTGACACCTCGACACCCCAACGATACCGTGACCATCGCGCCGGGCGTGCTGCTGACCATCGCCCGCCTGGCGACGCTCGACGTGCCGGGCGTGGTGCGTATGGGCAGCACGCCAGGTGGTGTGGACCGCCTGCTGCGCCGCGTGCCTTCGGCCAACGGCGTGCAGATCGCCATCGGCGATGACACCGTCACCGCGCACCTCTACGTTGTGGCCGAGGCATCGGCCAACCTGCGCGAGATGAGCGTGCAGATTCAGCGCTCGATCGAGCGATCCATCCGCGATTTGCTTGGCATGAAAGTCGCGTCGGTCAACGTGCACATCGAAGACGTGGCTTTCGCTTCAGCGACGGAGCCGGAAGGGGAGTAGCAAGCGCCGATGGTCATGCCCGACTACCGCCGCGAAGCGCGTGCGCTGGCGCTGCAAGTTCTTTACGAAGTGGACTGCACCGACCATCCAGTAGCAGAGGTGCTGCGCGAGCGGCTGGAGCAGAATGCGCCCCGCGCCGAAGCGATCCCCCTGGTCAGCCGGCTGGTCAGTGGCGTGCTGGCGATTCGTCCGCGCCTGGACGTGCTCATTCACCGTTACGCGCCCGAATGGCCGCTCGACCAGATCGCTGTTGTGGATCGCAACATCCTGCGCATCGCCATCTACGAGATGGCGGTAGATGAGACTGTCCCGTTGAAGGTCGCTATCAACGAGGCCATCGAGCTGGCCAAGACGTTCGGCTCGGAGAGCACGCCGCGCTTCGTCAACGGCGTGTTGGGCACTCTCGCAGCACGTCCTGACGATGTGCAAGCTACACTCAACCCCCAACCATCCTGATTGCAGCAACCTAGAACTGACACCCTCATGTCTAAGCACCCTGTACCACAACAGCCGGATCACCCGCCGAAGCCTTACAGCGCATGGACGTCCATCACCGGCGACGAAGACGAGACGCCGCTGAGCCTGCTCGACCATCTCAACGAATTACGGGGCCGCCTGGTGCGCGCGCTGGCCGCCTTAGCCATCGGCGTGCTGCTGGCGGTGGTCTTCACCGAGCAGCTGCTCAAGTACCTGATCACGCCCTACGGCACCGAGCTACAGGTGCTCGGCCCGACCGAGAGCGTGGTGATCTACTTCCGCGTGGCGCTGCTCGCCGGGGCGATCCTGACCATCCCCTACATCACGCTCCAGCTTTTTCTGTTCATCGCGCCCGGCCTGACGCGCAAAGAGAAGCGCTGGATCTACCTGGCCCTGCCGGCGACGACGGGCCTGTTCCTGATCGGGGTGGGCTTCGCCTGGTTCATCATGGTGCCCACCGCACTCGGCTTTTTGCAGGACTTTCAGAGCGACGTCTTCCGCGCCGAGTGGACGGCGGATCGCTACATTGCCTTTCTGACCGCGATCCTGTTCTGGATCGGGGTAGCCTTCGAGCTGCCGGTTGTGGTCTTCGTGCTGGCCCGGCTGGGCATCCTCGGCCCCGGCCCCCTGATCCGCAACTGGCGGCTGGCGGTGGTGCTGATGACTATTGCCGCGGCGCTGATCACGCCAACGGTGGATCCGTTCAACATGCTGCTGGTGATGGCTCCGTTGCTCGTGCTCTACGTGATCAGTATTGGTCTGGCCACCATCGCTTATCCCCGTGCGCTGCGTAAGTGACGTTCCGCAGAGTGATCGTCCGCTGGCACGGTTGCACGCTGTCTTAGGAGTATGGCATGTCCAAAACCCGTGTCCTGATCATGGGCGCCGCCGGGCGCGACTTTCACAACTTCAACACTGTGTTCCGCGACAACCCGGCCTATCAGGTCGTCGCCTTCACCGCGACGCAGATTCCCGACATTGAAGGGCGTCTCTATCCGCCGGAGCTATCCGGGCCGCTCTACCCGGAGGGCATCCCCATCTATCCCGAAGACGACCTGGCCGTGCTGATCCGCGAGCAGGCCATTGACGAGGTCGTGTTCGCCTATTCGGACGTGTCGCACGAGTACGTGATGCACAAGGCCAGCCTGGTGCTGGCCGCCGGTGCCGACTACCGCTTGATCGGCCCCAAGCAAACTATGCTCAAGAGCAGCAAGCCGGTCGTCGGCGTAGGCTCGGTGCGCACCGGCTGCGGCAAGAGCCAGACGATGCGCGCCGTCAGCCGGGCGCTGCGCGACCTGGGCTACCGCGTCGTGGTGGTGCGCCATCCCATGCCCTACGGCGACCTGGCTCGCCAGGCCGTGCAGCGCTTCGCCACCTACAATGACCTGGATCGCCACGAGGCGACCATCGAGGAGCGCGAGGAATACGAGCCGCACATTGACAGCGGCGTGGTCGTCTTCGCTGGCGTGGACTACGAGCGCATCCTGCGCGAAGCCGAGAAGGAAGCCGACATCGTGCTGTGGGACGGCGGCAACAACGACCTGCCCTTCTACGCGCCCGACCTGTATTTCGTGATCGTAGACCCGCACCGGCCCGGCCACGAGCAGAGCTACCACCCCGGCGAGGCCAATCTGCGCATGGCCGACGTGGTGATCATCAATAAGATTGACACGGCGGATCAGGCGGGCGTGCAGCAGGTGCGCGCCAACATCCGCGCGCTCAACCCGGCGGCGACGGTCATTGACGCCGCCTCGCCCATCTTCGTGGACGATCCGGCGGCCATTCGCGGCAGGCGCGTGCTGGTCGTCGAGGACGGCCCCACCCTGACACACGGCGAGATGGCCTACGGCGCAGGCGTGGTCGCCGCCCAGCGTTTCGGCGCGGCGGAGTTGGTAGACCCGCGCCCCTACGCCGTGCGCAGCATCGCCGAGACGTTCGCCAAGTACCCGGCGACGGGGGCGCTGCTGCCGGCAATGGGCTACGGCGAGGCACAGCGCGCCGACCTGGAGGAGACGATCCGCGCCACGCCGTGCGATCTGGTGATCGTCGCCACGCCGATTGACCTGGCGCGGGTGATCACCATTGATAGGCCAGCGCAGCGCGTCCGCTACGAGCTACAGGAGTTGGGTCAGCCCACCGTCTGCGACCTGCTCAGCGCCAAGTTCGGGCCGAAGGCGTAGGACGGCCACCGCGAGCGAAGCGCGCCCCACACGGCGCGCTTCTGTTTCCGCCGGGGGGCGGAGACCTGAGCGCCCATGACCGCACCCACCCGATCCCCTGCGATGCGTCGCCGCTGGCGGCGGACGCTGGCCCTGGCTGCTCTCGCCGCCGCGCTGACCGTCGTCGCTGTGCCGTCGCTGCTCGGCTTCCTGACCACCTACCGCCTGCTCTACGCGCCCTGCGTGGAGGGAGGACGCACCCCCGGCGACTACGGCTACATCTGGGAAGACGTGACCATCGCCGGGCGGGAGGGGCGCTTCCGCGCCTATTTCATCCCCGGCACGAACGGCGCGGCGGTGATCATCCCTCCGGCAGCGGCGAGCGGGCGCGGCAGCCACCTGCACGAAGCCGACGTGCTGGCCCGGCACGGCTACGCGGTGCTCGCCTTCGAGTCGCGGCGCTGCGCGGAGATGGGGCCGCTCAGCCTGGGCTACCGGGAGATCGCCGAGGTCGGCGACGCGCTGGCCTACCTGGAGACGCGCGACGATGTGAACCCGGCGCAAATCGGCGTGCTCGGCTTCTCGTCGGCGGGCGCGACGGCGGTGATGGCCGCCGCGCGCACCCCGGCGCTGCGCGCGGTGGTCGCCGAGGGCGGCTACGGCGATTTCGCCGAGGGGGCGCTGGCGCTGGGCACCGGCGGCCCGCTAGAAGTGCTCTACAAGGAGGCGATTGCCCTCAGCTACCGCTTGCTTAGCGGCGTAGAACTTGCTAAGCTGAGTCCGCAATCCGTGATTGGGCAGATCGCCCCGCGCCCGATTCTGCTCATTTACGGGGGCCGCGAGCGCAGCCTGGACGGGGCGCGGGCGCAGCTTGCCGCCGCCAGCGCGAACGCGGCGTTGTGGGTCGTGGACGGAGCCGGGCACGGCGATTATCTGGCCGTCGCGCCTCGCGAGTACGAGGCGCGCGTGATCGCCTTTTTCGACGCGGCGCTGCTGGGGCGATGAGAGAGTTGTGCAGGGCGTGCGCGTGATCGCCTTTGACGGCGCTGCTGGGGCGGTGAGAGTTGTCAGTGATCAGTTGTCAGTTTTCGGTGATCGGCGCAAAGGGAACCACCCGGCTCAATTCATCCAACTGAAGACCACTCGCCGCTGCCAAAACTGATCACTGATGACTGACTACTGAAAACCAACCACCAACCACGAAAGGAACGCTCTTGATCCCACGCATCATCGTTCATGGCGGGGCCTGGAAGATCGCCGAGGAAACGCACGCCGAGCACATCGCCGGGGCGCGCGCCGCCGCCGAGGCTGGCCGGGCAATTCTGGCAGCGGGCGGATCGGCGCTCGACGCGGTGGAGCGGGCGGTGACCGTCATGGAAGACGATCCCGCCTTCGACGCGGGCGTAGGCAGCGTCCTCAACCGCGCCGGCGACATCGAGATGGACGCCATTATCATGGACGGGCGCACCCTCAAAGTGGGCGCGGTCGCCGCCGTGCGCGGCATCACCAACCCCGTCCGGCTGGCCCGCCTGATCTTCGACGACACCGATCACAGTCTGCTCGTTGGCGAGGGCGCGCGCCGCTTCGCTGAGGCGAAGGGGATGCGGCTCTGCGCCCAGGCCGAGCTAACCGTCCCGCGCGAGATCGAGCGTTTCCTGCGCCTGCAGAAGATGCCGGACTACCGCCTATCCTACGAGTTCACACCAGACCCGCAGGGCACGGTCGGCGCGGTAGCCATTGACGCCGAGGGACACGTCGCGGCGGCCACTTCGACCGGCGGCGTGGCCTACAAGATGCCGGGGCGCGTCGGCGATTCGCCGCTGGTCGGGTCGGGCGCTTATGCCGACGACCTGAGCGGCGCGGCGTCGGCCACCGGGCACGGCGAGAGCATCATGCGCGTGGTGCTGTGCAAGACGGCCACCGACGCCATCGCGCGCGGACTGAGCGCCCAGCAGGCCGCTGACCATGCCATCCGCACGATGTTCGAGCGCACCAGCGGCTACGGCGGGCTGATCCTGGTGGATCGCCAGGGACAGGTCGCCTTCGCCTACAACACGCCACATATGACTGTCGCCTGGATGGGCGAGGATGGGAGCATTCACGCCCGCATCAAGGCGTGAGACAGGCCAGGGGCCATGTGAGAAGTGAGTCCCCCCACCCCTGACCCCTCCCCCACAAGGTGGGAGGGGCTTCGAGTGCGCGCTCTTCTCCCTTCCCCCCTGGCGGGGGAAGGGCCGGCGAAGGGGTCAGCGCCAGGTGCAAGACTTCTCGCGGTTCTTCAGAGGGAAGGGTGAGGCGCATGAACCGGCGGCGGGCAGTGGGAGCAGTGATCGGGCTGGTAGCGGGGCTGGTGTCCGGCTGCGGGCTGCTGCAGGACGCCCCGCCGACCGTCACGCCGATCTACATCACGGCCACGCCGGAGCCGGTGATCGTGCCCATCGTCGCCACCGAGACGCCCGTCGCAACGCCCGTCGTGGCCGGAACCAGCGCGGCGCTGCTGCCCACGCGCGGCCCGGAGCGCACGGCGACCTTCACCCCGCCGCCGCGCATCACCCAGACGCCCACCTTCACCCCCACCGCGACCGATACGCCAGTCACGCCGGGGCCGGTCGTCTATGCGCCGGTCGGGGGTGTGGCGGGCGCGGGCGGCGCGGGCATCGTCATCGGCAGCGGGGGCAGCGGGGGGACGGGCTGCGCCAGCGTGCCCGGCGGCGCGCTCGGCGCGCTGTACCAGAGCGACCCGTCCATCGCGGCGGCGATTGGCTGCCCCCTGGCTGGCGCGCCGAGCACGGTGGGCAGCGCCTACCAGCCGTTCCAGAACGGGCTGATGGTCTGGGTCTCGTCGCTGGGGACGATGCCCCAACCGGCCATCTACGCCCTCTATGGCAACGGCACCTACCAGCGTTTCAACGACACGTTCCTCGATGGTGTTGACCCCAGCAGCGGCGGAGCCGTCCCGCCGCCGGGATTGCTGGAGCCGGTGCGCGGCTTCGGCAAGGTCTGGCGCGACAACCCGACGGCCCGCGACACGCTTGGCTGGGCCTTGAGCGGCGAGAGCGGCGGCACAGCGGAGATTCTGCTCTTTGAGCGCGGGGAGATGGTGCGCGTGCCACAATCCGGGCAGACCTACATCCTGATCACCGGCGCGCCGGGCACGTGGAGCGCGCGGGCGGGGTGAGTCGTGAACTGTTGATTCTGTACTTTGGCGTCTGCATGGAGAGAAAATCATGCGCAAATTCCTTCTGTCAGTCCTGGTATCTGTGCTCATGGCATTTGGTATAGCCAACGCTCAGGATAATGCCGAATTGAAGTGCAGCGATGCTGAGATTCGAGGAGCCTTGGATCAGAGCATAACCGCTCTGAAAGAGGCCAAGAATCAAGATTCTGCAGATGCACTGGTGTCAATCGTGCGACTGAATACCTTTATAGGCGTTTTTGTTTCCTCTTGCTATGGATTGGATTTTAGTGGCGATGGTTCAGTCAACAGTGCTGTGACTGATCCTGTTTGGATTCCCGCAGGCACCTACCGAGTCACTCTAGACATGCCTGCCGATAGCCCTGACGTTCCTGGTATCTATATTGGCATCACGGGTACTGTCTTGGAAGGAGCGTGTGACGGTTGGGATACTGGATGGGAAATCACTCTGTTCATGGCCGCTTCCCACGGCGATCAGACAGTCTTAAACTCTAGAGATGGTTGCTTACTGATCTGGGAAACGGAGTTCATCAACCAACCCACACCTTTTGCCGTCAAGTTTGAGAAATTGCGTTAGCAGGAGCTATCCCTTACAAAATCGAGTGCACCATGATCCACGACGACGGCACCCTGACCCTCGCCCCGCGCCACGCCCGCGAGATCGCCAGCTACCATGTCAACCAGGGCCGCTCCAACGACTGCGGGCCGCATGTGGTGGCGATGGCCGTCAACTTCTGGCACGGGCGCGCCGTCCTCGACGCGGCGGAAGTCGCCCGCGCCATGAACCGCCCGCGCTTGGGTATAGGCTTCCCGCCGCTGGTCGTGCGCCGCATCCCGGCCTGGGCCACCTTCCCCTGGGGCATCGCCGACGTGCTGCGCGCCAACGACGTCCCTGCGCGCTGGCGTGCCCGCGCCAGTGAAGACGATCTGCGCCGCGCCCTGGCGGAAGATCGCCTGCTCATGCCCATCTACGGCGAGCCGCTGCGGCGGCGCGGCCTGCGCTGGACGGGCTGGTCGCATGTGGCGATTCTGTGCGGCTGGGAGCCAGCGGAGGAGCGCTACTGGTTCGTGGATTCGTCGCGGGCCAGCGCGCCGACCAGCCGCCCACGCGCCGAGTTCCTGCGGCTGTGGGGCAACATGGGTCGCCTGCTGGTGGAGACGCCCTAGCCCCCCAGCGGAATCGTCGCCCCCTGCGCCAGGTACGCGCCCGCTTCGTCCAGCACCTCGACGTTGCGGAACGCCTCGCCCTCGATGGTGTACATCCCCGCGTAGAGCGAGGCCGTCTCCGGCGGGAGGGGCAGGTCGAACCACAGCACCAGCCGGTCGCCTGCTCGCCAATAGCGTCCCGGCCAGGCCGGGCGATCCGCCTGCGCCAGCCGCGCCCCGCTCGCATCCAGTGCGTGCACGAACGCCTGCGCGTCGGCGCTCCCCGGCCCGGCAAGCTCCCACACCAGCGCCACACTCCCCGCGTCCAGCGCGTAACCGGTGAGCGTCGCACTGTTGGCGAAGCGGACGGGGGCAATGGGCGTCATGTCCGTCAACGGCAACGTGTCAGCAGCCGGGCGCAGCGCGTAGGGTGGCTCGCCGGGGCGCAGGGGGAATACGTCCGTCTCCGGCGCGTCGAGGCAGGCGGCGTCCGGGCAGGTGCGCAGCCCTGGGACGGGCGCGATCAATTCCAGCGCATCCCCGGCGGGGAGGACTGCCGTGCGCGTCCCATCCACGAAGCGCACCGACGGCAGCGGGTCGAGCAGCGCACCCCACACCGCCGGAATCTCATCGAAGGGCGCAAGCTCCTCGTCGCTGATCACGATCACGTCCGCCGGATCGCGGGCCAGCACCGCCGCGCGCACATCGAGCAGATAATGCAGCGGCGGGCCGAAGCCGCCGGGCGTGGCCCGCCCGTCCACGAAGTCCAGCAGCGCGGCGAACGCATACACCTGCAGGGCGACGATCACCGCCAGCAGCGCACCCACTCCCGCGCTCAGCGCCCGGCGGAGTCGCGGCGCGCGTATTGCCGCCGCAATCCCGGCGTCTATCCCTGCCCCGGCCAGCAGGTAGGCGGCGGGCATCAGCGGGATGAGGTAGTGCGGTACGACCTCCGTCCACTCCCAAGTGAAGAGCAGCACGGGGACGATCAGCCACGCCGCCAGGATGATCTGCAAGGCGGCCTCACCCCCTAAATCCCCCTCTCCAGCCGAGCTAGAGAGGGGGACTTGACCGCCCGGCGTGGTTCTCTCCCCCTCCCTGGCTTGGCCGGGGAGGGGGCGGGGGGGAGAGGCATTCCGCCGCCAGATCGCCCGCCCCAGCCACCACGCGGCGGTGAGCGCCGCCGCCAGCGGGATCAGCGCGAACAGGAGATCGGTATCCGGCACCGTGTCGCGGTAGGCGCGGAACTGCCCCGGCCCGGCCAGCGAGTGGATGTCCGTCCCGGCGACGGTCAGCCAGGCGTGCTCCAGCGCCCGGCTGCTGATCACCCGCGCGTGGTCGGGGTCAGTCTGCACGCGATCGCGCAGCGCGTCCAGCGACAGCCAGCCGTCGCGGTACGCCCCGATCGCAGCCGGTAGGACGGTCAGCGCGGCGAACAGCAGCCCGGCGGCCAATTCGCGGCGGCGAATCCGGCGCGGCCAGAGGGCGAGTGCCAGCAGACTCAGCGGGATCAGGCTGGCGGCGGCGTAGTGAATCTGGACGGTGAGCGCCAGCAGCGGCCAATGGGCGATGCGCGCCCAGCGCCTGCCCTCGGCATAACCCAGCAGCGCGGTGAACACGGTGATCGCCACGAAGGGCGGCAGCAAGTCCTGCGCCCACACCTTGCGCGCGTAGATCGCCCCCCAGGGACTCGCCGCATAGAGCAGCGCAGCGATCAGCGCCGCCCGCACTCCCACATAACGCCGGGCCAGCGCCCAGGTCAGGGCAACGGCCAGCGCGCTCAGCGCACCGACAAACAGCGTGGCAGCCAGGGGACTATCGCTGAAGACGAAGGGGATGGCGAACAGGTAGACGCTGACCGGCGAGTTGGGCACGTTCACCGACGAGCTAAGGCCGAGCAAAGGCAGGTCACGCCCGCGCGCCAGGTCGAGCGCGGCCTGCATCATGTTCGCCTCGTCGCGCTTGAACTCGGTGATGCCCGGCGCGCCCATGCGCAGCGCCGCCGCTAGCAGCAGAATCAGCGCCAGCGCAATCCATTCGCCGCGCCGGATTGGGGAGCTGCCCATCGCCATAGGTCGCTCGCTTGGTGCAGTAATACACCGCGCGCAAGGGATGCGGCCTGGAGGTGTAGGGGCAGGCTTCGAAGCCCGCCCCTCCTAAGACACCCCCGCCTCTCACTCCACGCGCGCCAGGTGGTATCTCTTCTTGCCCTTGCGCAGCACGATGACGCGCCCCTCGATGGCGTCGTCCAGGGTGATGCGCTGCTCCACGTCGTCCACGCGGGCCGCGTTCAGGTACAGCCCGCCGCCCTCGATCAACGTGCGCGCCTGCTTCTTGGAACGCTCCAGCTTGCAGTCCGCGATCAGGTCAACCAGGCTCAGCCCCTCCTCTTGCAGATCGCTGGCAGGGACGGCGCTGGACGGCACCTCGGCGAAGATGTCGAGCAGGTCGTCGGCGCTCAGCCCGGCCAGGTCGCGCTCGCCAAAGAGCACTTCAGTCGCCTGTTGCGCATTCTGCAAGCCCGCTTCACCGTGCACCGCGCGCGTGACCTCCTCGGCCAGGCGGCGCTGCGCGGCGCGCAGGTGCGGCTCAGCGGCGACGGCCCGCTCCAGCGCGGCGATCTCGTCGCGATCCAGCAGCGTGAAATACTTGAGGTACGGCACTACGTCCTCATCGGACGTGTTGAGCCAGTACTGGTAGAAGCGAAACGGCGACGTGCGCCGGGCGTCGAGCCACACCGTCCCGGCCTCCGTCTTGCCGAACTTGACGCCGCTGGAGGTCGTGATCAGCGGGACGGTGAGGGCGTAGGCTTTGCCGTCAATGGCGCGGCGGATTAGCTCCGTGCCGGCGGTGATGTTGCCCCACTGGTCGCTGCCGCCCATCTGGAACGTGCAGCCGTAATCCTGGTACAGCCGCAGGAAGTCGTAGGCTTGCAGCAGCATGTAACTGAACTCGGTGAACGAGAGACCCTCCTCGCTGTCCAGCCGCGTCTTGACCGAGTCCTTGGCCGTCATGTAGTTGACGGTGAAGTACTTGCCGGTGTCGCGCAGGAACTCGATCAGGTTGAGCTTGCACAGCCAGTCGGCGTTGTTGACCAGCCGCGCCGGGTTGGGCACGCCCTCAAATGCCAGGAAGTGGGCAAGCTGGGCCTTGATTCCCTCCAGGTTGCGGGCAAGCTGCTCCTCTGAGAGCAGTTGGCGCTCCTTGGCCTTGAAGCTGGGATCGCCGATCATGCCCGTGCCCCCGCCGGCCAGGGCAATCGGCGTGTGGCCGTGCCGCTGCAGGTGCACCAGCACCATGATCGGCAGCAGCGAGCCGATGTGCAAACTGTCTGCGGTCGGGTCGAAGCCGATGTAGGCGGTCACCTTCTCGCGGGCCAGGACTTCTTCGACGCCCTCTGCCATGCTGTGAATCATGCCGCGCCAGCGCAGCTCCTCGAAGAGGTTCTCTGCGGTCTTTACCTGTGCCATTGTGTCACTCTCTCATTGATTTCATCGTTCGTGTGTCGAACCGTATAGGGCGGTCTGGGCCGCCCCCTCCATTATAACCAGCGGCGGGGCGATCCCCACCCATTGGGCGAAGGATAGCGCCCCCTGACAGATGAGCATCCCCAGCCCGCCGAGCGCCCGCACCCCTGCCGCCTCCGCCTGGCGCATCAGCCGTGTGACCGGCGGGTTATAGACCAGGTCGTAGAGCACGGTGCCGGACGGGAAGGGTACCGCTTCCGGCCAGGGCGACTCGTCCGCATGGGGAAACATGCCCACCGGCGTGCAGTTGACGATCAGATCGGCGGCGGGCGCGAGCAAGGCAAGATCGTCATACGTGGCGAGCGAGCAGTCCGCCAGCGCCCCCCCGCCCGCCTGTAGATGGGGCGCACGGCTGACCAGCATGATCTCCGCCGCGCCCAGCGCTGCCAGCGCATGGACAACAGCCCGCGCACTCCCACCCGTGCCCAGCACCAGACAGGTCGCGCTGCGCACCCCGATCCCTTGCGCGCACAGGTCATCGGCGAAGCCCTGCCAGTCGGTGTTGTCGGCGCGCAGTGTCCCGTCGGGCTGCACGGCCAGCGTGTTGGCCGCGCCGATGGCCCGCGCCGCCAGCGTCACCGCGCGCACCTGGGGCAGGGCCAGCGCCGCGCCCTTGTGCGGGATGGTCACGTTGAAGCCGCGATAGCCCGCCGCGACCAGCCGCGCCACTTCCCCGGCGAAGCGTTCGGGCGAGACGGGCAGCAGATCATACTGCCAGTCCAGCCCCAGGGCGCGGAAGGCCGCGTTGTGCATGGCCGGGGAGACGCTGTGCGCCACCGGCCAACCGAGCAGCCCCACGCGCTCAGTCATGATCGCACCAGCCCATCTCCGCGCCGAGCGCGCGCATCGTCTCGACGAAGCCGGGGAACGAGTCGTGGGCGCAGGCGGCGTCCTCGATCACCGTCTCGCCCCCGGCCACCAGCCCGGCGACGGCCAGGGCCATCGCCACGCGGTGATCGTCGTGCCCTTGCACCACCGTGCCGCGCAAGCGCTGCGGCCCGGCGACGCGGAACCCGTCCGGACGCTCGTCAATGACCGCGCCCATCTTGCGCAGCTCCCCGGCCATCACTGCGATGCGATCCGTCTCCTTGACGCGCAGCTCCGCCGCGTCGCGCACGACCGTCTCGCCCGCCGCCTGTGTCGCGGCGACCATCAGCACGGGGAACTCGTCAATGGCGCGCACGATCAGGTCGCCGCCCACCCCTGTCCCGCGCAGGTCTGCCCGCCGCACGACCAGATCGGCCACCGGCTCGCCCCCTTCCAGTCGCTCGCGCTCGCAGGTCACGGAGCCACCCATCGCCGCCAGGATGTCCAGCAGCCCCGTGCGCGTCGGGTTGACGCCCACCCCCGTCACACGCACCTCGCCGCCGCCCGCCAGCAGTGCCGCCGCCAGCACGAACGCCGCCGACGACAGGTCGCCGGGCACGGTCAGGTCGAGCGGGCGCAGCGGCGCGCCGGGAGCCAGCGTCACCGCGAAGCCCTCGGTCGTCACGTCCGCGCCCATCGCCCGCAACATGCGCTCGGTGTGATCGCGCGCCGGGCCAGGCTCGACAACCGTCGTAGGGCCATCGGCGAACAGCCCGGCCAGCAGCAGCCCGCTCTTGACCTGCGCGCTGGCGACGGGCAGGGTGTGGACCATGCCGCGCAGCACCGCCGGACTGAAGTGCAGCGGTGCGTGCCCGCCCGAATCGGCGATCTGCGCCCCCATCTGGCGCAACGACCCGGTGATGCGGCGCATCGGGCGGCGGCGAAGCTGGTCGCTGCCGTCGAGCGTGCTGGCGAAGGGCTGCCCGGCCAGCACACCCGCCAGCAGGCGCATGGCCGTCCCGGCGTGACCGCAGCTGAGCGGGGCGGCGGGCGCGCGCAAGCCGTCCAGCCCGCGCCCGCACACAGTCAAAGTGGTCACGTCCGCCCGCTCAACGGCGACGCCCAGCGCCTCCACACAGCCCAACGTCGCCAGCGTGTCACCGGCGGGCAGCCAGCCGCGCACGTGACTCGCGCCCTCGGCCAGCGCGCCCAGGATCAGCGCGCGGTGCGAGAGCGACTTGTCGCCGGGCACGCGCGCCGTCCCGCGCAGGGCCGCGCCGGGTCGCACGCGGATGGCAGCGGGTCGGGCGGTCATGGCGTCACCTCGCAGGCGGCGATAGGTCGGCGTGCTTTTCGTAGGGGCGCTGCTCTGCCGCGCCCGTTGTAGGGGCGGGTTTGCAAACCCGCCCCTACAAGCCCCCACCTCTGCCCCCGTGCATCCGAGATCGGGGAGTTCAAGAGCGAGCGTACCGTCTGGCGTGCCCGGCGAGGCGCATCCGCGCCGAGCGGGGATGGGGCTAAGGGCGTATTGCCATACACCCCTAAGCGGGGAGGCGCAACAGAGCAGCGCCCCTACGCGATCAGCCCTCAATGAGTGAATTTCGCCGCTCATGTGATCAACCGCTCCCCGTAGCCCGCCGTGTACGCGCGGCGCGCGGCCACAATCGCGCCCAGCTCGCGCTCCAGCGCGTCCGCGTCGGCCAGGATCGCGTCCAGGCGATCCAGGTGCGCGCGCAGCTCGGCAGCGGCGGCGCGAAGCTGGTCGGCGTTGGTGCTGAACATGCCGGCGATCATGGCCGCGTCGGTGCGGGCCAGGCGCGTCGCCCCGTCGAAGCCGCCCGCCGCCAGATCCAGCAGCGCCGCATCCTCCGCCGCGCCGTCCATCGCCAGGCGCATCAGGGCGAAGGAGAGCAGGTGCGGCAGGTGACTGGTCAGCGCGGTCAGGCGATCCTGGCGGGCGCGATCCATCCACAAGGGCTGCGCGCCGACCGCCCGCACCAGCATCTCAGCGATGATCCGCGCTTCGCCGGTGGTGCGCTGTGTCTCGCAGAGCACGAAGCGCGCCCCCTGGTAGAGCGTGGGGATGGCGTGGGCGTAGCCGTTCTCGGCCAGGCCGCACATGGGGTGCCCGCCCACGGCCAGCACATCCGGCGGCAGGCGATCCAGCGCCTCGCAGATGCGCGTCTTGGTGCTGCCCAGGTCGAGCACCAGCGCCCCCGGACGCAGCGCAAGCCCCGGTACCAGGTCAATGATGGCGTGCGCTGGCACGGCCAGCACAACGATATCAGCGTCCCCGCAAGCGCCCGGCCCATCAATGACGCCACGTGCCGTCGCACCCGCGATCACGCCGGGGGCGATGTCCTCGGCGGTGATGCGTCCCACCTGGCCGCGCAAGGCCATCGCCAGCGAGCCGCCCATCAGCCCCAGACCGATCATGTGCACCGTACAGTCGTCAAAGGAAGCATCCATTACGCTATACCCGCTGCGGCTCAGGAACCTGCCGCCCTACAACCGGTGCAAGCTGGCGCAGCTTGGCGACCAGCGCGGCGAAACGCTCCGGCTTGAGCGATTGCTGCCCGTCCGACTGGGCCATCTCCGGCTGAGAATGCACTTCCAGGATCAGCCCATCCGCACCAGCGGCGACCGCGGCCAGCGCGACGCTCTCCACATACTCCCACTTGCCGACGCCGTGACTCGGATCGCCGATGACCGGCAGGTGCGAGATGCGCTTGAGCACGGGGATGGCGTTGATGTCGAAGGTGTTGCGCGTGTACGTCTCGAAGGTGCGGATGCCGCGCTCGCAAAGCATGACGCGCATGTTGCCGTGACTGAGAATGTACTCGGCGGACATGAGCAGTTCCTCGATGGTGCTGCTCATGCCACGCTTGAGCAGCACGGGGTGCTGGCTTTCGCCCACCGCGTGCAACAGCGTGTAATTCTGCATGTTGCGCGCTCCGATCTGCAGCACGTCGGCATACTGGCAGACCAGCGGGACAAGCTGCGGGTCCATCACCTCGGTGACGATGGGCAGCCCGGTCTGCTCGCGCGCTTCGGCCAGGTAGCGCAGCCCTTCCTCGCCCAGGCCCTGGAACGCGTAAGGCGACGAGCGCGGCTTGAACGCCCCGCCGCGCAACGCGGTCGCCCCGGCCTCGCGCACGGCGTACGCCGTCTCGATGATCTGCTCGCGGCTCTCCACCGAGCACGGCCCGGCGATGATGGCCAGGTTCGCCCCGCCGACCGTGATCCCGTTGAGCGGGACGAGCGAATCGTCGGGGTGGTACTCGCGGCTGGCGATCTTGTAGGGGTGGGTGACCGGCATCACCGACTGCACCCCCGACATCAGGGCAAGCTGCTCGCGGTCAAGGGGCCGGCCACGCCCGATGACGCCGATGATCGTGCGCTCCTTGCCGTCCGACAGGTGCACGTCGTAGCCCATCGCGCGGATGCGGGCGATGACATCGGAGATTTCGCGGGCGCTGGCGTTGACGTTCATGACGACGATCATGAGGACATTCTCCCGGTCGTGGCTGACCAACGACGCTCTAGGCGGGTGCGTTCACCGCGCGGTCGGGACGCAGGGCTTGCGCCTCGCGTAAGTACACATGCTGAATTTCATGGGGCGCGCGCGTCGTGTTCCACAGCACTAGCACGCGCAGGCACATCGGCAGCGCGCCAGGGACGTTCATCTCGTGCCCGCACAGGATCGCCACGTCGCCCCAGCCCAGCTCGCGCGCGGTAGCGGCGGGGAACGCGGCGTTGAGGTCAGGCGTCGTGGTGAAGAACGCGCCACCGATGTCCTCAGGGACGATCTGATTGGCCTCCACCAGGGCGCACAGCAATTCGCGCGTCGCTTCGCGGATGGCAGCGGCGGTGTTGGCCGGGACGGTGATCGCGCCGCGCACCCCCTGGCAGCGCGTGGGCCGGTCGGATTGCATTGCGGTCAAGGCGCGGACTCCTTTCTGATGTCTGCATATCGCCGATAACAAAAAAGGGCGCTGAGCTTTGTGCTCAGCGCCCTGTGTCTCCGGATTTTGGTGGGGTGCTACCCCGTCACACTGGCAGATGGCACGCTCTGACCCGCCCTATGGCCGACACCAAAATAATAGAAGCCAAACGAGACCCAGGCGCTGCTGGGGCTTGTTTGCTGCAAGGTGTGGTACTGCGTGCCGATCATGTGTCTCTCCCAATGACAGGCAACACTGTAGCACAGGGTGGGGGGGCTTGTCAACAATCCGAAATGGCC
>JAXGOK010000013.1:0-98437 GCA_040767545.1 Aggregatilineaceae bacterium | reverse complement strand
CACCGGCGGCTCGCCGCCCTGGGGCCGCCGCCCGCTCGACAACTACAAGTGGGTACGTGGCTTCGTTCCCGGCGGGCACACGGGTGTAGACCTGTCGGCCAAGACCGGCGAGCCGGTCTACGCGGCGGGCGCGGGCACAGTCGTCTTTGCCGGAGCGAACAGCACTGGCTATGGCAACGTGGTCGTCATCGCGCACGGCTCGACCTTCAGCCTGTACGGGCACCTGTCGCGCGTCTCGGTGCGCTGCAACCAGAAAGTGAGCGTCGGTGACGTGGTCGGCGGGGTAGGTAACACCGGCAACAGCAGCGGCACGCACCTGCACTTCGAGGTTCGCGACGCCAACTGGAACGCCCTTGACCCGCGCAACTACATCGGGTTCTGATGGGCGAGATTGAATGTAGGGGTCTTGGTCGTTGGTTTCTGGTTGTAAGTTGAGCATCTCTGGTGGAGTGGCTTTCACCAAGAGCCAACAACCAATCACCACGAAGCACGGAGAGAGCATGAGCAGCAGTGAAGGGACGCAGTGGCCCGTCATCGGGCATGAGTGGGCAGTCGCGCAGTTGGCCCGCGCCCTGCACTACGGGCGCACCCGCCACGCGTACCTGTTCACCGGCCCGGAGCAGATCGGCAAGACGACGCTGGCCCACACCTTCGCCGCCGCGCTCAACTGCACGGGGCCAACACCACCCTGCGGCCAGTGCCGCGCCTGCACGCTGATCGCCAGGAACGGCCACCCCGACCTGACCGTCGTCGAGGCGGAGACGGCGGGCGGGTCGCTGAAGATTGACCAGGTGCGCGCCCTGCAACAAACGCTCGCACTGCGCCCGTTCGAGGCGCGTTACCGCGTGGCGATCCTGCTCGATTTCCACCTGGCGAACCCGGCGGCGGCCAACGCCCTGCTCAAAACGCTGGAGGAGCCGTCACCCGGCGTGGTGCTGCTGCTGACGGCGACTTCCGCCGATCTGCTGCTGCCGACCATTGTCTCGCGCTGCCAACTGCTGCACCTGCACCCGCTGCCGATCCAGACAGTTCGCGCGGCGCTGGAGCAGCACTTTGCCGCCGACCCAGAGACCGCCCAGATGCTCGCCCAGCTTTCCGGTGGGCGCATCGGCTGGGCGATCCGCGCCCTGACTGATCCCGCCGCGCTCGACCAGCGCCAGGAGGCGCTCGCCACGCTGGACAGCATCCTGGCCGCCAACCGGCGCGAGCGTTTCGCGCTGGCAGAGCGCCTGGCGCTGGGCAAGTCCGGCCTGCTCGACGTGCTGACCATCTGGCAGGGGTTCTGGCGCGATGTGCTGCTTGTCGCCAGCGGCAGCCGCGCCCCCATCACCAACTACGACCGCGCCGGGCAGATCGCGGCGCTGGCCCAGGCTGCCGGGCGCGAGCAGGCCGAGCGCGCCTTGGCGGCTACCACACGCACACTTGACTTTCTGGGCAAGAATGCCAATACACGCCTTACCCTGGACGTGCTGGTGCTCGATTATCCCTCCGCGTGATGGTTGACGCGCTTCCCCAAGAGAAAGTAATCATCAGCAGTCTCTCTATAATATAAGTAGTCATAGTAGTAGAGCCTGTGGAGATGTCAATAAGCGGGCGCGGCTGCTCGCTGAGGGTAGCCCCCAATCTCTCCCCTCCGGTATATGTAGCTGGTGCGCGCGCCTCACCCCCCAGGTATTTCCCACGAGATTCCCACATGGTGCTGAGCGGCCTCGGCGCGAGTATAGACTCCCCCTGTGGACAACTGGCGTGGTTGTCCACAGTTCTGACTCGCCCCTGATCGTGCGTTGACGAAGTCGCGAATTGCCCCTGCTATCTGCGCGCTGCTGGCACAGGCACCCCCACATGTGGAGATGTCTTTGAGACCCAGGTGCGACTATCAACAGGGAGTTGATAACCCTGATGAGCCTTGCACAGGCGGAGGTATACAGCGGCGACGGGGGATGGTCGGAACAGACCATTTTCCACATATGGGGGGCGAACAGGGACACCGCACCCCCACAGCTTGGGCTGGGGCACGAACAGGTTAAACCAAGCAGAGACACGGAGGGTGTTGATAACTGCGCTGTGCCACGCGCGGCCCGTAGGGGAGGGTTTCGAAACCCTCCCCTACATGGACATGCGCAGGGGAGCGTCCCGCCGGGCACGAAAACGCAGCCAGGGGCCGGCGCACAGGTATCTTGGGATGGGGGGAATCAGGGCTATGACAGCAGGATAAGCTGGCGGCGAATCTCGCTCACCTCGCGGCGCAGTGCAGCGTCGGCCTCGACGCTCTTGGCGATCTTCTGGTAGCCGTAGAGCACCGTGCTATGGTTGCGCCCGCCGATGGCCGCGCCAATCTCCGGCAGGGAGGCGTCGGTTTCCTCGCGGGCCAGGTACATGGCGATTTGCCGCGCGCGGACAACTTCTTTGGTGCGGCGCTTGCTCAGCAGGTCGTCCAGCGAAAGCTGGTGATAGGTGGCCGTCGCCTGCAGCACGTCGCTGATGTTCGTGGTGCGGCGCGCAATGGGGGTGGGCGTGTGGCGGCTCACCGCTTCCTCGGCCAGCGCCACGCTGAGCGGCTGGCCACTCAGCGTCGCCCTGGCCAGCACCTGGGTGAGCAGTCCTTCAAGCTCGCGCACGTTCTCAATCGGCTGCTGGGCCAGAACTCCGGCGACCTCGGCGGGCAGTGCAGTGCCGCGCGCCGTTGACTTGTTCGCCAGGATAGCCAGGCGTGTGTCCACCTCTGGCGTTTGGATGTCGGCCAGCAGGCCCCCGGCCAGCCGCGAGCGGAGGCGATCATCCAGCGTGTCAAGCTGGCGCGGGTGCTGGTTGCAGGTGATGACGATCTGCTTGCCCAGGCTGAACAACGCGTTGAACGTGTGCAGAAACTCTTCTTCGCTGCTGGTCTTGCCCGCCAGGAACTGAATATCATCGAGCAGCAGCACGTCCACACTGCGGTACCGCTCGCGCAGCTCCTCGGTGGTGTGCGTCTTGATGGCGGCAACCAGGGTGTTGGTGAACTCTTCGCCGGTGATGACCAGTGTCTGCTTGCCGGCGGCCAGGGCCGCGTGCCCGATGGCGTGCAGCAGGTGCGTCTTGCCCAGGCCCACGTCGCTGTAGATGACCAGCGGGTTATAGCTTTTGCCCGGCGCTGTGGCCACTGCCTGGGCGGCAGCGAAGGCGAACTGGTTGCTCGGCCCGGTGGCGAACCGCTCGAAGGTGAACAGGCGATTGAACGGCGAGTCCGGCGACGGTGCGCTGGGCAGCACGTTGGGCGTGCGCTTGATCTCGGTGACGCGCGGGTCCCACTCGGCATAGCTCTTGGGTGGGGCCGGGGCTGGCGCGGTGTTCGGCGGGGCAGCCGGGGCGGAAGTCGGCACGGCAGGGGCCGGCGCTGGGGCATCAGCCGCCGCGCTGACTGCTGTCTGGGCGGGGCTGGCCGCCTCCACCTGCGCGGGCGGCTCGGCCTCGACGCCAGCGAACAGCGGGCCGCTGCCATTGGGCAGGCTGAGGCGCGACGGCAGGTTTACCACAAAGCTGACGGTCACGTCGCGCTGGAAGATACTGCTGAGCGCCAGGACGATTTCGGCATGGAGATGCTTCTCCAGCCAATCTTTGGCGTAGGCGTGGCGCACGCGGATGGTGAACTCGCCATTGTCGTAGGCGGCAAGCTCGGAGCCTTTCAGCCAGGTGTCGAATGTGGCGCGGTTGAGCTGGATCTGAAGCTGGCTGAGTGTTGCCTGCCAGGCATCTTTAGGGGTCAGCATCGGAACTCGCCTCAATCGTCTTGGTATCGCCGCGTGATATTTCGTGACAATAGTCTCTTGGCACGGGGCAGCATTCACGGATCGCGCTGGCCCGCGTCACAAAGCATTGTGAGGTTGCTCAAACCGGTCGAATGAAACCGCTGTCGCGGTTGAGAGGCCTGCCGGACGATGATGCTCCGGCCTTCAGGGCAAGGCCCCCCCTTGCATCTGGAGTGACCCCATTCTAACAAAGTCCCTCAGGGCGCACAATCGAAATCGCGCCTTCAACCTTAAAGAATCCGCATTTTTAAGATTCTCCGGAGTCGAGTCGGGCGTTGGCATCCCCCAAAACTTCCCGAAAAGAGTCAGATGGCGACTTGTAAGGCGTGTAATCACAATATCTGGGGGGACACCTCATGAATCGGCCCAAATCCTGGTCTTTTTGGGAATTGTGGGAAAAAAGTGGCATATCCCACCTTAAAACAATTTCACCAGCTCGAAAATTTAAGGTTAGAAAACGGCGGCCCGATTTGGGAGTCTCAGCCCCCAAAGTGGCTCCTGGCTCGCACATCTGTTCGATAGACTCGCATGTTACCTCCCCTAAGACAGCCCGGCCCCGGCGTCCAAACGACGATCCGGGGCCGGAGCCAGGCCACATGGCGCGCGGCGATCACCCTCCCTGGCGCTCTTCACCAGGCAGCCCAAAGGAGAAGCAGCGCCGCTTGGCGTCCAGGGCGGCAGCCAGCGCCGTCTCATTGCGTGTGTGCCAGGTGCGGTAGATGTCCTTGACGAAGCTGTAAACCAGGTCCATAGCCAGCGTCTCAAAGTCGGTGTTCTCGATGTCCGACTGCTGCTTGGGCCAGCCATAGCCCCAGGCGAACCACGAGTGATCCTGGAAGATGAGAAAGTCGTAGAAGGCGCTGGCCTGCGGGTTGTCGGCGAGGAAGACAGCAATGCGCGCGCAGGGTTCCTTGAACTGGGCGGCGGGGATGCGCGCTTCGTCCAGGAGATTGGGCCGCGCGAAGCCTGGCAGGGGCATCAAGATGATGCTCCACTCCTCGATGAACATCTGAAACCCTTCGCGCCCGCCGCTGGGATGTGCCAGGTGGCGATACTTGCCCACGCCAGGGACACCCGCCTTGACCAGCGCGTCCAACGCGTGTTCCAGGGCGGTGAAGAGGCGGGTGCTGAACTCTTTCAGGGCGTAATCGAGAGCGGCGCGGGCCTGATCCCGCTCGCGCATGAGCGCATTCAGCGCGGCGATAGCTTCGTGATGGTCACTGGCATCCACAACCTATCTCCTCCGCAGGGACTTGAACGTGCCCTGCGCTTCGAGTGTGCTGCAAAACGGCGGATCGGGCAACTGGCCCGTCAGCCGTGCCGCTGCATGAAGCGCCGGGTGCGCTCCAACGCCTCCTCGATCTTCTCGTAGGAGGTGGCGTAGCACGCTCGCACGAACCCTGCCCCACACGCACCGAACGCTGAGCCGGGGATCATGGCGACGCGCTCTTCGTGCAGCAGGGCCTTGGAGAAAGCCTGCTCGTCCATGCCGGACGCGCCCACGTTCGGGAAAGCGTAGAATGCGCCGTGCGGCTCGAAGCAGCGCAGCCCTAGCTCATTGAAGCCATCCACCATCAGCCGGCGGCGGCGGTCATATTCGACGCGCATCCGCTCGACCTCGTCCTCCATCTGAGCGAGCGTGTCGGCGATGGCGATTTGGGCAACGGTCGGCGCGGACATGATCGTATACTGGTGTATCTTGCGCATGGCGGCGATCAGTTCCTCCGGCCCGACGGCATAGCCGAGCCGCCAGCCGGTCATGGCGTGACTCTTGCTGAAGCCGCCCAGCACCAGAGTGCGCGCGCGCACGCCCGGCAGCGTGGCGAAGTGCACGTGCTCCACGCCGTAGACCAGCCGGTCGTAGATTTCGTCAGAGATCACCAGCAGGTCGTGCCGCTCGGCGACGGCGGCGATCTCCAGCAGGCGCTCGCGCGACATGACCGCGCCGGTGGGATTGCTGGGATAACCGATCAGGATCGCTTTGGTGCGCGGCGTGATGGCGGCTTCCACTGCCGCGCCGGAAACCTGGAACTCGTCTTCTACATAGGTGTCAAGGGTCACCGGCACGCCGCCCGCAAAGATTACTTCGGGCGTATAGGCCACGAAACTGGGCTGTGGGACGATCACCTCGTCGCCGGGGTCTAGCACGGCGTTCATCGCCAGATACAGCCCCTCGCTGACGCCTACCGTCACCAGCGTCTCCTGCTCAGGATGGTAGCTGATGCCGTACAGCCGCTCCAGATAGGCGCAGATGGCCTGGCGCAGCTCAACGGTGCCGCTGTTGTTGGTGTAGTGGGTGTGCCCTGCTTCCAGGGCACGGATGCCCGCCCGGATGATGGCATCCGGCGTAACAAAGTCCGGCTCGCCGATGCCCAGCGAGATTACGTCGGGCATGTCGGCACTGAGGTCGAAGAACTTGCGTATGCCGGACGGGGGTACCGTCCGGACGCGATCAGAGATGAAGTCCGGCACGAGCCACTCCTGGATCTGATAGGAAGCCAGTAACAACGAATGAGCGAGTATACCAACGGAAGCCCCGTCCGGCCATGTGGATATGCACAAACGATCGTGGGGGCCATGAACAAGCCGTCAGGCAGTTGTCGGAACGCCCCCATCCCCCGGCCCTTTCCCCTGCTTTGCTGGGGGAAGGGGAGAACCTCTTGCCAGATCGTCCCTTCTCTCCAGCCGAGCCGGAGAAGGGTATTTTTGTACTGCGCTTTCGGAAGCCCTACTTGCATATGGGGTGCTCCCACCCTCCACGAGACCATTTCGCCAACGGCCCCCTTGACCGGGGGCGCATCTCATTTCTGGGGCAAAAGATCACCGCCAAGGCGCAGAGAGCGCAGAGAAAAGATAGATTCAGAGGCCGTTTGAGAAGTCGTGCACCTGCCTTTGCCCCCTATCCCCGGCCCTTCCCCCCTCGTGGGGGAAGGGAGAAGAACGCGCCCGCTAGCCCTCCTCTTGTGGGTTCACGCATCGACACATTTAACACTTGAGGGGTCCCGTCGAAAAAGACGAGCAATCGCGAAACGGGTCAGAGCCTGAACGCCTCCTGCGAAGCGCTCCAAAAGGCGGAAGCCCAGACGGAATAATGAATAGCGGGTGACATCGCGGAACCACCTGACCGCGTAAATCAGGGTCATCGAAGGCCAGGCTACCGAGAGAGAGCACCAGGCATAGGCCAGAACCATGACCAGCAGGAAGGCGGTTGGCATGGCTGGGGGTGATGCGCGAGGTCTGCCACTGCCAGCCATCGGACTTCAGGTCACGGAAGCTGCCTTCCTGCCAGTAGCGCACGGCATACTCCCCAGCCGTCAATGCCGGGACAGCTGGTGACCAGACACCAGGCTTCGGATGCACCGGTCCTCAGAGGAGATGAACCTCCGTCGGAGCCACCCCGCTTTCTGAAAGCCCCCTCGCCCATGCCAACACTGCCCGTGCTTGGGCAACAAGTCGCTCAAGGCGCACGGCAGGGTGGGGATCAGGAACGGGTCTGCTTGCACGCGGAAGAGGTAGTGCCAGTGGAAGGGTCAGCACCCCGTATCAAGTCGGGCGAGGCAGGCCCCGATCCGCCTGCACCAACGGGATGACCCCTGGCGGAATGGGCGATCCACCCCAGCAGGGTGGATCAAGGCCACCTGGCTCATCGGCCAGGCATGAGGCCAATAGGCCTGGCGCCAGCGGCAGCAGCCTCGATAGGCTAACCCCACCACCATCACACTCAATACCCCTAGCTTGGTCTCATCCACCAGCAGAATCGGTCGCTCTCGTGTAGCGGATCAGCACCAACGCCCAGGCCCGACTACAACTCTGCCAGCAGATGCGGTCGTTGGCCAGATAACGTCAAGGTCGTTGGAGGCTGTCTGCTTTGCCCACCAGCCCCAGCTTCTCCGCCACCCGCTCGGCGCACAGTGCCGCGCTTGCACGATGCCGTAGCTATACAGCCCGATCACGGTCGCTTGCCAAAACTTCAAATGCCGGAAACACGCCGCATAGTCCGCCAGTGGTATTTCCGACTCATCGCGTCATCCTCCTTCTGCTCAGTGGGCGATGACCGATGGTTCTTCTCTTCTCCTCTCCATAAAAAGTGTCGGTGCGTGAACTCCTTGTGGGGGAGGGGTTTGGGGTGGGGGGCATTTGTGGGTAACACCCTGTGTACCAGCTTAAGCCTGGCTGCGCACGCCTCACCCCCTAAATCCCCCTCTCCAGCCGAGCTAGAGAGATACGGTGTTGGTTGTCAAGTGGGAATAGGCACCGCTTGATGAGAGGGGGTGTTGTAGTACGGATCGTCGCGCTCCTTCACCACGACGGCCCACGCAATGGACGAGTCGGCGCGCGGCAGCAACACGGGCCACTTTATTGGGCTTGCCGCGCGCGAGGAGGCGGTCATAGAGAGCTTTGACCGGCGGGGTGTGGCGAGCGGCGGATAAGGCGGCCATATAGAGCATGGTGCGCAGCTGGGCGTGACCGGTTCGCCCGGTTGAGCGTGGCGCGTAGGGGAGCCAGAGCGCGGATAGGGACCAGGCCGGCGTAGGCAGCAGCTTGTTCCGGCGTGTCGCAAAAGGCGAAACACTGGGTGGCGACCAAGAGCCAGGCGGTGACAATCGGGCCAAACCCTGATCGTCTGCAAGCGCCGGGCAGCCTCCCGCCAGGGATGGTCACCCGCCAGCAGGGTTTTCAACTCGGCTTCAAGGGCTTTGATCTGGCCAGTGAGGTACGCCAGGTGCTGGCGCTGGCGCTGGATGATTGCCGCGTCCGCATGGGGGTGATGGCGCAGGGCATGCAGGTGGTTGCGCTGGGTGCGTATCTTCACCAAGTCCTGGCGATAGGCCAGGCGCTGCTGGAGGTGATAGGATGGCGGCGGGGCGTCCAGGGCGTAGGCTGCATGTGCCGCAGGCAGCCAACAACCGCGCATCATGGCGTCGGTTTTGGCGTGTTGCAGGTGCAGTTGAGCAAAGCGACGGGCCGCGTTGATCACCCTCACCTGAAACCCCTGGTGGTGCAGGCGTCGGCCAGCGCCAGCCAGTAGACCCCCGTCTTATGACCACCAACGTCTCAGCAGGGAGTCGCTTGGCGACGCAGCTGCTGCATCAGACGGGTGTAATCGCCTTGCTGCTGCTTGATTCCAGCGCCTGCCATTCCCCGTCGGGCACCTGCCAGCTACCGCGCGGCCGCAATGTCAATGCCCACATAGAGTGTACGTCATCTCGCCCTCTCCCTGGTGCTTTGGATATCTGCCGCGGGACAGGCTCCTACCTCATGGATACGTGGTTGGGCCACGACGGTTCGTGGGCTTGTCCTTCACTGGCGGGGCACTCTCTTCTCCAACACAGTCAACGCTGTCAGGGGGACAAACGTGCTTCTCAGGGCAGGCTCAGACTGCCTATTTACCGTCTGAGCCTGCCTTTAATATATGAGGGGACTTTGATCACGGACGTGTCTTCCCTCCCTGGCTGGGGGAGGCCAGGGAGGCCGCCCGTACCGCGCCCCCAGAAGCCTTAAGTTGGTGCGCATGGGGGCATTTGTGGGTAACACATAACCACACGCGGAGAGGGGACAAGCCAAGCGAAGCGAGGCCCAATGCCCGCCTGGACTGCCCCCACCTTCCCTGGTATGATCGCGGCGCACCTCAGTGCGTCTGACGAGAAAACCCATGCGCGTCACCATCGAGCTACGCCTGCTGCCCCGCTTCCGCGTGATGGACTATCTGATTCAGGTCGGCGGCTCCGCCACCGAAGCCCTGTCCGTCGCCGGCGACGGCTGGACGGCGACCATCGAGGCGCTGGAGCCGGACAGGCTGGGCATCGTCGCCGTGCCGCGCGACTGCCTGGTGATTGAGGGCGAAGAGGCAGCGGTTGAGCGCGTGCGATCCTTCATGCAGCGCCAGGTAGACCAGATGCGGCGGCGACGAGCCTGGAGAATCGGGCCACGTGATGTATAATCTCAACAATCGTCTTTGAAATTAACCGGACCGTGTGTGTGACTGAGCCAGATACCTCCTCCATCCTTCATGACCGCCTGGGCAGGCCGTTCCGCGATCTACGCATCTCGGTCACCGATCGCTGCAACTTCCGCTGCTCGTACTGTATGCCCGAAGAAGTCTTCGGCGAGCGCTACCGCTTCCTGCCCAAGAGCGACCTGCTCACCTTCGAGGAGATCGCCCGCGTCGCCTGCATCCTGATCGGCCTGGGCGCGCGCAAGATTCGCCTGACGGGGGGCGAGCCGCTCGTCCGCCACGAGATCGAGCGGCTGGTCGCCCAGCTTGCCGCGCTCGATGGGCTGGAAGACCTGGCTATGACCACCAACGGCTACCTGCTGGCGCAGCACGCGGACGCGCTGCGCGACGCCGGCTTGGGGCGCGTCACCGTCAGCCTGGACAGCCTGGACGACGCCACCTTCCGGCGCATGAACGGCGACAAGGCGGGCGTCGCCCAGGTGTTGGAGGGGATCGCCGCCGCCCAGCGCGCGGGCCTGGCCCCCATCAAGATCAACGCCGTCGTGCAGCGCGGCATTAACGACCACACCATCGTAGACCTGGCCCGCTTCTGCCGCGAGCGCGGCTACATCGCCCGCTTCATCGAGTACATGGACGTGGGCAGCCTTAACGGCTGGCGGCGCGAGGACGTGGTGCCCGCCGCCGAGATTGTCGCCCGCATTGACGCCGCCCTGCCGCTGGAGCCGATCCCCGGCAACTACCTCGGCGAAGTCGCCAGCCGCTTCCGCTTCCGTGACGGCAGCGGCGAGATCGGCGTGATCGCCTCGGTCACACAGCCGTTCTGCGGAAGCTGCACGCGGCTGCGCCTGTCGCCGGAGGGCCGGCTTTACACCTGCCTCTTTGCGACGCACGGCACCGACCTGCGCGGGCCGCTGCGTGCAGGCGCTGCGGACGATGAGCTTGCCGCGCTGGTGAGCGGCGTCTGGCAGGCGCGAACCGATCGCTACTCGGAGATTCGCGCGTCGGTGGACTCGCCAGGGAACAAGGTCGAGATGTACCGCATTGGGGGGTAGTGAGGAGCGAGCAGTGCGCGTGCATGTCACCTTTTACGGCGGGCTGAAGCAGGACGTAGGCGCGAAACGGCAGACGGTCGAGCTGCCCGGCGAAGCACAGACCGTCAGCGTGCTGCTCGCGGCGCTGGCGGCGCGTTACCCGGCGCTGGCCGCGCGCCTGGCGACGGTCGCCTGCGCGGTTGGCGACACGCTGGTTGGGCCGGAGCACGTCCTGCGCGACGGCGACGAGGCCGCCCTGCTGCCGCCGGTGAGCGGAGGCTGAGCGATGGGACGCTGGATTGTGGCCGCGCCACTGGCTTTGGAGCCGCTGCTACAGGAGACCGAAGACCCAGCCAGCGGCGCGCTGGTCGTCTTCTGTGGGACGGTGCGCGATCACAACGACGGGCGTCCGGTGGAGTCCATGACCTACGAGGCCCACGTCGCCCTGGCCGAGAAGGTGCTGGCCGAGATTGAGGGCGAAGTGCTGGCCAGGTTCGGCGCGCGGCGCTGCCGCATCCAGCATCGCATCGGGCACCTGGCGCTGGGCGAGCCGAGCGTGCTGATCGTCGTGCGCGCCGGGCACCGCGACGCCGCCTACGCCGCCTCGCGCTACGCCATTGACGAGATCAAGCAGCGTGCCCCGATCTGGAAAGAGGAGCATTACGCGGACGGCGACAGCCGCTATCTGGACGGCGTCCCGCTGACCCGGAAGGACGAGGCCCCCACATGAAAGATGTCACCGCCAAGTCGCCCACGCTGCGCGAGGCGCTGGCCGAAGCCAAGATCACCATGCCGCCGGAGATTCAGACCATGCTGCGCGAGCGCCGCCTGGAGAAGGGCGACGCCCTGGAGATCGCTCGCGTGGCCGGGGTGATGGCCGCTAAGAAGACCTGGGAGATCATCCCCTTCTGCCACCCCCTGCCGATCACCGGTGTGGAGATCACCTACGAGCACGAGCCGGACGGCGTGCGCGTCCGCGCCCGTGTGCGCACGCTCGCCCCGACCGGCGTGGAGATGGAGGCGCTCGCCGCCGCGAGCGTCGCCGCGCTGACGCTCTACGACATGCTCAAGCCACACACCCGGCAGTTGGAGATCGTCGAGACGCGCCTGCTGATGAAGACCGGCGGCAAGAGCGGCGATTACATCTACGGGGGCGCGTAGCAGAGGCGCAAGAGCAAGCCTTCGAGGGATTTCGAATTTCGAATTGAAAAGCCTCTTCTCTACACGAGGCTCAGGGGCAGAAGGCCGAGCGTAGCAGGGCCAGGGGGCGAGGTCAACAGAGCGCCCCCTTCCTTGTCGAGGGTGCCAAGTTCATATCACGCTCTGGCAGACTTCCGAAGTGTCTACGAGACTCACTCCCCAGCGTATCCACACAAGGCGATTGCGCCCGGCCCCGTGTGCACGCCCATCACCGGCGAGGTCACGCTGATCAGCAGCTCCACCGGCTGGTGCTCGCGCTCGATGCGCGCGGCGAAGGCGTCGGCGTCGGCGCGTGACTCGCTGTGAATGATGCCGATGTGCAGCGGTTGGGACGAGTCAATCCGCTCGAAGAACCCCGTGTAAAGCCTCTCCAACGCCTGCGCCCGGCTGCGCGAGCGCGACACCGGCTCGATCTTGCCCGTCTCGTGATCCACCCGAAGCTGCGGCTTGAGGTTGAGGATGGTGCCCAACCACATCGCCGCGCGCCCGATGCGCCCACCCCGGTGCAGGTATTCCAGCGTGTCCACGTGCAGCAGCGTGACCGCGCTGCGCCGCACGCGGTCGGCGGCGGCGATCATGTCCAGGGCGGTGCCCCCGGCCTCGCGCACCCGCGCGGCGGCGAGCACCTGAAAGCCCTGCGTCAGCGAGTTAGCTCGCGCGTCGAAGACGTTCACGGGGATCGCCGCGTCGCGCGCGGCCTGCAGGGCCGAATCGTGCGTGCTGCTCATACCGCTGCTGATGGTGATGATCACCGCTTCCTGCGCGCCACGCTCGTGGGCGGCGGTGATGGCGCGGGCGAAATCCGCCGGATGCGGCTGCGAAGTGGAGGGATGCACCGGGTCGGAGACCAGGCGGCGGTAGAATGCCTCCGCTGCAATGTCCACACGGTCGCGGAGCTGCTCGCCGCCCCACAGAATGTACAGCGGCACGATGGCAATGTCGTGCCGCTGCAGGAGGTCATCGGGCAGGTCGCAGCCGCTGTCAGTGATCAGAGCAATGGGCGAGTCAGCCATATGCTGGCACTCCCAAAGAGGTTAGGACAACACCACAGATTATGAGCATTTGTGGGTGAATCTGCCAAAAGACCCGCGAAGACGCCCGGCCTGCGACAAGCCGGGCATCTTCGTCGGTACTCACGGGTCAGATTTCCGCATCCGGACCAGGGCCATAGCGGTACCACAGGTCATCGGCCAGAGCGTCCGCATCTACCACGACCCCTTGCGCGGCGAAGTACTCGCTCAGGCGCGTTACGTCCCGGCGCAGGATGAAGGCCGCGTCCGGGTTGGCGTAGAGATCGGTCACCTGGGGGAAGTCAATCAGCGTGATTGCGCCGTCCCAGTACAGGATGTTGTAGGCGGACAGGTCGCCGTGAACGATCTGCTGCTGGAGCATCAGCTCGATGTTGTGCAGCACGGTGCGGAACAGCGCGGATGCTTCGTCTCTCTCCAGATGCACGGTGTTGAGCGTGGGCGCGGCAACGCCCTCGCCGCCGATGTAGTCCATGAGCACGACGTTATCGCCAATGGCCCAGGGGCGTGGTACGGCGGCTCCCGCTGCGTACAGCCGCTCCAACGTCTTGTATTCGTACATCAGCCATGACGTGTGCTGGAGCTTCTTTCCATACGCCGAGCCTTTGCTGATGGCGCGCATCTCGCGGAAATCGTTGTTGTTGAGCCGCGTGCCATCTGCTGCGATCACCTCGCGGCCCTGGCGGTACATCTTGTCGTTGCGAAGCTGGCGGAATTTGCGCGGGCGATAGACTTTGGCCGCCAGCAGTTCGACGCCAGTGGACTCGTGTGCAGCGCAGCAATAGACGCTGGCTTCCTTGCCGCCCCGGATCAAGGCCAGCACATCGGTGATGAACTGCTGGTCGTAGAGCGAGCCTAGCGATTGCAGCAGCCAACCCTCTTCATATTTCGACGGCTGGTAGCTCGGCGAAAAGCCGCCTTCCAGCCCGGCGGCGTCAGCCACCTCTTCGATCGCAGTTGCCTGAGCCAGGCGCGGGCGGGGTTGGCGACGGGGCCTGCGCGCGCGCCGCGACCGGCGATCGGCACGCTGCGAATCAAAGCGCACGCTGTACTCATCGTAGTCGTCAAACAGGTCGTACGTGCTCACGGTTAGGATTCCCTCGTGTTGGCTTTTTGGTGTCGGGCGATAGGCTGCGGAGCGAGAACTCTCGGTCAACGCGGGCCTCCATGTGAATTCCGATCCAGGGCGATCAGCCATCCTGCGCCCGGTAATCTGCCCCGTCGGGCAGGGGGGCTGAGCAGTTTCTGTTCAGGTATGCAATGGGCATGGAACGCACCGCGCACAGCGGCGCTGTCGGGGAGACGGAGCACGCAGCCAGCAAGCGCGCGGGCAAGGCACGATCACCGGGCAGGCGAAGCCCACATCCCACGTCAGTCGTTCAGTCGGGGAATGCGTCCGCCGGGGCCGGTGCCCGCGTGCAGAATTCAGATGTGGGGGGACGGCGAGTGAAAAGTCGCGCGGAACCGCACAGTCCTACACAGCGGCGTCGGCAGGCGAACGCAGACCCGCAAGGGCCGAGGTATTCATGTGTGCCATACGGGGTTCGCCTCCCTTCGCTGGACTTGTGCGACGCGCCTCACTATAGCATAGCCCGCGCAGGGCTGTCAATCCTCGCGCTGCGGAGAGTAATAGGGGCGTATCGCGCAATACGTCCCCTCCGGAGCGCAGAAAAGCAGCGCCCCATGTGTCGCAGACTCAGGGGGCGCTGCCAGTCCCGGCCAGCGCCCGGTCGCGCAGGTCGCTGACGGTCACGCCCGCGTAGCCCCACCCGCAGTTGATCGCGCACAGCTCTTCCAGGATCGGTAGCGCGTTGTCGTAGTAGCCGCCATTGACGTAGTTGCGCGCGTTGATGTACATCTCCACGAAGATCGCCTCGCCCAGCAGGGTGCTCGGCTCGACCGGGCGGATGTCGTTGGCGCGGTAGATCAGCAGCACGCCGCGCGCCAGCATATCGGCCCCATCGGGATTCTGGCCGCGCAGGTAGAGCTTGCCCTGTTGGGTGAGCGCCTCGATCAACATGGCCTCGACTTCGGCGGGGCGATAGTCCGGGGCCAGGGCGCGCAGCACATCCAGCCACTCAATCGCTTCCTCATAGCGCATCACGCTCATGGCCGTCGCCGCCTGCTCGTAGAGGCGCGCCGGGTCTTCGAGCGGATTCGGCGTGTCGCCTGGTGCAGCAGTCGCCTGCGCGGTCGGCGAGAGGGTCGGCGTGGGGGTGAGGCTGGGCGTAGGGGTCGCGGTAGGCGAGGGCGTGGGCGTGTAGGAGGCGATGGCCCGCGCCGTAGCCAGCAGGTCGGCGCTGTCCCCCGCCAACGCCTCCGGCGCTTGCACCGTCTCAACGATCCAGGCGAAACGGTCGGCGGCTAGCTCGGCGTAGCCCTGAGTGAGATCGCTCACGCCGATGCGGTACTGCTCGGCGATGCTGGTCGCTACTTCCTGGGTGAAGCGGGCGTCGTTGGTCGCCAGCCCGTCGCGGTACCCGGCAACGCTGGCGAAGCCAACCAGCAGCAAGCACAGGCAGAGCGGAGCGCCCAGCGTCAGGGCCAGCAGCAGACGGCGCGCAGGCAGCCCGGCAGCCATGATCGGCGCGGTGTCGGCCAGCGGGTCAACTGGCGGCTCGGCGAAGGTCAGCGCGTCAGCGGCAGGAGCGACGACCGGCGCGCGCGGGCGCGTATCGTCCTCAGCCAGGGGCGGCTCGGACGGATGCAATTCCGGCGCGAAGTCGTCGCCATCGTTGGGCGGCAGGTTGGGGGGTGCATTCTCGGACATGGCGCTCATCAGGACGCAGCCGCTGCGTCCGGCCTCCAATCAGTGGGGCGCATTATAGCCAGAACGCCTTCCCTTGTCCACGACGCTCGCCTGACGGGTGCCACATGGTGCGCGCTGGGCACGGCGAATCATGGGCAAAGTGCCCGTGCCAGCGCCATCCGCGCCGCCAATGGCACCCTTAATGCCCTGCTTGTCCTCCTGTGAACGGGCACGCGGACGCATCCCATCTGCCCAAGCCTGGCGAACTGTTTTGTGCAACTTGCACAAGGCATCTCGTGTAAATCTCATAAAACATGCCCGAAGACATGACCTATCGCTGTCCTTACAATGAGTAAGCATCCAGAGGGAAGCCCCCGCGCTCGCTCCCCACTCTGCGAAGCCTGCACGCTTTGCGCACGTGCAAGGGAGAATAACTGTCATGTCTGCCGTCTCGTCTGCCACCGATCTGAGAACCGTGCTCAAGCTCGCCCTGCCCATCGGCAGCCGCCTCGTTTCCGGCTACCCGGCCACGCCGATCAGCCGCGTCTCGCATCTGCGCACGCGCCCGCCCATCTTCACCGAGATTGGGCACAGCGAGATGCTGCTCGTGTCTACCGCAGCGCTGGCCAACACGCCCAACACCCTGGCCCTGGACACGATCATCGAGCGCCTGACCAAGACCGAGGCCAGCGCCCTGGCCGTGCAAGGCACGCTTACGCCACGCACCACCCAGATCGCCCGCCAGCACAACTTCCCGCTGATTGCCCTGCCGGAGCGCGCGCCGCTGCCCCAGATTGAGCGTGCCATCCACCGCCTGCTGACCGATCGCAGGGGCCAGATGCTCCAGCGCGTCGCCGAGCTGGAGAAGACGCTCCAGCGCCACGCGGCCAGCTATCGCGGCCTGACGACCATGCTCAATACCCTGGCGCGGATGCTCGACCGCCCGGTGATCGTTCACGACCGGCAGGGGAGCGTCATTGGCCGGGGATTGCCCGTCTCGCAGGGGCATGACTGGGATGCGCACCTGGCCTTGCTGGGCGGGGCGGAATTCGTGCGCCGCTTCGACCTGGACGATCGGGTGTACTTCGAGGACGACTGGCAGGTGATCGAAAGCCCCGCCGGGCTGACCGTCCCGCTGATCTCCGAGGGGCACCTTTTCGGCTATGTGTCTGTGCTGACCGCTGGCAGCGCGCCGGACGACTTCGACCTGATCGCCCTGGAGCGCAGCGTGCCGGTGCTGGTCAAAGAGCTGGCGCGGCGGCACACCGCTGATGCCGGCGCGCAGCCGGTGCGCCCCACGCGCGACTGGATCGCCGAATGGCTGAGCAGCCCACCCAGCGAAGACACCTTGCTGGCCCTGCGCGCCGGGCAGCAGAACTTCCAGCCGGGCCTGTGGTACGCCGTCGCCATCTTCCACTGGACTCCCACCGGCAGCCGGGCGAACGGCACTTTCTCGCCGGAGCGCATGGTCAAGCTAATCCGCATGGAACTGAGCCAGCGCCGCGTGCAGGCCCCGGTGGGCCTCTACGCCGACCGGGCAGTGGTGCTGTTCCCGCTCGACGAGCCGCACCAGACGCAGCGCCTCAAGCAGGTTGTCCACCTGCTGCACGAAACCCTGGCCGCGAGCGCGCCAGACGGGGAGATCGCCGCCGGGGTGGGGCGTGTGGCGATGGGCCTCACCGCGCTGCGCGACTCGTTCCGCGAGGCGGAGCGCGCCCTGACCCTGCCGCGCCAGGTCTGGGAAGATGCACAGATCGCCTTCTTCGGCGATGTCAGCCTCTACGAGCTGCTGCTGGGCATCAACGATCCGGCCCTGCTGAATGGCTTCTGCGTGCACTGGCTCGCGCCGCTGACGCAGTACGACGTGCAGCACCACACCGACCTGGTTCCGACGCTGCACGCCTATTTTGAGAACAACGGCAACATGGCGCGCACGGCGCATGTGCTCAACATTCACCGCAACACGCTCGTCTACCGGCTGGGCCGCATCACCGAGATTGTGCAGCTTGACATGGACGATTCGAACGTGCGCCTGAACCTGCATCTGGCGCTCAAAGTGCACAAGATGCTCAATGGCTGAGCCGGTGGCCTGCTGATAACATCCTGCTGAGGGCGCTATCCAGCGCCCTTGCTGTTTCTAAACGCTTCAACAGACTCTGGTAGTTTGCTCGCAGGGATCAGGATATGCTTGAGGTAACGACTAGTCGGCCAGGCCCAACACTGGCGCACAGGAAGGACATGAAGGATGAAGATCGCAGTTGTCACCGATAACGGTCAGACGATCAGCGCGCACTTTGGCCGCGCGCCCTATTACCTGGTGTTCACCGTCGAGGATGGGGCAATCAGCCGGCGCGAGCTGCGCGAGAAGGCGGGCCATCACCAGTTCGCCGGTGAGCACCATGATCACGAGCATCATCACGAGCACGGCGCACACGGTGACTGCCACGAGCATGGCCACGAGCACGGCACCGGCCCGCACGCCGCCGACAAGCACGGGCGCATGATCGAGACGATCACGGATTGCCAGGTAGTGATCGTGCGCGGGATGGGGCGCGGCGCGTACACAGCCATGCAGCAGGCGAGCATCAAGCCGATCATCACCGACATCGCTGACCCTGAAGCTGCCGTGCACGCTTACCTCACCGGGACCATAGTTGACCACACCGAGCGCCTGCACTGAGCCGGTGCGCCTGCTCTATGCCGGAGGCCCCGCGCGTCTTCGCACAATGACAGGGGATTCACGGTAACTGGCTACCGGTAGAAGGCGCGCGAAACAGGGCTGCCTTTACCAACAACCAACGCCCCAAGCTGCCGGTTGTGTAGGCTCTAGTCGGGGACGATATACCCTTCGGCGAAGGCGTCGAAAGCCACAGTGTTTGGCCCCTGGGGGATGACCTTGAGCGTGAGGGCGAGCGAGTCGCCGGGGGCCAGGCGGCGATCCGGGTCGAGGTACACGCGGCGGAAGCCGGTCACGCGACCGTACTGGTCGAGCAGCGTCATCGTCACCGCGATTCTGGTAACCGGCTGTGTGCCCTTGTTAGTCAGCGAGAGCGAGACCTGGTACTGGTCAATGATGAAAGCGCCGGATACTTCCTGCATAGCCAGCGTAGCAAAGCGCCCCTCGAAATCCGGCGCGACCTCGCCCGTCTTGACGAAGGGATACACGCCCGCATACCCGGCGGGCGCGCTGTCGAAAAGCACCCGGTACGGCCCCGATGCGCCAGCGGGCAACACCGAGCGCGCGAGCGTCGCTTCGCCGACGGCCAGCGGAGTCCCATCGCGGGCCAGCAGGTACACCCCGACCGTAACATGCTCGACCGGCTTATCGAGCGGGTTATGAACCTGTCCCAGGCACATCAGGCTGCCGACCGCCGTCTCATAGCAAGCGGGGCCGCTCACCACCAGATGAAGCGCCGCCGATGACGCGCCTATGCTGGCGTTTTCGGCGGTGATCAATGGCGTGGCGACATAAACCGGCCACAGGCTGGGCGTCAGCGAGGGGGGCAGGCGTGTGTAGCCCAGCAGGGGCAGCGTCGGCTCACGAGTAGGCACAGGTGTCCCGTCGGATGACCAGACATGGGTGCATCCAGCGACGAGAACCCCAACCCAGATCCACAACCACCGCCAGGTGAGCCGTTCCATGGGAGGAGCGAATATCCCTCATTATCCAAAAGGAGGCTGCGCAGTATCCCACATTATAGCTGAAGACAGCTTGCCAGCCAGCGGCAATTTGCCCGATTCATGCGATTCTGACGAGACAATAACAAAAGAGAATATTGAGGTAGAATTGTTGCGGGCAGACTGTGATCAGCTCCGCGCCGCCTCGTCTTTGCTTGACAAGGGATCGGCGCCATGCTATAGTGCCGGGCAAGCCGGGTGCCGTCCCGACGCCCGCCCTCACGCGGCAACAGTCCGCTCAAGCTGAGGCGCAGTCCAGGAGAATTACGGTGGCTAAGTCGCGCAACGAACAGTTGGCCGAACGCCTGCGGGACCTGCAGGTTAGCTCGCCTGATATCGAGGCCGCCGCCATTGTCAGCGTTGACGGGCTGAGCATCGCTTCCTCTCTGCCCGGCAATGTTGAGGAAGACCGCGTCTCGGCTATGTCGGCGGCGATGCTCTCCCTGGGCGAGCGCATCGCTGGCGAGCTAAGGCGCGGCCATCTGGAGCAGGTCTACGTCAAGGGGCAGAACGGCTATGTCATCCTCAGCGCCATCGGCGAGGAAGCCGTGCTGACCGTCATGGCTCGCCAGCAGGCCAAGCTCGGCCTGATCTTCCTGGATATGTCGCGCGCGGTGAAAGAGCTAGAGAAGCTCGTCTAGGCCGCGCCCGGCGTCCGCTGCCGTCCCTGAAAGACGGGCCGCCTCTCCCATTTCTTCCTCAATTCCATCGGCTCTCACGGAGGATTCGTGCTGTATGCCGTGTCCTGTTGACCTCGCCTCCCTACCTCGTACCAGTACCGGAACAGGGTATAATGGGTGGGCGGTATCCATTGGCGTGTATTGAGTCCCGGTTTGGAGTCGCCACCTGTCCCGTGCAGTGGACTCGTAACTCACGACTCACCATTCGCACCCAGTGTGCGCCGTTGTCCTGATTCCCCACAAGGATGAGTCACGGTGGCTGGAGAACGCATCCTGCTCGTAGAGGACACCGACGAGCTTCGGCAGCATCTCGCAGCGCGCGTGCTGCGTCCCGCCGGCTATGAGGTGTTCACGGCGCAAGACGGCGCCGAAGGCTTTACGCTGGCCCGTGAGGTGGAGCCGGATGTGATCGTCTCCGGCTATGAGATGCCGCGCGTCAACGGCCTGTCCATGCTGGAGGCGATGCACGGTGCCGGTATCTACATCCCTTTCATCCTCATGACCGCCCAAGGCTCCGAGGCGCTGGCTGTGCGGGCGCTGCGCATGGGCGTCAACGATTACCTGGTCAAGCCGTTCTCCGGCGAGGAATTGCTGCAGGCGCTCCAGCGCACGCAGCGCCGCTTCCGCACGCGCCAGATGGCCGAGGACATCCCCGAACAGCTTTTGCAAGTCAACCGTCACCTGGAACAGCGCCTGCGCGAGCTAGACACGCTGGTTTCGCTCGGCAAGCGCGTCACCGGCCAGTTGGAGCGCCAGCAGGTGCTCAGCCAGGTGGTCGAAGCGGCGGTCGAGATCACCGGTGCCGAGTCCGGCTCGCTGCTGCTGGTGGATCATGCCACAGAGGAGCTATATCAGGTGGCGTCCATCGGCGAGGCCCACGAGGTGACCGGCGATCTGCGGCTGCGCGTCACGGATAGCCTGGCCGGGCGGGTGGTGCAGACGCGCCAGCCGCTGATCATCGCTGGCGAAGAGCTACAGAAGATCAAGACCAGCTACCTTTTCCGGGCGTTGGCTTATGTCCCGCTGCTGCTCAAAAACCGTGTCATCGGCGTGCTGGGCGTGACCACGCGGCAAGAGGTTCAGCCCTTCGAGCAGCACATCGTGCAGTTGCTCAACGTGCTGGCCGACTTCGCCGCCATCGCCATCGAGAACGCGCGGCTGTATGCGGCCACTGAGAAAGAGCGCGATACGCTCAATACGATCCTGCGCGACACCGAAGACTCGATCATTGTCGTGGACGACCAGGGTCACGTGCTGTTCTGCAACCCGGCGGCGAGTCGCGCCTTCAATGTCAGCCTCACGCGCTGCTACGGCCAGCCGCTGGCCGAGGTATTCGATCACCGCGAGGTGGTCGAGCTATTCAGCAAAGAGGCGCGCAGCGGGCGGGGCCGCCGCACCGAGATCGCGCTGGCCGACGGGCGCTCGCTCCACGCGCAGCTTACCATCATTCGCGGTGTGGGGCGCGTGGTGGTCATGCAGGACATCACCCACCTCAAAGACCTGGATCGCATCAAGAGTGACTTCGTCACCACCGTGTCGCACGACCTGCGCACGCCGCTGACCGCCATCTTGGGCTACGTCGAGCTAGTCCGGCGTACTGGCTCGCTCACCAAGCAGCAGCGCCAATTTCTGGAGCGCATTGTCTTCAGCGTGCAGTCCATTACTGTGCTCATCTCCGAGTTGCTGGAGCTGGGCAAAATCGAGGCTGGCTTTGACGAGGATCGCGAGCCGGTCTCGCTGGCCGCTGTCGTGCGCCACGTGATTGAGACCTGCCGCCAGACCTGGGAAGCCAAGCGGCACACACTCCAGGTTCGCCTGCCGGACGATCTGCCGCCCGTGCTGGGCAATCCGCTGCGGCTGCACCAGGTGGTCAGCAACCTGCTCGACAACGCGATCAAGTACACGCCGGAGGATGGGCAGATTCGTGTGCTGCTGGAGCCGGAAGGCGATTTCCAGATTCTGCGCGTGGCCGATACGGGCATCGGCGTCGCCCAGAAAGACCTGCCCTACATCTTCGACAAGTTCTACCGCTCCGACGAAGCCATCGAGAAGTTCAGCGGGACGGGCCTGGGACTGTCCATCGTCAAGGGGATCGTGGAGCGCCACGACGGGCGTATCTGGGTGGATAGCCAGGTCGGCAAGGGCACCACGTTCACGGTCATGCTGCCAAGCCACGTCCCCGCGCCGGACTCACCGGCTGAGTAGCCCGCCAGCCTGAGAGCGGTGAGTGTCACCACAGCGCCAGGCGATCTGTCAGGGGGTGGCAGAGGCCCGCGAGAAGGACTGGTACGGCCAGTCCTCGGCCCGCGCCACCAACCCGGCGCTGACCGGTGCCCGGCGCAGCGCGTAGAGCGCGCCGCTCAGCCTGTATTCCGTCCACAGCGTCACACAGTGAAAGCCCGCCGCCCACACCTGGTAGATCGCCCCGCCCCACACCGGATTGAGGCGCAGCACAGCATCGAGCGCGCCCACGTCCTCGCCCTGGCGGATCGCAGCGAGCAGATCGCCAGCCGTCCGCGCCTTGGCCCGCTCGACGAAGGCGCTCAGCGCGACGCGGTCCGCCGGCCCGACGACCAGCCGGATGGCGTCCGGCAGCACGACGTAGCCCCACAGACGCCCTGGTGCGTCCGGCGCGCAGCCATCCAGCGCGGCGCAGGCGATGCGCGCCAGGCGGGGTGCGGCCAGCAGCGGCGCGCGGTCGAGGGCCGTCAGGATGATGCTGGCCCAGCAGAGACCAGTCTGATCGTCAGGGGCGGGCATGGCCCAGGTCCAGTCTATTCACAGGGCGGGCGCATGACCCGATTATAGCGCCGCATGATCAGGTGTTCGCTTCGGAATCCTCCCGCCACCATACCTCCCCCCCGCTCGGCGCTGGTGCGCCTCGTCTCCCCCTCTCCGCAACGGAGAGGGGGAAAGGCCGAGCGCAGCGAGGCCAGGGGGTGAGGTATGGCCGCACTATTGGGCCTAGGGCAACACAAGGGGCTGCGTTACAATGCGGGGGCGTCACCAGGCAGCAGCATCCGGTTCACAGTCAGGTAACGGGGCACCCCATGACCCATCTCTCTTCACGCCATCCTCTCGTCCGCCTGCTCGGTTACACGCGCCGTCACCGGCGGCGTGTGCTGCTGGCGTGTCTGTTCTCCGTGCTCAACAAGCTCTTCGACCTGGCCCCGCCCGCGCTGATTGGCGCGGCGGTGGACATCGTGGTGCAGCGCGAAGACTCGTTCATCGCCAGCCTGGGCTTCCCCAACGTGTACGACCAGTTGCTCGTGCTGGCCCTGATCACGCTCGTGATCTGGATTTTGGAGTCGATCTTCGAGTACGTGCACCGCATCCTGTGGCGCAACCTGGCCCAGATGATTGAGCACGAATTGCGCGTCGAAGCCTACGCCCACGTGCAGGGCCTGGAGCTGGCCTACTACGAGGATCAGAGCACGGGCGGCCTGCTGTCCATCCTCAACGACGACATCAACCAGCTTGAGCGCTTCCTCGACGTGGGGGCCAACGATCTGATCCAGGTGACGACCACCGTGCTGGTCATCAGCGCCATGTTCTTCATCGCCGCGTCGGGCGTGGCATGGATGGCACTCATCCCCATTCCGGTCATTGTCTATGTCTCGGTGTGGTTCCAGCGCAAGCTGACGCCGCGTTACGCCGCCGTGCGCGCGCAGGTGGGGATGCTCAGCAGCCAGCTTGCCAACAACCTGAGCGGCATCGCCACGATCAAGAGCTTCACCGCCGAGGAACACGAGATCGCCCGCATCGGCGCGGCGAGCGCCCTCTACCGCGAGCGCAACCGCGCGGCCATCATGCTTAGCTCGGCTTTCTCCCCACTGATCCGCATGGTCATCGTCATGGGCTTCATCGCCATCCTGGTCTTCGGTGGGCGGCTGGCGCTGGACGGGTCGCTGAACGTGGGCCTCTACAGCTTGATGATCTTCATCACCCAGCGCTTGCTGTGGCCGCTGACCCGCCTGGGCGAGACGTTCGACCTGTACCAGCGGGCGATGGCCTCCACCACGCGCATCCTCGACCTGCTCGACATCCAGCCGCAGATCACCGACGGCGGCGAGCGGCTGCCTGTCGAGTCCGTGCGCGGCGAAGTTGCCTTCGAGGATGTTGAGTTCACCTATGGCAACGGCCAGGAGGTGATTCGCGGGCTGTCGCTGCACATTCCGGCGGGCGACACGGCGGCTATCGTCGGCGCGACCGGCGCGGGCAAGAGCACGGTGATCAAGCTGCTGCTGCGCTTCTACGACGTGCAGCGCGGGGGGGTCACGCTCGACGGGCGCGACCTGCGCGCGTTCAACGTGGCCGACCTGCGCGGGGCCATCGGTCTGGTCAGCCAGGACGTGTTCCTCTTTCACGGCACGGTGCGCGAGAACATCACCTACGGCACGTTCGGCGCGACCGACGAGCAGATCATTGCCGCAGCCAAGATCGCCGAGGCGCACGACTTCATCATGCAGCTTCCGCAGGGCTACGAGACCATCGTCGGCGAGCGCGGGCAGAAGCTCAGCGGCGGGCAGCGCCAGCGCATCTCCATTGCGCGGGCCATCCTCAAAGACCCACCCGTGCTCATCCTCGACGAGGCCACGTCCTCGGTGGACAACGAGACCGAGGCGGCCATCCAGCGCTCGCTGGAGCGGATCATCGTCGGGCGCACGACCATCGTCATCGCGCACCGCCTTTCGACCATCCGCAACGCCGACCGCATCTTCGTGCTGGAAGACGGGATGCTGCGCGAGCAGGGCCGCCACGACGACCTGATCCGGGGCGAGGGCATCTACGCCACGTTGTGGCGCGTGCAGACGGGCGAGCGGCTGCGGCTGGCGGGCGATTAGCAGTACAATGGGGGCAGACGCGAGTGCCCTGAGGTGGAGCCATGCGTACCACACGCCCCGCCCCGCCGATTATCCTGCTCATCCTGGCCCTGACCGTGCTGGCGACCGCCTGTGCGGGCGAGGAGAAAGCCAGCGATACCCCGCCGCTGGCGACAGAGGAGGTTCCCGCCATGACGATTGAGCTGACCAGTACCGCCTTCAGCGAAGGCCGACCGATCCCCGCACGCTATACCTGCACGGGGGAAGACATCTCGCCGCCGCTGGCCTGGCGCGGCGCGCCCTCCGGCACGCAGAGCTTCGCCCTGATCATGGACGATCCCGACGCGCCGGGGCGCACCTGGGTGCACTGGGTCGTGATCAACCTGCCCGCCAGCGCGACCGGCCTGCCCGCCGCGATCCGCTCCAACGGCGATCTGCCGGGCGAGGCTGTGCACGGCCAGAATAGCTGGCGGCGCAACGATTACGGCGGGCCTTGCCCGCCCAGCGGCACGCACCGCTACTTCTTCAAGCTCTACGCGCTGGACACGGCGCTCGACCTGGCCCCCGGCGCGACCAAGCAGCAGGTGCTCGACGCGCTGGCCGGGCACGTCCTGGCCGAAGGGCAGTTGATGGGGACGTACAAGAAGTGAAGTGATTGGTTGTTGGTTATTGGTGACTGGCAAGGACTCGCTTGACGCCGGGATCACCCCTTCCCAAGAACCAACCAGCAGTCACCGGCTCTCAGAGCGACCGCCCGTGCACATAGCGCAGAAGCAGGTCTTTGCGCACGAAGAAGAACACGGTCAGCGAGGCCAGAAAGCCCGCCAGGTGCGCCAGGTGGTTGATGCCCTGAATCTCCTCGTCGCTGCGAATGGTCTCCAGCGAGGGCAGGAAGCTGCGCGCCACGAACCAGATCAGCACCAGCCACGCCGGAAGGGGCACCGTCCAGCGCCAGAACTTGTACTCGTCGCTGGCGAACAGCTTGCGGATGGCCGCGTAGGGAATGCGCAGGATCGTCCCCACCCCCCACAGGCAGTTGACCCACGCGCCGGGGAACAGCAGCAGGTACGCGCCCATCACGCCGGAGATCGCACCGCTGGCCCCAATGGAGGGCAGCGTATCTGTCTTGGGGGTGAGCAGCACGCTGCCCACGCTGGCGATCATGCCCGCCAGCAGATAGAACAGCAAGAAGCGCGACGACCCGCACGCATCTTCCACGCGCCGCCCGAACGCCCACAGGTAGATCATGTTGCCGAACAGGTGCCAGAAGTCGGCGTGCATGAACATCGAAGTGAGCGCGGCGAGCGCGGCGATCCCCTCGCCCTGGCGCAGCGTTTGCTCGTTGAAGCCATACGTATTGACCTTGCCCACGTAGCTTTCGAAGGTCGGCTGGATGACGATGCCCTGATCCTGCTGCCCGTAGAGGTCCGGCGCGATCCACAGCACGAAGACCGCCGTGTTGATCATGATCAGGATCAGCGTCGCCCAGGGAACCGTGCGGTAGCGCACCACGCCGGAGTCGTTGATCGGCATGGGGAACAGCAGCGTGGACAGGAACAGGATGAGCAGGAAGTAAGCGAGAATGGCGGCCAGCAGGCACATGGTGCGCTTCCTCCAGGCTCCGGCGTCACCAGGGCAGATAGGGCGGGCGGTTGTCGCTCACCCAGCCGAGGGTATGGTACAGCACGAGCGCGAGCGCGATTACCAACAGCACGAATCCAGCGATGCCCAGCCCGTAACGTACGTTGGACGGCAGCAGGGGCAGGGCCGTCGGCTCCTCCAGGGCGCGACCCGGCGCGGGCAGGGCTGGCCCATCGGCGGCGCTCGGCGGCGGAGACGGCGGGACGGTGCCCCCCAGCCACCCGGCCAGCGGGCGCTGCTGCGGTGAGGAAGTCGCGGTGACCACCAGGTACCCGCCCAGCAAGCTGGCCAGCACGCCGATCCAGCGACGCGGCCCCAGAGCGAGCAGATCGAGCCGGGCATCCTGCCAGCCCAGCAACAGATACAGCCCGGCAATGCCCGCCGCCTCGCGCACGGCCAGCCACACGCTGCCCCGCTCGCGGTCGGTCAGCACGGGCACGTAGCTGCGCAGCTTCTTGTCCACCTCTTTGCGCGTCTTGCCGCGCGCGCCCAGCCGGGCGGCACGCTCGTACAGGCGCGATGCCTCAACGCGATCCCCCGACTCTTGCAGCAGGTCGCCCAGCTTGATCAGCGCCGCTGGCATCTTGGGGTGCGTTTCAAGCGCCCGCTCCAAGAAGCCGTGAGCGATAGGCCCCTGGTCGCGCGCCAGATAATAGTCGGCCACTTTGATCACAAGCTGCTCGTCGGCAACGGGCAGCGTCGCCACGCGCTCGCGCAGTTCCGCCGCCCAGATGCCGTCATTCTGCCGCTCGGCGATGTCTATGGCGGTCAGGTAGACGGTGGGCACGCGCGTGCCGGCGTCAATGGCCCGCTGCACCAGCTCTTTGGCGTCCTGCCAATACTGGAGCTTCCACAAGTGTCCGGCGGCGTTGCGCAGGGCCTGCTCGTGATCCACGCGGATCGTCAGCACCTCGACCCACAGCGCGATGGCGTCCTCAATGTCCCCGGCCTCGCGGTAAATCTCGGCCCGATCCATCAGGTGGGCGATGCGCTCTTTCTCGGCTGGCGTGACCGGATGAACAACCGTCTTGCGCTGCAGGGGGCGAATGACGCCGGACGCGGGCCGCACAACCGGCGTCTCCGGTGTCAAGACGGGCGGGTGGGCAGAGGGGGCCGGTTCGGGCGCGGCGACGGGGGGCGGCACGGGATGCTGCTCAGCCAGAAGCTCCGCCCGCAGCTTGTGCGCGGCTTCGCTGGCGGGATTGGCGCGCAGGGCGCGCTCGACCAGTTCGAGACGGCGGGCAGGGTCGGAGATGGTGCGCGCCAGCCACAGCCAGGCCATGTCGTTGTGCGGGTCCAGCTTGAGCGCCTGAACCAGCAGATCGCGCCCACGCGCGAGGTCGTTCTGCTCGCGGATGGCAACCACGCCCTGACGGTACAGCTCCTGTGCGTCCATAGCAGCCACTCCCTGGCGCGATGGTAGTGCGCGGCCTGCGGGAGATCACGGACGCACTATAACATTGAGCTTGTTGGCGCACAACTGGAGTGGGCGGGGGCCTGAGAAGTCTGTCAGGTAGGGGCGCTGCTCTGCTGCACCCTAGTTAGCCTCACTCCCGCTCGGCGCTCACTTCTCACCGCGCGAAGTGGGCCACGCACTCGATGTGGTACGTCTGCGGGAACATGTCCACTGGTGTCACCGCCAGCAAGCGGTAGCCGTGCGCGGCCAGCCGTTTGGCGTCGCGGGCCAGCGTGGACGGCTCGCAACTGACGTAGACGAGTGCGCGCGGCCCCAGCGCGACCAGCGCATCGAGCACCGCCACGTCCACGCCGGCGCGCGGCGGGTCGAGCACGGCGGCGTCATAAGGCCCCTCTAGCTCCGGCAGCACCGCTTCGACGCTCCCCTCGATCAGGTCTACGTTGTCCAGGTCGGCCAGGTTGACATCGGCATCGGTCACCGCCGGGGGATAGCTCTCCACCGACGTGACCAGCGCGGCGCGCTCGGCCAGGAAAGCGGTGAACAGCCCCACCCCCGCGTAGAGGTCGAGCACGGTCTCCTCCCCGTGCAGGTCGAGCGCCTCCAGCACCAACCCGACCAGCGCCTCCGCCTGGGGTAGGTTCACCTGGAAGAAGCCGCCCGCCGTCACGCGGAAGGGCCGCCCGCGCACCGTGTAGCTGACGGTGCTCGCCCCGATCAGGTTGACCGGCTCGTTGTCGCTCAGCAGCAGGTTGACCGAGACGGGCATGGTCACTTCCAATTCCGGCGCTTCGTCGTCCGCCGTGCTCAGCACGAGCATCAGGTCGCCCGCTGAGCCAGCCTGCACGCGCACGCGGGTCAGCCCCTCCACATCCTCGAAGTTAAGCTCGGCCAGCAGATCGCGCAGCTCCGGGCGCAGGATGTGGCACTCGTCAATGGGGATCAGCGTGGTGTTGTCCGTGCCGACGAAGCACAGGTTGCCCGCCCCGTCCACCTGAAAGGTGGCATGATAGCGGTAGGCCCAGGCGTCCGGGCTGGCCACGGTCGGGCGCACGGGCGGGTCGCTGAAGCCGCCGATGCGCCGAAGCTGGTCTATGACCACGTCGCGCTTGTAGCCGGGCTGGGCGGCGTAGTCAATGTGCTGGAAGTGGCAGCCGCCGCACTGCCCAGGGCCGAAGTGCGGGCAGCGCGGCGTCACGCGCTGCGGCGACGGAGCCAGCACGCGCAGGCTCTCGGCGAAGGCGTAGCGCCCCCGGTCGTCGGTGAGCCGGGCCAGGAAGCGCTCGCCGGGGATGGTGTACGGCGTGAAGATGACGCGCTTGGCCTGCCGGGCGAGCGTCTGCCCGCCGTGCACCATCTCGGTGGGTGTGAGTTCGAGCGTGTCGCCAGCCATGCGCGCTCCTTTGCGCTGATCGTGGGGGTCAGTGGGGGCATTGTGCCGGAAGAGACTTCCGAAGTTTTGGAAACTTCGGAAGTCTGACGAGTTACAGGGCTGTCCCCTACCGCGCCACGCGCCCGGAGGCGTCGCCGCCCATCAGCTTCTCGACTTCGGCCACAGTGACCAGATTGAAGTCGCCGTAGACGGAGTGCTTGAGGCACGAGGCAGCGATGGCGAAGTCGAGCGCGCGCTGGCGGTCGTCGTAGGTGCGCAGCCCGTAGATCAGCCCGCCCATGAACGAGTCGCCGCCGCCCACGCGATCCACGATGGGGACAATGTCATACGTCGCGCCGGTGTAGAAGCGCCCGCCGTCCCACAGCACGCCCGACCACGTGTTGTGACTGGCCGAGATCGAGCCGCGCAGGGTGATGGCGATGGTCTTCAGTGAGGGGAAGCGCTCTTTAAGCTGCTCGCACACGCTGCGATACTTCTCCGCCTCGACCTTGCCAGCGAGCACGTCCGCGCCCGGCGCATGAATGCCGAAGACCTGGGCGGCGTCTTCCTCGTTGCCGATGGCCACATCGCACAGGCTGACCAGCTCCGGCATGACCTCGCCCGCCTTCTTGCCCCAGCGCCACAGGTTCTTGCGGTAGTTGAGATCGCAGGAGACGGTCAGGCCCATCTCGCGGGCGGTCTGGGCCGCTTCCAGGCAGAGGGCGGCAGTTCCGGCGGCAATGGCCGGGGTGATGCCCGTCCAGTGGAACCAGTCCGCACCGGCGAAGACGGCCCGCCAGTCAATCATGCCCGGCTCGATGGTGGCAATGGCCGAGTGCGCGCGGTCGTAGACGACCTTGCTGCCGCGCTGGGCAGCGCCCATCTCCAGGAAGTAAATGCCCAGCCGCTCGCCGCCGCGCACGATCTGATGCGTGCCAACGCCGTGCCCGCGCAGGAAGTGCAGGCAAGCGTCGCCCAGGTCGTTGGCGGGCAGCCGCGTGACGAAATCCACCGCCACGCCGTAGTTAGCCAGCGACACGGCGACGTTAGCCTCGCCGCCGCCGTAAATCACATCAAACGATGTCGCCTGGCCGAAGCGTAGGAAGCCCGGCGGCGTCAGGCGCATCATAATTTCCCCGAAGGTCACGACTTTCTTTGTCATCCAAATCTCTCCTTCATGAAGCAGCGAACAGCACTCAGGCATCAAGCGTAGGGGCGCATCACCTACGCCCTGGGTGCGTGCAAAACCTGTCAGGGTGGGGCGCTGCTCTGCTGCGCCCACGTTCCAGACTTCCGAAGTTTCGCAGACTGCGGAAGTCTTGCTCAGAGCCTACCGCACCCTTACCCCCGCCGCCAGATGAGATCGCGGTAGAAGGCGAGCAGATCGGTGTCCTGCCGGTCGCCCCAGAGCATCGGCTGGCGGCTGGACTCCAGGCCCAACGTGCCGCCTTTGCCCTGGCGCTGGCTCAGGCCGACCTCGGTGCCATAGTAGATGATCGGCGGGCCGGGCAGGCGCATCTGGGCGGCGGCGGCGCGGCGCAGCGCGGCCTTGTCGCCCCCGGCAGCGAACAGGAAGCGATCCATGTCGTGGTTGTCAATGAACGTGGGGCGCAGGAAGTCGCCCTGACCGGCGAAGTACACTTCGTGGCGCGCGGCGAAGCGCTCAAAATCGGCTTCGCTCCAGGTGCGGTAGGCGTAGGTCTTGCGCAGCGCCTCGCCCAGGTGAAAGTCCAGGCAGCCGTCCAGCCGCCCGATGTAGGGCAGCAGGGCCGAGGGCTGGTCTACGATCTCGCCGAAGCAGAAGCAATCCGGCTTGACGGCGCGGCAGGCGGCGCGGAAGTCCGCCCAGAAGCCGGGGCCGGGGCCGTTGGCGTAGTCCAGCCGGTAGCCGTCTACGTCGAACGCGCGCAGCCAGTATTGGGCAATGTCCAGCATCCATGCCCGCGCCGCCGGGTGTGCCAGGTTGATCTGCGGCATAGAGCGCACGCCGAAGAAGGCCCGGTAGCCGACCGGCGAGTCGTCGAAGGTGAACCACTCGCGGGCGGGGCTGGACGGGTTGTGCCATGCCTCCTGGAAAATCGGGTGCCGGTGCGAAAGGTGATTGCACACCAGGTCGAGCAGGACGCGGAGACCGCGCGCGTGCGCCGCCTCGACCAGCGCGTGCAGCGCCTCGTCGCCGCCCAGGCGCGGCTCGGTGCGCATGTAATCCACCACGTCGTAGCCGTGATGCGACGGGCTGACCCAGGTGGGGCTGAGCCAGATGCAGGTCGCACCCAGGTCGGCGATGTAATCCAGCTTGTCGCGCACGCCCCACAGCGTCCCGCCGAAGAAGCCGCGCAGCGAGTCCGGCTGCTGCCAGTCGCGCCCGTCGCCGGGGTAGAAGCGATCCACGAACACCTGGTAGATGATCGCGCGGCGCGCCCAGTCGGGCGGCTCCAGGCAGTCTATGTGGACGCTGAAGGTCTGGCCGCGCGCCGGATCGCCGGGGGGATCGGCGGGGGCCGGCTCACCGCGAAAGTGAGCGGCAGCGGCGCGCTCGGCAGTATCCTGGGCGTCCGGCCAGTCGGCAAAGGCCTCCGGCCCGCCATCCGTCCACGCGCCGATGCGGTAGCGCACGACCGTCCCCTCCGGCTGAGCGGGCAGCGTCCCCTGCCAGCGCGTCACGTAACCCCAGGCGACGGCGTCCCACACAATCTCGGTCTGCGCCAGCAGCGCCACTTGGCCGTTAGAGGCGATTCCACGCGCGCCCGCTGGCTCGCTCCCGTCCAGCGTGTAGTAGCAGGCCACGCCGTCGGCGGAGAGATCGGTGCCGATCTGCACAGTCAGCGTGACCGGCTGGCCGGGTAGCGGATCGCGGGGGGACAGCGCGAACCCGTGCTGCACCCCCCGCCGTGCCGTCCGGTGATGGACGACCTTCAATTCGTCGGTGGCGAACGTCCCGAAGATGAATTCCATAGAAAGCAATCCGGGCTTAGCCCGCTAGCGAGATTGCGGATTGCGAATTTCGAATTGCGAATTTGACAAGCTCTCAGGAAGACTTTGCGAAATCCAACAGTCTACCTCACCCCCGGCCTCGCTTCGCTCGGCCAGCCCCTCTCCGCGCCGGAGAGGGGGCGACGAGGCGCGCCAGCGCCGAGTGGGAGTGAGGTAAACCGGGGTATAGCAACTCATTTCTTCAATTCCTTACCCGGTATTATTCATTCCGCAATCCGCAATCCGCAATTCGAAATGTAGCCATGCCTAGCCCTTGACCGCCCCCTCGGTCAGGCCGCTCACGAAGAAACGCTGAAAGGTGAGGATCAGGATGACGATCGGGATGGCACCGATCAGCGCGCCCGCCGAGAAAACGCCCCACTCGCGGTTGAAGTTGTCGCTGATGAAGCGGTTCAGACCGATGGCCAGCGTCTGCACCTCTTTGTCTTTGAGCAGCGTCAGCGAGATGATCACGTCGCCATAAGTGCCGATGAAGGACAGGATGCCGACCACGGCCAGCACCGGCTGGACTAGCGGCAGGATGATCCGCCAGAAGATCAGCCAGTCCGACGCGCCATCAATGCGCGCCGACTCATCCAGATCACGCGGGATGGAGTCGAAGAAGCCCTTCATCAGCCAGGTGTTGATGCCCAGCGCCGCCCCCAGGTAGACCAGGATCAGGCCGCCGTGCGTGTTCAGCCCCAGCCAGGACACGTGCGAGCCGATGGTCTGGATGAGCAGGAAGGTGGCGACGATGGTCAGCGAGTTGGGGAAGACTTGCACGATGAAGACGGTCAGCATCAGGCTGCGCCGCCCCCGGAAACGGAAGCGCGAGAAGGCATAGGCGCTGACCGCGCTGATGGTCACCGTCAGGATGGCCGTGATCGAGGCCACCTTGATCGAGTTCCACATCCAGGTGCCGAAGGGATGAATGCTGCTGCTCAGCAACTCATCGTAGTTGCCCAGACCCCTGGCGCGGGGGATGAGCCGCTGCGTGTTGAGCGTGCCCGTCTCGTCGAACGACGCCGAAGCAATCCACACAATCGGGAAGAAGGCGAAAAACAGCGCCAGAGCGATGATGAGCAGCCGGCCCAGGTAGTTCAGCCAGCGGTCGCGCACCATCTTGTTCTGCATGATGTGGCTGAGGCTAGACATTTTCCGAGATCTCCTCCCACGACTGCGTGAAGCGGAAGTTGAAGAAGGTGATCAGGGCGACCATCAGGAAGATGACCAGGCTGATCGTTGAGGCGAAGCCGTAGTCCGCGCCGCGCCCGCTGCCAAAGGCCAGCTCGTAGGTGTAGGTGATCAGGATGTCGCTGTGCCCGGCGGGTTGGTCGGGCGAGATGGGAGGGCCGCCCTTGTTGAACAGCTCGACGATGGTGAAGTTGTTGAAGTTGAAGGCGAACGAGGCAATCAGCAGCGGGCCAACCGCCACCAGCAACATAGGCAGCGTCAGGTGGCGGAACTGCTGGAAGGCATTCGCCCCGTCCACGCGCGCCGCCTCGTAGATGTCTCCGGGTAGCGATTGCAGCGCGCCGGTGGTGATCAGCATCATATAAGGGAAGCCCAGCCAAAGCTGGATGAGCAGGATGGCTACCTTGACCCACCCGGCGTTGGAAGTCCAGCGTGGGCCGACATCAATGAACGGCAGTGAGGTAAGAAACTTGTTGATCACGCCAAGCTGCTCGTTGAGCAGGCCCTTCCACACCAGCACGCTGATGAAGGCGGGCATGGCGTAGGGCACTAGCAGCAGCGTGCGCAACACGGCACGCCCCGGCGTGAACCTGACGTTCAGCAGCAGCGCCAGGAACAGCCCAAACCAGAAGGTGATAAACACCGTCAGAAAAGCGTGGGCGAACGTCCAGAGGAAGACGCGGATGAACGGCCCGCGAATCTTCTCGTTCTCGATCAGGCGCTTGAAATTGTCCAGACCAATGGGCACATAGTAGCCGGGGCGGATCACCGACACCGGTAGCCCTTCGGCATCGGTCACCTGGCCCTGCGCGTTCTTGTTCGGCCCGTCTACCGGCGTGTACGTGCCCCGCATGGCCTTGTAGGTCACGCCAAGCTCCCGGTCATACAGCGTGCCGTCCTCGTTGAGCGCGTACTTGGCTTCGAAAAGCCCGGCCTGCTTGGTCGGGTTCTTCGGGTTGAGCATGAAGGTGCGCTCGTCTTCGCCGAACTGAATCTTGGACAGCACGCTATCGAGGATGGCGATGGTCTTGGCGAAGGGGACGCGCTCCCAACCGGGCAGGCCGGTAGGGATGCCGCCCTCGTCCAGCGTGTTGTCGCCGAGGTCTACTTCACCGGCAGGCGTGGCGTTCCCCGGCTCAGCGAAGACAGCCTCGCCCTCGCCATCCGTCGGGATCAGCCACAGTGCCCAACGATTAGGGTCTTCCAGCGACTTAAACGCCGTCCAACCGTAGGTCTTGGCGTCTTCGGGCAGGAAGGTGCGGGTGAGCAGAACATCTTCCGCCTGAACGCGGGTGAGCAGGTTGCCGTCTTTATAGTTGGTGAAGGCCACATAAAGCGTGAATATCGTGGGATAAATAATCATCAGGATCAACAACGACAGGCCGGGGGTGAACCAGCGGTAAGGGTACATCCCCTCGAACAGAAAGGTGACGTTGATCCCCAGCGTGATCACGGCGATGAAGAGCGCCAGGATATATTCGCCGTCGTTGACCAGGCGCGCAGCAAACCAGATGGCAAAAGCATCAATGAAGGCCAGCCCGGCCAGGCGCAGAATAGTCACCAGGAGCGACCGTGACGAAAACAGCGCAGCGGGCAAGCGAGAGGTTGCACCTGGAACAGGTTTCGCGGTTGCCATCGCTTTCTCCGCGCCGCATCGTGTGAATGTTCGGCCCGGTGCGGCGCGTTTCTCCTTTCGGCTCAGTGACCGTTATTTCCAAAAGGGCCGGCAGCGCGCTGCCGGCCCTGTGTGGGTCTATCTAGACGGAAGAGCGATGGAGCGGGCGAGACATCACTCGCCAGCAGCCGCCTCGCGGATGGTCTCCGCCGCCGCCGCCGCCAGCGCCACCGCGTCCTGATCCGGATTCTGCATGGCCAGGGTAATGGCGTCAGTCCAGGCCGTCCATACCGCCGACATCGCCGGGATCGCCGGCATGGCCTGGCCCACTGCACCCGCAGCCGTCAGACCAGCCAGGTACGGATCCTCAACGCGCTCGGCTGCCGCCAGATGCGCCGGCGTCCGGTTGCCCTTTTCGTACAGCGCATACTGCACGTCTTCAGTGGCAACCCACTCGGTCAGGAAAGCCTGGGCCAGCAGCGGGTTCTGGCTGAAGGCGCTGACCATGAAGGCCTGCACACCCAGGAACGGACGGCCAGGGTCACCCTCTGGGCCAGCCGGGAGCGCAGCGATCCCGAAGGGCACGCCCGCCGTCTTGAAGCGATCCAGGTTCCAGGGGCCAGTGATGTACATGGCCGCCTTGCCATCCTGGAACAATGCCTCAGCATCACCGCCTTCGAGCGAGGACGGCATCATGCCGTCTTTGATCAGGCCCTGCAGCCACTTCAGCGCGGCGATGGAGCCTTCGTTGTCCACGCCAACATCCGTCGCGTCGTAGTTGCCTTCCTCATCGACGCCGAAGATGTAGCCGCCAAAGGCCGTCTGGATGGGGAAGAAGTGGTACGGGTCGCCGATCTGGCGGATGAAGCCGTACTCCGCCTCGCCCTCGTCCATCAGCGCCTTGGAGATCTCAACGACCTCATCCCAGGTCGTCGGAGGGGTCGGGACCAGGTCAGTGTTGTAGAACAGGGCGATGTTCTCAATGGCGTAGGGCACGCCGTAGAGCTGGCTGTCCTCGTACCAGGTGAAGGCAGACAGCGCGCCTGGGTTGAACTCCTCTGCCTTGTCGCCCAGCTCGACCGGGGCCAACATGCCGTTGGTCACCAGCTCGCCCAGCCAGTCGTTCGCGCCGATGATCACATCCGGGCCTTCGCCCGCCGGGCCGGCAATGCGCAGTTGGTCGCGGATGTCGCCGAAGCCAAGCTGCTGGACGACCAGATCAACGCCGTATTCTTCCGAGAACGACGCGCCCAGTTCCTCGATCACGGCGGCACGGGTCTCGTCCGCCCAGATGAGCAGGCTGGGAGCTTCCTGGGCCGAGGTCAGCGCCGGCAGAGCGCCAACGACCAGCGCGATCACCAACAACAGAGTCAAATGCTTTTTCATGGTATCCTCCAACAGGTGTTGTGCTATGAGAGTCTACGTATACGGACGATGAGAGAGCAACCAGAAAGCGACGTCCAGTTCCCCTCAGATCAGCCAGGCATCGTGCTGAACTGCCAGTGCGATATGCTCTCCTTTCCGCGCCATCATGTGATGTCCCAGCCCAACGGCCCATCCCCTAACCTAATACACAGGGCAGCCTCCACTGTCGCTCGACGAGCAACGGGCCGCCCCTGCCTGGTTATGTCATGGCTTGCCGCCGGCATCCACCACCAGCCCCAAAGCATCCCCAGCGCTAATACTACGCCGATTCTGCGCAGACATAGCGCACAGGCCCGGCGCTTACCAAACCCGTTCGCCGAACGTATTCTCATTATAGACCAAGCCATCTCGGAGGCCAACAGGAATCTGGCGGGGGTAGGCAAAACCTGTCCGGCGGTAGGGCGCTGCTCTGCTGCGCCCGGCCCCGAATCCCCGCAGCACCAGGGGCAGCGCTGATTGTGACAAACGCAAGAAAGATAGGTGATGGTCTTCACTGCATAGCTGCCTGTTTTTAGCCCATCATGAAGTCTATGGGTGGCTTTAAGCGATTGATTAGTTATAAAGAATATTATTATAAATAATTCTAAGGCACTGCCTTTGCGCTTACAAGACCACTCACCATTGTCCAGATCGCGTGTACGGAAGGTTGAAGAGAGCTACCATATGGAAAAACTCACCCTGGAACTCCCCGCCCTGTATGCAGACCACCACGTGCTAGCCGTCCGGCAGATGCTCGCTGAGCTGCCGGGCGTCGCGGCGATCTACGCCAGCAGCGCGTTTCAGGTGGTCGAAGTCACATTCGATCCCGCGCAGATTGACGCTGACCGCATTCGCGCGCGCTTGGGCGAAGCGGGCTACCTGGAGCCACTCGCTGTCCCGGCTGAGTCGGACAAAGCGGCTTACCACTCCAACGATCCCAACGTCTACTTCCGCCACACTGCGGCTTACGCCCACACCGGGCAAACCGTCGGGTTTGCGCAGCGAGTGGCCTACGCTGGGCGTCCGCTTTGGCCGTGTCCGGGTATGGGCCCATTGAAGATCACGGATGAAGAAGGGGATTGACCATGGCAAAAGAGAAACGCAGCCCCGAAGAGCTGAGCATTGATCCCGCCGCCCAACAGATGTTGATCCGCGCCGACCAGCTTGGCATCGGCACAGCCTTCACCCGCGCCGCCGACATGGCCGCCTGCAACATCGGCGGGTCAGGCATGTGCTGCAAGCTGTGCGGCATGGGCCCCTGCCGGCTGACCAAAGAAGGGCAGACGGGCGTATGCGGCGCAACGCTGGACACGATCCAGGCGCGCAACTTCATCCGCGCCATCGCCGCAGGCGCTGCCGCGCACTCCGATCACGGGCGCGACATGGCCTTCACGCTCAAAGCAGTCGCCAACGTCCAGGCCGAGGGCTACGTCATCCGCGACGTAGCCAAGCTGCGCAATGTCGCGGCAGAGTACAACATCCCCATCGAAGGACGCAGCCCGGAGGAGATCGCCAACGATCTGGCCGACCTCTATATCGCCCAGTTCGGCCAGCAGAAGGGCAAAGTGGCCCCGGTCATTCGCGCGCCCAAGAAGCGCCAGAAGCTGTGGGAAGAGCGGCGCGTGGTGCCGCGCGGCGTAGACCGCGAAGTCGTCGAGGCCCTGCACCGCACGCACATCGGCGATGACCAGGACGCGGAACACATCCTGGAACACGCCGTGCGCACGGCGCTCTCTGACGGCTGGGGCGGCAGCATCATCGCCACCGACATCTCGGACATCCTCTTTGGCACACCAGCGCCCATCCTGGGCCAGGCCAACCTGGGCGTGCTGAAGGACGACATGGTTAACGTGATCGTGCACGGCCACGAGCCGACGCTCAGCCAGATGATCGTCGCCGCCTCGCAAGACCCCGAAATCATCGCCTACGCGCGCAAGGCTGGCGCGAAGGGCGTCAACCTGTCCGGCATCTGCTGCACGGCCAACGAAATCCTGATGCGCCAGGGCATCCCGGCGGCGGGCAACTTCCTCCAGCAGGAGCTAGCCATCCTCACCGGCGCGGTCGAGGCGATGGTCGTTGACGTGCAGTGCATCATGCAGGCGTTGGTCAAGCTGGCGACCAACTTCCACACCAAGATCATCACCACCTCACCGAAGGTGCGCATCACCGGCGCGACGCATATCGAGTTCGACGAGCACAAGGCGCTGACCATCGCCAAGCAAATCCTGCGCGAGGCGATTGACAACTACCAGAATCGTGGCGAGGCGCAGATTCCCGACGTGCGCGAAGACCTCATCCCTGGCTTCTCGCACGAGTACATCAACTACATGCTCGGCGGCAGTTACCGCGCCTCCTTCCGCCCGCTCAACGATGCGATCATGGCCGGGCGGATTCGCGGCGTAGCGGCCATCGTCGGCTGCAACAACCCGCGCAGCAAGCACGACTACCTGCACACGCACGTCACGCGCGAGCTACTGCGCCAGGATGTGCTGGTCGTCGAGACCGGCTGCGGGGCCATCGCCAGCGCCAAGCTCGGCCTGCTGCTCGGCGAAGCCGGGCTGGAGCAGGTGGGGCCGGGCCTGCGCGAGATCTGCGAGACGGTGGGCATCCCGCCCGTGCTGCACATGGGCTCGTGCGTGGACAACAGCCGCATCCTGACTGTGCTGACGCAGATGGTCGAGGACGGCGGTCTGGGCGATGACATTGACCAGATTCCTGCTGTCGGCCTGGCCCCAGAGTGGATGAGCGAAAAGGCGCTCTCCATCGGCACGTACTGTGTCGCGTCGGGCGCTTATGTCATCTTCGGCGGCTCCTCGCCGATCAGCGGCATGCCCGACCGCGTGGAGGACAGCGACCGCGTGCTGCGCTACATCAGCCAGGGCTGGGAAGCCCTGTACGGCGGCAAGATGGAGTTTGTCGCCGATCCCGACGAGATGATCCGCCGCACGCTGGAGCACATTGACAAGAAGCGCGCCGCGCTCAACCTGCCCGCTTACGATCCAGAGCGGTTCGGGCGCAGCGGCGATCAGCGTATGCTAGAACTGGAAGAGCTGCCGCTGGCCGAGCGCCAGGCGGCTCTCTACGGCGCACCGGCCAAGTAGGAGAGCGACGCATGTCCCGATACATTGCTACGCGCGCGATTCGCGGGGCGAACGCGCTGGTCACTGAAGCTGAGCTAATGCTCAATAAGGCGCTCGCCGACAAGGGATCGGATGCGCCCGTCGCTTTCCCCAACACAGCGTACTACCTGCCCGTGATCTACGGCATGACCGGGCGCGAAGTCACCCAGATCGGTGACCTGAGCTACGCGGTGCGCCACGCCCGCGAGCTACTGCACCCGGTCCCGTCACGCCAGAAATGGACGCCCTACCTGGGCGAGACACTCGACAGCGGCATGGCTACCTTGCTGGCCGCCGAGACCATTGAGGCGATTCGCTTCGTCTACGACTTGCAGCCGGAGCCGTTCCCCGGCATCGAGCTGGCCGGCGGCACATCCTATGGCAGCAACGGCAGCGGCAATATCGGCCACCTCAACGGCCCCATTGACGACATCCAGCTTCGCTCGTGGGGCATCCAGCTTGTGGACGGGCGTATGCCCGGCTTCGCGGCGATTGTCGGCGCGGCCAGGTCGAATGAGGTCGCCGTCAAGATCGTGCGCGAGCTACAGCGCCGCAACATCCTGTGCTTCCTCTCCGGCAACGTCAACGGGCGCAGCATCATCCACCAGTTGCAGGAGGAAGGCGTCGAGCTAGGCTACGACACCTACACCGTGCCCTTCGGCACGGACACGATCAGCGCCATCTACGCGCTGGGCTTTGCCACGCGCTCGGCGCTGACCTTCGGCGGCATCAAGCCCGGCCAGGCGCGCGACATCCTGCTCTACAACAAGCAGCGCGTGTTCGCTTTCGTGCTGGCCCTGGGCGAAGTGGACGATCTTAAGTACGCGGCGGCAGCGGGCGCCCTCAACTTCGGCTTCCCGGTCATCGCCGACACGGTCATCCCCGAAATCCTGCCCACCGGCGTCACCACCTACGAGCACGTGGTCAGTATGCCCTTCAACGAGATCGAGGGCAAAGACGACCTGGAGCGCGCCGAAATCCTGGTGCAGAAATGCATCGAGGTGCGCGGCGTGAAGATCAAGGTCACCGACGTGCCCGTGCCCGTGCCCTACGGCTCGGCCTTCGAAGGCGAAGTGGTGCGCAAGGCCGACATGCGTATCGAGTTCGGCGGCAAGTACACGCGCTGCTTCGAGTACCTGCATATGGTGGACATGGACCAGGTGCAGGATGGCAAGGTCGAGATCATCGGCCCCACCTTCGACGACATCGAGCCGCAGGGTCACATGGACCTGGGCATCGTCATCGAGGTGGCGGGCCGCCAGATGCAAAAAGACTTCGAGCCGGTGCTGGAGCGCCAGGTACACTACTTCGTCAACGGCGCGTCCGGCATCCAGCACATCGGCCAGCGCGACATCGCCTGGATTCGCATCTCCAACGCCGCCGCCGAAAAGGGCTTCAGCCTGGAGCACTTCGGCAAGATTCTGCATGCCCGCTATCACGCCGACTTCGGCGCGATTGTGGACAAGGTGCAGGTGACGCTCTATACCGACAAGGCCGAGATCGAGAAGTGGCTGGCGCGGGCGCGTGAAGCCTACGACTATCGCAACAAGCGCCTGGAAGACCTGACCGATACGGCGGTGGACGAGTTCTACTCGTGCACGCTGTGCGTGCCCCCCGACCAGGACATCATGCTGGCCGATGGCTCGTTCCTGCCCATCGAAACGCTGATCCACCAGGCGGTTGACTACGGCCTGCGCCCGGTCATGACCTTTGCCCAAGACCGGCTCACCAGCCGCTCGATGGGCGAGCTGTTCATCAACCCCGCACCCCGCGAGCTGGTGTGCATCCGCCTGAAGAACGGGAACGACCTGACCCTGACCGCCAACCATAAGGTGCTGGTGGACAGGCCGGAGGGGTTGCTGTGGGTAGCTGCGGGCAAGCTCCAGGCCGGGGACTACGTGCTAGACGCTCTGCCTGAGCTTGAAGAGGCGGGCGGAGAACCCCCCTACATCATTGACTACCTGCCAGAGGACTACAAGGTTGCGGATGATGCGTTCTACCAGCAGTTGCGCGCCTGGACGCTGGCCCGCTATCCGCGTCTGACCGAGGCGGCCACAGCTTTCGGCCTCCCCTACCGGCGGCTGTACAGTGCGCTCTACCCGCGCCAGGAGGTTTCGCACCAGCGACTCACCATCGGCGAGATCAAGACGGCGCTGGCCGCCCTCAACCAGGAATGGGACGCCGTCAAACGGACGCTGCGCTGCTTCCAGTCGAAGGCCGTGCTGAATCGCGCGCAGCTTGACGGCGATCTGCTCTATGTCGCCGGTCTGGTGGCCTCAGACGGCTGTGTGCGCTGGCGCGGCCCCCAGGGACGCAGTGGGGTCTTCGTCCAGTTCACCAACACCGAACCCGCGCTCACCCGTCGTTTCAACGACATCGTGACGCAGGTCTTCGGCCACGCACCCACACAGCAAACCCTCGCGCCCAAGACCAGCCGCTCGGACGATCTGGTGATTGAGGGTCGCCGGGAAGTCACGGTCACTGTGGCAGCCAATACCCTGCTGGGCCGCCTGCTAAATGGACTGGGGATCGGCCTGCCCGACCAGGAGCAGAAATGGAACGGCTACGCCATCTCCGCGCTCTCACCCGATCTGGTGGCAGCTTTCCTGCGCGGGCTGTTCGATGGTGATGGGCACGTTTCAGGCCAGCGGGTGCTGTTCACCACGCGCACGAAGGTAGAAGCGCGCCATATCCACCTGCTGCTCAAGCGGCTGGGGATCGTGTCCTACATCAGCCCCATCGCGCGCGGCTACCAGGTGGCGACCAGTTCTGACGGCGACGCGCTTCGCTTCCGCGAGCGCGTTGGCTCAGACCACCCGGACAAGCGCGCCCACCTGGACGCGATCACCTTGCGCCAGGACGAGCACCATGTCGTGCGCAACGACACCATTCCTCTGTCGTGCCACACGCACCTGGCGGCCCTGGTGGAACGCTACCCGATCCCTGCCAGCCGGCTGCCGGTGGGCGGCAAGACGCTGCTAAGCTGGCGCAAGGGCGAGACTCGCCCCAGCAAGGCCAAGCTCGCCACTGTGTTGGATGCCCTGAACGGCGCTGTCCCGCCGCAGGACGCAGATTACGCTGCTCTGCGGGCATGGACACAAGCCGATGTGCGCTTCCAGAAGGTCAGCGAGGTCGTCCCCGTCCCCAGCGAGGGTGAGCGCGTGTACAACTTCAGCGTCGAGCACACCCACAACTACCTGGTCAACGGTGTGATCGTCAAGAACTGCCAGTCCTTCGCCCCCGACCACGTCTGCATCGTCAGCCCGGAGCGGCTGGGCCTGTGCGGCGCGTACAACTGGCTGGACTGCAAGGCGTCGTTCAGCATCAACCCCACCGGCCCCAACCAGCCGATCAAGCTCGGCCAGCTACTCGACCCGGTCAGGGGCTACTGGCAGGGCACCAACGAGTACGCTGGCATCGGCTCGCACGGCACCGTGCAGAAGGTGTCCATGTACTCGATCATTGAAAACCCGATGACGGCCTGCGGCTGCTTCGAGTGCATCGTCATGCTCATCCCCGAAGCGAACGGCGTGATGGTCGTCAGCCGCGAGGACACAAGCATGACTCCGGCAGGCATGACCTTCAGCACGCTGGCTGGCATGGCTGGCGGCGGCCTGCAAACGCCGGGCGTGATGGGCGTCGGCAAGTACTACCTGATCAGCCCCAAGTTCATCTCCGCCGACGGCGGCCTGAAGCGCGTGGTGTGGATGAGCAGTATCCTCAAAGAGACGATGGCCGAGGAGCTGCGCGTCGCTGCCGCCCGCGAGGGTGCGTCCGAACTGCTCGACCAGATCGCCGACGAGCGCAGTGTGACCGACGTGGATGAGCTAGTCGCCTGGCTGGAGGAGCACAATCACCCGGCCCTGGCGATGGGCCCAATGGAAGCCGGCGCCGCACCGGAGCCGGAAGCAGTCCCGGCCAGCGCGATCAGCCAGGCCGAAGCGGTGCTCGACACGCTGGACGAAGTCGCACCGGCGGTCGAGCTGGAGCCTGAGCCTGCCCTGCCCGAACCGGCGCAGGCAGCGGTCGAGCCACAAGCGGAGCGAGAACTCGCCATGACTCCTGAACCTACCAAAACCGATCTGCCGCCCGGCGTGCCGGGCGCACCCGAAAGCCCGGCAGGCCAGCAGCCGCCGGCCCCTGTACCGCCTGCTGCGATGGGAGACGCGGGCGCAGCGTTCTTCGATCAGCTTCGCCGCGCGCTGGCTGTGGGCCTGATGGCCGCCGCGCGCGAGCTTGGCGCGGACGTGAGCGGCGTGTCGCTGCCGCCCGCTCCGGCTGTGGCTCCCACGCCGCCGCCGGCTGCGCCGGTGCCCCCGGTCCCGTCTGCCGAAGCGGTCAAGGTCGAGGCTCCTGCGCCGCCCAAGAAGGTGCTGCCGCCCGACAAGCCCTGGCTGAGCAGTGAGACCAAGACAGAGATCGTCAAAGAAAAGTGGCCCGGCAAAGTGCGTGAGATCACGCTCGGCGCGACCAAGGAGGAGGGCGGCACGCGCGCCCGCACCCTGACCGTTGGCGGCGAGAGCGCCTTGCCCTTCATGTTCTTCGAGGGCGACATCCCGCACCGGCCAGTGGTAGCTATCGAAATCCTGGATAGGCGTCCAGAGGAGTGGTCACCGGTGCTGCTGCGGGCGTGGGGCGACGCCGCCAACGACCCCGCACAGTGGGCCAAAGCCGCCGAAAGCGCCGGAGCCGATGCCCTGGTGCTGGCGCTGAGCCTCACCGACGCCGACGGCAAGCCCAACACACCGGAGCGCGCCGTCGCCGTGACCAAGGCGGTGCTCCAGGCCAGCGGCCTGCCACTGATCGTCTGGGGGCCGGGCCAGGCCGAAGCCGACAACGCCCTGCTGGTGCCCATCGCCGAGGAGACCGCTGGCGAGCGGCTGGCGCTGGGCCTGTGCGAGGACAAGAACTACCGTACCATCGTCGCTACGGCGATGGCTAACAATCACCTGGTCATCGCCCGCACGGCGATGGATGTCAACCTGGCCAAGCAGCTCAACATCCTGATCAGCGACATGGGCCTGCCGCTCGACCGCGTGCTGATGGACCCGACAACCGGTGCCCTCGGCTACGGCATCGAGTACGGCTACTCGGTGATGGAGCGGCTGCGCCTGGCGGCGCTGCAAGGCGACGCCATGACCCAACTGCCGATGATCGTCACGCCCGGCTACGAAGCCTGGAAAGCCAAAGAATCCAAGGTGGGCAGCGGCGTGCCGGGATCATGGGGCGACTGGGAAGCGCGCGCCATCCACTGGGAGACGCTGACCGCGATGGCCCTGGTCGAATCGGCGGCGAACATCGTCGTGCTGCGCCACCCGGAGAGCGTTAAGCGGGTGCACCTGGCGATTGACGACTTGATGAGCGCCAAGTAATGACTGGTCACAGGGGGCGGCCCGCCGGGCTGCCCCCTTGCCCGGCCAGCGAATGACGGATGGACGCTGCCCGATGACCCAACGCCTCCTCGTGCGCGACCTGATGACTGTAGGCGTCCTCACCTGCACGCCGGACGCCACCGTCGCCGAGATCGCGCGGCTGCTGCTCGAACACGATCTGGAAGGCGTGATCGTGCTCGACCACGAGGGCCACGCTGTCGGGATGGTGACGCAGCGCGAGCTAATCGGCGCATACCAGCACGAGAATCCGCGTGCCCTGACCGCCGCCGCAATCATGGGCGAGGATGTGCCGGAGCTACCGCCGGACATCCCGCTGACGGCGGCGGCGGGCTTGATGCGCGACCAGGGCTGGCGCGTTATCTTCTTGATGCACAACGCGGTCGGCATCAGCTACCCGGCGGCCCAGCTATCCTACCGTCACTTCCTGCGCCATCTCGCCGCGCGCAGCGACATCGAGCTTGCCGATCTGGGCATTCACGCCGCGCGCCAATCGCCGATGCAGCTTTACGCGCAGAAGCGCGACGCGGCCCGCCGCCAGCGCCTCGGTGCGGCGGAGAGCCAGCCCGTGCGGAGGGAGCATCCATGAGCGAGCGAACGCTGGTGCGGGAACTGATCGGCCCGGCGGTGACCTGCGCGCCGGGCACGCCCGTTGCCGAGGTCGCGCGGCTGCTGCTGGCCCGTGACCTGGAGGGCGTGGTCGTGCTCAACGACGAGGGGCACGCCGTCGGCGTGGTCGGCCAGGACGAGCTGGTGATGGCTTACGGGCGTCCAGACCGCGACGGGCTGACTGCCGAAGACGTGATGAACGAGACTATTCCGCGTGTGCGCCCGGACATCCCGCTGGCTGCGGCTGCGCAGATCATGCAGGATTTGGGCGTGCGAATGCTCTTCGTGATGCCCCAGCGCGGTGGCATCACCTACCCGGCGGCCATGCTGTCTTACCGCCAGTTGTTGCGGCACCTGGCCGCCCGCAGCGATGATGAGTTGACTGATCTGGGCATTAACGTGGTGCGCCAGCCGTTCCCCCGGCCCCCCGCGCCTCCGCGCCCCGGCCTCTAGGCCGGGCGGCGCCGGGCACCGACCGGTAGGGCGTCCGTTGAGGAGACAACGATGGCACTCTCAGGCATTCAGATATACCAACTGCTGCCGCAGACCAACTGCAAGGAATGCGGGTTCCCGACGTGCATGGCCTTTGCCATGAAGCTGGCCGCGAAACAGGCCGAGCTTTCCGCCTGTCCCTATGTCAGCGACGAAGCGAAAGAGAAGCTCTCCGCCGCCGCGCAGCCGCCCGTGCGCCTGGTGACGCTCAAGGCCAACGGCCACGAGGTCAAGGCGGGCAACGAGACGGTGATGTTCCGTCACGAGAAGAAATTCTTCTACAAGCCGGGGCTGTTTGTGCGCGTGCGCGATGACGAGCCGCTCGACGCGATCAAGACGAAGATAACCGCCGCCGAAGCCTACAAAGTGAACTACGTGGGCATGGAGCTGACGCTCGACGGCTTCGCGGTCGAGGCGGTCAAGGGCGATCCGGCAGCCTTCGCCGACGCGGTGGGCGCCGTGCGCGAGGTAAGCGAGCGCCCGCTGATCCTGATGGGCCGCGACCCGGCAGTGATCGCCGCCGGGCTGAAGGCCATTGACGGCGAGGCCCCGCTCATTCACGGCGCGGACTCCGCCAACTGGGGAGCGATGGCTGACCTGGCCAAGAGCACCGGCGCGCCGCTGACGGTCATTGCCGACACGCTCGATGGCATGGTCGCCCTGAGCAGCAAGCTGAAGGAGAAGGGCCTCGAAGACCTGGTGCTGGCCCCGACCACCCGTCACCTGGGCACGTCGCTGGCGTTCTGTACGCAGATGCGGCGGCTGGCGCTGAAGAAGAGCTTCCGTCCGGTCGGCTACCCGATCCTGGCCATCCCCGGCGACGCGCCCGATCCGGGCTACGAGTCGCTGCTGGCGGCGCAGGCCATCGCCAAGTATGCCGGCTTCGTCGTGCTGGACACCTTCACGCCGGAGCTAGCCTACGGGCTGCTCGTGCTGCGCGAGAATCTCTACACCGACCCGCAGAAGCCGATCCAGGTGCAGCCGGGCGTTTACGAGTTGAACAGCCCAACGCCGGAATCGCCGGTGATGGTCACCACCAACTTCAGCATCACGTACTTCAGCGTCGCCAACGAGGTCGAAGGCTCCGGGCTGCCGGCTCACCTGCTGGTGACCGACGCCGAAGGCATGAGCGTGCTCACCGCCTGGGCCGCTGGCAAGTTCGACGCCGAGCGCATCGCCAAGTCGGTCAAGGAGTTCGGGCTGGCCGAGAAAGTCAGCCTCAAGCGGATCGTCCTGCCCGGTCACGTGGCCGTGCTCTCCGGCGAGCTAGAGGAAGAGCTGCCCGACTGGGATGTGCGCGTCGGCCCGCGCGAGGCGGTGGACATCCCGGCGTTCATGAAGCAGGCGCTGTAAACCCGACCAATGGCTGAGCACACTGTCACGTTTGATACCGCCGAGGCCCCGGTCACCGTGCCGACCGGCGCGCTGCTGACCGAGGCCGCGCGCCTGGCCGGGGTGGAGATCGCCCAGCCGTGCGGCGGGCAGGGGCGCTGCGGGCGCTGCGCCGTGCAGGTGATCGAGGGCACCGTCCGCCGCCGCAGCACGCTGCGCCTCACCGCTGAGGACATGGCGGCGGGCTACGCGCTCGCCTGCCAGACGGTCGTCGAGGGCGACGTGCGCATCGTCGTCCCGCCGCAGGAGAAGATCGAGCGGCGGCTGACCACCGATCGCACCGCCGTCGAAGTCACCGTCCCCGCCGGCTACGATCCCGACCACGTCCAGACCATCCGCCGCGTGGCCCTGACCCTGCCCCCGCCCTCGCTCGACGACCAGACCGACGACTGGGCGCGTATCCAGCGCGGGCTGCGCCAGCACGCCGATCTCGCTGAAGTGGGCCTCTCGCTGGCCCAGATGCAGCGTATGGGCACGGTGCTGCGCGAGAGCGACTGGCAGGTGACGGCCATCCTCGATGCCGCCGCCTGGGACTGCCCGGACTGCCCGGCGCGTCTGATAGACCTGCTGCCCGGCCACGTGCCGGACGACGCGCCGCTGTGGGGCGCGGCCATTGACATCGGCACGACGACCGTCTCGCTGTGGCTGGTGGACTTGCTCAGCGGCGAAGTTCACGCGCAGGTCGCCGAGTACAACGCTCAGATCGCGCGCGGTGAGGATGTGATCTCGCGCATCATCTACGCCAGCAAGAACAGCAACGGCGGGGAGCTGCGCCAGCTTGTGCTGGGCACGATCAACGCGCTGATTGACGCCGCTTGCCTGCGCCTGCAGATCGCGCCGGAAGCGATCTACAAGGCAACTGTCGCCGGCAACAGCACGATGATGCACCTGCTGCTGGGCATCCCGGCCAGCTCGATCCGCCTGGCACCGTTCGTCACGGCCATCAACCATGTTCCCACGCTGCGCGCCGCCGAAGTCGGCCTGCGCCTCCATCCCGAAGCAACGGTAGACTGTCTGCCCGGCGTAGCCAGCTACGTCGGCGCCGACATCACGGCGGGCGTGCTCTCGTCCGGCCTGGACAGCACCGACAAGGTGACGCTGTTCATTGACGTGGGCACCAACGGCGAGATCGTGCTCGGCACCAGGGAATGGCTGGTGACGGTCGCGGCCTCTGCCGGGCCAGCGTTCGAGGGCGGCGGCGTGATGCACGGGATGCGCGCCACGCGCGGCGCCATCGAAGAAGTGTGGATCAACGGCCAGACCTACGAGCCAGCCTACCGCGTGGTGGGCAATGCCAGGCCGCGCGGCATCTGCGGCAGCGGGCTGATCGCCCTGATCGCCGAGATGTTCCTCACCGGCCTGGTGGACAAGGGCGGGAACATCGCCCTCAACCTGCCCACGCCGCGCGTGCGGACGGGCGAGCACGGCCCGGAATACGTCGTCTGCTGGGCCGCTGACAGCGCCGACGGGCGCGACATCGTCATCACCCGCGTGGACATAGACAATCTACTGCGCACCAAGGCCGCCATCTACGCTGGCTTCACCGTGCTGGCACAGAGCGTCGGCGTGCCGCTGAATACGGTCGAGCAGGTGCTCGTCGGTGGATCGTTCGGCAAGTACATCAACGTGGAGAAAGCAGTGGAGATCGGGCTGCTGCCCGACATGCCCTGGGATCGCTTCTTCTTCCTGGGTAATACGTCCGTCAAAGGGGCGTACCTGGCGCTGCTGGATCGCCACGCGCGCGCCCGCATCAAAGACATTGCCAGCCGCATGACCTACATCGAGCTTTCGGCGGACAACACGTTTTACGAGGCGTTCACGTCGGCGCTGTTCCTGCCGCACACCGATCTGTCGCGCTTCCCGACGGTAAAGGCGGCAATGGCGGCCAAGAACGGCGCGCCCTAGCCCGTGACCGGCCCCAGGGCGTGGCTCTGCCACGCCCCGCCGTCCGGCCTCGTGTGATTGCGCTTTCAGGCTAAGAAAAGGACACACGATCATGTACATCATCGGCGAGAACATTCACATCATTTCGCCCAAAGTGAAGGACGCGCTGGCCGCCAAGGACCGCGAGTTCTTCATGGACCTGGCTGTGCGCCAGGTCGAGGCGGGCGCGCAGGCTATTGATCTCAACCTCGGCCCGCGCAAGAGGGACTGGGAGGAAGTCTTCCCCTGGATGGTTGAGACGGTCGAGGCGGCGGTGGATGTGCCGCTCGTCTTCGACAGCACCAACCTGCAGGGCATCGAGGCCGGTCTGAAGAAGGTGACCAAAGCCCAGCCGATCATCAACTCGACCTCGGCGGAGCCGGAGCGCCTGGAGAAGGTGCCGCTCGTCGCCAAGCAATACAACGCCAAGCTGATCGCCCTGACGATGGGCACCAGCGGCATCCCAGTCAGCGCCGACGAGCGCGTGAACATCGCCGTCGAGCACCTCATCCCGCGCGCAGTCGAGATTGACTACCCCGTGCAAGACCTGATCATTGACCCGCTGGTGCTCACCGTGTCTGGCTGCCAGGAGTACTGCCCGGAGTGCATCGAGGCGGTGCGGATGCTGCCCTACGTGTGGGACCCGGCCCCGCAGATCTCGGTCGGCCTGTCCAACGTCTCCAACGCCGTCCCGCACGAGGGCCGCCCGCTGATCAACCGCGTCTACTGCGCCATGCTGATGGGTGCCGGCCTGCAAATGATGATCGCCGACCCGTTCGACAAGGAACAGAACGAGGTCATCCGCACCATCGAGCAGCGCGACGAGAGCACGGCCCTGGGCCGCCTGTACGTCAAGATTCACGACCGGGTGCAGGCGATGGAACAGCCACAGATCGAAGATGTGGACATGAGCGACCCGGAGCAGGCCGCCATCTGGAAGACCGTGCAGATTTTGCTCAACAAGGTCATCTTTGCTGACAGTTATCTGCAACAATAGCAGCAGGCGCGCGGCCCGTTGAATGTGCGATTTTGATGATGAATAACCGAGATTCTGCACTGGGCCGCGCGCTGTGCTATCCTCTAGAATGGTAGGTGTGTCTGGCAACCGGCAACCCGGCAGACACAATGAGTGGCACCGTTAGGTGCCAAAGGACATGCTCTGATGCCCGGATTCACGCCCGTCCGACGTTGGCAGCCGCCATTCTACCCCTTCAAGCGCGAGACGTTCCGCCGCCGTATGCTGGCGCGCATCGAGCGCATGACCAAGGGGCCGATGTTCGGCTGCCGCATGTGCGGCAACTGTCTGCTGCAAGAAACCGCTTTCATCTGCCCAATGGAGTGCCCCAAGGGCCTGCGCAACGGCCCGTGCGGCGGCTCCACCGAGGAGCACTGCTACGTAGACCCTACGCGCGCCTGCGTGTGGTACAAGATATACGAGCGGTCGTTCAAGATGGGCCGCCAGGACAAGCTGCTCGAAGTGCTGCCCCCGCTCGACTGGGACAAGGTTGGCACCGAAACCTGGGGCGACGTTTTCCGCCAGATGCGCAAGGTGGGCATCACCAGGTTCGCCGGCGGGATGCTCTCGCGCGACCCGGCCCAGCGCGCCGCTAACTGGGACTCCGTCTTCCGCACCGTCCGCCAGCCGGACTGGTGGCAGGGCGACGACAAGTATCACCCGCCCGCCTACAGCGAGCCGGTTTCTGACCTGGAGCGGCGGCTGCGCGCCGGTGAGTTTGTGGTCACCGCAGAGGTTGCGCCCCCGCTGAGCACGGCGACGGGCAAGCTCGGCCAGAACATTGACCTGGTCAAGCCTTACGTGGCCGCCGTCAACTTCACCGACAACCCCTCGGCTACGGCGCGCATGTCCAGCCTGGCGTGCAGCACCATCGCCCTGCAGCACGGGGCCGAGCCGGTCATGCAGATGCAGGGCCGCGACCGCACGCGGGCCACGCTGCAATCGGAGATACTGGGCGCGAGCGCCCTGGGCGTGCGCAATGTGCTGGTGCTCTCCGGCGACAGCGGGCGCATGGGGCCGCCGCCGCTGGGACGGCTGGACATCGTTGATCTGGACGCGGTGCAGATGCTATGGGTGCTGCGCCGGATGCGTGACGAAGGGCATTATCTCGACGGGCGTCCGATCAAGTTCCCGCCGAAGGTCTTCCTGGGCGCAGCGGCGGCACCGTTCGCCTCGCGGCCCGAATTCCAGGCTCTGCGCGAGCACAAGAAGGTCAACGCCGGGGCGCAGTTCTTCCAGACCAACCTGGTCTATGATGCCGACGGCTTCGAGGAGTGGCTCAACGAGCTAGCCAAGCGCGACATCCTGGACAAGGTGTTCGTCCTGGTCGGCGTCACGCCGCTCAAGTCGCTGAAGATGGCCCAGTACATGCACCACGAGGTACCGGGCGTGGTCATCCCGGAGCGGCTGCTCAAGCGCCTGGAAGCAGCGGGCGACGGCGTGCAGGAAGAAGCGATCACGATCACGCTGGAGCTGATTGAAGCGATCAAGGGCAAGCAGGGTGTGCATGGCATTCACCTGATGGCGGTCGGCTGGGAGGAGGTCGTCCCGCGCATCGTCACCGAGGCCGGGCTGCTGCCGCCCGACTTCGTGCCGCCCGAAGAAGCGCCAACGGAGGCGGGCACGGCGGCTCATTAGCCGGACAAGACTTCCGAAGTCTTCGAGACTTCGGAAGTCTGAAACGTGCGGCGCGACATACCCGCGTGAATGAGTTCGCAGCCAGACACCGCGCCCAGGGACGATCATCGTGCGGGCGCGGTGTTGGTGTTAGAACGGTTGTTGGTGATCAGTGATCAGATGGCGCAGGGAGCGTATCTCCCCTGATCACCAACAACCGATCGCCGACTACTGATAACCGATGACTGATCACCGACCACTACCAGAAGGACATGCACCCATGAAACTCGCCATCAGCGGCAAGGGGGGCGTGGGCAAGACGACGCTCGCTGCCCTGCTCGCCCAGGTTTACGCCGACGCCGGACGCGACGTGCTGGCCGTAGACGCCGATCCCGCGCCGTGCCTGGCCGGGGCGCTCGGCTTCCCGCCCGAACTGCGCGACAGCCTGCGCCCCATCGCAGAGATGGACGCGCTGATCGAGGAGCGCACCGGAGCCAAGCCGGGCACCATCGGCGGCTTCTTCACGCTCAACCCGCGCGTGGACGACCTGCCGGAGCGTTTCAGCGTGACCCATCGCGGCGTGCGCCTGCTGGAGATGGGATCGGTAGACTTGGGCGGATCGGGCTGCATCTGCCCGGAGAGCGCCATGCTCAAGACCCTGTTCACGCACCTGCTGTTTCGCAAGGACGACGTGCTGATCCTGGATATGTACGCGGGCGTCGAGCACCTGGGCCGGGCGACGGTGGACTTCGTGGACGCGATGATCGTCGTCGTCGAGCCGACGCGGCGCAGCCTGGGCACCGCCGCCCAGATCAAGAAGCTGGCGGCGGACATCGGCCTGACACGGCTGTGGCTGGTTGGCAACAAAGTGCGCGACGAGGAAGAAGCCGCGTTCCTGGCCGCCGAGACGCCGGGCCTGCCCCTGCTGGGCACGCTGCCCGCTGACCTGGCCGTGCAGGAAGCTGACCGGCGCGGCATCGCCGTATACGATTTCGTCCCGGCCTTGCGCCAGTCCGCTGAGCGCATGGCCGCGACGCTGAGCACGGAGATTGAACGCTGATGACGACGACCATTGCCCTGGCTGGCAAGGGCGGCGTGGGCAAGACGACCATCGCCGCCATGATCATCAAGTACCTGGCCCAGGCGCAGCGCGGGGCCATCCTGGCTATTGACGCCGACCCCAGCAGCAACCTGAACATGGTGCTCGGCCTGGACCTGGAATGGACGGTTGGCGACATCCGCGAAGGGCTGCTGGACAAAGTCAAGGACTCCCTGACGGCGGGCGGGGCGGCGATGGGCGCATTGGACGGCGGCCTGACCAAGCGCGAGTACCTGGACTATGAGGTGCGCGCCGCGCTGTCCGAAGGCTCGCGCTTCGACCTGATCGCGATGGGCCGCTCCGAAGGCCCCGGCTGCTACTGCGCCGTCAACCACAACCTGCGCGAGGTGGTGGACAGCATCAGCAAGAACTACCGCTACGTGGTCATTGACAACGAGGCGGGCATGGAGCACCTCAGCCGGCGCACCACGCGCGATGTGGAGGTGCTGCTGATCATCAGCGACGCCACGCAGCGCGGCATCGTCGCCGCCGAGCGCATCGCCGCCTTCCGCCACGAGCTGGACATCCACATCAACGCGGCCTACCTGATCCTCAACAACGTGCGCGGCGGGGTGATCCCTGCCCCGCTGCAGGCGCGCGTCGAGCAGCTTGACCTGCCGCTGCTGGGCGCGGTGCCAAGCGATGAGAAGCTGGTCGAGTTTGAGTTCAGCGGACGCCCGCTGGTCGAGCTGGGCGACGAGTCGCCGGTTTACCAGGCGGTCGCGGCCATGATGCGGGAGGTTCTGTAGGGAGCGACTCCCGCCTGTATCTCACGCTGCCCTGCTGCGCCCCGGCTCAAAGCCAGACTTCCGAAGTTTCCGAAGACTTCGGAAGTCTCTTTTAGCACCAGGCCCCACCCCCAGCGCACCGACCAAAATCACCCCCAACTGGTGACAGTTGGAAATTGTATTTTGGAAGGCAGGCCAGTACGATGAGGGTAACGGCGCGCCACGCGCCGTTCACGAACCTTAAAAGGAGAAAGAAAAACGATTATGGCAACACCCACAAGAAACCCGTCTTTGGAAACAACCAACAGTATGTTAGCCACCACACTCGCCCTGTTCGACACAGCCTTTGAGCGCCTGCAGCTTGACGAGGGCATCGCCGCCATCATGCGCCAGACCGAGGTCGAGATGTCGGTCACCCTGCCCATTGTCGGCGACGATGGCCGCATCATGACCTTCAAGGGCTATCGCGTGCGGCACTCGTCGGCGCGCGGGCCGGGCAAGGGCGGCATCCGCTACCACCCCGACGTGGACCTCGACGAAGTGCGCGCCCTGGCCATGCTCATGACGCTCAAATGCGCCGGCGTCAACATCCCCTTCGGCGGGGCGAAAGGGGGCATCTGCGTGAACCCGGCCCAGCTTTCGCAGCACGAGCTAGAACGGCTCACCCGCCGCTTCGCCAAGATGATCGCGCCCATCCTCGGTGGCAAGCGCGACATCCCCGCCCCAGACATGAACACCAACGAGCAGACGATGGCCTGGTTCATGGACGAAATCTCATCCATCCAAGGCTCCTACAGCCCGGAGATCACCACCGGCAAGCCGATCATCCTTGGCGGGTCGGAGGGACGGGGCGAAGCTACCGGGCGTGGCGTGGCTATCGCCGCCGTCGAGCTGCTGCGCAAGCTGGGCCGCGACCCGAAAGAAACGCGCGTGGTCGTGCAGGGCTACGGCAACGTCGGCTACAACGTGACCAACATCCTGGCCGCTGAGTACGGCTGCAAGATCATCGCCATCAGCGACGTATCCGACGCAATCTACAACCCCAAGGGGCTGGACCTGGCCGAGATCAACGCGCACGTGGCGCACAGCCCTGGCCGTCTGCTCAAGGGCTACGCGGGCGACGTGGATCACATCACCAACGCCGAGCTGCTCGTGCTGGACACCGATGTGCTGATCCCGGCGGCTATCGAGAACCAGATCACGGGCAAGAACGCCGGCCAGATCAGGGCCGAGATCGTCGTCGAGGGCGCAAACGGCCCGACGACCTTCGAGGGAGACGCCATCCTGCGCGAGCGCGGTATTTACGCCGTGCCGGACATCCTGGCCAACGCCGGAGGCGTGATCGTATCCTACTTTGAGTGGGTGCAGGACTTGCAGTTCTACTTCTGGGATATTGACGAAGTGCGCACCCAGCTCTACAAGAAGATAAGCCGCAGCTTCGACCAGGCGTGGACAGTGGCTGCCGAGCGCGAGCTAGACCTCCGCTCGGCGGTGTACCTGCTGGCCGTGCAGCGTGTGGCTGACGCCATCCAGAAGCGCGGCTTCGTGTCGTCCGGCAACTAGAGGGCCGGGTCACTGGTGAAAACGGGAGTCCCGTAGGGGCTATGCGCATACGCCCCCGCGCATCAGTCCGTAGCGGCGCTGTTATGCCGCGCCTTGTAGGGGCGGGTTTCGAAACCCGCCCCTTCGTCAGCAGCATCACGAGTGCGTCCAACGCTGCGGCGTGCCCCGTCACATTTGCCCGAATGTTCGACCGCGCTATATAATCCGCACCACCTTCAAGCGGGAGCGGCGGACTCCAACCCGACATGTCTGTTATTGACGACGTGAAAGCACGTCTCGACATTCTTGACGTTGTCTCCGGCTACGTCAGCCTCCAGAAAGCGGGGCGCAACTTCAAGGCGCTGTGCCCTTTTCATCAGGAGAAGACGCCGTCGTTTGTCGTGTTCCCCGACACGCAGACATGGCGCTGCTTTGGCGCGTGCGGCGAAGGCGGCGATGTCTTCAGCTTCGTCATGAAGAAGGAAGGCTGGGACTTCGGCGAGGCGTTGCGCGTCCTGGCCGAGCGCGCCGGCGTCGAGCTAAAGCCGCTGACTCCCGCCCAGCAGCAGCAAGCCAGCGAAAACGAGCGCCTGCAAGGGATGCTCGAAGAGACGGCGCGCTTCTTCCACGAGCAGCTTCTCACCGCACCCGCTGCCCAGGGCGCGCGCGACTACGTGGCCGGGCGCGGGCTGCGCCCGGAGACGGTCGCCGCTTTCCAGCTTGGCTACGCGCCGGGCGACTGGCGTCAGGCCCTCCAACACCTGCAGATGCTCGGCTACACCCAGGACGAAGTCGTTGAGGCGGGCGTCGCCATTCGCAATGAGCAGGGCAACGTCTACGACCGCTTCCGCCATCGCCTGGTCATCCCCATCCGCGACGGGCGCGGGCGCACCGCTGGCTTTGGGGCGCGGGCGCTGGAGAAGGAAGCCGTGCCCAAGTACCTCAACTCGCCGCAAGGCCCGCTCTTCGACAAAAGCCGCCTGCTCTACGGGCTGGATGCGGCCCGTAGAGCCATCCGCGAGACGGAGACGGCAGTCATCGTCGAGGGCTACATGGATGTCTTGCAGGCTCACCAGGCTGGCTTCAGCAACGTCGTAGCGCAGATGGGCACGGCGCTCACCGAAGACCAACTGCGCCAGCTTAACCGCTATGCCAGCCGCCTGATCCTGGCCCTCGACCCAGACGCCGCTGGCCTCAACGCGACCATGCGCGGGCTGAATGTCGCCCGCGAAACGCTCGATGGCGATCGGGTCGTGACTTTTGATCCGCGCGGAATGATGCGTTACACTGGCTTACTGGAGTTGGATATTCGCGTGGTCAGCCTGCCGGAAGGCAACGATCCCGACGACCTGATCCGGCGCGAGCCGGCGGCGTGGGAAGCCCTGTTGGCGCGTGCCATTCCGGTGGCAGACTTTGTGATCCAGCAAGGCACGGCGCACCTGACCGCCCAATCGTCGCCCCAGGAGCGCGAGCAAGCGGCGCGTGTGCTGCTGCCCATCCTGACCGCAACCGAGAGCGACATCCAGCGCAGCAGCAACATCCAGGCGCTGGCCCGCCGGGTGCGCATTGATGAGCGCGCCCTCATCCAATGGTCGCGGCGTCGTCAGGCGGCGCGCACGCGGGCGCTGCCTTCACTGCGCGAGCAGCGGCGGCTGGCCGAGCGATCAGCCCCCGCGACTGCGCCCACCGGCCCGCCCGGACAGTCTGCGCTGCGCGAAGGGTTCTGCCTGCGGCTGCTGCTTGAACAGCCAGAGCGCCTGTACGCGGCCAACCGGCTGCTGCGCGAGCTACAAGACGACAACGCGCTGCTGGCCGACGTGTTGGCCCCCCTGAAAGCGGAGGATTTCACCCGTCCTGACTATCAAGCGGTCTTCCAGGTGTTGGCGCGCGCGCTCGACCAGCACGAGGATGAGCCGATCGACTACTTCTACGCACACCTGTCGCCGGAGATGCGCGCTGTCGTTGATGAGCTGCGCGTAACCTCCCTGGAGGAGTTCGAGCAGGCGCTACCCAGGGCGCTGGCGACTGAGCTGCGCTCGATCATGCGCGACCAGGCGCGCCTCAACGCCCTGCCCGAACCCGATACGCGAGCCTGGCTGCAAGAAGTATTGGCGCTGCGCCAGCGTCTCTTGGAGCGGCAGCGCAACGAGTTGTATTTCATCCAGCAGGATGCCCAGGCGCTCAGCGGCGACCTGACCGGCGCCGGCTATCACGAGGCGCTGCAAGCGAACAACCGCGCCATGCAGATCATCGCCAGGACGCTACGCGAGGCCAACGGCCTGCGAGGGCCGTAGCCCGCTGAGGGCGGCAAGGACGTGCTCACGGAAGATGCCCGGAGATCATGGCTAACGTACCACGCAACAGCCCCATCAACGAGACACCCAGGGCGATCCGCGATCTGATCGAGAAAGGCCGCCGTGACCGGCACCTCAACGAGAGCGAGGTTCTGGCGCTGTTCGACGACCCGGATTGCGAAGAGGCACAGGCCCTCTTCGATCAGCTTGAGGAGATGGGCGTCGAGATCCTCATTGACGAGCACAGCGCGCTCGATCTCGACGAGCCGCTGGTGCCCGACCTAGACGCCAGCGAGCTAGATGTCCGCGACCTGGAAAGCCTCGACAACGGCATTGACGTGGCCCGCCTGGAGCCATCCGTCCTCGCCGATGATCCCGTGCGCATGTACCTCAAGGAGATCGGGCAGGTTCAGCTTCTGGACCCCGACCGCGAGACCTGGCTCTCCTCGCAGATCGCGGCCTGCCACCTGCTTAACGCCATCCGCCAGCGTCTCGCCGCCGAGCGCGGCGACGGCGACTCCGGCCGGATGCGGCGGACGTGCTGGCGGCGCTCTACGCGCACCTGCTCGATCATCTGGGGGCCACCCTCCAATGGATCGCCACCTTCAGCCTGGAGCCGCCGCTTGTGGACTTGCTGATCGGCGAGGCGCAAAACCTGCGCCGCTCGTGGAACTGCACAGAGCCATCGTATGTCCGTGCGTACCTGGAGAATGGCGACTGGGGCCGTGACGAGAACTGGAACCGCGTCGCCGAGAACCTGTTCGACGTGTTCCAGGCGTTGTACCTCATCCCCGCCCCCCTCCAGAACTGGCTCCTCGCCGTCTACAACAACGGGGCCGACTGGCCGAGCTACGAGGCATTTTGCGCCTGGCTGGCCGAGAACCGCGCCCAGGCTAACGCCCTGGCCGAGCACGAGTTCATCCAGGCCGCCGAGCGCGGCCCGCAGGCTGCCGAGGCGCTCACCCGTGCCAATTTGCGCCTGGTCGTCAGCGTAGCCAAGCGGTACATGGGGCGCGGCATTAACTTCCTGGACTTGATCCAGGAGGGCAATATCGGCCTGCTGCGCGCCGTCGAAAAGTTCGACCACACCAAGGGCTTCAAGTTCAGCACCTACGCCACCTGGTGGATTCGCCAGGCGATCAGCCGGGCCATCGCCGACCAGGCGCGCACGATCCGCATCCCGGTGCACATGGTCGAGACGATCAACCGGCTGATGCGCGTGCAGCGCGACCTGATCCAGAACCTCGGCTCCGAGCCAACCGCCGAGCAGATCGCCCTGGAAATGGACTTTCTGGCCCCGGAGGACGTGGAAGCGATCCGCGCGGCGTGGGCGCAGGAAGAGAAGCTTGAGACCGGGCTGGCGCGCAAGCTGCGCCGCGCCGCCAACAAAGTCCGGCGCATCTTGCGCATCTCGCAGGAGCCGATGTCGCTGGAGATGCCGGTCGGCCAGGAAGATTCCAGCCTGCTGGGTCGACTTCATTGAGGATGACAAGATTCCCGGCCCGGTGGACGCTGCCGCGCGCCAACTGCTCAAAGAGCAGATTCACGGGGCGCTGCTGGTGCTCAATGCCCGCGAGCGCGAAGTTCTGGAGATGCGCTTCGGCCTGACCGACGGCCAGGAGCACACGCTCGAAGAGGTGGGGCGGCACTTCGGCGTGACCCGCGAGCGGATTCGCCAGATCGAGGCCAAGGCGCTGCGCAAGCTGCGCCACCCCAACCGCAGCCATCCCCTGCGCGATTACCTGGAGCTATGAGCCGTCCGGCTTCCACCATGACCTCTCCCATGCGCCTGACCTACTGCCCGCAGTGCGGCGAGCCGCTGACCCTGCGCACCGTCGGCTCGCGCGAGCGGCTCATCTGCCCGGCGTGCGGCTACGTTCATTACCGCAACCCCGTGCCCGGCGTGGGCATCCTCATCGAGATGGAAGGCGGCGTCGTGCTGATCAAGCGCGGCGGGCATGTCAAGCCGGGGCAGTGGGCGCTGCCGTCCGGCTACATTGAGGCCGACGAGAGCGTGGAGGAGGCGGCTGTCCGCGAGGCGCGCGAGGAGACTGGCCTCGAAATCCAGCTTGAAGACCTGGTCGGCATCTACTCATTCCCCGAAGGCCCGCCCACCAGCGGCATCATCGTCTTCTACCGCGCGCGACCGGTCGGCGGGGCGCTGCGCGCCGGGGATGACGCGGTGGACGCGCGCGTGTTCCAACTGGACGAGCTGCCGGACATGCCCTTCCGCACGCACCGCCAGGCGATCCAGCGTTGGCTGGCCCTGCGCCAGCGCGCGCCCTACACGTCGGAGGAGCGAGCGGTTGGCTTTCACATCCGCGAGGCGGAGCCGGGCGACGCCGATGCCGTGCTCGACCTGCTGCGCCTGGTGGACGCCAACGCCAGCCTGACGCCCGCCGGTTGGGACGCCGCCCGCCAGCGTTTTGGCGAGCGGCAGACGGTCAGTGTGTTCGTCGCCCAGGCGAACGGCTCGCCAGGGCAGGTGATCGGCTTCGTGGCGATGTCGCTGGTGCAGACATTGACCGGTGGGCGCGGCTGGATTGACGACATGGCCGTTGCGCTCGACTTTCGCGGCGAGGGCGTCGGCGCGGCCCTGCTCGAAGCGGCGTTGCGCCACGCCAACCGCCTGGCGCTGACTCACCTGTATGTGAACATCGCGCGTGGGAGTCCGGCGGCGCGTGCCTTCTACCAGGCCGCGGGCTTCCAGGAGAGCGCGATCACCTATTTGCGCATTCGCTGAGCGGGGGGCCGTTTACCTCACCCCCTGGCCTCGCTGCGCTCGGCCTTTCCCCCTCCACGCGCGGAGAGGGGGTGGCGAGGCGCGCCAGTGCCGAGCGGGGGTGAGGTTTGGCACGCACCCTGGGGCAAGGCGCGATGGGTACGTCTGGGAGCCTGTGCTAGAATCAACGCGGTTTTGCGACTTTCAGAACGCTCTGAACGATGGAGAGGCCACAGCAATGGCGTATGCCGATCTGCGCGATTTTCTCGCGCGCCTGGAAGCGGAAGGCGAATTGGTGCGCATCACCGCGCCGGTGAGCGCCCACCTGGAGATCACCGAAATCACCGAGCGGGTTAGCAAGGGGCCGGACGCGCAGAACAAGGCGCTGCTCTTGCATGCGGCGGGCAGCACCATGCCCGTGCTGATCAACGCCTTCGGCTCGGCGCGACGGATGGCCCTGGCCCTGGGCGTGGACGATCTCGAAGAGGTGCGCCACAAGCTGGGCAAGCTGATCGATCCGCGCCTGCCGCAAGGGATGGGCGCGATGATGAAGCGCGGGAGCGAGATGCTGGCCGCGCTGCACAGCATCGGCCTGGGGCCGAGCCGCGTCCGCCGCGCCCCGTGCCAGGAAGTGGTCATCACCGAGGACCCGTCACTCGACCTGCTGCCCATCCTCACCTGTTGGCCGGAGGACGGCGGCCCGTACATCACCCTGCCGCAGGTCATCACCCGCGATCCGGTCAGCGGCGCGCGCAATGTGGGCATGTACCGTCTGCAGAAGTTCGACGAGCGCACGCTGGGGATGCACTGGCAGCGGCACAAGGGCGGCGCCGACCACGAGCGCGAAGCGCGCGCCCATAAGCAAGAGCGTATTCCCTGCGCCATCGCCCTCGGGGGCGACCCGGCCCAGATGTGGTGTAGCTCCGCGCCGCTGCCGCCCGGCATTGACGAGTACCTGCTGGCAAGCTGGCTGCGCGGCAAGCCGGTGCCTTTCGTCAAGTGCATCACCCAGGACATCGAGGCCCCGGCCAACGCCGAGATCGTCATCGAGGGCTATGTAGACCTGAGCGAGCGCCGTCTCGAAGGGCCGTTCGGCGATCACACCGGCTTCTACACGCCGCCGGACTACTTCCCCGTCTTCCACGTCACGGCGATCACGCACAAGCGCGGCGCGATCTACCCGGCGACGGTTGTCGGCAAGCCGCCAATGGAAGACTACTGGATGGGCAAGGCGACCGAGCGGCTGTTCCTGCCGCTGCTCCAGCTTTTCCAGGGCGAGATCGCCGACTTCGACATGCCCGCCGAGGGCGTCTTTCACAACCTGATCGTCGCCAGCCTCGCCCCGCGCTACCCCGGTCACGCCCAGAAGGTGATGTACGGCATCTGGTCTATCGGGCTGATGATGCTCGCCAAGGCGGTGATCATCGTGGACACCGATGTGAACGTCCACGACCCGGCGGCGGTGGCCGACGCGGTGCTGGCCTACGTGGACTGGCGGCGCGACATCACCCTGGTGGACGGGCCGGTAGACCAGCTCGATCACAGCGCCATCCAGGATTCTTACGGCGGCAAGATCGGCGTGGACGCCACGCGCAAGCCGGATCGCGCGCCTGCTCCGGCTCCCGCTGCGCTCCCCACCGAGGCGCTGACCGCCCTGCTGGGCGAGCGCTGGCACAGCCCGCGTGCCGGACTGCTTCTCGTGGGCGTGGACAAGACGAAGCGACCCGTGCGCGAGACATTCGAGGCGATCTGGGGAATTGCGCCGGAGGTGAGCATCGTCGCCCTGGACTCGTCCGTTGACGTGCGCTGCCTGCCGGAGGCAGCCTGGCGCACACTGGGCAACGTGGACTGGCGGCGCGATATCGTGGTGCAGGGCGGGCCGGTGGATCACTTCGCCGGGGACGGCCCGCGCGGGCAGATCGGCATTGACGCCACGAGCAAGGGCGCGGAGGACGGGCATTCGCGCGGCTGGCCGCAGGAGATCGCCATGAGCGAGGAGATTGTGCGGCTGGTGGACGAGAAGTGGGCGGATTACGGGATCGGGCCTTGAGTCGGGAGGCAAGAGACGCGGATCGTGCGCGTCCACGAACGACCTGTTACCAGAGCATCAGAAATGCTCTCTGAAAGCCTCCCTCGATCCCCCTCCAGCCAAGCTAGAGGGGGACGATCCGGCAGGCGGCTCTCCTTCCCCTAGCTCGGCTGGGGATAGGGGGCGTTCCGACAACCCGTTCGTGAACCCGCATCGTCCCGCACGCCCAACCGACAACTGACAACTGACTACTGACAACCACAGACTCACGACACAACGGTAGCGAATCATGGGGTCTTCCACACAACGGGCGAAAGAGTCAGCACAGGCACGGGGGCTGAAGCCGGGCACGCTCGCTTACAGGCTGCGCGTGTTCCTGAACCTGGTGCGCTTCGAGCACACCGTCTTCGCCCTGCCCTTCGCCTACATCGGCATGGTGCTGGCGGCGGACGGGCTGCCCACGCTCTGGCAGTTCGTCTGGGTGACGGTGGCCATGGCCGCCGCGCGGACGCTGGCCTTCGCCGTCAACCGGCTGGCCGACCGCACCTACGACGCGGTGAACCCGCGCACGCGCAACCGGCCCACCGTCACCGGGGCCATTGAGGCGGGCACAGTGACGCGCTACGCGGCGGTGTCGCTGGTCGTGCTGCTGATCGCGGCGGCGCTGCTCGATCCGCTGGCGCTCAAGCTGGCTCCGGTCGCCGTACTGTTCCTGGTCGGCTACAGCTTCACCAAGCGCTTCACCGTGCTGGCGCACTGGGTGCTCGGCTTCACCGACGCGCTGGCGGTCGGCGGCGGCTGGATCGCTGTGCGCGGCTCGTTCTTCGCGCCGGAAGACCTCCCCGCCTGGCTGCTGATCGGCGCGGTGACCTTCTGGATTGCCGGCTTCGACCTGATCTACGCCTGCCAGGATGTCGAGCACGACCGCAGCGAGGGGCTGTACGCCTGGCCCGCCCGACGCGGCATCGCCAGCGCGCTGGGGCTGTCGCGGCTGAATCACATCGCGTTCCTGGGCTTTCTGACCCTGGCGGGTCTGGCCCTGGCGCTGGCCTGGCCGTACTACGCGGCGGCGCTGGTCACCGCGCTGCTGCTGGTTTACGAGCACCGCCTGGTCTCGCCGGACGATCTCAGCCGGGTGAACATGGCTTTCTTCAACATGAACTCGTACATTGCGCTGACGCTGCTGGCCGGGGCGCTCGGCGCGGTGTTGGTGTGGTGATGGGTTCTTGGTGATTGGTTTTTGGTTATTGGTGGAGTTGGCCCGGTTGCGGGTGTGCTCTACCAACAACCAACTACCAACAACCAATAACCCTATCACTCGAAAGGGACGCAACCATGCCAGCAGAAGCGATCACCCTGCTCGAAGGCAAGCGGATCATCCTCGGCGTGACGGGCAGCATCGCCGTCTACAAGGCGGCAGACCTGGCGAGCAAGCTGACGCAGGCCGGGGCGCTGGTGGACGTGATCATGACCGAGGCGGCGCAGCGTTTCGTCGCGCCGATCACCTTTCAGTCGGTCACGGGGCGCGCCGTCTACACGACGATGTGGGCCACCGCCGACGACGCATTGCCGACGCATATTGCCCACGTGGGGCTGGGCGAGGGCGCGGATTTGCTGGTGATCGCGCCGATCACCGCCCAGACCATCGCCAGGCTGGCGCACGGCCTGGCCGACGATCTGCTGGCGGTGACGGCCCTGGCCGCGCGCTGCCCCCTGCTGATCGCCCCGGCGATGGACGGCGGCATGTACGCCCATCCCGCCACGCAGGACAACCTGGCGACGCTGCGCGCGCGCGGCGTGACGGTCATCGAGCCGGACGAAGGGCGCTTCGCCTCTGGCTTGGTGGGCAGGGGTCGCCTGCCGGAGACGCCCATCCTGCTCGGCCACATCCGGCGGGCGTTGGGGCGGCACGGGCTGTTGGAGGGGCGGCGCGTCGTGGTGACCGCTGGCGGCACGCGCGAGCCGCTCGATCCGGTGCGCGTGCTGGCGAACCGCTCCAGCGGCAAGCAGGGCTACGCGCTGGCCCAGGCTGCGCTCGACGCGGGCGCGGGCGTGACGCTGATCAGCACGATCAGCGAGCTACCGGCTCCGGTGGGCGCGACGCTGCTGAGCGTGGAGACCGCCGCGCAGATGCGCGACGCCGTGCTCAGCGCGGCGGCGGGGGCGGACGCGCTGCTCATGGCGGCAGCGGTCGCCGACTACCGCCCGGCCCAGGTCGCGGTGCAGAAGATCAAGAAGTCCGGCGACGCAGGCGAAGGGCTGGCCCTGACTCTCATCCGCACGGCGGACATCCTGCAGGATGTGCGCGCGGCGCGCGAGGCGAGCGGCTGGCCGCGCGTGGTGGTCGGTTTCGCCGCCGAGAGTGAAGACTTGCTGCGCAACGCCGAGGCCAAGCTGCGCGCCAAGGGGCTAGACCTGATCGCCGCCAACGACATCACCGCGCCCGACGCTGGCTTCGGGGCTGACACCAACCGCGTCACCCTGCTCGACCGCGACGGCGGGCAGCAAGCGCTGGGACTGCTGAGCAAGGCGCGCGTCGCCGAAGCGGTGATCGCGCGGGTAGCCGGGCTGCTGGCCGGGCAAGGCGAGGGGTAGGGCGGGCGAGGGCGCAGCGCACTGCCTGTCAGGGGTTTTTGTCTGATGAGATTTGACATTCAAGGCAGGTAATATGCGCGAATGTCCTGTAGGGGCGGGTTTGCAAACCCGCCCCTACAAGTGGCTACCGATCATGATCGTCAAGACGTATTAGGGCAAAGCATCACCGCAGCGGTGCAGAGCGCGCAGAGAAGAACTGAGCGTATCTAGACTTTCTCTGCGTCCTCTGCGTCTCGGCGGTTCAAACAATCCGCTCCCGGAGTTGACGCTCCTCGCCGCCAGCGATGGGCAAAGCCCGGCGCAGGGTGCTATAATGCGCCACATTCCACGCTGCGAGGACGGTGTCATGAGCGATCCCTTACCCACCCCGCCGGTGTCGGACCCCCAACACCTGGCGACGCTCTACCAGATCACGCGCGAGCTAAATTCCAGCCTGGACCTCAACGTGGTGCTGGACAACGTCATGGATCGCGTGATCGAGGTCACGGGCGCAGAGCGCGGCTTTCTGATGCTGCGCGACGAAGGGAACGGCGATCTGGAGTTCAAGGTCGCGCGCGGCATTGACCGCCAGGCCCTGGCCTCGCCCGAATTCCAGGTGAGCACGACCATCATCCGCAAGGTCGTGCAGACGCGCCAGCCGCTGCTGACCGACAACGCCCAGTTCGACAAGCGTTTCACGCGCGGCGAGAGCATCATGATCCTGGGCCTGCGCTCGATCCTGTGCGTGCCCATCCTGGTGCGCGAGCGCATGACCGGCCTGGTCTACGTGGACAACCGCCTGCAAGCGGGGCTGTTCAACGAGGGGCACCGCGAGCTGCTGGCAGCGTTCGCCATGCAAGCGGGCATCGCCATCGAGAATGCGCGGCTCTACCAGGTCGCCGTCGAGAAGGGGCGCATGGAAAAAGAGCTACAGATGGCCCAGGACATCCAGCGCGGCCTGCTGCCCCACGTGCTGCCCATCCTGCCCGGCTACGACATTGCGGCGGCCTGGCACTCCGCGCGCGAAGTGGCAGGCGACTTCTACGACTATTTCCCGGCGAACGGTGACGGCCTGGGCGTGGTCATCGCCGATGTGTCCGACAAAGGCGCGCCGGCGGCCATCTTCATGGCGGTGGCGCGCAGCCTGATCCGGGGCGCGGCGCTGGCAAGCGATACGCCCGAAGCCATGTTGCGCCAGACGAACCTGACCCTGCTGCAAGACACCGAGTCCGGCATGTTCGTCACCGTGTACTACGCCATTCTGCACCCCGGCGGGCAGGTGACGGGCGTCAATGCCGGGCACAACCGCCCGCTGCTGGTGCGCGCCAGCCAGAGGGCGCACGAGTTCCTGCCGCGCGGCGGGCGTCCGCTGGGCTGGTTCGAAGACCTGCCGGTGAGCGCAATCAGCGTCCAGTTGGTGCCAGGCGATGTGATGGTTCTCTACACCGACGGGCTGACCGAGGCCGAGAACCGGCGCGGCGAGCCGTTCGGCGAAGACCGGCTGGTGGACGTGGTACAGGAGTGCGCCGGCCAACCGGCGGAGAAGATCAAAGCGCGGCTGATAGCGGCGGTCGAGACCTTCCGCGACGGCGCGCCGCCCTTCGACGACCTGACGCTGGTCGTCGTGCGCTACACCGGGACGTAATGCGCCAGCAAGGCGCTGCAAGCGAGAAACGCATGGCTGAAGAACGACTGCAAAAACTGATCTCTCAGGCGGGCATCGCCTCGCGCCGCGCCGCCGAAGACCTGATCCGCCAGGGGCGCGTGTCCGTCAACGGCAAGCTCGCCCAGGTTGGCGACAAGGCTGACCTGGCGCGCGATGAAGTCAAGGTGGACGGCGTGACCCTCAAGCCGCCGCAGTTCACCTACTACCTGCTGTACAAGCCGCGCAACGTGATCAGCAGCAACCGTCGCATGTTCAACGAGCGCCGCCGCCTGGTGCGCGAATTGATCCCGCACGAGGGGCACCTTTTCACCGTCGGGCGGCTCGACGCGGACAGCGAGGGGCTGATCCTGCTGACCAACGACGGCGACCTGGCCGACCGGCTGATGCACCCCCGCTACGGCCACACCAAGACCTACCATGTGTGGGTCGTGGGGCTGCCCCTGCCCAAAACGCTGGAAGCCTGGCGCAACGGCGTGGTGCTCGACGGCGTGCGCACCGCTCCGGCCAAAGTGCGCGTGCTGGAGGAGAGCCGGGACGAGACGCTGCTCGAAATCGTGATGCGCGAGGGACGCAAGCGGCAGATTCGCAACGTCGCTTCGCTGCTGGGCCACCCCGTCAAGCGCCTGATCCGCGTCAAGATTGATTTTCTGGAGATCGGGCACCTGCGGCCCGGCCAGTGGCGGATGCTCACCCCCGCCGAAGTGCGCCAGCTTAAGGCGCGCCGCAAGTCCTGACCCACAGGGAGACCGCCGGATATGGGTACCACAGACCTGCCGACCGGCTCGCGGATAGCTCCGATCGTCCTGCGCCAGGAACACTACGCCCGGCGCCGCCGCTTCCTGCGTGACGTGGTGCTGCGCCGGCTCGCCTTCAGGCTGCTGGTGAATGTGCGCGTGGACGGCACGGGCCTCGTCCCCGCCGAGGGGCCACTGATCGTGATCATGAACCACATTGGTGCCATAGACCCCTTCGTGGTCGTCGGGGCGATCACCAATCGCCTGCTCACGCCGATGTCCAAGATCGAGAACTACCGCCACCCGATCGTGGGGCTGATGGCCCGCGCCTGGGGCGTCTACACCGTGCGGCGCGGCGAAGTGGATCGCCAGGCGTTGGAGAGTACCATCGCCCTGCTGCAACGGGGCAACGCCGTGCTGATCGCCCCGGAGGGCACGCGCCATCCCCGCATGGCCGATCCGAAGGACGGCACAACCTATGTAGCCACCAAAGCCAACGCCGTCATCCAGCCGATAGGTCTGGACGGAACCGACCAATTTCTGGACAGTCTGCTGCGGCTGCGGCGCACGCCGGTGACGGTGCGCTTCGGGCGACCGTTCCGCTTCTGCACGGAGGGGCGGGCGCGCATCCCGCGCGACGAGCTACGCCTGATGACGCGCGAGATGATGTACCAGGTCGCTCTGCTGGTGCCGGAGCAGCGGCGCGGCATTTACCACGACCTGGATCAGCTTACCACCGGCCTGCAATTCGTGGAGTGAGCGCCCCGTGTCGTGTGCGGGGCCGGAGTCCCGATTCCGAAGTGCGGGGGGGGCAAGGTCATACCTGAATGCGTGCAGAGATTGCCAGTGGAATCATGATGAGCCTCACTCCCCGCTCGGCTGGGGGTGAGGCTGCGCTATAATGAACGCCATCGCTAAGAGGACAGGAGGCTAACTTCATGGTGCAAGGACCGTCGTATGCGTACTTTCAGGGCAAGATCGTGCCCATCGAGGAAGCAAAGGTCAGCGTGATGACGCACGCGCTCAACTACGGCACGGGGGCCTTTGGTGGCGTGCGGGCCTATTGGAACGACGACGAGAACGAGCTATTCATCTTCCGCCCGCTCGATCACTTCCAGCGCGTGCTTAATTCGGGCAAGCTGCTGCTGATGGACCTGCCTCACACGCCGGAAACGATGCTGGACGTTTTGCTTGAGCTGCTGCGCACAGAGAATTACCGGGGCGTGGATGTCTACATCCGCCCGCTCATTTACAAGTCCTCGACGGTCATCGGCGTGCGCCTGCACGACCTGGAAGCGGACTTCACCATGTTCGCCCAGCCGTTCGGCAGCTACATCCATAACGAGGAAGGCTCGCGGGTGACGTTCTCGGCCTGGCGGCGCATTGACGACAACATGATCCCGGCGCGCGGCAAGATCACGGGGGCCTATGCCAACTCCGCATTCATCAAGACGGACGCCACGCTGTCCGGCTTTGACGAGGCGCTCGTGCTCGACCACAATGGCCACATTTCCGAAGGCAGCGCCGAGAACTTCTTCATGGTGCGCGATGGCGTGGCCATCACGCCGCCTGTGACGACCAACATCCTGGAGGGGATCACCCGCCGCACGATCATGCACCTGCTCAGCGAGGAGATGGGGATGCCCGTCGAGGTGCGCGAAATTGACCGCACCGAGGTCTTCATCGCCGACGAAGCGTTCTTCTGCGGGACGGGCGTGCAGGTCGTCGCCATCACCGAAGTGGATCACCGCTCGGTGGGAACGGGCAAGCTGGGGCCGGTCGTGCGCCAGCTTCGCCAGCTATACTTCGACCTCGTGCGCGGCAAGATCGCCAAGTACCGCGCCTGGAACGTCCCAGTATTCGGCCCACAGGCATAACCGGTTGCGCAGCGCGACGCGCCCCAGCACCAGCACCATGCTCGCGCTGTGCACCATCATTTCGCTGTTGAAGCAGGTGATGTTGGGCGCTGCAACGTCGCGCTGATCTGAGAACCAGCGCAGAAACATATAGACCGCCCCGCCAATCCCGGCGATGATGCCCATCGTGCGCACGCTGTCTTTGTCCGTCGAGGCGGCAATCGTCAGCGGGGCGGCGAAGACCACAGCCCGGATCAGGTAGGTGCCGACGAAGATCTTCGCGTGGCAGTACTCCGGCGAGTAGGGGCCACTGTCCAGCAGATGGCCGAAGGCGTAGGTCTTGTCTATGAACAGGCACAGAATCACGGCGATGCTAAGCCCTGTGCCCATCGTTGAGCCGTCGGGCAGCAACAGCAGAATGACCACGTTGAGCAGGAACAGCGCGTACAGCGCGATGTCCCAGCCCAGCGTGTTGCCCGACGGTCCTACTGACTCCAGAATGGCGCGTAGCTCTTCCATCGAGTCCTCCAAGACGGGGCAGCGGAGCCGGATGCACTCATTGTACTAAGGCGAGGCTGTCGGCGAAACTGGGCCGGGCGTGCTGGTGGGCAGCGCGGGCGGCTGCCATGCCACCGGCAGCGCATTGAGGCGGGTAAGCTGCTTGCCAGCGTCGAACGGCGGGCGGAAGGTCAGCGTTGCCACCGGCGTGGCGAGCGTTAGCGCGTCCGGCGCGGCAGCAAAGGTGGCGATCACGCCCTGTTCCGGGAAGAGCAGCACGGCGTGGCCGATGTCGCGCAGGGTCATGTTGCCCTGCGCGACCGCAGTTGCGGCGGGCGCGCCGTAACGCGCCAGCAGCGAGCCAAGCGTGCTGTAGTCGCGCAATTCCACTTCCAGCACTTCCTGCACACCGATCAGCGCGCGCAGGGTGCAGCCGCCAGCCTCAAAGCGGAAGTAGCTGGCGCGGCCACGCTCGCGCACGGCTCGCCCAAAAGCGGCCTGAAGCTGGACGAGCGTGGTCTGGCCCAGGGCGATGGCCTCGACGTTTTCCAGCGGGAAGACAGTAGTGCAGTCGCGGGCCGGCGTTGGCGAGTGGGTGGGCAGCGGCGTGGGCAGATAAGGGAGACGTTACCTGCGGCGCGAGGAAGCGCCGTTGGCGCGGCGGGGAGGGTGGGCGTCGCCCGGCCTGGTCAGCTCCGTCACGGCCAGCGCAGCCGCTCGCTCCGGCGCTGCCCAGGTCGGGCCGCCCACCGCGCCCAGCATGGCGAGCGGCCCTGCTGCGCAGACCACCAGCGCCAAAACACCCAGACCTACCCTGGCTATTCTCATGGCCCCCATTCTAGTCGTCCCGCCCCCAAACACCAAGCGCCCGCAGCAGCAGGGAGCAGAGCGAGATTCCCTGAACCGCTGAAACGCAGAGCACGCAGAGAGATTCTGTTCTTCTCCGTGTCCTTTACGTCTCAGCGGTTCAAATGCTCTTACCCCCACTTTACCGCTGCGACGGCTTATGCTATGCTGCGAGCATATCGCACCGCGTAACCCTACCATCCCACCGCGAGCAGAGCAATGCCAGGAGACGCCCATGATCACGCCGCAATTGCTCGCCCAAAGCCCCCTCTTCGCTGGTCTGCCGGACGACTATCTCGCGCGGTTCGCTGCCCTGGCCCATGAAGTCACCTGTGAGGCGGGAAATGCGCTCTTCCGCGAGGGCGAAGAAGCCAGCCGCCTGTATATCCTGCTCAGCGGCAAGGTGAGTGTGCAGGTGCAGCCGACGGCGCTCACCCACCCGCTGACCATCGTCTCGCTGAGCACGCTCGGCCAGCTAGTCGGCTGGTCGGGCTTCATGCCGCCCAACTACTACACCGCCTCTGCCATCTGCCAGGAAGACAGCCATCTGCTGGCCTTCGATGGCGCTGCTTTCAACCGCCTCCTGGAGGAGAATCACGAGTGGGGCTTCACGATCATGCGCCGCATCGCCGGGGTGATCAGCCAGCGGCTGCGCACGATCCAGGGCATGGTGCTCAAGACGCTCTACCACCACGACGAGCAGTAGAGGCAGCGGCCGGGTGTATCGTTTCTGGGAACGAGAGCACCACTGAGGCACCAGAAAGAAAAGATGGTGTTAGTTCTTCTCCGCGTCCTGTGTCTCAGCAAGCTCAGGAAAGTCTTTCACTAATCCAGGAGTTGACCTCACAGCCTCGCTGCGCTCGGCTTGCCCCCTCCATGCATGGAGAGGGGGCGTAGCGCGTCGGCGCTCGAGCAGGTGAAGGTAAACCGGGGCACGGCACAACTCGCCTCTTCAGTTACCTGGACTTACTTCTGCCGGTTCAGAGTATTTCTTCGTCGAATGCACCCGTCTTCGCCTGATCAATGGCACTCCCTTCCCGCGCTCTGTATAATCGCGGCGGAGCAGCCTACCGACCGAGGATCATGCATTGACCGACCAGCGGCCCGCCCCCATCGCGCCAGAGCGTTACACTGAGGAATACTTCCTGACCGCCTGCGAGGGCTATGAGGACTTCCTGACCAGCGACGGCGAGAATCTCTCGCGGCGGCTGGAGGCGGCCTTCGCGCTGGCAGCGGTCGCGCCGGGCATGACTGTGCTCGACGTGGCCTGCGGGCGCGGTGAGATCGTGCGTCACTGTGCGCGGCTGGGCGCGGACGCCTACGGCTTCGACTACGCCCGCGCCGCGATCAAGCTGGCGCGCGGCGTGATCGCCCGCGACGCCAATAACGCCCCCGGCCAAATGGGGCTGGCCCAGGCCGACGCCAAGCACTTCCCCTATCCGGCGCGCGCCTTCGACCGCGTGCTGATGTTCGACATTGTGGAGCACCTGCACCCCTGGGAGCTACATACGGCCCTGCTCGAAGTGCATCGCGTCCTCAAAGACGATGGGATGCTGATCATTCACACCGCGCCCAATGTCTGGTACGACCGCTACGCCTACCCGGTCGTGCGCCAGTTCCGGCGGCTGATCGGGCAGGGCGCGGCCTATCCCGCCGACCCGCGCCAGTTCCTCGTTGAGCACAACCGCGATGTGCACGTCAACGAGCAATCGCTGCTCAGCCTGCGCCGGACGCTGCGCCGGGCCGGATTCGACGGGCGCGTGTGGCTGGATTCCCCGCCCCAGCATCGCCGGGAATTCGTCGCGCTGGCCGCGCTGCGCTATGTCCTGTTCCGCTGGCCGCCCTTCCGCTGGTTCTTCGAGCGCGAAGTGTTCGCCGTCGCCAGCAAGCGGCGTTAGCCGCGCCGAGTCGTGCTATACTCGTGGGCGCAGGTTCGACGATATTGGTTTTTGGTAGCTGATCGCTGGTAGCTGGTTATGGGTGGTGGTGCAGTCAGGAGCAGATATACAGATCGGCCTGATCCGTCACCGACAACCAACAACCAATCACCAACAACCAATTCAGGATTAGCGGTATGCGCGACAAGCGAGCGGTTGACGAGCTTTCCATCGAAGAGCTGGAGCGCGTCCTCGCCATCCGCAAGCGCGAGGCGCGCCAGGAGCGCCTGCAACGCCTGCAGGCTCAGGGCCGCCGCGTGGCGACGCTGGCCGCTCCCCTCGACGCCCCGCCGGAGCCGCCCGCGCCGCCCCCTCAGCAGCACGAAGCGGCGGAAGACCTCCCGCCGCCGGAGCCGCCGGTCACCTACGACATCACCGACGACGTGCCGCGCTTCGAAGACGAGCTAGAAGAGGAGCGCGCGGCCCAGCGCCGCGAACACCCCGCGCCAGAACCGGCGGTGATCCCCGCAGCGACGGGCAGGTCCGCCCGCCATGTCTCGCGCCGCCGCGCCGCCTGGGACAAGCTGCTGCTGCTGGTTGAGGTCGTGGCGGTGATCGGCGTGATCACCGTGCTGGCGATCGGGGCGTACCTGCTGATCATCGAGAATGACCGGATCGAGGCACTGGAACAGAAGTCGGCGGACATTCAGCGCGAGGCCGACGCCATGCGCGCCACGCCGACGCCCCTGCCGGAATTGAGCGTCCGGCTGGCCGACTACGTGCTGCCCGGCGGCCACTACTCGCCGGACGTGACCGGCGGCGAAGGTGCCTTCAACCTGGAAGAGCTACCGGCCAGCATCCGCCCGGTGGCGATGGCGCAGTTGGTCGCGCCGCAGGCCGAGCGCTTCACGCCGCAGGCCAGCAGCCCGGTGCGCCTCGTGATTAACACGCCGCAGGTGCAGGTGGACGCTTCGATCTACGGCGGCGACGACTGGTACAACCTGGTCAAGGGCGTGGGGCACTACCTGGGCAGCGCCAACCCCGGCGAGAGCGCCAACATGGTGCTCTCGGCGCACAATGACATCTACGGCGAGATTTTCCGCTATATCCAATACCTGGAGGCGGGCGACGAGATCCGCGTGCAGGCCAACAACGGGCGCTGGTACACCTACGCCGTCTTCGACAAGCAGATCGTCGGGCCGAACGATGTCTGGGTGCTGGAACCGGGCAGCACCCCCGTCGTCACGCTGATCACCTGCCACCCCTACCGCGTGGACACCCAGCGCATGATCGTCTTCGGCAGGTTGGTCAGCAGCGGACGTTAGCGCCAGAATGTGGTACACTTGGGCGCGGCAACATGAGACTTCCGTGCGAGGAGACTTTTAACCCCGATGGCTAAGAAAATCCGCAGACCCAACCTGCCGAGCGAAACCCTGGAACGCGCCCGCCGTGAGATGCAGCGCACGGGCGAGCTGCCGGAGCAGCCCGCGCCGCGCGCCGAGTCACAGGCTGCGCCCCAGCCGGTCGCCCGTGTGGTTCCGGCGGTCAAAGCGCGTGGTCCGGTTGACCTGCGCCGCGAGTACGCCTACGTGGTATCCGACCTGAAGCAAATGGGGCTGCTGGCCGCCACGTTCATGGGCGTGCTGGTCATGCTGTCGTTCATCATCAGCGTGTTGTGAACGCGACACACTCGTCAATGTAGGGGCGCTTTGTTGACCTCACCCCCTGGCCTCGCTGCGCTCGGCCTTTCTCCTCCCGTTGCGGAAGAGGGCGAGGAGCGCGCTAGCGCCCGAGCAGGGTGAGGAGTAAAGTGGCACCCCGAACCCCAGGAAAATCTCCCGTGCCAACCGCCAGGGGCCGTGCGCACGGCCCTTTGTTGTTCCGGTACCCGGCCCATTGGAGCCTGGCGGGGCGTGACACGCGGGCCGCGCGGGGCCGGCCTTCGCCGCAGGCGCGGGGCAGCGGCCTGAAGGCGGCCCGGTAGGCGCTGGGGGTAGCGGCGTGAGCGGGCCGGTCGGCGCTCTGGCCGGAGCCGGCGGCGCGGTCTCGGTGGGCGCGGTCTGCGGTGAGGGGGCTGGACGTGGCGCGGCCCGCTGGCTTTGCAAGTGCAGCGGCGGCGCAGGCTCTTCTTCTGCCGCCGGGCCAGCCGCCTGGCGCAGCGGGATCAGCACGCGGATGCGCGCGCCCTGGCCAGGCGCGCTGTCAATGTGCAGCGTGCCTTCAATAAGCTCTGCCCGCTCGCGCATGTTGATCATGCCCAGGCTGCCGCGCTGCTCGTAGCCCGCGCCCACTGCCTCCACGTCGAAGCCGACGCCATCGTCCTCGATCTCCACGATCACCAGGCCGCTCTGCGTGAAGAGCCGCACCCAAATCGCGCTGGACTTGGCGTGCTTGCGCGCGTTGTTGACCGCTTCCTCGACGATGTAGAACAGCACACCCTGCGCGTTCGGGTCGAGCAGCCGCTCGACATCGGGCGCGCTCTCGACCAGCACGGTGGTATCGTAGGTGTCGCGCATCTTCTCGGCAAGCTGTTCCAGCGCGGCCAGCAAGCCCCGGCTTTCGAGCACGAGCGGGCGCAGCGTGAACAGCATGTGGCGAATCTCTTTGGTCGTGCGCCGCGCCAGGTCTTCGACGCGCCACAACTCCTCCAGGGCTTGCTGCGGCTGCTGCTGCACCAGGCGGCGGATGTAGTTGACGCGCATGGCGATGGCCGCGACCGTCTGCGTGGGGCCGTCGTGCAGATCGCGCGAGAGCTTCTTGCGGGCGTCTTCCTCCACCTCCACAATGCGCTCTTTCTCGCTGAGCAGGTTTTGGTACAGCACAGCGTTTTGCAGCGCCAATGTGGACTGCGTGCCGATGGCCGTCATCAATTCGACGTGATCATCGGAGAAGGCGCTGGCCTGATCTGCGCCGAAGATCATCACCCCGTACACGTCGAAGCCCGCGCGCAGCGGAATCGCTAGGACGGACTTGGCGTCCTGGAAGGCGACGAAGTAGCGCAGCTCCGGATCGTAGTTTCCCTCACCGGCGAAGACCGGCCCGCTGCTCTTGAGCGCCAGGCCGAGCACGCCCTGTCGCCCCGGCACGGCGACCGCTTCATCGGCGCGCGTCAGGCCGCGCGCGGTGATCACCCGCAGCAGGTTATCTTCACCCTGGAAGAGCAGCACGGCGCTGATCAGGCGCACGTCCGGCCCTAGCTCGTCGTGGAGGGCCAGCGTGCCAATGTCCTGGGCCGCTTCGAGCACGCGGCGGTGATCGAGCGTGGCGCTGAGGACGTTGGCCATCTCGTAGATGGCGCGCGCCCGCTCGCGGGCGGTGCGCAGGCGCTGGGCTTCATCCAGCCGCTCGCCCCAGCTTGACACGCCGCGCCCGCGCAAGGCAACGCCCAGCGCGCCCAATACGCCCAACAGGGCCAGGCTGAGCGCCCAATTGACTACCAGGGCGGTCGGCAGCAAATCGAGCAGGGCGAGGGCGGGCAGGCCGGTCAGCGCCAGCAGCATGACGCCGAGCACCGTCCCCCACCAGCCAAAGCGCGCGGACGCCGCCAGCACGGTCAGCGTCCCAAAGACGAGCAGCGGAGGCGTTGCGCCGCCGTAGGCCCACAGGAAAATCGCCGCCAGCGCGCTATCCAGCAGCGCGCTCAGCACTCCCAGCGGGCGATCCCCCACGCGCTGGCTGAGCACCAGCAGCCCCAGCAGCATGTTCGCTGCGGCTCCGGCGAGCAGCCCGGCCAGCACGCCCTCGGTGCGGTAGGGGGGCGCAGCGGGCAGGGCGTCACCGGCCAGCGGGCCGAGCAGCGCCACACCGCTCAGCAGGAGCCAGCGCAGCCAGAACAGCACTGTGTCCAGGCGACGGGCTGGCAGTGTAGGACGAAAAGGGGCAATCACCTGATTGTATCACCGAGAAACTAAAATGCCGCCAGGTTATCTTGGCGGCATCTGTATGCGAGTGGGCGCGAAGGGACTCGAACCCCTGACCTCACGGATGTGAACCGTGCGCTCTAACCAGCTGAGCTACGCGCCCACGATGCGCGCATTATAGCATCGTTGGGACGGGCTGACAAGACTGCGCGCTCGGATTCCGCCTGCCGTCATTATACCCGAAAGCCTGCGCCAGCGGGTTGGCGATTCGGACACGGGACTATTGACCTCACCCCCCGGCCTCGCTGCGCCCGGCCAGCCCCCTCTCCGCGTCGGAGGGACTACAAATTACCGACAGTCTTTGATTCAGCCGTCCCCCATCGACGGCGATCGTAATCACCCACGAGGCGGGCAGCAGGGAGAAGCTCAGATGGCTGAGGCGGGCTTGCAATCCCCTTCCCTCTGCGCACGCGGGGAAGTCGCCTTCGCGTTTTTCCGGGTGATCTTCCGTAAGGCCTACCGAGGTTAACCAGTCGAATACCGGAAGTCTTATTTGTCCATCCCTCCGCGTCGGAGAGGGGGCGGCGAGGCGCGTCAGCGCCGAGTGGGGGTGAGGTAAACCAGGACGGAGCCACCCGCCACAGGCGCACATCGCCGGAGGAGCGAGTCTGTGGTATGCTAATGCTCATACGTACCGAGGAGGGATGCCCCGTGAGTTTCCTGAGAAGACTGTTTGGTGGTGGCGGCAAGTCGGGCGACCCGGAAGGAATGTACTTCTACATCCGCGCCCCCAAAACCGGCGAAGTGATCCGCCTGCGCCTGAACCGCAGCAACGACCTGTCGCTGACAGAGGACTTGGCCGGCTATTTTGCGCGCAAGGTCATCGTCGGCCAGAAGAGCTTCGAGCGGATCGAAGCGCATTTTCAGTTCGACAAGAACCGGCGCTTCGTCACCGCCGACGTGACCGGCGGCGAGCTGGTCGAGCGCGAAGACTACGAGGCTTATCTGGCTGCGCAGGCCCAGCGCACGGACAAGAGCTGAGCAGCGCTGGTGAGTACCCCTTCGCGCACTCTGCTCCTGCTCGATGTGGATGGCGTGCTCGTCCATCCCGTCGGCTACAAAACCGCGCTGCACACCCTGGTCAACCGCATGGCTGCGCGCATGGGCCAGCCGCCGCTGGGTCCCACCGAAGACGAGATCGCCATCTTTGAGGCCTGCGGCCTGACCAACGAGTGGGACTCCGGCGCGGTGTGCGTGAGTGCGCTGCTGGCCGCTGCACTCGAACGCGCGCCCGCGCTGCGCCGGGACACGCTGGAAGCGACCCTCGACGCCATCGGCGCGGCGGGCATCACCCTGGATCGCCCGGACTTCACCGCTGAGGCGCGCGCCATCGCCCGCCACGAAACTGACGGGCGCTATCCTACCGCGCGCTACCTGGAGCTGCTGGCCGCGCGCACCGATCCCGTCAATCTGCCGCTGCTGCGCGCCCTGCTGGGCAACGTGTACGCCGTGCGCGACACGCTGACCACGCGCACCTTCCAGACGCTCGTGCTGGGCAGCGAGCGCTTCAGCGCCACCTACGGCCAACCCGCCGCCTTCGCCTGCAACAGCTATCTGGCTACCTACGACATCGCCCTGCTCACCGCGCAGGCGCGCGCCCGCCTGTTGGACTGGGCCTGCCTGCCTGGGCACGGCGCGGCCATCTTCACCGCGCGGCCCAGCGGCCCGCCCGCTGACCTGCCGCCCGGCGAGCCGGTGGGCGATCCGCCCAGTGGCTTCGCGCCCGAAGCCGAGCTAGCCGCAGACCTGGTCGGGCTGGCGGGGAAACTGCCGCTGATCGGGCAGGGACACATCGGCTGGCTGGCCTGGCGTAACGGGCGCGCCGCCGCCGACTACCTCAAGCCGTCGCCGGTGCAGGCATTGACGGCGATGGGGGCGGCGCTGACCGGGGCCGAGACGGACGCGCTGTGCGCGGCGGCGATACTGGTCGAGCGCGGCGAGATCGGCGGGCCGCTGGCGGCGCTGCGCAACGGCGCGACGCGCGTTGTGATCTTCGAAGATGCAGCAGGTGGGATTCGGGCAGTGCGCAGCGCGGCGAGCCTGTTGCAGCGCGCCGGGCTGGATGTGAGCGTCGTGGGAATTGGCGTCTCGCCCAATGCCGACAAGCGCGCGGCCCTGGCCCCCGTCGCCGATCACCTGGTGGACGACGTGAACGCCGGGCTTGCGCTTGTGCTGGGCGGCTGACGGGCAGTCGCGCTACCGCCCTTCCACCCAGCAGCGTACCATGCGCTGCTGCTCCTCCGTCTCCGGCGACCCCTCGCCGAGCAGCGCCGCGACCTGGCGCAACGCCTTCTCACCGCCCGCGCCATGCCGGGCCAGGTAGCAGCCGACGACAGTGCCCGTCCGCCCCACGCCGCCCAGACAGTGTACGTACACGGTCTGGCCCGCCACAGTCGCCCCGTCAATCGTATCCAGGATAGCGACCATGTGCGCCTCGTCCGGCACGCCGAAGTTGCGGATCGCCAGGCGGTGATGGGCCACCCGCGCGCCGCGCCGGATGGCCTCCTCGCGCAAGGCGTCCAGGTACAGGGGACGCTCGCTCGGCTCGGTCAGGTCTACGAAGACGGTCACGCCAGCGGCGAGCAGCGCGCGCAGCCGGGCGCGCGCCGTCTCATCGTCGGGGGCGGTAGGATACGGCCCGGCGAGCAGCACCCCTTCGCGTACCCAGCATGACCCTGGCAGCGGCCCAGCGGACATGGTGCTCTTTCCTTCCTGAATCCCTGACTAACCAGCGGCGGAGCCGAGGATCATGTTGTCAATCAGCCGCACGCTGCCGATGAACACGGCCATGCTGAGCAGCACCGAGCCGGTCACGCCGTCAATCTCGCGCAGGGTGACCGGATCGGCGGCACTGACATAGTCCGCCCGCGCCAGCGGCTCGGCGTCCAGCACGGCGCGCATGGCGGCGCGCAGAGGCTCGCCCGCCCGCTGGCCGCGCGCCCACTCGGCCTCGGCGGCCCGCAGCGCGCGCACCAGCACGGTTGCCGCGCGGCGCTCGTCCGGCCCCAGCAGGGCGTTGCGGCTGCTCATGGCCAGCCCATCCGCTTCGCGCACGATCGGGCAGACGACCACCTCCAGGGGGAAGGCCAGGTCGCGCGCCATCTGGCGGATGACGGCGACCTGTTGGGCGTCCTTCTGTCCGAAATAGGCGCGCGTGGGCTGGAAGACGTTGAACAGCTTGGCGACCACCGTCGTCACGCCGCGAAAGTGCCCCGGACGCGCCGCGCCTTCCAGCGGTTGGGTCACCTCTTCGACGGTGACGTAGGTCTGGTAACCGGGGGGGTACATGTCCTCTTCGGCGGGCGTCCAGATGAGGTTCACGCCCTCGGCGGCGAGCAGCTCGCAGTCGTGCGCGACCTGGCGCGGATAGGCGGTCAGGTCTTCGCGGCGGTTGAACTGGATCGGGTTGACGAAGATGCTGACGCCGACGCGGTCGTTCTCGGCGCGCGCGCGGCGCACAAGCGCCAGATGGCCCTCATGCAGAGCGCCCATCGTCGGGACCAGTCCCCAGGTCAGGCTGGGGTTCGCCCAGCGAGCCGTGCGGACTTCGTCAAGAGCAGGTGTTGTGAGCATACATACTCCTGGAGAAGCAACTAGCACATTCGGCCACCAGCGATCGGCGAGACCGGCCCCCGATCACTGACTGGCCCCGCACCGCGCCGAAACCGTCTCGTCCAGCGCCTTGACCAGCGCGTAGAGCAGCCGGTTGGCTGGCACGTCCACACCGGCAGACTCGGCGGCGCGCATGACCGCGCCGTTGATCGCCTCGATCTCACTCTCAGCACCGCGCAGCATGTCCTGGAGCATCGAGGAACGGTTGAGCGCGGTCTGGCGCGCGACCTGCTCGGCCTGCGCCCCCGCGTCGTCAAACGGCAGGCGGATGCCGCGCGCCGCTGCTACGGCGGCCACTTCGCCCGCCGCCCGGCGCATGACCTCGCGCGCCCAGGGGGACTCCAGCAGAGCGCCATTGGGCACGCGCAGCAAAGCCGTCAGCGGGTTGATCGCGGCGTTGACGGCAAGCTTGCCCCACAGCAGGGCGTCCACATCCTCTGCCACGCGCACATCCACGCCAGCGAGGGCGCACAGTGCGGCGAAGCGGCGCACCTGCTCGTCAATGGCGGGCCGCGTCGCCAGTGTGGTTGGCCCGCCCCCTGCGGCAACCAGCCGTCCCGCTCCGGCCAGTGCCGCCCCCTGGGTGGTGATGCCCAGCGTGGCGCGCTCCGGCCCCACATGGCGGGCGAGGACTTCCAGGTTGCCCAGCCCATTCTGCAGCGTGATCGCCAGGCCGCTGGGGGCCAACACACGCGCCGCGCCCTGGGCAGCGGCCTCGGTCTTGGGGGCCTTGGTCAGGATCAGGGCAATATCCGCTGGGCCAGCCGCGCTCACGTCAGCGGTTGCGCGCAGCCAGACATCCCGCTCGCCGCCCCCCGCCTCGGTGAAGTGCAGCGGCCCACGCCCCAGCGCGGCGATCTGTTCCGGCCAGCGGCCAACCAGTGTCACCTCTGCGTGAGGGCTTAGCCGCGCGCCAAAGAGACAACCCAGCGCGCCCACGCCGAAAATGGCAATGCGCACCTGGCACCTCCTCCGCATCCGGGCCAGCCGGTCAGGCCGTCCGGTCGCGCGAAAGCTCGCTTACCAGCGTCTCCCACACATCGTTGGAGATGGAAAACTCGTGCTCCGGCGCGGGAAACGCGCGGGCGCGGACATCCTCCGCGAAAGCAGAGAGCGCCTGGCGTATCGCTTCCGACAGATCGGCATACTTCCGGGCGAACTTGGGGGTCAGGCGGTCGTACAGCCCCAGCACATCGTGGGTGACAAGCACCTGCCCATCACAGCCGGCCCCCGCGCCGATGCCGATGGTGGGCACGCGCACCGTCTCGGTGATCAGCGTCGCCAGGCGAGCGGGCACCGCTTCCAGCACCAGGCTGAAGGCACCGGCTGCTTCGAGCGCGCGCGCGTCGTCCAGCAGACGGTGCGCGTCCTCGATGGAGCCGCCCTGCACCTTGAACCCCCCCAACGCGCTGACGCTCTGCGGCGTCAGGCCGATGTGCCCCATCACCGCGATACCCGTCTCCACCAGCGCGCGCACCGTCGCCGCAACGGACTGGCCGCCCTCCAGCTTGACGGCGTCGGCCCCGCCTTCGGCCAGCAGACGCGCCGCGTTGCGCAGGGCGTCGGACACGCTGGCCTGGTAGCTCATGAACGGCATATCGGCGACCAGCAGCGCCCGCCGCGCCCCCCGGCGCACGGCCTGGCAGTGCATGACCATCATGTCCATCGTGACCGGAAGCGTGTTCTCGAACCCGTGCACGACCATGCCGACTGAATCACCGACCAGGATCACATCAATCCCGGCCTGATCCATCAGGGTTGCCGTCGGGTAGTCATACGCGGTGAGCATAGTGATCGGCTCGCGGCGATCTTTCATGGCCTGCAACCGGTGCAGTGTCATCTTTTCCACAGCGCGTCCCTCCGCTAGCATAGTGTGAGCCGAGCATACTGAGTCCCCGGCTCAATTGCTAATTCACGGCATGAAAGCACACGCCCCTCGCTGCGAGGGCGAGGGGCGCGCGGGTCACGGTAAGTATAGCGGGTGCGGCGCAATCACGACAGGGGCAGGATCACCGATGGGCCACGAACAAGCCGCCAGACAGTTGTCGGAAGGCCCCTATCCCCCAGCCAAGCTAGGGGAAGGGGAAAACGTCCCATCCGGCGGTCAAAGTCCCCCTCTCTAGCTCGGCTGGAGAAGGGGATTTAGGGGGAGAGGCTGTAGTACGTCCGGACTCAGAAGCCTACTCCGCGACTATGTTCTTGCCTGGCTTCTCCAGCTCAGGGAAGCAGCCGAGCAGCGTCCAGTAGATCACGTTCGTCTTGGCTTCCTTGAGCTGCTCCCACTCCTTGGGAATCTCGAAGTCCTCAAGCTGCTCTTTGGGCACCGTGAGGTAGAGATACATGGTGGCCCCCATGTAAGGGTCGTCATCGAGCGCCACGCACAGCGAGAACTTGCTCTCCTTGTCAATCTTCAGGTTCTCCGGCTCGGCGAGGTCTTCTTCCTCCAGCCCGGTCAGCGCGCCGTAGACATAGGGCAGCAGATAGCTGATGTCCTCTTCGACAAGCTCGAAATCGCGGTCGAACAGCACGGCGTCGTCAACGAACTTGCTCATGGTCTCCACCGAAGTCTTCAGGTCTTCGGTGGTGTCCGGGTAGACCTCCACCAGCCAGTCCTCGATGTCGGCCAGCGGCACCTGGTAATAGGCAAGAGCATCCTTGTCCTTCTTGCCGTCGCCTGCAGCCCCGAACAGCGAATCGCTCAAGTCCCCGCTGGCACCCATCAGAACCATGCCGGTTAACAGCCCAATGACAAACCCTGCCAGCAACATGATCATGCCGCGACGGTTCATGGTACGTCTCCCCTTTCCCCGCATAGAGCGTCTATGCGCCTGTGTCTTTTTAATATGTTACGACATATGTCGTCGAGAAATCAACTCAAGATACTTCTGGCAAGTCTTGAGTCTGGAGTAATGGCCGTGCCCCTTGCTCCAGACTCAAGGCATCTGGCCCAGAGACCGTTTGAAAACCTCATCCCCGGCCCGCTCTCCGCGTGTGGAGAGGAGATTTAGGGTGAGGTAACCCCCACAGAGATCAGACCATCTCCAATGGTCTCGCAGAGCTCCCTCGCGGTCAGTGGCGGCGGCTGAGCCAGGCGATCAGCACCGCCCCCACCAAGCCCACCACAGCAGCGGCCACCCACGTCACCGAGCCGAGCGCCGCGCCCTGCAAATCACCGCCCGCGCCGTCCCAGGCCGTGCCAACGAGCGCGGCGATGAACAGCCCCAACGCGACGCCCGCCGCCAGCCACAGCACGCGCCGAGGCCCGCGCCGCTGGGTCTGCATCGCCCACTCCACCCCAAGCCGCTGGCGCAGCCGCTCTTGAAACGCGCTTTCCGGATACAAAGCCGGGCCAGCCAGATCGCGCAGATGGCGCACCAGGGGAGCCAGGTCGTCCAGGGCGGGCGGCTGCGCGACATCCCGACCAGCGAGCAGATCATCGGTGTAGGCCGCCAGGGTCTCGTCCAGCCAGGTTTCGTCGGGCATACTACTCACCTACCTCGCTGCGAAGAGCCTCCATCGCCCGCCGATAGAGGGACTTGGCCGCTTCGGGCGACTGCCCGCGCAGCCTGGCAATTTCGGCGAACGTCAATCCATCGGCAAAGCGCATCAGGATGATCTCCTGGTAATGCTCCGGCAGAAGGCCAAAAGCACGCTGGATCAGGGCACGCTCGTCACTGCGCTCGTGCGTTTCCGGCGAGGCGACAAGCTGGCTTTCAAGGTCGGCCAGCGGGACAGTCATGGAGGCATAGACCCCGCTGCCCCGCCGGTAGAAATCTGCGATGTGCCGGTTGACGATGGTGTACAGCCAGGTGCTAAACCTGGCGTTGTGTTGGAACTGGCGGATGGACTGGATGACAGCGATGAAGATCTCCTGGGTCACATCCTCGGCGAACTGCGGCGGCACCCGGCTCCTCACTCGCCGGTAGACACGGGTCATGTAGCGGTCATAGAGCGCCAGGAATGCGTCGCGATCCCCTTGTTGCGCGCGCCGGGCTAATGACTCGTCGGTGCGATCCGCAGCCATCACAGACTTCTTACCTTATTTTGTCGCCGGAATTGGCCAAAGAGTGCCGGATCATTTCCGGATATCCAGCCTTCGCTGAGCCGAATGCTGCGCCCGTCCGAGGACAAACGCGCCAGAATCACAGGGCGGGACTTTATGAGACTTCGGAAGTTCCCCAAAACTTCCGAAGTCTATCATTGCGGAGTGTAAAGACAGCGACCCTCTCCCAGGGGCGCTCACATGCCAGTCAGCGCGGCCTCAACCGTCTCATAGTGATCGAAGAAGCGGTCGAAGCCGATGATCTTGAAGACGCGCTCGACCTTTGGCGCGAGCGCCACCAGGCGCAGGTCGCCATCGCCAGCACGGTTGCGCGTGAGGATGTCGGCCAACGTGCGCAGCCCTGCGCTGTTGATGTAGGTGACGCCCGCCATATCGAGCACGATCTTGTGCTTGCCCTCGCTGACGGCGGCCTGGAGCGCGGCGTCCATCTCGCCGGCCCCCACGCTGTCCACGCGCCCTTCGAGGACGAAGACCATAATGCCGTCGTGATCGTATTCCGTGATCTGCATCAGCCCGCCTCCCTGACCTTCGCCAGTCTGCTCGCTCGTTACCCGGTCGCGCGGCACCGGTGGCGATCAGTCGCGGCCCGCCACCAAGCGCCGGTCAATCTCCTCCTGCGCCACCAACTGCCCGTCGCGCACCTCTTCGACGCGCGGAATCTGCCCGGCCAGGTCGCGGTCGTGCGTGACCATGACGATGGTCGTGCCCTGGGCGACCAGGTCTTCGAACATGGCGAAGACCAGGCCCGCCGAGACCGCGTCGAGGTTGCCCGTCGGCTCGTCACCGACCAGCACCTTCGGGTTGTTAGCCAGGGCGCGGGCAATGGCGGCGCGCTGCTGCTGCCCGCCCGAAATCTGGCTGGGATACTTGTGGGCCACGTCGGGCAAGTCCACCATCTCCAGCAGCTCCATCGCCCGCTCCTTGCGCTTGCCGCGAAAGGTGCCCGTGTAGTGCATGGGCATCATCACGTTTTCCAGCACGGTGAGCGTGGGCAAAAGCTGGAAGAACTGGAAGACGACGCCAACATTGCGCCCGCGCCACTTGGCGACCCGGTTTTCGCTCAGGTTCGTCAGGCGCTGCCCGGCAACAAAGACCTCACCCGAAGTGGGGCGGTCAATGCCGGTGATCATGTTGATCAGCGTGCTCTTGCCGCTGCCCGACGGCCCGACAATGGCGACGAACTCGCCCTCTTTGATTTCCAGGTTCACACCCTTGAGCACTTTGAGCGGGCCGGCCTTGGTCTTGTAGACCTTCTCGACGCTTTGCAGCGAGATGACGGATCCGTTATGCGCGTTGCCCATGATCTGTTTTCTCCCACACGCTGACTGTTCGCGTGCTTATTGGTAGCGTAGAATGTCTGATACGGTGCGCCGGGCAGCGGCGATGGATGGCCACAGGCTGGCTACCGTCGCTACGACAATCATACCAACCAACCCCATGCCCAGCACCCAGATCGGATAGCTGAACTCGATGAAGTCGGCGAAGCCCAGCCCGTTCAGCAGGCTGACGGCCAGCAGATAGCTCAGCGGAACGGCGAGCACCCAGGCCAGCAGGCCGATCAGAATGCCCTCCACCAGGAACTGGGTGACGATCGTCCCCGACCCCGCGCCAATCGAGCGCATCACGCCGATTTCCTTCTGGCGCTCGTAGACGGCCATCGAGAGAGTCGTCAGCAGGCCGATGGCCCCCACAGCGGCCATCACCGCCGAGGTGATCTGGAAGATCATGTTGAAGACCATGAGGCCGTCGGCCATATTCTGCTGTTCCTTCACCTGGTTGGTGAAGCTGGCCGTCATGCCACCAGCGAGCAGCGTGTCGGAGATGTCGGCGATCACGTCATCCACCTCTGCCGGGCTGGGGTCTTCGGCGGTCACCGCCACCAGGTAGCCGGTGGGCAGCGGCGGGTCGTCGGACGGATCATCGGGGGTGCCGGCATCACCCAACACAAAACCGGCCTGGCGGGACAGGTCTTCCCAGTTCATGAAGACGAGGGGGAATGGGTACGAGGCGACGCCGATGATCTCATATTCGGCTGTGCGCCCGCCCGCCGATACTACGATGCGGTCGCCCGCCGTCTTGCCAACAGATTTGGCTGCCGCCGAGGTCAGCACCACACCGGGGCGCGTCGGATCGTCTTCCCAGCCGGTGCCGCTGTCGTAGGTCAGGTCAGCCGCAGGCGTCCGTGGGTCGTAGCCAAGCGCCTGTAGCTCGTCGCTGCCCTCCATGCCGGCCCCAATGCTGATCTCGGTGCCGCTCAGGTCAAACAAGCGCACCAGGAAGCCCGCCCCCGGGTAGGCACCCGCGACACCCTCCACGCTGTTGATGCGCTGCCTGACCTGGTCGAAGTCCTGCGCCTCACTGGGAAGGACCATGATCTGGTAGTTGATCGTGTCGAACAGGTCGCTGATCTCAGCGGTGATCAGGGTAAACATGGCGAAGACGCCCATGAAAGCAGCGGCAGCCAGCGTCAGCGTGATCACCGTCAGGGCCAGGCGGCCCTTCTTCTGCACGACGTTGCTCAGCGCCTGGCGGATGGTGATCGGCACCGGCAGCGCCTTGATCACGCGAGCGGAGAGGCCCCGCCCCCACGTGCCCGCAATGCCCAGATCGGTCATGGCGTCCCTGATCGTCACACGCGTCCCGTTGAAGACGGGCACAAACGCCGCAGCAACCGGCACGAAGAGGCCCATCGCCACCCCGACGATCACGCCCATCGGCGAGACCTTGAAGCCCTCAATCAGTGTGAAGGCGAACGGAGCCACGCTCTGGGCCATCAGCCCGCCGACGATGATGCCCAGGATCACGCCGGGGATCGTCCCCAGGATGCCATAGGCCAGGGCGATGCCAGCGTAGATGATGAAGTTGTCCAGCCGTGTCGCGCCCAGCGATTTCATCACGCCGATCTGTCGCTTCTGCTCGACGACGATGGTGTTGACCACGTTCATGACCAGGAAGCCGGATACAACCAGGGCCACCACAGCCAGCATGTTGAGGACGCCGGTGACCTCAGCCACTTCGCCAATGAGGAAGTAGTCATCCGGATTGTCCAGCCAATAGGTGGTCGGGATGTAGTTGGTTCGCTCGGCGACTACTTCCATCAGCCGTTCGGCCTGGCTCTCGCTGACGCCGGTATCAATGTAGCGCAGGTAGAAGGAGTTGAAGCCGGAGAACGGCACGATCTGCTGCGCATCGTCCAGGTTGGCGTAGAGACGGCGCTCAGGCTGGTTCTGGTTGCCGCCGATCACCACCCAGTAGGGATGGAAGACAATGGCCGAGACTGTCCAGGGCTCGCTGGCCTGCTCGGAGCCGAGGATGCGGAAGGCGATGGTATCGCCCACCCCCAGGCCGTATTCGTCAGCCATACGCCGTTCCAGCGCGATCTGGTGCTGGCCGGGCTGGGGCCACTCACCCTCGACCAGGCGCATCGGCTCAAGCTGAATCTCGCCGAACGGCTCAGAGAAGGCCATCAGGTCAGCTTCGCGGAAGCGTTCCCCCGCGCTGCGCTGCCAGAAGACCGGCACTGTCACCTGCCCCTCGATGCGCGTCACGCCGGGGATCGCCTTGCGGTTGCGGATCAGGTCGAGCACCTGGTCTTCGCCGGTCTCGGTCGTGACATTGGTGCCAGCGGCAGGGACGGTCACGTACAGGCGGGTCATGGCGACTTCGTCGGGATTGACATCGGCGCGGATTTGCCGCACCAGCAGGTCGTTGGCGGAGATGAGCGTCACCGCGCCGAACACGCCGATCAGAATGCTGATGGCGACCAGTGCGGTGCGCCCCTTACGCGACAGAACGTCACGGATGATTTTCTTGCCACGAGTCTTGATCATGATTCCTCCGCTCCTCCACAGCCTGCTAACCGCGCGTCGCCAGGCGCGTGCGCGTGGCGCGCAGCTCCGCCGTGCGACGGCGTGCTGCCGCTTCCAGCGTCGTCTGGCCGATGGTGCCGTCTACCAGCTCGAAGACTTTGGGCACGCTACGGATCAGCTCGCGGTCGTGCGTCACGATGATCACCGTCGTGCCGCGATCGGCAAGCTGCTGGAAAAGGTTGAACACGTTGCCGGCGCTCATGCGGTCGAGGTTGCCGGTCGGCTCGTCGCCGACCACAAGCGGCGGATTGTTCGCCAGGGCACGCGCCAGCGCCACGCGCTGCTGCTGCCCGCCGGAGAGCATGTCCGGCGTCTTGAACGCCTGATCCTTGATCCCAAAGCGGTCGAGCAGCTTGAGGGCGATCTCTTTGCGCTCGCGCGACTTCCACACGGCGGCGAAGTCCATCGGGGCGACCACATTTTCCAGGACGGAGAGCGTGGGCAGAAGCTGGAAGAACTGGAAGACAATGCCCACGTTGCGCGCGCGCCACTTGGTCAGCTTGCGCTGCGGCACCTGCGTGATGGGCACACCGCCCACCAGAATATCGCCGGAGGTCGGCGTATCCACCGCCGTGAGCATGTTGAGGAAGGTGGTCTTGCCGCTACCTGACGGGCCGAGCAGGGCCACAAAGTCGCCCTTGTGAATCTCTATGTCAATGCCGCGCAGAACGTTCAGCGGCCCGGCTGGCGTGTCGAAGGTCTTGACCAGATTATTGATCTGGATGAATGCTTCGGCCATCGAGCGGTTCTCCTTTATCCCTGCCCGGCAGACCGCCAGGGCAGCTTTCAGTGTGCACGTGGAAGCTAGAATTCGCCAGCGACCCAGATCAAATACGTCGCGACGGCGAGAAGGTTGCGCGCACACTGCAACACCGAGTAGGCGCTGCGGCGCAGGTTGGCGACAAGTCCGTCATGCCTTTCCCGCCAACCGATCACATTCTGCGGGGGACGGTACGCGACTGGCTCACAGTGAGCGCATACCATTCGAGAATGCTCGCAGATAATACATGCTTGCCCTGGCAATGACAAGGACTTGGGTATAGGAGTGTGAACACAACCTGCCAGGCAGTAGGGGGTGCTGCTCTGCCGTGCCCAGGGCGGGGCAGAGCGCCGCCTCTACGCAGCCTCACCCTCGCTCGGCGAGGCTGGGGGTGAGGCTCCAGGCAAAGCCACTGGCAGCCTTGGCCCGGCTCTATTCAGCGGGGCGGGCCGGTTCTGTCCGGCGTATCTGCAAGGGGAACAGCACGGGGCCGTGCTTGTGCACGTCCACATAGTGGCCGGAGCCGTAGAAGTCTACACCGGGGATGCGAATGGTCGCGGCGCGGTCAATCTCGACCAGCTTGCTAATATTGGGCATAGCCAGCCATACGCTGACCACATAATCGCCCGCTGCCAGCAAGCGGTCAAGGGCGCTGCATTCCAGCAGAAAGTGATTGCTGCCCGGCTCCATGTCGAACACGAAGTCGGTCAGGCGCTCGTCGAGATGCACGACCCGCGCGCCGGTGTCGGTCATCAGCCCGAAGCCGATGCCGATGCGCGGCAGGGCCGCTTCCGCGTGCACGTCTAGCTCCGCGCGCAAATCGAGCGCGCCGCTGACCGGATCAGCCGTCAGCGCCAGGCGCAAGTCCTCGATGCCAATGCCGTGATGCGCGTCCATGATCGGGAAAATGGCCGCACCCCGGTCGAGCGCGGTATCGGACAGGTACGCTTTGATCACGTCACCGACCGGGCCGAGCGTCTGGAGATGGCCGCGCTCCAGCCACAGCGCCGACTGGCAAAGCTGGCGCACCGCGTCCATATTGTGGCTGACGAACAGCACCGTGCGCCCTTCTCCGGCCACGTCACCCATCTTGCCCAGGCATTTCTTCTGGAACTCGGCGTCGCCGACGGCCAGCACCTCGTCCACCAGCAGAATCTCCGGCTCCAGGTGCGCGGCGACCGAGAAGGCCAGGCGCAGGTACATGCCGCTGGAATAGCGCTTGACGGGCGTATCAATGAAGCGGGCGACGCCGGCGAAGTCCACGATCTCGTCGAACTTGCGGTCAATCTCGTAGCGGTGCATACCGAGGATGGCACCGTTGAGGTAGATGTTCTCGCGCCCGGTTAGCTCGCCGTGAAAGCCCGTGCCGACTTCCAGCAGCGACCCGACGCGCCCGCGAATGCACGCGTGGCCTTCGTCGGGGGGCATGATGCGCGTCAGCACCTTGAGCAGCGTGCTCTTGCCCGCGCCGTTGCGCCCGATGACGCCCAGCACCTCGCCGCGCTCGACCTCAAAGGACACGTCGCGCAGCGCCCAGAACGTGCTATCCTCGCGGCGGGCGCGCGTCCTCCCGCGCTGCCAGGTGCGCAGCTCTCGCACCTTGCTGTGGGCGATGGCACTAAGGCTGTCGCGCAGCGTCTTGTTGCGGTCAATAACGCCGCCGATGCGATATTTCTTGCCCAGGCCGGTGACCTGAATCGCGGTGTTGGGCTTCAGCGCGGGAAGGGCCATGCTCTCGCTCCTAGACCACGTCCGCGAAGCGGCGTTCCATGCGGCGGAAGAAGAAGGCTCCGCTGACCAGCAGGGCGAGCGAAGCAACCGCCGACAGCACGAACATCAGGGGAACCGTCTGGCCCTGGCCCAGCAGCGACCAGCGGAAGCCCTCGACTACGCTGACCATCGGGTTCAGCCCGTACAGCGTGCGCCAAGGCTCGTCGAGCAGGCTCGACGGGTAGACGACCGGCGTAGCATACATCCAGAACTGGGTGAGGAAGGGCACCACATAGCGCACGTCGCGGTACTCCGCGTTCAGCGCCGACAGCCACAGCCCGACGCCCATCGAGGTCATCAGCGCCAGCAGCAAGCACAGCGGCAGCAACAGCAGCGAGGCCGCCGTCGGGAACAGGCCGTAGTAGACCATCATCCCGATCAGCACCAGGAAGGCCAGGAAGAAATCGGGCAGCCCGCCGACAACCGCTGAAATGGGCGTGATCAGCCGGGGGAAGTAGACGCGCTTGACCAGGTTGGCGTCGCGCACGACGCTGTTAGCCCCGTTGGTCAGGCCGGTGGCGAAGAACGTCCAGGGCAGCAGCCCGGCGTAGCTGAAAATGGGATAGGGGATGCCGTCCGAGGGGATTTTAGCCAGCCGCCCAAAGAACACGCTGAAGACGATCATCGTGAAGACCGGCTGCAAAATGGCCCAGGCCGCGCCGAGCAGCGTCTGCTTGTAGCGCACTTTGATGTCGCGCCAGATGAAGAAGAACAGCAGCTCGCGGTAGCGCCAGACTTCGCCCAGCCCCAGCGACACCCACCCGCGCAGCGGCTTGATCAGCGTGATCTGCTCGCCGGGGGCGATCTCCGCGCCCGGAGCGGACGTGTGCTCACTCACAGACATAGCCTTCCACTGCGCGCCCGGCGCACACACAAAACGCCCCGCCGCTCACCCCGCTCGGCGGGCGTGCTCTGCTATCGAATGAAGCGGGGATGCCGGGGGACTGTACCAGCAGCGGCTATTGTAACCTGCGCCCCTTGACTGTCAACCGCTGGCGCGCACCCCGATTGCCAGCGAGAGCGCCAGGTGCCGCTTTTTTCCTCATTGCCCAGCAGTATCGCATCCTCAGCGGTGAGCGCAACCTTCCAGTGCTTCGACGCGCTCAAGCTGGGTATACTCTACCGTAACAGCCGCGTTGCCGGGCTGGCGCATCCCTTGCGGAGGGGTTCACCCGGCGACAATCATGATCGAGCAGCCCATGAGATTGAGCCTGAACCTGAACCCACGCAAGATCGCCATTGTCCTCGGCCTGATCGCGGTGCTGCTGGCGCTGCAGAGCATCTATGCGGATCACCTGCTGTTCAACGTCCTCGGCAAGAACAGCGATACGACCCTGGCGCGCTTGCTCGAGCTTCTCAGCATCAACACTCACCAAAGCGTGCCGATCTGGTACAGCGTCATCCTCTTCTTCCTTGCGGCGAGCCTGCTGGCCTGGATCGCGCTGACCGGGCACGCGCGCAGCGAGCCTCACAGCCCGTACTGGACGGGTCTGGCTCTGGCCTTCCTGTACATTTCGATGGACAAGGGCACAACCATCCAGGAGGTGGCATCGGACCTGCTGCGAAGCATCTTCAAGGCGTCAGGCTTCTTGCAGTCCGTGTGGCTGATCCTGGGCATCTCGCTGGCTGCCGTGGTCGGCACCCTCTACGTGCGCTTCTGGTGGAGGTTGGCCGGCCGCGCGCGCATTCTCTTCGCCATTGTTGCTGCGGTGTATGTGGGCGGAGCAGCGGGCATCGAGGCCCTCAGCACCCGCCAGTACTATCTCGACGACGGCAAATCCTTTCGCTACCTGGTCATCTCCTCCGTTGAGGAAACGTTCGAGATGCTCGGCGCGGTCATCTTCATCTACGCGCTGCTCGAGTATGTGCGTCAGTGCCAGCAGGGACTCACCTTGCAGGCCCAAACGCGCCTGCCTGTTGAGTTCAGCGACGTGCAGCTTCGTTGGCCGCTGTCGCTATGGCGCACGGCCATTGGTTTTGCTGTGCTTCTGCTGCTCGTCAACGGCGGCTTGCTGCTCTGGAGCATGGCCTAGCGCGATCCGAGCGAAAACGCCGCCGCCCCGCTAGAGCGAATACGTCTTCTACAACACAGACCCCGTGCGTGTAGTGGGCGAATTTCTGGACACAGTGCTTAAGGGGTGGAATGGCAGCCGCTCACCCTTCGCCTAGCTTTGCTGGGGGAAGGGGCCGGGGCATGGGGGCCTTCGACGACTGCCTGACAGCTCGCTCGTGGACCCGCGAAGGGCAGAACCGGCTTCGTTTGCTGCTACGTGGCAGGATCGCATTCCTCATTTGCGCCCGGCGCGGCAGTCGTGGCAGAGGCCGAAGATCGCCATGTGGTCAATGCGCGGCTCGAAGGCGTGCTCGCGGCGCAACTGCTCGCGCAGCGCGTCCATCACCTGATCCTCGATGTCAATGACACGCCCGCAGCGCAGACAGACCAGGTGATGGTGCAGCTCGCAGCCAATGACCTGGTAGACGACGCCGGACTGCCCCAGGTCGGTCTGGGCAACCGCGCCGCGATCCTTGAGCCACTGCACGATGCGGTACACAGTGGCTTCGGTCAGGACGGTGCCCTGCGCCGCTAACCGGCTTTGGATGTCCTGCACGGTGAGATGATCGCCGCTGGCGCACAGCACCTCGATCACCGCCCGGCGCTGAATGGTCAGGCGCTCGCCCTGCTTGCGCAGCAGGGACACAATCGCCTCGGCACACACCATCTGGCCCCCCTCCTCACTGGCGCGGTGCGGCGGTGCGCAGCGTGCACTCACTCGGCGTCTGCCTGCTGAGGATGCTCGATCTTCGCGCGGGCGGGCGGGACATAGCCGCTCTCCAGCCGGCGGAAGTCAATCTCGCCGTCCTCGTTGACGAAGACCTCGACCAGGTCGCCCTGCACGAAGTCGCCCCTGAGCAGGCGGATGCTGAGCGGGCTTTCGATGTAACGCTGCAGCGCGCGGCGCAGCGGACGCGCCCCGAACTGCGGGTCGAAGCCAATCTCGGCCAGCTTTTGGCGGGCGTCCTCGGTCAGGGCTACGTACAGCCCTTGCTCCTCCAGCCGCGCGGCAATGTCGTGCATTTGCAGGTCAACGATCTGGACGACAGCCTCGCGCGAAAGCGGCTCGAAGATGATGATCTCGTCAATGCGGTTGAGGAACTCAGGCCGGAACGCCTTACGCATCGCCTCGTCAATCTTCTTATGATCGGCCACCAGCGTTGGGTCGCCGCTAGGCACGAAGCCAAGCGCCCCGCCCGCATGCGCGTACTCGGTGCCCAGGTTGCTGGTCATGATGATCACCGCATTGCGGAAGTCCACCGTGCGCCCCTGGCCATCGGTCATGCGCCCGTCTTCGAGAATCTGCATCAGCGCGTTCCACACTTCCGGGTGCGCCTTCTCGATCTCGTCGAAGAGGATGACGCGGTAGGGGCGGCGGCGGACGGCTTCGGTCAGTTGGCCGCCCTGCTCATAGCCGATATAGCCGGGAGGCGCGCCAAACAGCCGGCTGACCGTGTGCTGCTCGCGGTACTCGCTCATGTCCAGGCGCAGCAGGGCGTCCTCGTCGTCGAACATGAAATGGGCCAGCGCCTTAGCCAGCTCGGTCTTGCCCACGCCGCTGCTGCCCAGGAAGATGAACGAGCCGATCGGACGGCGCGGGTCTTTCAGGCCGCTGCGCGCGCGGCGGATGGCGTCGGCGAGGACGGAGACCGCCGCCTCCTGGCCGATGATCCGCTTGTGCAGCACCTCTTCCATGCGCAGCAGCTTGTCGGCCTCGGTCTCCAGCATCTGGTTGACGGGGATGCCCGTCCACTGGGCGACGACTTCGGCGATGTCATCGGCGTCTACGACCTCGTCGAGGGTGTGCTCGTGCTGCCAGCGCTCGACTTCCTGCTCGTATTCCTGCACAAGCTGGAGCCGCTGCGCCTTGATCTTCATCGCGCGCTCGTACTCGGTGTTCAGGCTGGCCTCTTCTTCTTCGACGGCCAGCCGGTCAAGCCGCTTCTTGAGTTCTTTCAGGGCGTCGGGCATGGAGTACAGCGCGACGCGCAGCTTGGAAGCGGCTTCGTCCATCAGGTCAATGGCTTTGTCGGGCAGCTTGCGCTCGGTGACGTAGCGGTGACTGAGCCGCGCCGCCGCAACCAGCGCCTCGTCGGAGTAGGTGACCTTGTGATGGGCCTCGTAGCGATCGCGCAGGCCATGCAACATCTCAATGGTCTGCTCGACCGTCGGCTCTTCGACGAACACCGGCGCGAAGCGGCGATCCAGCGCCGAGTCGCGCTCGATGTACTGGCGGTACTCGTCCAGCGTCGTCGCGCCGATGCAGTTTAGCTCGCCGCGCGCCAGGGCTGGCTTCATCATGTTACCGGCGTCCAGCGCGCCCGAAGCGGCCCCCGCGCCGACGACCTGGTGCAGCTCGTCAATGAAGAGGATGATCTCGCCCTCGGAGCGCTGAATCTCCTCGATGGCAGCCTTCAGCCGCTCCTCGAACTCGCCACGAAAGCGGCTGCCGGCGATCATCGCGCCCAGGTCGAGGCTGATCACGCGGCGGCCCATCAGAATCTCCGGCACGTCGCCGCTGGCGATCTGCTGGGCCAGCCCCTCGACGATGGCCGTCTTGCCGACGCCCGCCTCGCCGATCAGCACGGGGTTGTTCTTGGTGCGGCGGCTGAGAATCTGGATGACGCGCAGAATCTCGTCGTCGCGCCCGATCACGGGGTCGAGCTTGCCCTCGACGGCCAGGCGCGTCAGGTCGCGGCTGTACTTTTCCAGGGTGCGGTAGCGCGTCTCGGCCTGGGGGTCGGTGACGCGCTGCCCGCCGCGAATGTCCTTGATCACGTCGTAGACGCGCTCTTTGGTGACGCCGACATCGGCCAGGATGCGCGCCACTGCCGTGCGCCGCTCGCTGAGGATAGCCAGGAAGAGGTGCTCGGTGCTGATGTACTCGTCTTTGAGGCGGTTAGCTTCTTCGTTGGCGATGTCCACCACGCGCTTGACGCGCGGCGTGATGAACACCTGGCCGGTGCCGCCGCCGTAGATGGCCGCCTTCGGGCTGGCCCGCAGCACGCGGTCTAGCTCGTCGCGGATGCTGTCCTGGTCTACGTTCATCTTAGCCAGCATCTGCGGGATCACGCCGTCGGGCTGTTCCAGCAGAGCCAGCAGCATGTGCTCGGTGTCAACCTGGTTATGGCCGTAACGCTGCAGGATGTCGTAGGCACGGACGGCAGCATCCTGGGCGCGCTCGGTGAATCGGTCAAAACGCATCATAGCAGTGTGTTCCTCATTCCTCGAATGGCCCGCTGGCCGGATGCCGGGCAGACGGGCAGGGGTCGCTGTGTGATCTGCGCCCCCTAATGATCGAGTCTACACTGAATGCAGGGGCAAGGCTATCAGAAACCCGTTGGAAGTGTGGGGGCTGTGTATGACCTCACCCCGCTCGGCGCTGACGTGCCTCACTTTCCCTTCTCCGCGACGGCTATGTGTTACCCACAGATACCCCCCATCCCCCATCCCCTTCCCCCGCGCTGCGCGGAGGGAAGGGGAGCAGGTCCGTCGCTTTTCTCCCTTCCCCCCTTGTGGGGGAAGGGCCGGGGATGGGGGGACAGGCACAGCCAAAGATGTGGATAATGTATAGCCGCGACGGAGAGGGGGAAAGGCCGAGCGCAGCGAGGCCAGGGGGTGAGATAAGCCAGGGCGCACACCAAGTGACCATGCCATTCGCGTGAGGAGTGCGCTATAATCGTGCTTTGGAAACCGGCGAGCAAGACACAAACGAGGCTCCAAAGTGTCTGTCCGACAACCCATCTACCCGTTTACCGCTATTGTGGGCCAGGAGCGCATGAAGCGCGCCCTGATCCTCAACGCCGTCAATCCCAGCATCGGCGGTGTGCTGATTCGCGGCGAGCGTGGCACCGCCAAGTCTACCGCGGCCCGCGCGCTGGCCGCCCTGCTGCCGGAAATTGAGGTGGTGGTTGATTGCCGCTTTGGGTGCGACCCGCACTACCTGGAACGGCTGTGCGACGAGTGCCGCGAGCGCGTGGCGCGCGGCGAGGAGCTACCCGTCAAGACGCGGCGCACGCGCCTGATCGATCTGCCGGTCAGCGCGACCGAAGATCGCGTCGTCGGCACGCTGGACATCGAGCAGGCCATTCAGAAGGGTGAGCGCCATTTCGATCCGGGCGTGCTGGCCGCCGCGAATCGCGGCATCCTCTATGTGGACGAGGTTAACCTGCTCGACGATCATGTGGTGGACTTGCTGCTTGACTCGGCGGCGATGGGGGTCAACTTCGTCGAGCGCGAGGGGATCAGCTTCCAGCATCCGGCGCGCTTCATCCTCGTCGGCACGATGAACCCCGAAGAAGGCGAGCTACGCCCGCAGCTTCTGGATCGCTTCGCCCTGTCAGTGGACGTGGCCGGTCTGCCGCAAGTCGAAGACCGCATGGCGATCCTGGAGCGGCATATCGCCTTCGACGCCGACCCAGTCACCTTCCGGCGTGAGTGGCTGCCGCGCGAAGAGGAGCTATCGGCGCAGATTGAGGCGGGCCGCCATATTGTGGATCAGGTGCGCTACACGCGCCGCGACCTGTTTGTGATCGCCAACCTGACCGCCAGTCTGGATGTTGACGGGCACCGCGCCGACCTGGTCATCCTCAAGGCCGCGCGCGCCCACGCCGCCTTCGAGGGCCGCCTGCAGATCACCGAGCGCGACATTTTGCTGGCGGCAGAGCTGGCGCTGCCTCACCGCCTGAAGCGCGGCCCGTTCAGCGAGGCGACGCTCTACGCGGGCGAGCTTGAGGGTCGGCTGGAACAGATCGCCGAAGATTTCACCGACGAGCCAACTGAGGCCCGCGCTGACACACCCCAACAGCCGGACGCGGAAAAAAAAGCGAAGGGCTGACCGAGCCTGCCGGTCAGCCTGAGTCGGACATCACCCCACAACCCGTCGAGCCAGGGCCGCAGGATGTATTCCAGCAATCGCTGGAAGCACACTGGTGGGAGGGTGGGAAGAAGGTCGAGCCGGGCAAGGAGTTCCGCACGCGCCGCCTCGACACGCCGCTCGACCGCCTGACGCGCCGGATGCGTGGCCGCCGCAGCCGCACGCGCACCGAGCGCAAAGACGGTCGCTACATTCAGGCGCGCCCCGCCGGTGACCGCAAGGACGACATCGCCTTCGACGCCACCCTGCGCGCCGCCGCCCCCTTCCAGCGCGACCGGGCCGAAGAGCGCCGCGCCAGCCGGCTGGCCTATTCGATCCACCGCCAGGATTTGCAGCGCAAGGTGCGCGTGCGCAAAGCGGCCAACCTGATCCTCTTCGTCGTGGACGCAAGCTGGAGCATGGCCGTCGCCGAGCGCATGAACGCCACCAAGGGCGCGATCATGTCCCTGCTCACCGACGCCTACCAGCGCCGCGACCGCGTGGGGCTGGTCGTCTTCCAGAAAGACCGCGCCCAGCTTGTGCTGCCGCCCACCAACTCGGTCACGCTGGCTAAGAAGGCCCTGGCCGATATTCCCGTCGGCGGCAAGACGCCGCTCTCCGCCGGGCTGTACCTGGCGCTGCAAGTCTTCCAGCAGCAGAAGATCGCCCACCCGGACGTGATGCCGCTGATGATCCTGCTGACCGACGGCGCGGGCAACGTCTCGATGACCGCGCTGCCCCCGCAAGAAGAGGCGCACCGCATCGCCGACCAGATCAAAGAGTCGGACATTCGCAACGTGACGATCAACATGGAGCACTCGGCCTTCGACCAGGGCCTGGCTCAGGAGCTAGCCAATCACCTGGGCGGGCCGTGTTACACGCTGGCCGAGCTGCACGCCGAGGCGTTGTATGTCGCGGTGAAGCAGGAGCTAGAGCAGTAAAACGGGGGGCGCTGCGGAGATTCAATGAG
>JAXGOK010000012.1:0-107949 GCA_040767545.1 Aggregatilineaceae bacterium | reverse complement strand
GAAGAGCCACACCAGACCACAAACCGGCTTTAATGCCTGTCCACCCCTAAGCTCTGCCGAGGAGGAGCATCAACCTGGTACACGTGGGGGACGGCTCTGCCGCGCTACGGGGCCAGGGCAGCCGCCGCAACCTGTTGCGAGCGCGCTGCCCGGTCGCATAGCCGCTGACCGCCCGCCGCCAGCCAGTCCGCCAGGGTGCTGCTCTTCGTCACGCCTGCCTGCACGTCCTGCCACAGCCCCGTCGCCCAGTCGTAGTAGTAGCGCGTCTCCGGGTACCAGTCCTGGTAGCTGAGCTTCGTCACTCCGGGGCCGCCGTTGTAGCAGGCCAGCGCCAGTCCCAGATCGTACTCGGCAAACACGGTCAGACACTCGCGGAAGACTTCCATCCCGTGCTGCACGTTCGTCTCCGGGTTGATCATGTTCTCGCCGTACTCGAAATGGAAGGGCATGACCTGCATCAGGCCCAGCGCCCCGGCGGAAGACTCGGCGGTGGAGTCGCCGCAGGACTCGATCTGGATGACAATCGCCAACACGTTCGGGTTCACGCCGTACGTCCTGGCCCACTCCCGTATTTCGTCCTGCCAGTGCAGGACTTCCGGCGTGTAGAAGGCGGCCAGCGGCGCGCCAGCATCGGTGATGAAGTGCGAGCGGCGCGCGCTGTCCCTGCCCGGCAGCAGGTCTCCCAGCGCGACCAGCCCCAGTGCTTCCAGCAGCGCGATAACCAGCAGCGCAGCCAGGGCCGCGAGCAGGACGCGCCTCCGCCGCGCTGGTGGGCGCTGGCCGGAGCGTGGGCGGGGGGCGTCAGTGCTCATGGGCGCTCGGCGGGCGCTGCGCTCAGGGCTGGACGATCTGCAAGGGATTAGGCACGAAGACCAGCACGAAGATGAGCAGCGCCGCGTAGCCCACCCGCCGCCGCCGCGAGTCGAGCGGGGTGATGGCGTCGAGTGGCATGGCGTACAGGCGGCCCAGCAAGAAGAGGAGCATCGTCCACAGCAGCCACATTGAGTTGATGAACGACAGCACCAGGAAGACGATGAGCACCGGGAAGTACAGGCGCTGCGCGCGGCGGCCCAGCAGGGTGGAGACGACATGGCCGCCGTCAAGCTGGCCGACCGGGATCAGGTTCAGGCCGGTGATGAACAGCCCCGTCCAACCGGCTTTGGCAACCTGGTTGATGAGCACGTCCTCGTGCCCGTTAGGCAACAATTGGCCGAAGACGATGAATTTCGCCAGGCCGTACAACAGCGAATCGCCCTCCAGGATGTACCCGTCTGCTGGCAGCGGCGTGACATGAGAGGTCGCCAGCCCAATGAAGAGGATCGGCACGGCCAGCACAAACCCGGCCAGCGGCCCGGCGACGCCCACATCGAAGAGAATCTTGCGGCTGCGCACCGGCTCGCGCAGTTGGATGAACGCGCCCAGCGTCCCGAAGAAGCCGAGGGGTAGGGGGATGAAGTAGGGCAGGGTGACATGCACGCCGTGAAAGCGCGCCGCGAAGTAGTGGCCCAGCTCGTGCCCGCCCAGAATCAGCAGGACGCTCAGCGCGTAGGGCCAGCCGCGCCAGATGGACGAGAGCGGCAGGCTTTGGCCCTCCTGCAGGGTAACGTCCTGCGAAGCGCCGACGAAAAGCAGGCTGAGCACAGTCAGGATCAGCAGGACGATATTCGGCCAGACCGGGCGCGGCTTGGGCCGGATGCGCCCCTTGATCGCCAGAACGACGTGCTGGCCCCCCTCGTCGGTCGTCAGCACGACGTGATGATCCAGCGGCGCGAAGACGGAATCAAGGTGCTCGTAGGCCATTTCGCTGCTGACGCGCAGCCGTCCGGTGAAGCGCGCGCTCATCGGCGGCGGCGTGTGGAGGTCGGCGTTGCTGACCTCCATCACGGCAGAGACGGCCTCTTGAAACTGGACGCGCGTTGAGTCCAGGGCGACAGGGGTCTCTTTGGGGGACAGGGGAACCACTGCCCCCCGGTTCGAGTCAAACGCGGACGGTTCGTTGATCATCGGCTCGTTGTCTTCCAGTTATTGCTCACCATCGCCAATCACAACCGGAGGCAACATCTCCCACTCCCCGGCTAGCGCATCCAGCGCGAGGATGGCCCCGTCGCGGGTGCGCAGATAAGTTGTCGCTACGCTTGGCTCCTGCGCATCCGCCTGGATCATGCCCTCGAAGGCGACTTCCGGCGTCGTGGCCCAGCCGAGCCGGTCGCGGACGCGCGGGTTGCTGCGCCACACCAGGCCGAATCCTCGAATCGGCTGCTGCAAGCCCGGCGGGGCAACGAGCGACTCGTCACGGTCGGGGTCGCCCTCCTGAAAGTTGTCGGGATACTGCGCCCAGGCTGGCGAGCCGCCATCTTCGAACAACACATAGATGCGATCCTGCGCGTCCACCCAGATCATGCGCCCGCGCTCGAAGGTCTGCTCGGCCTGCGTCGTCAGTTGCGCTGGCGCTGCCGGGCAGGACTCCGGCGGCGGATCGAAATACCACGTTTCCGGGCACGAGAGAGGAATCAGCAGCGTTTGCTCGACGGAGGTGCTCGCGTTCGCAGCTTCGAGCGCGAAGCGGGCAACCTCACGGTCACCGCCCTCTGTCGCCACCACCAGCTTACCGCTCACGTTCACGTCCCAGCGCCAGACTCGCTCGCCCTCGGCGTCCAGCCGGTAGATGCGCGCGCTCGTCGCGCCGCGCGTGCCCCAGAAGAGGGTCACGGTGTCGCCGGGCCGGACTGAGGCCGTGTCGGTCGTGAAGTACTCGACCGACAGACCAGCGCGCGTCGGGGCGCTGGTCGCGGTGAGCGTCGCCGGGGCCGGGGAGAGAGTCGCCGCAACCGGGTTGGTCGGCGAAGGGCCGGGCGTTGCCGTCGTGGGTGTCTGCGCGGTCGGTGTGGCACTCGGCGGCGGGCTGGGGACGGCGCCAACCGGCATAGCAGTCGGGCTAGGGGGCAGCGTGCGCGTCGGGCTGGGGGCCAGCGTCACGATGCTCGGCTGGGCGTTGCCCCCGCACGCGGAGAGCAGCAGCGCCAGTCCCAAGAGCACCAGCCCACAGCGCAACCGCGCTGTCCCGCCCGATGCCTGTCGCTCTCTCTGCTGCCGCATGTCGCTCCTGTTCATTCCAGAATGCTGCCCGCTTCCCCCTGCGAAAGCCGCCTAGCGCCTATTTTAGCACGACCGGGGGCGTCGTGCAGTCGGCCAGGGTGAGTATATGCAAGAACTGTCCCGTAGGCGCTACTCTGCTGCGCCCGGCCCCGGAATCAACTTGGGTGTATCTCGTTTCTGGGGCAAGAGAGCACCGCTGAGGCGCAGAGAGCGCAGAGAAAAGATGGCATTAGTTCTTCTCCGCGTCCCCTGTGTCTCAGTAAGCTCAGGAAAGTCTTTCGTAATCCGGTGGTTTACCTCACCCCCAGCCTCGCTTCGCTCGGCTTGCCCCCTCCATGCATGGAGAGGGGGCAGCGAGGCGCGTCAGCGCCGAGCGGGGGTGAGGTAAACCGAGGCACGGCAACTCGCCTCTTCAATTCCTTACCTGAGCTTACTTCTGCGGTTCAGGTATTTCGCCCCCAAATCCGAGTGCACCCAATCAACTTCCGAAGTTTCGGGAACTTCGGAAGTCTGGCGGGGGCGTACGGCAATACACCCCTACGGGGCCTCACCCCCGCACGAAACGGGCCGTCGAGAGCCTCTACACGCGCCCGTCAGGGCGTGCGCACGGGATAGCGCAAGTAGCGCACCGGCGCGGGCTTGAGGCACGCGCGGACGGCGTCCACAATGGCCTGGCGCGCATCGTCGTCGTGCTGGAAGTCCATGTCGTCGGCGGGCACGACCAGCACGGCGCAGCTATCCCAGCGCGCGATCCACTCGTCGTACAGGACATTGAGCTGGTGCAGGTACTCGGCGGAAATGTCGCGCTCGAAGTCGCGCCCGCGCTGGCGGATACGCGCTTGCAGCGTCTCGACGCTGGCCTTGAGGTAGATCAGCAGGTCAGGCGGCGGCAGGAAAGCGCGGATGCCCTCGTAGAGGTCGTGGTACGCGCCGTAATCGCGCTCGGACATCTGGCCGCGCCTGTACAGGTTGTGGGCGAAGATCTCGGCGTCCTCGTAGACACTGCGATCCTGCACGACCGAGCCGGGGTGGTCTACAAGCCGGCGGTGATGTTGGAGCCGCCGCGACAGAAAGAATACCTGTGAGTGAAAGCTCCAGCGCTGCATGTCGGCGTAGAAGTCGGCCAGGTAGGGGTTCTCGTCCACCGCCTCGTAAAACGGCTTCCAACCCATCGCCTCGGCCAGGATGCCGGTCAGCGTGGACTTGCCGACGCCGATGTTGCCGCCAATGGCCACGAAGAACTTGTTGGAGTTTGCTGGCTGGATCATGCCCCTTCGCTTTCTGTCTCGGACGGCCTGGGCCACTCGCGCCCCTGGTTGCGGCGCATCTTCTCCAGGTAAGCCGCTTCCAGGTCTATGCCGGCGTAGTTCGCCAGCTTGAGCAGGTAGGCCAGCACGTCGGCCATCTCCTCGCGGATGGCGGGCTGCGCATCGTCCGGGCCGCCCGTCGCCTTTGCTATCCAGCGCCGGGCGAAGGCGCGCGCCAATTCGCCCACTTCCTCTTGTAGCAGGATGAAGTTCAGGTACGGGTCGGTGAGGAACTGCTTGTCCTGGTCCAGCCGCTGGTGGAATTGCTGGAAGTCGCCCAGCCGCCGCGCAGTCTGCTCCAATGGCGCAGTCTCGGCTGCTGGCGAGATGGGCAGCGCGGCTTCACCCTTCTCCAGCCCCGGCAGGGCAGGCTGGCGCGGCCCAGCGCCCAGCGCCCCGCGAATCCGGTCGAAGACGGCGGCGCGGTCTTCGGGGTTCGTGACGAAGTCCAGGCTGTTGGTGTCTATGGTGAGCACCGGAGCCAGCGTGTAGCCGCCGAAGAACTGCTCGTAAGCGATGCGCAGGCTGTCAATGTAGGCGGCTTCCATGTTGCGCTCGTAGGGCCGGTCGCGCGCGGTGATACGGTTCATCAGCGTCTCAGTGTCCGCCTTGAGGAACACCACCAGGTCGGGTAGGGAGATGTTCTCCGCAAGCGCCTCTTGCACGCTGTAATAGGTCTGTAGCTCGTCGCCGGACAGGTTGACCTGGGCGAAAAGCCGGTCTTTGTCGAACATGTAGTCGCTGATCAGCGGGCGGGTCATGCGGGCAAGCTGGCGCTGTTGGTGGTAGCGGCTGAGCAGGAAGAAAATCTGCGTCTGGAAGGCGTAGCGCGCGCGATCGGTGTAGAAGTCGCTCAGGAAGGGGTTTTCCTCGAAGACTTCCAGCACAAGCTGGCCGCCCGCCTCCTTCTGGAACATGCGCGCTAACGTCGTCTTGCCCACACCGATGACGCCCTCAATGGCAACATACGCTTGCGGAGTGGTCATGGTCACCTGTCCGTGCGTGGAACTGGTTACGGGTAATCTTGCGGCTGGTACCAGGGCTGCGCGCTGGCCGCGCGAGCCACGTTTCAGTATACGCCCCGGCCCGCAGACTGTCCAACAGCGGGTGCGCACAATACAGCCTCACCCTCGCTCGGCGCTGGCGCGCCTCGCCGCCCCCTCTCCACGTCGTGAAGAGGGAGAAAGGTGGAGCGAAGCGAGGCCGGGGGGTGAGGCTCAGAGGGGGCGAAAAACGCGCCCCGGTCTGTTTGCAGGGCCGGGGCGCTGAGCGCGTAACGCTGTCTCAGGGGGACCGCTATCGCTTCTTGCGGCGCTGGTAGAGGAACGTGTAGAGCGGCAGCAGCGCCGACTGCGCCGTGTCGAGCACGGCGTCGGACGTGCGGCGGGCCAGGTAGCGCGCCCGCCCGACCGAGAACAGGCTGTGCGCCGGGCTGATCTCGCCCGTGCCGATCTGCATGACGGCTGTCGCCCAGGTCAGTCCTGCGCCAAACGCGCACATGGCCACCAGGTCGCCATCTTTCAGGCGTCCCTCCTCAATCGCCTCGACCAGTGCCAGCGGCACCGACGCCGCCGACGTGTTCCCGTAGCGGTCGAGGTTGAGGTAGAACTTGTCGAGCGGGACGCGCATCTGCCGCGCCGCCGCCTCGATGATGCGCGCGTTGGCCTGGTGGGGGATGAACAGATCAATGTCGTCCGGCGTCAGGCCGGCCTGGTAGATGGTGCGCTTGAGCGAGCTGCCGAGCGTCCGCACGGCGAACTTGAAGACCTCCTGCCCATTCATGCGCATGTACTGCCGCCGCTCGTCAATCGTCCGCTGCGAGATGGGCGAGGCCGAGCCGCCGTCCGGCACGTACAGAGCTTTCACCCCGGAGCCGTCCGACCCTAGCTCAAAGGCCAGCAGGCCGCCCGGCTCATCGCTCGCCTCGACGACGGTCGCCGCTGCCGCGTCGCCGAACAGGACGCAGGTAGTGCGGTCGGTGAAGTCCATCGCAAAGGAGATGATCTCCACGCCTACGACCAGCACGCGGCTGTACGCGCCAGCCGTGATGTAGTGGCTGGCCGTCGTCAGCGCGTAGACCCAGCCGGAGCACCCCGCAACCAGCGTGAACGCGCCGCACTCCGCGCCCAGCATGTCCTGCACCTGGCTGGCGACAGACGGGAGCAGGTAGTCGGGCGACGAGGTCGCGACGATGATCAGGTCGAGGTCTTTGGGCGACAGTCCGGCCACACTCATCGCCTCGCGCGCGGCGGCCACGGCCATGCTGGAGGTTGTGTCATCCTCGGTGCGGATGCGCCGTTCCTTGATGCCTGTGCGGGTGGTGATCCACTCGTCGCTGGTGTCTACCATCTGCGCGAGCTCGTGATTGGTCAGCACGCGCGCCGGGACGTACTTACCCCAGCCGGTAATCTTGGCGTAACGCTCGTTCATCGGCAGTCTATCCTCCCCCCTGCGCGCGGGACTAAGCGGTGACTGTCCGGCGGTTGCGCCGGCTGCCAAGCGCATCGTACACGGAGCGCGTAGCCAGGATGACCACGCCAGCGGTCAGAGTCGCGCCGCCGATACCGGCGGCCAATTGGGTGCGCGGCGGAAGCTGGCGGATGCGTCTCCACAGAGACAATGCTTCCTGCGGATCGCTTTCCAACAGGCGGCGGCGAAGCTGCGCGACATACTGCTCTGAAGGGGTAACGGGGGGCATCGCCCGCTCAATACGCTCGGACAGGCGCAGCAGCGTCTCCAGGTCGTCCTCGCCTGGCTCGGTGTAAGCCCGGCGCAGCGGGACGCGCGTGGAGCCACGACCGATCAGCGCATCGGCGTGCGCCATCAGCACGTTCTCTTGCCAGCGCCCATTCCCCGACCAGAATCTTGATGCTAGTGACTGCCACGACATGCCTATCTCTCCCGTGAGGCGCACGACAAGACGCCATACACTCCCAGCACTTACAGGCCGAATCGCCCGCGCTGCGCGCCTCGCTCCGGCTCCTCTTGCTCTTCGAGACTCCCGCGCAGCGCGAGCAGCGTCCGGTGATAAAGCGACTTCACCGCGCCCTCGGTGCGGTTCATGATCGTGCCGATCTCCGCGTTCGACAGGCGCTCGACGAACTTGAGCACGAGCAACTGCTGCCGGTCGGCAGGCAGCTCGCGGATTGACCGCAACAGCCGCGCCTCTTCGTCGCTGGACTCGGTGACGGCTTCCGGCGCATCCGCTGCCTTGCTGCTCGCCATGAAGTCGTCGAGCGGGACAACTCGCTTCCGGCTCCGGTCGCGGTGCCAGTTGGCGACCTGATTGTGCGCGATGCGGTACAGCCAGGCCGAGAAAGGCACGCCGCGATCGGTATAGCGGCCAATGTGCACCAGCGCCCTGAAGAACACGCGCGATGTCAGGTCTTCGGCGTCCTGGTGATTACCCGTGCGATAGTAGACGTAGTTGTAAATCCTGGCGACATAACGCGAATACAGCTCGCCGAACGCCGCCCGGTCGTCTTTCGCCCAAGTCACCAATTGGAGATCATCGGAGGCTGCGTAATCGCGCCCGTCACGACCGTCCGGCTCAGTCATGCGTACTAACACCTCGCGCTGGCAGACGTTACGAGTCTCAGCCAAGTCAGCAGGGAACAAGCGAAGGTGGGCGGAGTATACCAGGCAACTGGCACGCTCACTAGCCCTGGAGTTTGGGCGGTACGGAGGGTTGGCCTCACCCCACGCTTTGCTCGGCTTGCCCCTCCCCCTCTCCACGTCGCCGTGGAGAGGGGCGGCGAGGCGCACCAGCGCCGGCAGGAGCACGGTTGGGGGTGAGGCTAATGGGCGCAGCAGGGCCGCCCCTACCGTCTTGGATTCCGTGCACGCTCTTTGGGCATAGAACGACCCCTGCCCGGCTGGTATAATGATGTCCATGAGCCAGGCACTCACCCAACAACGATTGCGCATCCAGTTCGCCAAGCAGGGCGCGCTGCGCTACGTCGGCCATCTCGACCTGGCGACGACATGGGAGCGCGTGCTGCGGCGCGCGGAGCTTCCGCTGGAGTACACGCGCGGCTTCAATCCGCGCCCGCGTCTGCAATTCGCCGCCGCGCTGCCTGTCGGCCTGACCAGCGAAGCGGAACTAGTTGACGTGTGGCTGACCGAGCGCGTATCCCTCGACCCCGCCAGCGCCCTGATCGAGCGGCTGAACGCTACCAGCCCCGGCGGACTGCGCACCCTTCAGGTGGCTGAGGTGCCGATCAAAGCGCCCGCATTGCCCCCGCAGGTGATCAGCGCCGAGTACGCAATCACGCCCAACGACCCCGATCTCAGCGCGGACGATCTGTGGGCACGGGCGCAGGCCCTGCTCGCCCAGACGCGCATCGAGCGCGTCCTGCGCGGCAAGCCCTACGATCTGCGCCCGCTCATTCAAGACCTGCGCCCGGACGGGGACGGTGTGCTTGTCGCCCGCCTGAGCACGGGCGAGCGGGCCAATGCCCGCGCCGACGAGCTAATTGCCGCGCTCGGTCTGGCGCTGGGCCAGGTCTGCGCGCACCGGCAGCGGCTGTTTCTCAGCGAAGCCTGATTGCCCCATCCGCCAACAAAGCGACGCACACCCTCCCGTGAGAGTGTGCGCCGTTGCGGGCTGTCTAGCAGTGGACGCGCTGCCTGCGCGTGCTGCGATTAGCCTCAGTCGCAGCAGATGAGCTTATTCATCACAGACTGGAGCGCCTCGCGCGGGGGCCGCAGGCGCTCCTCTGGCAGCGATACCAGCGGCTCGTCAATGAGGCGGCTGATCTCGGCCAGCGTGCGGCGGTCGCGGTCAATGTAGATCAGACCGGTGATGAACAAGTTGTCGCGGCGCGCTTCCTCCAGCAGCTTGATCGCGGCGACCCGATCCGTCGGATCATGCTTGTTGGGGTCGAGCTTCTTGAGCATGACGCGCGAGCCATCGTGCATTTCCACTGCCTGCACCACACCCGGCTTGCGCTCCTCAATGCTGATCTCGTCGTATTCAGGGATGTAGGTGATGTCCTGGAGCGGCTCCTCGTGCACCTTGCCGTAGGGATAGCTCTTACTGGACGATTCATGGTTGTTGAAGGTCACGCACGGGCTGATGATGTCCAGCACCGCCGTTCCCTTGTGACTGAACGCCGCCTTGAGCAGCTCGCGAACCTGCTTGGCATCGCCAGCGAACGAGCGCGCGACGAACGACGCGTTGTCAATGAGCGCTTCCATGCAGATGTCAATCGGCGGTAGCTCGTTGACACCGGCGTACTTTAGCTCCTGGCCCAGGTCGGCTGTTGCCGAGAACTGGCCCTTGGTCAGTCCGTAGACGCCGTTGTTCTCGACGATGTAGACAATGGGCACATTGCGCCGGATCATGTGGCTGAACTGGCCCAGGCCGATGCTGCCTGTGTCGCCGTCACCGCTGACGCCGATGGCGATCAGGCTGCGGTTGGCCGTCGTCACGCCGGTGGCCAGGGCGGGCATACGCCCGTGCAGCCCGTTGAACCCGTGCGAGCGGTTCAGGAAGTACGTCGGGGACTTGCTCGAACAGCCGATGCCGCTCAACTTGACTACGCGGTGCGGGTTGAGCGAAAGCTCGTAAGCGACCTGGATGATCTGGTTCGAGATCGAGTTGTGGCCGCAGCCCAGACACAGGGTGGACTTGCCGCCTTTGTAGTCGTTGCGGTCGAGGCCGATGAGGTTGAGACGGTTGCCCATGTGTCACTGCTCCTGTTCCAAGATAGCGGCGGTCAACCAGCGTGGCGCGAGCGGCATCCCATCAGCGTGAGCCAGCGAGATCAGGCGGCCCGCCAGTTCGGGGAACTCCATGCTCAGCAACCTGGCCATCTGCCCGTCAGTATTGTTCTCGACCACATAGACTCTCTCGTGCGCCGCCAGGAAATCGCGCGCAGTCTCGTTGAGTGGCAGCGCGCGCAGCCGCAGATAGCTCGTCTCCAGGCCGCGCCCGCGCAGGAGGTCGCGGCTCTCCACCACGCAGGCATCAGTCGTCCCGTAGGCGATGATGCCCACCTGGGCACCGTCCACTTGATCCACGACCGGCCCTGGCACCAACTGCCGCGCCGTGTCGAACTTGCGCGTCAGGCGGGCCATGTTCGCTTCCCAGTCTTCGGGGCGCTCGCTGTAGACGGCGCGCTCATCGTGCCCGGTGCCGCGCGCGAAGTAGGCGGCCAGTGGGTGATCCGTCCCTGGCAGCGTGCGGTAGCCAATGCCGTCACCGTCCACGTCCCGGTAGCGGGCGAAGCCGCCCATGCGCGCCACGTCTTCGGCGCTGAGCACCTTGCCGCGATCCATCGGCTGGTCGGGGTAGGTGAAGGGCTTGCTCATCCACAGGTTCATGCCCAGGTCAAGATCGCTGAGGACAAAGATGAGCGTTTGCAGGCGCTCGGCCAGATCGAAGGCGCGCCAGCCGAACTCGAACGCCTCTTCGATGCTGCTGGGCAGCAGCACCGGGTGCTTGGTATCGCCGTGCCCCAGGAAGTACGCCTTTAGCACATCACCTTGCGAAGTGCGTGTCGGCAGGCCGGTGCTCGGCCCCACGCGCTGCACGTTCCAGATGACCGCCGGAACCTCGGTGAAATAGGCCAGGCCAGCGAACTCCGCCATGAGCGACATGCCCGGCCCGGAGGTAGCGGTCATGGCGCGGGCACCGGCCCACCCGGCCCCGATGACCATGCCGATGGCCCCGATCTCGTCCTCAGCCTGGATGACAGCATAGGTCGCCTTGCCGGTGACGGGGTCGGTGCGCAGGTCGCGCAGGTACTCGCGCAGCGCGTCAATCAGGCCGGTGGAGGGCGTGATCGGATACCAGGCGGCGACTGTCACACCGCCGAACACAGCGCCGAGCGCGCCCGCCGAATTGCCATCGAGCAGCAGCATTCCCTGGGTCTTGTCCATGCGCGTCACCTGGTAGGGGGCGCGCTTGGCCAGGTTGTCCAGCGACCATTCGGCGGCGGCCTTGACCAGCCCCATGTTCATATTGATCGCCTTCGCCTTGCCGCCGAAATGGAAGTCCAGCGAGAAGGCGATCTCGTCCAGGTCAATCTCCAGCAGCGTTGCCAGCACGCCCACGTAGACCATGTTGGCCACGTACGGCTTGAGGTTGGCTGGCACGTCAGACGCTTCGAGCAGTTTCTCCACCGGCATCGGGTAGTAGATGATGTCAGCGCGGTCTTCGCGGAGCTTCCATTCCTGCGGGTACAAGCAGACGCCGCCCGGCGCCAGCCTGCGCACGTCTTCGGCTACCGTCTCCTGGTTCATCGCCACCAGGATTTGGTAGTCCTCGCGGCGGGCGATGTAGCCGTCCTTGCTGACACGGACGGTGAACCAGGTGGGCAACCCCTGGATGTTGGACGGGAAGATATTCTTGCCGCTGACCGGCACGCCCATGCGAAAGATCGAGCGCATCAGCGCCGTGTTGGCCGTCTGGCTGCCCGACCCGTTCACAGTGGCGATCATGATCTGGAAGTCGTTGACGATCGGCTCGTGCTCGACCAGTAGCGACTCCAAGGGTAAGGCTTTAACGTCACTCATAGGTTTCTATGCTCCTGCCACTATCCCTATGTTGTAGTCTGCGGCGCTTGTGCGCCTCTAGCCTGGTGCCAAGAAATGTCTGTCTGCAAGAAACACTCTACTCTGGTAAATGATGCGATGTCCCATACCTTTCTGTGACTGCCTGTCCCATGACTTCCGGCTCTTCGGGCCGGTGGCGCAGCAAAGTCATATGGTCGTGCAGCGCCTGGTGCCCGCCGTCAAAATCGCCGCGCGCCACGCACTCGACCATGCGCTCGTGAAAGTCCCACACCTCGTGATGGTACGAAAGCTCGGCATACAGCCCCACGCCGAAGGCCTTGTACGCCACCCAATACGCCTCCAGGATGCCCTGCACGAACGGGTTGTCGAGGTGCTTGAAGAAGGCCAGGTGCAGGCTGCGGTGCTCTTCGAAAGGCACTTCGACCGGCACATAGGTCAGCTTCAGCCGGGCCGCCAGGATCATGTCGCGCAGCGCCTGGATGTCGCTCGCCGTCAATTGGGCGACGGCCTCGTGCCAGAAGCTCAGCTCGACGTTGGCGCGCAGCCGCGAAAACTCGTAGAAGTGCTGCCGGTTGAGACTCAGTGCGTAGATGGCGCTGAGGCTGGCTGCGGGAGTGAAATCGAAGGGCTGAACCTGCGTTCCGGCGCGTGGCCTGGTCTCCACCAGTCCGAGTGTGCGCGCGGCGGCCAGCTCCTCGCGAATCTTGCTGACGCTCACGCCTAGCTCCTGGCTCAACTGCGGGATCGTCGGCAGGTAGTCGCCCGGCTGCAAGCGGTGCTGGACGATGTAATCGAGGATGGCGGAGTTGAGGCTGGCATAGGGCATGGCGATCACCGCGAACTGGTTGCTCGATAGTCTGGCGACTAATCATCTGATCAATTGAATTAATGCGATTAATTGAACACTCTGATCACGATTATATGTCAGTTGCGTGGCAGCGCCAATGCCCGGTAGTGTATCGAATTCGGTTGAAATGGAGTGGGTACTGGCTGCCGTGTGCCCCCCATCCCCCAGCCCCTTCCCCCGCGCTGCGCGGAGGGAAGGGGAGCAGGCCCGCCGCTTTTCTCCCTTCCCCCCTTGTGGGGGAAGGGCCGGGGATGGGGGGCCATCCCTGTGTGACGAGTTTCAACCGACAAGGATACACTGCCTCTCCCAGGTGGCGATTTTGCCGCGCGACGAGTATGCTTACCATAGTGACATGCTGCGATGCGGCACGGGCTGGCAGGCTGTCTACGTGACGAGAGGGGTGACGATGAGCGAGGAGCAACCCAATCCGCTGACGGAAGCGCGCAAGGCGGTCAAGGTGCTGCGGGCGGCTGCGCCCGTTGAGCTACAGACGGCGCTGGACGACCTGGGCCGGACGCTCGAAGCGGCGGCCCGGCGCGGCGAAGGCGAAGATGTTGAGGCCCTGCGCCAGCGCATGGACGCGCTGATTCAGGAGAACGCCCGCTTTGCCTCGCTGATGGTGCACGAGATTCGCATCCCCATGACCAGCATCAAGGGCTACTCCGACATGCTCGCCAAGAACATCGCCGGCGAGCTGAACGAGATGCAGGCCCAGTTTGTGGAAACCGTTCGCGCCAACGTCAGCCGCATGGAGCAGCTTGTCAGCGACATCAGCGACATGAGCAAGCTGCGCTCCGGGCGTATCCGCCTGGAGCCGAAGATGGACCTGTACAAGAACATCGCCATGCAGGTCGAGAAGGCTACCACGCCCCTGGCCGCTGAGCACGGGCATACGCTCGTCTTCGAGACACCCGCCAGCCTGCCGCTGCTCAACCTGGACAGCGAGCGCCTGGCCCAGGTGCTGACCAAGCTGGTCGTCAACGCGCTGCGCTACACGCCGGACGGTGGGACGATCACCGTGCGCGCCGAGGGCGTGGACGGCAAGCTGCGCGTCAGTGTCATTGACACGGGCATCGGCCTCAGTGAGGAGGAGCAGGGACGCGTCGGCGAGCTTTTCTGGCGCGGAGAGAGCGAGCACGTGCGCTCGTTCAAGGGGCACGGTCTGGGGCTGCCCATCGTCAAGGGGCTGATCGAGCTGATGGGCGGCGAGTTCTTCTTCAGTAGCACAGCGGGGGAGGGCAGCACGTTCGGCTTCGTGGTGCCGGGCATGGCCTGACCGTGCCTGCGCGCATCTAACCGGGTAATACCTGCGGCGGCGCGCTCAGCCGCCCGCGAGCAGTCCTTACGTCAATAGTATTTTATGGAGGCGTGCCAGTGAACCTGCACGAATACCAATCTAAAGCACGATTTGCCGAGTACGGAATCCCCGTCCCCAGGGGCAAAGTCGCTCATTCTCCCCAACAGGCTTACGAGATCGCCAAAGAACTGGGCGTGCCGGTCGTCGTCAAGGCGCAGGTGCTCACCGGCGGGCGCGGCAAGGCGGGCGGCGTCAAGCTGGCCGAGACGCCCGAAGAAGCCGAGAGTTATGCCGATGCGATCCTGGGCATGGACATCCGCGACCACAAAGTGCTCAAGGTGCTGGTGGACGCCGCGTCCACCATCCAGAAAGAGATTTATCTCGGCGTGACCAACGATCGTACCGCGCGCGAGCCGGTGATCATGGCCAGCGCCGAGGGCGGCATGGACATCGAGGAGGTCAATCGCGCCGCGCCGGAGAAGATCATCCGCGAGCACATTGACCCGTTCCTGGGGCTGCGCGATTACCAGATTCGCAACCTGGCCTACGGCATCGAGTTACCGCGCGAGCTGTGGAAGCCGTTCATGAAGATCGCCCAGGCGCTCTACCGCTGCTACGCCGAGAGCGATGCGACGCTGGCCGAGATCAACCCGCTGATCATTGACGGTGAGGGGCAGCTTCTGGCGGTGGACGGCAAGATGTCCATTGATGACAACGCCTTGTTCCGCCACCCCGACCTGGCCGAACTGCGCGATACCAGCGCCGAGCCGGAAGCCGAGACGCACGCCCGCGCCGCCGGTCTGAGCTATATCAAGCTGGACGGCACGATTGGCTGCATGGTCAATGGGGCGGGGCTGGCCATGACCACGATGGACATGACCAAGCTCTACGGTGGCGCACCGGCCAACTTCCTCGATATTGGCGGCGGGGCCAAGGCCGAGACGGTGGCCATGGCTTTGCGCATCATCCTCTCCGACCCCAACGTGAAGGCGGTGCTGTTCAACATCTTCGGTGGCATCACGCGCTGCGACGAGGTGGCGCGCGGCATCCTGGCTGCGCTCGATGAGGTTCAGGTAGACTTGCCGCTGGTGGTGCGCCTGGTGGGCACCAACGAAGAGGAAGGGCGCGCCTTGCTGGACGCGGCGAGCCTTCCCCACATAGAGACCGTCCGAACCCTGGCCGAGGCGGCGCAGAAAGCCGTCGAAGCGGCGCAGAAAGCGTAGAGGGACGACTCATGGCTATTCTGGCAGACAGCAACACGACATTGCTGGTGCAGGGCATCACCGGGCGTGAGGGGCTGTTCCATACCGAGCAGATGATCGAGTACGGCACCTGTGTGGTCGGCGGGGTGACGCCGGGCAAGGGTGGCGAGTGGGTGCTGGGCAAGCCCGTGTTCGACACGGTGAAGTCGGCGCGCGAGTCCACCGGTGCGAACGCCACCGTGATCTACGTCCCGGCGGCGTTCGCCGCTGACGCCATCTACGAAGCGCTTGATGCCGAGATCGAGCTGATCGTCTGCATCACCGAAGGGATTCCGGTGCGCGACATGATGCAGGTGCGCGCCCGGCTGGATCAGAGCAACAGCCGGCTGGTCGGCCCGAACTGTCCCGGCCTGCTGACGCCCGGCCAGGCGAAAGTGGGCATCATGCCCGGTCACATCGCCATGCCCGGCAATGTGGGTGTGGTGTCGCGCAGCGGCACGCTGACCTACGAAGTTGTCTACGCGCTCACGCAGCGCGGCATTGGCCAGAGCTCGTGCGTGGGCATCGGCGGCGATCCCATCAGCGGCACGAGCTTCATTGACGTGCTGCACCTGTTTGAGGACGATCCGCAGACCGAGAAAGTGGTGCTCATCGGCGAGATCGGCGGCACGGACGAGGAGCAAGCGGCGCACTTCATCGCCACCGACATGACCAAGCCGGTTGTGGCCTTCATTGCCGGGCAGACGGCACCTCCCGGCAAGCGCATGGGACATGCGGGGGCCATCGTCGAAGGGGGCAGCGGCACTGCCGCCGAAAAGATCGCGGCGCTGCAAGCTGTTGGCGTCAAGGTGGCAGAGCACCCAGAGCAGATCGCGGACTTGCTGTAGGGCGCGTCCACAGAGTGCACGAATGACCTGTCAATAGGGGAAGGTCGAGAATGCTCGCTGAATGCCTCCCCCCTCAATCCCCCCTAAAGCTTCGCTGGAGGGGGGACGATCTGGCAAGCGTTTCTCCCCTTCCTCCAGCTTGGCTGGGGGAAGGGGCCGGGGGATAGGGGCCTGCCGACAAGGATACACTACCCGTCCGCGCGCAGCCTTGACCGGCTCCCGGCAGTATGGTATGCTCTCGACAAGCACAAAAGCGTTGACGGAAACGAGTACGTCCCTGCGTGCCGGTCAGCGAGCCTGGGAGGGTGCGAGCCAGGTCTGGATGCGGGGCGGAAAATCCTTCCTGAGCTGCAGGCTGAACGCGCAAGCTACTAAGCCGGGCCGGTTTGGTCTCCGTTATCACGACCTTGCCATGATGGTGGCAGCAGAGCGCCCCCGGCGTTTGGGGGGAACAAGGGTGGTACCGCGCGAGCCAGGCTCCCGTCCCTTTGGTTGAGGGACGGGCGTTTTGTTTCTGTGGGGGCTGCGTAGGCAGCCGGAAGCGGGTGAATGAGATGGGCCTAGAAGCCGTGACGATTCGCTTGGTGGAGCCGCGCGACCAGGAAGCTGTCGCGCGCATGTGGGAGGCGCTGAGCGCCTATCACACGCGGCTGGACTCGCGGATGCCGCGCGCGGCGGCGGGCGCTCCTGCTGCCTACGCCTCGCGGCTGATCGAGGTGCGCAGCGACGCGGAGACGCGCGCCTTCGTCGCCGAGGTAGAGGGGGCCGTCGTCGGTTATGTGCTGGGCGCGGTGGTGGACTTGACGCCCGACCTGTTCGAGCATGAGGACGTGGGCTTCATCGCCGACATCTACGTGGAGCCGGATTACCGGCGACGCGGCATTGCCCGGCAGTTGTTCAACATGATCTGTGATTGGTTTGCCGCGCAGGGCGTGCGTCATGTCGAGTGGCAGGTCGCCGTCGCCAACGCGGAGGCGCGCCGCTTCTGGGAGGCGGTGGGCGGGCGCGGTCTGACCATGCGTATGCGCCTGTCGCGTCCGAAGTAAAGGGCGCGCGCTTGCCAGCGGGCCGGGCAGATTTGTGCCATGCTAGGGGCGGAAATGCAGTGGGTGAGAGCGCCGGATGATGGGCGCTGACAGCAGTCCGCCAAGGGAGGGGAGGGGGCGATGACCGAACAGGAATTGCAGTCTGAAGAGCGCGAGGCGGCGCGAGTGGAAGCGCCGGGCGGCTGCCTGTCCAGCCGGTTGGTGCGTGCCGTGCTGATCGCGGTCGTGGTCGTTGTGGTGCTGGCGGCGATAGCCGTTGTGGTCGTGCTGGCCTTGCGTGACAGCCGCGACAAGCCGCTCGATGTCGCCATTTATCCCGGCGCGCGGCTGGTGAATCATGAAACGCTCTACGACGGCTTCGATCACCTGCAATACTACAGCGACGACCCGTTCGCCACTGTCGAGGCCTTCTACCTGGAGCGCAAGGGCATGACATGCGAGCCTCAGTATCGCATGGTTGAGGAGCGCCCCGGCCAGGAGCCGTTCCGCGAGGGGCACCTGTTCACGCGCTGCGAAGCGGATCGCTCTGGATACGGCATCACCCAGGTGGCGACCGTGCTGATCCAGCCGGTCTATGACGCGGATGAGCAGCCGACCGGCCAGATCGTCATTGACATCCAGCGTTACTGGGGGGAGTGATCGGGTGCCCGCGCCGGAGCCTGGAGTAGATGCTGCTCAGCCCACCTCCGATGTGAGCCAGCAGCGCCTGCATGTGCCGCTGTGGGCCGCGCTGCTGGCGATGGCGGCGGCATTGCTGGCCGCCGGGCTGATTCTCTGGCGCGTGGCCGGGCCGCTGTATGGGCTGCTCTTTCCATTTGATGCGCCCGTGCCGTCCGGCGCGAGCGCGGTGCAGCACGACAAGCCGGAGCGCGGCGCGGAGTCCTGGCTGTATCGCACGGCGCTGAGCGGGAGCGAAGTTGCCGCTTTCTACGAGGGCCAGGGGGGAAGCTGCCGTTACGCGCCGGTGCCAGGGTACGTCACCGACCGGTCGCTGCCCTGGGGCGGGCCATACGCGGTGGCGACCTGTACGGGGAAGAAGCAAGCCGCCGGGCTGGGCGTCTCGTGGGAGGTCTACATTCACACGGGCTACCCGGACGAGACCAATCCGACTGTGTTCCGGCTATACGTCTATCGCTGACGATGGGTCGTTGGTTTTTGGTGATTAGTTTTTGGTAGCTGGCTCCTGGTAACCGGCTGCCAGACGCCAACCACCAGCAACCAACCACCGACAACCAATGACCGCACTCACTCAGGAGGAGTAATGTTCAAGCCAGTCACGCCGAAGGTTGACATCGAAGCCCTGGAACAGGAACAGCTCGCTTTCTGGCGCGAGCGCGACATCTTCCGCCGCTCGATGAAGGAGCGCGAGGGGGGCCGCGTCTACGTGTTTTACGAGGGGCCGCCGACCGCCAACGGGCGGCCCGGTGCCCATCATGTGCTGGCGCGCGCCTTCAAGGACATGTTCCCGCGCTACCACACCATGAACGGCGCTTACGTGCTGCGCAAGGGCGGCTGGGATACGCACGGCCTGCCCGTCGAGATCGAGGTCGAGAAGGAGCTAGGTCTCACCCACAAGCACGAGATCGAGGAATATGGCATCGCCGAGTTCAACCGCAAGTGCCGCGAGAGCGTCTTCCGCTATGTTCAGGAATGGGAGCGCCTGACCGAGCGCATTGCCTTCTGGGTAGACCTGGAGAACGCCTACATCACCTACGAGAACGACTACATCCAGAGCGTGTGGTGGATTCTGCGCCAGCTTTGGGACAAGGGGATGCTCTACCAGGGCTACAAGGTCGTGCCCTACTGTGCCCGCTGCGGGACGCCGCTGAGCAGCCATGAGGTCTCGCTCGGCTACGAGGAAGTGGCCGATCCGAGCGTCTTCGTGCGCTTTGCCGTCAAGGGCCAGCCGGGAACGTACTTCCTCGTCTGGACGACGACGCCCTGGACGCTGCCTGGCAACGCGGCGCTGGCCGTCAACCGCCGCGAGACGTATGTCATGGTCGAGGGGCCTGCCGCCGGTGGGCAGGGGACGGAGCGGTTGATCCTGGCGCGCGCCCTGCTGGACAAGGCGCTCAACGACCCGCACGCCTACACGGTGGTGCGCGAGATGAAGGGCGAAGACCTGCTGGGGATGCGCTACGAGCCGCTGTACGCCTTCCTGCCGCTCGAAGAAGACCACGCTTACGTGCTGCACGGCGACTTCGTTAGCATGGAAGACGGCTCCGGCATCGTGCACATTGCGCCCGCCTTCGGTGCGGACGACATGGACGTGAGCCGCGAGCACGGGCTGCCGGTCATCCAGACAGTCAAGCCGGATGGTGCGTTCATTGACGCGGTGACGCCTTGGGCGGGCATGTGGGTCAAGGACGCCGATCCGCTGATCAAGAAGGAACTCAAGGCGCGCGGCCTGCTCTACAAGGCCGAGAACTATGTGCACAACTACCCGTTCTGCTGGCGCTGCAAGACGCCGCTGCTCTACTACGCCCGCGAGACATGGTACGTCGAGTCCACGCGCTACCGCGACAAGATGATCGCCCTCAACCAGACGATCAACTGGGTGCCAGCGCACATCAAGGATGGGCGCTTCGGCAACTGGCTCGAAGAACTGCGCGACTGGGCGTTGGGCCGCGAGCGCTACTGGGGCACGCCGCTGCCCGTGTGGAAGTGCGAAAACCCTGACTGTGATCACATGCACTGCATCGGCGGCGTGGCCGAGCTAGAAGAACTGAGCGGGCAAGACCTGTCCGAGCTTGACCTGCACCGCCCCTACGTGGACGAGATCACCTTCCCCTGCGCCAAGTGCGGCGGGACGATGCGCCGCGTGCCGGAACTGATTGACGTGTGGTTCGACAGTGGGGCGATGGCTGCCGCTCAGTGGGGCTACCCATACAAGAACCAGGAGATGTTCGAGCAGCAGTTCCCGGCGGACTACATCTGCGAGGCGATGGATCAGACGCGCGGCTGGTTCTTCAGCCAGCACGCCATCGCCGCCATGACCTTCGAGAGCGTGAACTTCAAGAATTGCATCTGCCTGGGCCTCATCCTTGACGACCAGGGCCGCAAGATGTCCAAGAGCCTGGGCAACATCGTCGAGCCTTGGAGCGTGCTGGAGAAATACGGCGCAGATGCCTTCCGTTGGTACATGTACACCGCTGGGCCGCCCGGCGAGCCGCGCCGTTTCTCGGTGGAGCTGGTCGGCGAGGTCGTGCGCAACTTCACCCTGACGCTGTGGAACGTCTACAGCTTCTTCGTCACCTACGCCAACCTGGACGGCTTCGACCCGCACAGTACGCCGGTGCCCGTCAGCGAGCGCGACCCGCTCGACCGCTGGATTCTGAGCGAATTGCACGCCCTGGTGCGCGAAGTGACACAGGGCTACGAGACGTATGACGTGCCACGCACGACCCGCCCGATTGAAGCGTTCGTGAACGGGCTGAGCAACTGGTACCTACGCCGCTCGCGCCGCCGCTTCTGGAAGTCGGAGAGTGACGCGGACAAGCTGGCCGCCTACCAGACGCTTTACGAGTGCCTGGTGACGGTGGCGAAGCTGCTCGCCCCGACGATGCCCTTCCTGTCCGAGGCGCTGTACCGCAACCTGGTGGCGAGCACCGATGCAAGCGCGCCGGAGAGCGTGCACCTGGCCTTCTGGCCGGCGTGTGACGAGGCGCTGATTGACGAGAAGCTGATGAGCAACATGCGCCTGGCGCAGAAGCTGGTCAGCCTGGGGCACGCGGCACGCAACAGCGCCGGGATCAAGGTGCGCCAGCCGTTGGCCGAGGCGGTCTTTGTCGTGCGCTACAGCGCCGAGCGCGAGGTGGTGCGCGACCTGGCGGCGACCATCGCCGAGGAGCTAAACGTCAAGACGGTGCAGGTCGCCGAGTCAGCGGAGGCGATGGTGTCCTACAGCCTGAATCCGCTGCCGCAAGTTCTGGCCCGCGTGCTGAGGGGCGACTTTCCGAAGGTGCAGCGCGCGCTGCGCGAAGGCGCGCCCGCCGATGTTGAGCGCTGGGCGAAGGCGCTGCTGGCCGGGGAGACGATCTCCGTTGAGGTGGACGGCCAGAGCTACACGATCACGCCGGAGCAGTGCGAGGTCGTGCAGTCAGCGGGGGCGGGCTACGCGATGGCCGAGGAGTACGGCTACGTGGCGGCACTGGCGACAACGCTGAGCGAGGAGCTAATCCAGGAAGGGCTGGCCCGCGAGTTCGTGCGCCGCGTGCAGTCCTTGCGCAAGGATGCCGATTTCGACATTAGCGACCGCATCACCGTCACCTACCAGGCCAGCAACCGGCTGGGCGATGCGGTGTGGGCCTTCGCGGAGGTCATCCAGCGCGAGACGCTGGCCGATGCCCTGGTCGAGTCCGGGCCGGAGGCGGGCGCGCACAGCGCCGCGTTCAGCTTCGACGACGAGACGGTGACCATCGGCGTGCGGCGGGTGTGAGTTTGCCCGCCGGTGCTGGCGAGGCTACAATGAGGGCCAGAGGATCGCCGTGAGTATCTACAGTCTATCTGTGAATTCGTCCGGCAGGGGGCCTGCTGTGCCCGGCGATTCGCGGATGGACGCCTAGCTGAGGCTGTGTGGCAATGACCACGACCAAGCAAGAGCTTTACGACGTGCTGCTGGGTCTGCGCGAGACGTACCTGGACAAAGTGGCGCAGATGGAAAGCGCGCAGGTGCTCGACATCACCGGCACGGGGTATACCAATCACCAGGCCGAGGATGCGACCGCCGTGTACGAGCAGACGGTCGGCGCTTCCTCGCTGCTGGCCGCGCAGACGCGGTTGCGCCAGATTGACGAGGCGCTGGCCAGATACGGGGATGGCACCTACGGGGTTTGCGAGAACTGCGGGGACGAGATTGACATCGCCCGGCTGGAAGCGATCCCCTACACGACGCTATGCCTGCGTTGCGCCGAGACGCGCGACTACCAGGCCGGAGTGTGACGAGCGTGACTCACCAGGATTGCGCCGCAACAGCCAGGACGCCACGCAGGGCGGTGATGCGCTGGCTGTTGCTTGCCTGCGTTGCGGCGCTGGCTATCCTGGCCGACCAGGCCAGCAAAGCCTACGTGGTGAGGCATCTGGGCCTGCACGAGTCATGGGCACCGGTGAGCGCCCTGGAGCAGGTCTTCCGTTTCACCCACGTACACAACACGGGCGCGGCCTTCGGGTTGTTCCCGCAGGGTGGCGCGGTGTTCCTGGTCATCGCCGTGATTGTGTCGGCGGTCATCCTCTACTACTACCGGCAGGTTCCGTCGGGGGGCTGGCTGATCCGTCTGGCGCTCGGCCTGCAACTGGGTGGGGCGCTGGGCAACGTCATTGATCGCGTGCGTCTCGGCTACGTGGTGGATTTTCTGGATGCGTGGCGCTGGCCGGTCTTCAACGTGGCCGATAGCTGCATCGTGATCGGCGTGGGGCTGCTCATGCTGCTCATGCTGCGCGAGGAGCGGCGCGAGCGGCGGGAAGCCGCCGCCGACGAGGCGAGCGAGAGCAGCACCCTTGACCAGCGCAGCGAAGGGGCGTCCTGCCGGTGATCTCCGGCTGATCAGGGTGTGGAATAGAGAGCAAACCGGGCAGGCCATCCGCGTGCGGACGCCTGCCCGTCTGTTTGCCCGCCCAGGGTATGCGCTGTCTACCAGGCGTAGGCTTCGGGCGCGGGGCCGCCCGGCCCCGGCCAGATGGCGTCGAGCGCCTTCAGATCGTCCTCGGACAGCGTGATCTCCAACGCGCGCAGGCTACCGGTAAGCTGCTCCATTGTGCGCGGGCCGATGATCGGCGCGGTGACGGCGGGCTGGTGCAGCAGCCAGGCCAGGGCGACATCGGCGGGATGGTCGCCGCGCCCGGCACAGAACTGCTCGTAGCGCTCCAACTGCGGGCGGGCGTCCTCGATGCGCTCGTGAATCCGTTGCTCGGTGCGGCGGCCTTCCCCTGCTTTCTGCAAAGCGCCAGCCAGGAGACCCCCGCCCAGCGGACTCCAGGGAATCAGGCCCAGGCCGAATGTCTGGCAGGCCGGGATCACTTCCAGCTCGATCATGCGCGCCGACAGGTTGTAGAGGCTCTGCTCGGACACCAGGCCCATGAAGTGCCGGGCGGCGGCGAGGCCCTGCGCCTGGGCGATGTGCCAGCCCGCGAAGTTGCTGCTGCCGACGTAGATCACCTTGCCCTCGCGGACAAGCTGCTCCATCGCCTGCCAGACCTCTTCCCAGGGCGACCTGCGGTCAATGTGGTGCATCTGGTAGAGGTCAATGTGATCGGTTTGCAGGCGGCGCAGGCTCTCTTCGCAGGCGCGCCTGATGTGGTAGGCGGACAGCCTGGACTCGTTGGGCCAATCGCCCATGTTGCCGAAGACTTTGGTCGCCAGCACAACCTTCTCGCGACGCCCGCCGCCCTGCGCGAGCCAGCGCCCGATGATCTGCTCGGTGACCCCTTCGCCGGGCTTGCGCCCGTAGACATTGGCCGTGTCGAAGAAGTTGATGCCCAGCTCCAGCGCCCGATCCATGATGGCGAAGCTGTCCGCCTCGCTCGTGTACGGGCCGAAGTTCATCGTGCCCAGGCAGAGGCGGCTGACCTGCAAGCCCGTGCGTCCTAAGCTTGTGTAATTCATCTGGCTATGCTCCTTCTCAGTGGCTTGCCCGCGATGCGCGGCTCTGACTACACATGCTCCCGTCTCGATTATGGCATCGTCCGGCGCGGGCGGCCACTGCTGCCACCCTGCCGCCAAGGGAACTGTGTTAGAATACGCGTCAAGATTGGCTCTTGGCATGTTCTTGGAGAAATGGCTCATGACCCGTGTAATTCACGCTCCGCGTGGCACGACCATCACCTGCAAGGGCTGGCAGCAAGAAGCCGCCATGCGTATGTTAATGAACAACCTCGATCCCGATGTCGCCAAAGACCCCGACAACCTGATCGTCTACGGCGGGCGCGGGCGGGCGGCGCGCAACTGGGCGGCGTTCGACGCCATCATCGCGGCGCTGCGCGAGCTGGAGAACGACGAGACGCTGCTCGTGCAGTCCGGCAAGCCGGTTGCCGTGTTCAAGACACACCCCGATGCGCCGCGCGTGCTGATCGCCAACTCCAACCTGGTACCACACTGGGCCACCCAGGAGCACTTCGACGCGCTGGAGCGGCAGGGCCTGATCATGTACGGCCAGATGACTGCCGGATCGTGGATTTACATCGGGACGCAGGGCATTCTGCAGGGCACGTATGAGACGCTCGGCTCGCTGGCCCGCCAGGAAGGGTGGGGCAGCCTGAAGGGCAGGCTGGTGCTGACCGCCGGACTGGGCGAGATGGGCGGCGCGCAGCCGCTGGCCGTCACCATGAACGAGGGCGTGGCGCTCATCGTTGAGGCAGACCCGCGCATGGCCGAGCGCCGGCTGCGGATGCGTTACGTCAACCGCGTCGTTACCGATCTGGAGGAGGCGCTGGAGCTGGCGCTGGCTGCCAAAGAGCGCCAGGAGCCGTTCTCGGTCGGCGTGATCGGCAACGCGGGCGACCTCTTTCCCCGGCTGGCCCACATGAATATCGTGCCGGACGTGGTCACCGACCAGACCTCGGCGCACGACCCGCTGTCGTACATCCCCGCCGGAATCCCCTTGGATGAGGCGGCGGCGCTGCGCGAGCGCGATCCCGCCGAGTACCAGCGGCTGGCGCGCCAGACGATGGCCCTGCACTGCCAGGCCATGCTGGACTTCCAGGCGCGCGGCGCGGTCGTCTTCGACTACGGCAATAACCTGCGCCAGCAGGCGCTTGACGAGGGTATCAGCGCCGCCTTCGATTACCCCGGCTTCGTGCCCGCCTACATTCGCCCGCTGTTCTGCGAGGGCAAGGGGCCGTTCCGCTGGGTGGCGCTCTCCGGCGATCCGCAGGACATCTACCGCACGGACGAGGCGATCCTCAAGCTGTTCCCGGAGGACGAGCACCTGGCCCGCTGGATCAGGATGGCGCAGCGCGAAGTCGAGTTCCAGGGGCTGCCCGCGCGCATCTGCTGGCTGGGCTATGGCGAGCGGGCACGGGCAGGGCTGGCCTTCAACGATCTGGTCGCGTCCGGCGAAGTCAGCGCGCCAATCGTGATCGGGCGCGATCACCTGGACGCGGGATCGGTCGCCTCGCCCAACCGCGAGACGGAAGGGATGCTGGACGGCTCCGACGCCGTGTCCGACTGGGCGATCCTCAACGCGCTGATCAACGCGGTGGGCGGGGCGACATGGGTCAGCTTCCATCACGGCGGCGGCGTGGGCATCGGCTACCGCCAGCACGCCGGGCAGGTGATCGTTGCCGACGGCACGCCCGAAGCGGCGCGGCGGCTGGAGCGCGTGCTGACGACCGACCCCGGCATGGGCATCGCCCGCCACGCCGACGCCGGATACGAGCAGGCCATCGCCGCCGCGCGCCGGCACGGGATCAAGCTGCCGATGCTCACGACGCCCTGACGCGGCTTGCGTTCGGGCGGGCGCGTGCTATTCCTGGCGAAGAACATCACCGCATTGAGCGCAGAGGAATGTGAAGTACGAACAGCCACAGGCTCTTGATAAAAGCGCCGCGCCGGTCATCTTCACGACCGGCGCGCTTCTGTCAGGGGGAGGTACTACCTTCGTCCGGCTTGGACTCGTCGGCCTGCTGTTCCGAAGGGCCGGGCGCTTCGCCGCCGGGCCTCTCGTTCTGCGCGTTTGGGCCAGTCACCTCGGCGGGCGGCGCTGCTTTGGGCGCTGGCGGCGGTTCGGCAGGCTTCTCGGCAGGGGTGACGGGAGCCGCCTCGTCTGCTGGTGTCTGTGGGGCGGGTGCTGGCGGAGCAGCGTCCGCAGGGACTGCCTCTTGTGCAGGGGCAGGCACAGCTTCGGCTTGCGGCGCAGCGGGCGCGGGCACTTCCGGCTGCGGAGCAGCAGAAGCGGCGGGAGGTGTTTCAGCAGCTTTGGGCGGCTGCGAAGCAGCAGGAGTGGCAGGAGCGGCGGGCGGCACCTTGACAGCTTCCGGCGGCCTTTCGACGGCTTTGGGCGGCGCTGTCACTGTGAGCGGCGGCGTGATCGCCATATGAGGTGCGCTGGGCTGCGGCTTGAGTTTCTCGGTCGCCGGTGGCTTTGATTTCGCCGCGCGTGCCGGGGTAGTGGGCACGGCCTGTGTCTGGACGGCGGCGGGCACCGGCCTGAAGTGGACGCGCAGCACCATCTGCCCCAGACGCAGCTCGTCTCCGTCGTGCAGGCGGTACGGGCGGTGCGCGTTAAGCCGCTGCCCGTTGAGGAACGTGCCGTTGCTGCTGCCCAGGTCCCAGATGTTGAGCGTGTTGTCTTCGCCGTGCCGGATGGCGGCGTGCCGGCGGCTGACCCCCATGCGATAACCGGCGAAGGGCGTCAGGTCAATGTCCGGCGTAGCGCCGGTGGCCGGATCGCGGCGGCCCAGAATCGTCTCGGCTTTCGGCTCCAGCGCCATCGGCTCGGCGGCCCCTTCGACATCCAGCTTGAGGCTGTCGCCCGGCATGAACGTCGCCATGCCCTGGGTGATGCTCTCGCTGGAGAGGACCGCTTCAATCCCGACCTCGCCCGGCTTGGCCTCAGACGGGGACTCCAGCGCCCTGGTGCTGAGCGGAAGCTTGCCAATCAGACTGGCACCGCAGTTCTCGCAGAAGACAATGCCGGGGCGATTCTGATGTCCGCAGTTCCCACACTGTTGCATGAAGACCCCCTGACGCGCCACGCTCTACGCGACTATCGTCGAGTCGATCCGGCTTTGCACGCAGGTTGCCGGTGAGTCACCGCGCGCCGTCCAGCAGAGACAAAACGACCCTGCCGCGCCGGGCGGCCTAACAACCGGCTCGTGGACTCCCACTGTCCCCAAAGCCTGGTGCAGTTCGACGAAGTGCTACAATCTTAAGACACATTGGCGTTGCCCGCCAGTTGGCAAACAGGGAGTTGGGGGGCGTGGTATAATCGCCCTGTGCCCGATCTTTGCCTGGCAGAAGAAGGAGCATTTCCGGTGACTCATCCACTCAGTGCTGCCGAGCTTGCGCGCATGATTGACCATACTCTGCTCAAGCCGGAAGTCACGCACGATCAGATTGTCGCGCTGTGCGACGAGGCGCGGGCGCATCGCTTCGCCTCGGCAGCGGTGAACCCGTCCTATGTGGCGCTAGCGGCGAAGCTGCTGGCCGACGCCGATGGCGTGGTCGTCTGCACGGTGGCCGGTTTCCCGCTGGGCGCGACGACTCCCGAAGTCAAAGCCTTCGAAGCGGAGCAGGCGCTGGTCAATGGCGCGCATGACATAGACATGGTGCAGAATGTCGGCGCGCTGAAGTCGGGCGATCTCGACCTGCTGCGCCGCGACATCGCGGCAGTCGTCGCTGTCGTGCACGCGCACGGTGGCATCTGCAAGGTGATCCTGGAAACGGGCCTGCTCACCGATGACGAGAAGATCACCGCCTGCCGCATCGCCCAGGAAGCCGGAGCCGACTTCGTCAAGACTTCGACGGGGTTCGGGCCTGGCGGGGCAACCGTGCACGACATCGCCCTGATGCGGCGTACCGTCGGGCCGGACATGGGCGTCAAGGCGTCGGGCGGCGTGCGCTCCTATGCCGATGCCCTGGCCCTGGTCGAGGCGGGCGCGACGCGCATCGGGACGAGCGGCGGCGTGCGCCTCATCGCTGAAGCGCGGGGCAGCGCAGCGCAGCCGGGCGACAGCGCGGGCACCTGAGTGGCTGTGGCGACTCCCAGGTGAAGCTGCCCATGCCGCTGCGTGCCGCTCCGCACCAGGAAGGCCGGTCTGTGTCCGCTGAGTCCATCTCCTCCACCGGGCGACTGCGCTCGCTCCCGATCGCGTCCGCGCGGAGCTTTGCCGTCGCGTTGCTCCTGATCGCTCTGCTGACAGTAGGGGCGCGGCTGCTGCCCGGCCCGCGCACGGTAGACGACGCCTTCATCACCTTCCGCTACAGCCGCAACATCGTCGAGGGGCACGGGTTCGTCTACAACCCTGGGACGCGCACGCTAGGCACCACAACCCCCCTGTTCACGCTGCTGATGGCCGGAGTTAGCTGGATCACTGGCAGCGACAACTACCCCTGGTTTGCACTGGTCGCCAACACAGCCGCCGATGCGCTGAGCGCCGTGCTGCTGGCGCTGTTGGTGCGGCGGGTGGCGGGCCGCGCCGCGCCGGGCGTGATCGTGGGCGCGTTGTGGGCGATCAACCCGGTCAGCGTCACGTTTGCCGTCGGCGGCATGGAGACCAGTGTGGCGATTCTGTGGATGGTCGCGGCGGCGTATGCTTACATGGCAGGTCGCGACGGCTGGATGGCCCTCTTTGCCGCGCTGGGCGTGCTGACGCGTGTGGACTCCCTGCTTTGGGTCGGGCCGCTCCTCGCCCACCAACTGGTGACGGCGTGGCGGGCCGGGGCCGGGCGTGGCTGGGCGCGGCTGCCCTGGCGAAGTTGGGCGTTTTTCGCGGCGGCGCTGGCTCCCTGGCACCTGTTCAGCGTGGCCTACTTCGGCACGCTGCTCTCGCGCTCGCTGGCCGCCAAGCGTGTCGCCTACGTCGTGGACGACCTGCAGGCGCTCGTCCGCCTGCTCCAGCAGATAGCGACGCCGTTCTCCGATCACCAGACGCTCGGCGTGCCGGGCATCGCCATCGGGATTGTGCTCTATCCGGCGCTGGCCGCCGCTGGCACCCTGTACGCGGTCAAGCGCCAGCCGCGCCTGCTGCCCTTCCTGCTTTACCCCTGGCTGTACGTCGTCGTCTTCAGCGCCATGAACCCGCTCATTTTCCGCTGGTATCTGGCCCCCCTGCTGCTGCCGTATTTCGTCGCCATCGTCCTGGGGGTGTGGGCGCTGGCTGGCGCAGTGGCCGAGGCGGCACGGCGTCCGCGCCTGGGGCTGGCTGCCAGCGCAACACTGGGGGCGCTGTTCGTGGCGCTGTCGCTCAATGCCTGGGTGCTGCACCCCGATCACGGGCGCGACAGGCCCGCGCCAAAGATGGCCTGGCACAAGATCGAGCTGAATTACCGCCGCATGGCTGAGACGCTGCGCAACGATTTCGGCGTCAGCGAGGCGACGGTCGTCGCGGCGGGCGACATCGGCGTGGTGGGTTACTACAGCCGGGCGCACATCCTGGACACGGTGGGCCTGGTCACGCCGGAGATGGCGGCCTATTACCCGGTGGATGAGAGCCTGCTTGCCGAGGGAGCGAATTACGCCGTGCCCCCGGCGATCATCATGGACTACCAGCCGGACTACATCGTGCTGATGGAGAGCTTCGTGCGCAATGGCCTGGCCCGCGATCCAGCTTTCGGGAAGCTCTACGCCCAGGCGCGCATCTTCACCACTGATTACTATGGGACGGGCATGATCCTCTACCAGCGGCGCGACCTGGTTTCGAAGCCTTGCTGCGGTCCGTAAGACGTGTGTGTGGGCACTTTGCGCCGCGATTTTTGCGCCTGGCCTCACGTCCTGTAAAATGCTGGGGGAACGGGCTGCCAGGCACTCAGGCACATGCCGGTTCGTGTCTGCGCGCTGCGGGCGACCTGGCAAGGAAGCAACGATGACCACGCTGTCGCTAAGAGGCAAGGATAGGTCGTCCAGCGCCGTGACGCGCGAATTGGCCGCCGGGAAGCGCCGCCGCAAAGTCCGCGAGGCGCTGACAGGCTATCTTTTTGTGCTACCGGCTACGCTTGCCACGCTTCTGTTCGGGTTGTGGCCGGTCGTGGCCGGTTTCTATGAGAGCATCAAGTCCGGCTCGCCGATCACCAACAAGTACGTCGGCCTGTCCAATTACGTGCGCTCGCTGGGCAGCCTGACCTATGTGCTGCTGTTCGCGCTCAGCCTGATCTTCGTGTGGATGGGCTATCGCGCCTGGCGTGGCGGTCGCCAGCACCAGCAAGAGCAGGGCGGCAATTTGTGGGCTTACGTGCTGCCGGGCCTGCTCTTTGGAGCCGGGCTGATCGCGCTGGCCTTCATCCTGGTGACGGGCGTGGGTGGCTATTCGTGGCTCCCCACGCTGCTGATCCTGATCGCGCTGGGAGGCTACTACACTGCCGACGCTCTTCAAGCGGGGCGCGCTGCTCGTGAAGGGCGGCAGGTGGCAGTGCTGTGGCTGATCCTGGCCGGGCTGGCGCTGATCTGGGTGGGCGGGCCGCGCCTGAACAATGCCCTGGGGCTGGGCGCGGTGGGGTGGCTGCTGCTCATGGCGGGGTTCGTCGCGCTGCTGTATCTCTTGCTGCTGCGGCTGGCACGGATGAGCACGGGACGCTATGTCACCGTCTCCCTGCTGATGGGGCTTTACATCCTGCTGGCGCTGCTGCTGGCCCTCTACACCGCCGACCAGCTTCAGGCGAGTGTGGCCGGGGCGCAGAAGATCGCTGCGCTTGTCTTCAACCAGCAAGTGTCGCAGGGCGTGGTCGCGGTGCCCGACGACAGCACGCTGATCAGCGGCCTGGACTTCGAGTCCGGTGCGGTGATGGTCGAGGTCACGGTGAAGGGGCAGACCATCCAGGCACCGCTCGCACCGGACGCCTACGGCGAGCTTTCCGTAGACCGCATTGCCCGCCTGGAGGCGGCTTTCGTCAACAACCAGAAGGTGCGCGTCATTCTGCCAGATGGGACGGTGGGCGAAGGGCAGCTCACCGGCATTGCCCAGGGTGAAAAGCTGTTCGTGCCCTTCGTGACCGAGGGTGCGCGGGCGGTGCGCCAGGTGCCTATCTACTCGGCGCTGGACGTGGGCGAGGCCGTCGTGCGCACCGAGGGCTACACCGAGCCGCTCAGCAGGCAGATGGCGGCGGCGCTGGGCATCTTCCTGGGGCTGGCCGCCGTGCTGACCATGACGCACGCCCGCCGCCAGGTGGACGACGAAGAGCAGCCGCGCCTGTATCGCTGGCTGCACCTGGGCCGCGTGCTCATGGTCGTGGTCATTGCGCTGCTGTTCTTCTACCTGGCTGGCGCGTTGCAGTTGAGCCAGCAGACGGCGGCGGGCATGGGCGCGCTCACGCAAGAGCAGTTCGCGCGCGCCTACGAGTTCGCCACCGGCAGCGCGCCGCACCCGACGATCCGGCCCGAAGTGCTCAAAGCGCAGCTTCTCTACTGGCCGCAGGTGTTCTCCATTGCCGTCGGGGCGCTGCTGATCGGGGCGGCGTACCTGGTCTGGCAGAGCGCGCAGCGCCGTGAGACGCCGCTTGGCTTTGGCATGACCATCCTGCTGGCCGTGCTGATGATGATCGGCGGCTGGCTGCTGATCGGCGAGCTTCCGCGCACGCTCTCGCTGGGCGGGCGCGAGACGCAAGAGGCAATGGACGCGCTGAACCGGACGGCCATGTACTCCATTGGCACGGTGCCGGTGCAGTTGGGACTGGGGTTGTTTCTCGCTTATCTCTTGTTCTCCGAGATCTCCATAGGCAAGTCGCTCTACCGGGTGATCTACTTCATGCCCTACATCGCGCCCAGCGTCGCCACTTCGACCGTCTTCCTCGTCATTTTCCGCCTGGACGCGACGGCCCTGGCGAACCGCGTGCTTGGCATCTTCGGCCTGGAGCCGCTGACCTGGCTCAAGGAGCCGGCGGGCATCGTGCGCATCTTCTACGAGCACGTGTTGGGCGGCGACCCGCTGCACATCCCGGAAAGCCTGGCCGGGCCGAGCCTGGCCCTGACGACGGTGATGCTCTACAACATCTGGGTCTTCGCTGGCTACAATTCGGTCGTCTTCCTGGCTGGGCTGGGCGCGATTCCTGGTGAGCTATACGAAGCCGCCGAAGTGGACGGGGCCGGGCGCTGGTCGCGCTTCCGCAACATCACCCTGCCGCTGCTCTCGCCGACGACCTTCTTCCTGTCCATGCTGTCTATCATCGGCACGTTCAAGGCTTTCTCGCATATCTACGTGCTGCGCGGCCAGGCGACCGGCAAAGAGATTGACACGATGAGCGTGCATATCTTCCAGGCGCTCTACGCCGCCAACGATCCTGGTTACGCGGCGGCGCTGGCCTTCAGCCTGTTCGGCGTGATCCTGATTCTCACCCTGGTGCAGAACCGGCTGGCAAGGGAGCAGGTGTTCTATGGCTAGCACGACGAGAACCGGCGCACGATCGCTGAAGGTCCCGCCGCCCGCAGAGTTGGCGGCGGCTCCGCTGCGGCGGCTCGGCCTGCATCTCAATCCCTTTCGCGTCTTCGTCTACGTGATGCTGACGTTGGGCGCGATCCTCTTCGTGACGCCCTTTCTGTGGATGGTGAGCACGTCGCTGCAGAGGCAAGGGGACATCGTGCGCGGGAAGCTCATTCCCTCGCAGCAGTTCATCTCGATCACGGCCATTGACGAGGCAGACCTGGGGCGTACCATGCAGGATGTGCTCGATTCCGGCGAAGTGCCGCCCTACCTGGCCGATGTGCGCACGCAGATCGAGGACAGCCCGCTCAAGCGGGGCCTGACGCTCGACGAGTATCTGCGCACGCAGCGCATCGGCTATGCGTCGCTGCGCCTGGACATTGATCTGCCGCTGCTCAACAAGCTCTTCGAGGTGCACCAGGACTACGTGGTGGTGGGCGGCGCGGCACACTACATCGAGGCGTGGAACGAGTCCAATTTCTCACGGTATTTCTTCAACAGCATCAAGGTGGCCATCCTGACCATCGTCGGCCAGACGGTGACCTCCATCCTGGCCGCCTATGCCTTCGCGCGCATTGAGTTTCCGGGCAGCAACCTGCTGTTCAGCATCTTCCTGGCGACGATCTTCATCCCCACGATGGTCGTGCTCATCCCCAACCGCAACACGGTCAAGAGCATTGACCAGTTCTTCAGCAAGGACTTCCCGGCCAAGCAAGATGCCTGGGGCATTACCGAGGCGCGCCAGGCGATAGCCGAGCCGATCTACGAGGTGCTGGACAAAGTGGGGCTGGAGGACTTTCTTGGCCTGGGCGATTTCTTCACTGTGGAGGGGCCGATCACCTGGCGCTGGATGGATAGCTGGCCCGCGCTGGTGGTGCCCTTCCTGGCGAGCACATTCAGCGTTTTCCTGCTACGCCAGTTCTTCTTGCAGATTCCCGAAGACCTGTGGGACGCGGCCCGCATTGACGGGGCCGGGCACATGCGCTTCCTGTTCACCATCGTGGTACCCATTTCCAAAGCGGCCATCGTGACCACGATCATCTTCACCTTCATCGGCACGTGGAACGCGCTCGAATGGCCGCTATTGGTCACTTTCAGCGACAAGTGGCGGCCCATCTCCTACGGGCTGTACGCCTTCACCACGGAGGCCGGCTCGGAGATCAATCTGCTGATGGCCGCCTCGGTGATCACGCTGGTGCCGGTGCTGATCATCTACCTGATCGCCCAGCGCCAGTTCACCGAGGGCATTGCCACGACGGGGCTGAAGGGCTGACCCTGTCCCCGTTAGCGCCGAGCGGGGGTGAGGTCAACTGGGGGGCGCTGCTCCGCTGCGCCCCTACCTGACAGGTCTTGCACACGCCCCCACGCTCTCGCTTTTCGCCAGATGCGCCGCCCGCCAGTACAATCTGACGGGTGCTATCCGTCGCAGCCAGGAGTGTGGTCTTTCGTTCGTGAAATGATCTGGCGAAACACAGCATTACTGCTTCTTCTCGCCGGGCTGGTCTGGCCCGCGAGTCCCCTTGATCGCTCCGTCCGATCCGTTGTCCTGGCCCAGGTGGACATCGCTCCGTGCGGCTATGTGGACGGCTTCGACTTCCCCGTGCCCGATGTGGACATCAAGCATACGGACTTCGCCATCTACCGCGCGCGGTTTGGCGGGCTGCACACCGGTATTGACCTCGCCTTCGAGCAGCTTGGCGAGCCGGTGCGGGCGGCGGCGCGTGGCCGGGTGACGTTCAGCGACCCCGAAGGGTGGGACACCGAAAAGGGCGTCGTCGTCGTCCAGCACACGCTGCCGGACGGCACGCTGGTCAACACCCTCTACGGGCACATGGAGGAGCTGAACGGGCACGTCTTCCCGCCGATGGGCCAGTGCGTGGAGCGCGGCGACATTGTGGGGGCCGTCGGCTTCCCGTCGCGCGGGCGACCGCACCTGCATTACGAGGTGCGCACGCGCTACCGTCATGAGGGCGGGCCGGGCTACACAGTGCAGAACCCGTTGGAGCTTGGCTGGCTGCACCCGGTGGACTTCACCTTCCTGGCGAACCTGTGGGTGCACCCCGCCTATCGCTGGCATTTCACGCTCTCCGACCGGATGACGCTCCCGCCGCTGCCGCTGAATGACGGAACCTATGTGGTGGCTGACGGTGGGCATGTGCAGGCGGTCGCGGCGAATGGGGCCGCGATCTGGCAGTTCGATACTCTGGGCAGCGTCACGGGCCTGCTGGCGCTGCCCGACGGTCGCGTGCTGGCCGCAACCTCAGCGGATCAGGTGATCGTGCTGGCCGGGGGCCGACTGAGCACACTATGGGCGACGCCGAAGGCATTGACTCCGCCGATCCTGCTGGGCGAGGTCGTCGTTCTCATGACCGGCGCGGGACGGCTGGCCGCGTTCACGCCGGACGGCGTGCCCCTCTGGGAGACCGAGCCGCTGGGTGAGCGGGCTGTGCGTTGGGCGGTGAGCGGCGACCGGCTGGCAGTCGCCACGCCGGATAACACGCTGACCGTTGTGGATGGCACAGGCGCGGTGCTTGTCCGCCGCACGTCCGAGGCGCTGCCCGTGCCGTTTGCGGCAGGGGCGGGCGCGTTCTGGGTGCTGGCAGGGACGGCCATCGAGCGGCTCGACGAAGCCCTGGCCTGGAACACGACGCTCGACGCGGAGCGCCAGTTCAGCGCCGGTGCGGAACTGGTGACTGGCCCGGACGGGACGCTCTACGCCTACAGCGGCGAAGGCCGCGCGCTGTACGCCTGGGGGCCGGACGGGGCGGCCAGGTGGATCGCCTTCATGCCCGGCAGTCACCTGCGCCCGCCGCTGCTCGGCATCGGGGGCGGGCGGCTGCTCTACGCGCTGAGCACCGATGGGCAGCTTCTCGCTTTCGACACGGACGACGGGCGGTTGATCGCCCAACTCAGCCTGTACGATGGCGGAGTCGAGGGGACGGCAGTGGCGCGCTGGCTGGCGGTCAGTCCGGATGACTCCGTGCGCTTTGGCAGCGGCTTCCTGACCGTGGCCGGGCTGGACGGGGCGACGCTGCTCGCTGCTGCATCCGCGCCCTGACGCGCGTCAGCGCCAGGGGTCGGGCTGCTTGATGAAGCGCGCTTCGATGCCGGCGTTGCGGAACCAGGCGGGCATCTGGTCGCGCATGACGACCATCTCGCTAGCGTAGTGCGAGGTGCCGATCAGGTTCATCGGCAGGGTGGGCACCAGGGCGCGCATGGCCTCGCGCTGGTGCGCCGCGTACTCGTAATCCCCTTGCAGCCACCAATGCCCAGTCACGTAAGTGTCGCAGCCCAGGTCGCACGCTTCCTTAAGGTGTTTGGGGTTATCCCCGCCGCCGGGAATAACGGCAATATGCTCGACCGGCTGGCCGTTGAAGCGAATCTGGTTGTAGCGGATGTAGGGCAGCTCGGTGACTTCGGCCAGGCGCTCGGCGAACTCGCCGAACTTCGTATCCGGCACGCGCCCGTGCACGCCCTCGCTGCCGGCGAGGTGCAGCGAGAATGGCTCCCAGTCGCGCAGCTTGAGCGCCTTCGCCAGCGCAATAACGGTGCTGACTTCTGGATGGTAGTCGAGCGGAGCATGGCAGCAGTAGTAGCTGATGTGATGCTCGCGCAGGTCTTCGATCTGCCTCTCACGAATGCCGATGAAGCCGCGCCCGCATTCCTCAAAATCTGCCGGATGGTGGGCGAAGATCAGCGCGCCCGGCGCTTCACGCTCGACCTCCAGGGCGAGGATCGTGTCGAGTACCGCCTGATCGGGGAACACGATCAGGTACACCCGGTCAACTTCGGGCGTCGAGTCCAGCAGCAGGCCATTCCAGCCGCCCTCCACGCAGCCGGGCCGGGCATCGCGCTGGTAGACGGCCTGCTCGCCCGGCGTGAGAATCTTCGACCAGAGGTCGCTGTCGTCGTAGGACTGGACGGTGAAGAAGGCGTCCAGCTTGGTCACTAGCTCACTCTGTATCATCGTTTCCCCCTTGTGACTGGGCCAACTGCCGCGCTTCCTCTTCGACCAGGGTCACGACGGCAGTAGTCGTCGGGTCGGGCGGCGTCTCGTCGCCCACGGCCAGCAACCGCGCCGCCTGCACTGTCCAGGCGGGCCAGGCCACATCCACGCGCAGCAAGCATCCCTGGGCCACGTCACCCAGGATGGGCGGGCTGCTGCCGGGCAGGGGCAGCGCCGCCGTCGAACGGTCAATGACCAGCACCGGCGGCTCCGGCGCAGTGACCGGATTCCCTGGGGCGACGGTGAACGTCACGCCGCGCTTGGTTAGTGTCCGAGGCCGGTTCCAGATAATCACCGGCATGAGCATCTGCCCGGCCAGCAGGCGCAGTGACGACGGAGGGATCGGCGCTTGCTCCGGCCCGCCAATCACCGCGCCGTCGTAGCCCATGCTGTCCAGCACCAGGAAAGGCGCGCGTCCCAGAGTCGCCCGGCAAGCCCAGGACTCGACCGCGCAGGTGTCGCCCAGGTCGAGCAGCACAACTGGCCCCTGGGCCGAGCGCCGTTCCTGGTGGATAAGCGTGAACAGGCGAGGGAGCAGCCTCAGCGCGCCGCAGAGGTGAGCCGTCGCCAGGAAAGTGACCGTCTCCGGTATGCTCTCAGTCTCGCCCAGGTCGCCCTCGTCGCCGTGCTGCATCACGCCCATTGGCCGGAATATCCCCCGGTTCCTCGGAAGGCCGCGCTGCCGGGCGTCACTCGCCCGACCAGGTGGGCGCACGCTTCTCCAGGAAAGCGGCCATGCCCTCCTTCTGGTCGCGGGTGGCGAACAGCGCATAGAACAGGTTGCGCTCGTAGGCCAGCCCGCCGTCGAGCGGCATCTCCAGGGCCATATTCACGGCGTCCTTGGCCATGCGTATCGCCACCGGTGCGCGCGCCGCGATCTGCGCGGCCAGGGCGATGGCCTCCTCCAGGTACGTCTCGACCGGCGCGACGCGGTTGACCAGGCCGAAGCGCTCCGCTTCGGCAGCGGTCAGGCGGCGGTCGTTCAGGCACATTTCCATGGCCAGCGCCTTGCCGACCGTGCGCGTCAGCCGCTGCGTGCCGCCCGCGCCAGGGATCACGCCCAGGTTGATCTCCGGCTGGCCGAAGATGGCTGTCTCCGAGGCCACGATCATGTCGCAGGCCAGGGCCAGCTCGCAGCCTCCGCCAAGCGCATAGCCGCTCACGGCGGCGATGACCGGCTTGCGTAGCGTGCGCAGCCGCTCCCAGCGAGCGATGAACGCCTTCTCCATCATCTCAGCGGGAGTAGCCTGGGCCATCTCTTTGATGTCGGCTCCGGCGGCGAAGACCTTCGCCGTGCCGGTGATCACCAGGCAGCGCACGGACTCGTCGCGATCAAAGGCAGCGAGCGCGCCCATCAGCTCGTCCATCAGCGGGCCGGTCAGCGTGTTGAAGGCACGCGGCTCGTTCAGGCGGACGAGGCCCACGCCATCGGCGGGCCTCTCTGTAAGAATATGCTGGTACTCCATAACGGCCTTGCTCCTCAGGCATTGAACGACAGAACACTATTCGGCAAAGAATCGGGTGTTTCGCAGTCCTGGGCCAGCGACGGTGCCGTGCCCAGGCGGTATTCTAGCAGCACGTGCGAGAAGCGTCCAAACGTGGGTGTGTGCAGACTGGTCAGGTAGGGTGCTGCTCTGCTGCGCTCCGGTTGACCTCACCCCCGCCCGGCGGAGATCATTCTTTCGCTGTGACGATGAAGCGCAGCGAGCGCCCCAGCATCAGCCGCGTCTGGGCGTGGAGGACGGGCAGCGTCACACACAGGGCGGTCAGAGTAGGCAACAGGAGCAGGGCGATCCCTTCGGCCAGCCGCGCGCGTGCCGTCCAGGGAGTCGGGCGCGGCGGGCGCAGGCGCACGTCCCAGGCCCACAGCAGCACCGATACTCCCGCGACGACCAGCAGCGCCAGGTTGATGACCACCAACGGCGCGCTGAACAGGTGAGCGCGCACCCAGCCCGGCGCGACCAGCACCGGAAGCTGCGTTCCGGCGGCCAGCAGTAGCGCACCTGCCCCAGCGAGCAGGTTGTCGTGGGCCACGCGCCCGGCTAACTGGATCGCAGCGCGGCGCGGCGTTCCTGGGCTTTGCCGGGCGCAGGCCAGGGCGTAGCCGATCTCCCTGGCACCCCAGGCATGGCGCAGGGTCTGGCGGTAGCGGGCGGCCAGCGTCGCGCGGACGGTGCGCGCGGTCGTCGCGTGGGCCAGGAAGGGCAGGAAGACCGGTCGGAGTCGCTGTTGCCCGCGCCGGGCGAAGAACGATTTGATAGCCATGTGCCACTCGTCGGCGATCACGTCGGTGTCCCAGCCGCCGGCCTCGTCCAGCAGGCGCAGGCTGAGCGAGTACGACGACATGGGCAGCGCCATCCACCAGGGCGCAGCGAGATAGGCCAGCTCCCAGGCGGAGGCTTGTGCGTGCAGCGGGCGCAGGAGCGGGTGTGCCCCCCAGATGTTGCCATGATAGCGGATCGGTGCCTGCCAGTATGTCTCGTGGCGCGCCGGATCGGTGGCGAAGAGCGTCGTCAGGCAGTCGAAGTGCGCCGGATGCCACAGCGTGTCGGCGTCCATCACCGTGACGAGGGTCCGGTTGGGCGCGAAGGCGGTTTCGGTGGACAGAGTGCTCCGGGCATGGCTCAGCGCCCAGGCGAGATTGGCCGACTTGCCCACAATCTCGCCGGGGAGATTGGGGGGATGAACTGTGACCAGCACGCGCCGGAACCGGTCGGCGTAGGCGCGGCACAGCCGGTGAGCGCGGGCGGGCGCGCCGGGCGCTGCCGCTTCGATGGCCAGGATCACGCTCATGGACTGCCGGGCATCGCTCCAGGCAGCCAGCCGGTCGAGGGCGCGGCGCAGCAGGGCCTCGCTCTCGTCCACGCTGGGCAGCAGCACCAGGTGATGCACTTCCTCGCGTGGGAGGCTGTCCGGCCCGGCTCGCCGCTCGTACTCCGCGCGCCAATCGGTGCGCTCCCATTGGCGGATGAGCCGTAGTCCGCGCGCCTGGGCCACCGCCGCCAGCACAAAGCGCGCAGCGAGATACAGGGCCAGCAGTGCCGCCGTCCAGAGCAACGCCTCGCGTGCCTGCCAGGCTGCCAGCAGCGCGCCGGGCACTATCAGCCAGGCCAGCACGCCTGGCAACGCCTCGCCCGCACGCTGAAGGGCGCGGGCCGATCGCGTGCCCTGCGCCGGAGGAGCGGCTAGTCTCTGGACTGTGTCGGGTGTCTGGGTCAGCATGGTCGCATGGTAGCGGGTGGCGATGCGCGTCGCAGTGCGGGGGGAGCATAGCAGACAGCGGCGGGCGTGGCAAAAGGTTATTGGTTATTGGTTTCTGGTTTTTGGCGGCGGCTGTGATCTGCCCAGAACCGGGAACCATCTGCTGACGCTGGCTGCTCGCAGCAGAAGCACGCGTGCTCAACACGTGCTCCTCACATACGCTGGAACGGTTTAGGCACCCGCTTCACAGACCAATGGTCATGACTCTTGGGGACGACGCTGATGCTCCCGTCAATTTCCAGCACAGCTATTTCGACCTCGCTGATTTCTGCGATGCCATGTTCGCGCAGCGCAGCTTCCAGCGTTTCCTGGTCAATGCCTTCACGTTGTAGGTGGAGCGGGATGACTTCGCCACGCAGCACCAGCAGCGTTGGTGAGCCTTCGACCATCCGCCGCAGTCGTGGTGAGCGCAAGCGAAGCTGGGCAACTACGCTGTTCAGCACCAGCAGCACCAAAGCAGCGACGATGCCGCCGACAAGTGACGTGTCAGGCCCTACCATCGCATTCTGCACAGCATTCGCCAACAGCAGCAGCACGACGAGATCGAAGACGGTCATCTGTCCTATCTCGCGCTTGCCGGCCAGGCGCAGGCCAACCAGGATGATCACGTAGACAGACGTTGTCCGCAGCACAATATCCCATATTGGATTCGCGAGCGAGAACATGCCTTCCACTCCCTGGCGCGTATGCCATTCTTGACCGTCATCGTAGCACAGAATTACAGGGTGTGCGGCTCACCTTTGTTCTCGAATGAGGCAATTCTTTTGAAAACTGTAGTGATCCTGTAAAATTGTAGTAAACGATCCAAAAGCACGCACACAGGCAGATTGCTCATGGCCACCAAGGTGTTGATTGTTGAAGACGATGTCGAGATGAATCGTCTGCTGGAGATTGACCTCAAGCGACATGGGTACGAGGTGCACACCTCCACGAATGGGCTGGATGGCCTGCGCAAGTTCCATGATGTGCGGCCCCATCTCGTGGTGTTGGATGTGGCGCTGCCCGGCATGGACGGCATGACCGTCTGCCAGCGCATCCGCGAGCTGTCCAACGTGCCCATCCTGATCATCACCGCGCACGCGGTGACCGAAGAGGAGATGGCCGAGGGCCTCAACCTGGGGGCGGATGAGTACCTGATCAAGCCCCTGCGCAACCTGGAGTTCCACGCGCGGATCAATGCCCTGCTGCGGCGGGCGCGCCTCAACGAGGAGCAGTCCGCTGATGCTGTCGGCTATGCGGATGATTACTTGGTCGTGGATGTCAAAGCGCGGCGGGTCAGCGTGGACGGGTGCGAAGTCCGCCTGACGCCGACCGAGTTCCGCCTGCTGGCGACGTTTGTGCGTCACCAGGGGGAGGTGCTCTCATTCCAGCAGCTTCTGGAGCAGGTGTGGGGGCACGAGTACAGCACGGAGCACCATTACCCGCGCATCTACGTTTCGCACCTGCGCCGCAAGATCGAGCGCGATCCCAAGACGCCCGTGTACATCCAGAACGAATATGGGGTCGGGTATCGCTTCGTCGGCCCGTGAGCGCACCGGCCTTGCCAGAAGATAAGCGCCCAGGCTGCCCGCAGACAGCCTGGTTGTGTCTTGGGGCAGGTGCGGCTACTTCTTGATGCCCTTCAGACCGCGCGCCGCCGCGTGCGCGATCAGCCCGGTCTTGTAGTTGTACACCGTCTTGCGCTTCTCGGCGTGAGCTTCCAGCGCCAGCCGGATAAGCTCGTCCACGACCTGGGCGGGGGTCATGCCTTCCTCGTGCCACAGGTAGAAGGCGAGCGAGCCGGGCATGGTGTTGATCTCGTTCAGGAAGACTTCGCCAGCTTCCTCGCGCACCAGGAAGTCCACGCGGGCAATGCCGCACCCATCCACTGCCCGGAACGCGCGCACGGCCATCTCGCGGATGTGCGCGGTCAGGTCGTCGCTGATCGGGGCGGGGATGCGGCGCTCTGCTCCCTTCATGCCAGCGGCACCTTCACTGCGCATGTATTTTTCCTCGTAGGTGAGGAACTCCTGCCAGCTTACCGGCTGTTCGAGCACGGACGCGCGCACATCGGCATTGCCCATCACCGCGCAGTTAATCTCCATCACCCCCTCGACCGCCGCCTCAACCAGGATGCGCCGGTCGAAGTTGGCAGCCACATTGATATAGGTGCGCGCTTCACCGGCGTCGTTGGCGCGTGCCACGCCGATGCTCGACCCCAGCGAGGCCGGCTTGACGAACACGGGGAAGCCGATCTCGGATTCGATGCGGGCAAGGAGCGCATCAGCGGCGGCGACCCATTCGCGGCGGGTGAAGGCCACGTACTTGACCACCGGAATGCCCAGACCCGCCAGCACGGTCTTGAGCATGATCTTGTCGCGCGTGACAGCGGAGGCCAGCACGCCGGTGCCCACGTAGGGGATGTCGGCCAGCTCGAGGAGACCTTGCAGCGTCCCGTCTTCGCCGTGCGAGCCGTGCACCACCGGGAAAGCCACATCCAGGGCGCGAGCCTGGCTGCGCCCGAATAGCCCGCTGACCGGCGAGACGATCAGCCCATGATGGGCGGTGCTGGGCGAGATGATGACTTCCTTGATGCCCATCATCTCGGAGATGTCGTCGGAGCGGAAGGTGTTGAGATCGCGCAGGCCGGGGCCGGAGACCCAGCGGCCATCGCGGGTGATGTAGATCGGCACAACCTCGTATTTGCGCGCGTCAAGCGCTTGCATCACCTGCTGCGCCGTGACAATCGAGACGTCGTGCTCGACCGAGCGGCTGCCGAAAATGACGCCCACTGTCTTCTTGGTTGTTTCGTTGCTCATGCTTAACGCAATCCTTTGTCATGGAGTGAGCCTGCCGGGCGGCGGCTAGAGGTATGTGTCCGGCAGGTCGTTCAAGAACAGCACCGTGTCGCCTTCTTTTAGCTCGCGGTGGAACCAGGCAATGGCCTCGTCGCGTGTGTCGCAGACGAAAAGGTGCTCCTCCGGGAAGCTCGCCTCGCGGATGCCCTGCTGGATCGGGCGCGTCTGCTCGGCCCCGACAAGCACAATGTCGGTGCACACTTTGGCGGCCAGCCGGCCCAGGATTTGATTTTCCTGGGCGTGCAGCGGCCCTAGCTCGACGATGCCGGGCGTGATCAGCACGCGCCGCCCGTCCTGGTAGAGAGCCAGCACATCGAGCACGTTGCGTGCCCCGACGGGGTTGGCACTGTAAGCGTCGTCAATGACGGTGATGCCGCCCGGAAGCGTCTTGCGCTGCAGGCGGTGCTCCGCCGATTCCAGCGTGGCGACGCGCATGGCGATCTCGCGCAGCGGCATCCCCAGGTGCCGCGCGACCGCCGTCGCCAGCAGGATGTTGGTCACGTTGTGCTTGCCGACCAGCGGGGTGCTGAACTGCTCGCGCTCGCCCAGCAGCGTGTCCACCACCTCAAAGCTGAGGCCATCCACCGTCTGGCGGACTTTGCGCGCCAGAAAGCGAAGCTGCGTGGCGTGCTCGGCGTTCTCCCAGGTCACAGCGATGCGCGTGTCCGGGTAGCCGCGCTCGTACATCACCCGCACTTCGTGGTTGTCCCAGTTGAAGATGCCCACGCCGTCGCGCGGCAGCGCCTCGATGATCTCGTACTTGGCACGGACAGTCGCCTCGATGCTGCCGAAGCGTTCCAGATGCTGCGGCCCGACGGCGGTCACGATGCTGATCTGCGGCCTGGTCAGCTTGCAGATGCTGCGAATCTCGCCCTCGATGTAGGCGCCCATCTCGACGATGAAATAGTCGCAATGGTCGTTGTGCCTGAGGTCGTTGTTAATGGTCAGGCAGACACCCATCAGGGTATTGTAGCTCTTGGGCGTAGCCCGCACCTCATAGCGCCCGCGCAGGATGTGGGCCAGGTATTCCTTGGTGCTCGTCTTGCCGTAGCTGCCAGTGATGCCGATCACGACCGGCTTGAGCCGGCGCAGCGTCCGCCGGGCGCGGGCGACGAACATGCGCCGGAAGCCCGCCTCAACGGGGAGCATGAGCAGGTTGGCGAGCGGCAGTGCCAGCGGGCTGAGGTGGTAAACGACCAGCCCCACGCCCGTGATCACCAGGAACTTCGTGCGGTAACTGGCTGAGACCGCCGTATTGAGCGTGACTTCGGTGCTGATGGCCACGATGACAGCCAGGGCGAAGGCCGTGATCAGCAGGCGAGCCGCGCGCTGCGTCAGCTTGAACTTCTGCTTGACCTCTTTGGGCGGCTCCGGCCAGGTCGCCAGGACAGCGGTCAGGCCCCAGATCACCAGGTAGAGCAGATCGGTATCCTGGCCGAACCAGCTCAGCGCGAACGAGGTCAGGCCGGCCACGCCGACGAAGACCAGCGCGCGCCACATGATGTAGCGGTGAGGCCGTCCCAACAGCCAGTGCAGAAAGCGGCGGCTGTCGTAGCTCTCGATCTGGAAGAAGCGGGCTAGCCGCCAGATGCGCAACAGGATTCCGGCCAGCCACACGAAGATGAGTATCTCAACCATGAGCCGGCTCGCTCCTGTCGCTGAGGAAGTGCGCGACGATGCGCAGGAAATCGTTGGGCCGCTCCAGGTACGAGAAATGGCCCGCGCCCTCAAAGACGATCAGCCCGGCGTCGGGGATCAACTGCTCCAGCTTGCGGCCCTGCCACAGCGGGGTATCCGCATCGCGGTCGCCCCAGATCAGTACGGTGGGCGCTTGCACCTGGACGGCGTAGGGCGTCAGGTCTTCGGAGATGACGCGCAGAAACGTCTCGCGCAGCGGCCCGGCGCTCAGGTAATCCTCCGAGGCGTAGCGGCGGTTGTAGGACGCCTGTAGCCGCTCGCGCGCTGAAGTCAAATGTGCCCAATCGAGCGTCTGGCGGACGGCTCGCGCCAGGATGCTACGCGTCTGCTGCTTCAACGAGAGCGGCGTGCGCAGCCCGGCGCTGTTCGCCAGTACCATCCTGCTGACGCGGTCAGGGTGCTGGGCGGCCAGCACCAAGCCGATGCGCCCCCCGAACGAGTGACCGAGCAAGGCCACGCGGGGCAGGTCGCTGGCGTCCAGGTAGGCGAGGACGAAGCGCATGTAGTCGGCCACGCCCCAGGGCGCAGGCGGCGGGTCGCTGTGGCCGAAGCCGGGCAGGTCGAGCAGGTGCACGGCAAAGCCCGCGCCGCCCAGCGGCTCGGCGACCGGCCAGAAGCTCTGCACGCTGCCGCCCCAGCCATGCAATGCCACCACCGGACGCCCGCTGCCGGTCACACAAGTGCCTGTGCGCAGACCGGCGATGGTCCTCATCACAATAGGGGGTTCGCTGATCACGCCTGTACAACCTCAATCTGCGCGCCAAGACCGGCGAGCTTGCTCACTACGTTTTCGAACGTCCGCTCGATGAGCTGGGCGTTGTCAATGGTCACGCTGCGCGAAGAAGCCAGCGCCGCACCGAGCAGGGCCAGCCCCGTGCGGACATCGGGCGTGTCCAGGTATTCACCGCGTAGCTCGGACGGACCGACGATCAGCGCGCGGTGCGGGTCGCACAAGACGATCTGCGCGCCCATTGACGTGAGCTTGTCCACGAAGAGCAGCCGGTTATCGAATAGCTTCTCGTGAATGAGCGTGGTACCGCGCGCCTGCGTGGCGATGACGGCGGTCATGGCGATCAGGTCGGACGGGAAGCCGGGCCAGGGCGCGGTCTCAATGGGCACGTCCAGCTCCTCCTCGCTTTCCGAGGCGATGAGCGTATCGTGCTCTGGCAGGATGAGCGTGTCACCGTTGATGAACAGCCGCACGCCCAGCCGGGCGTAGACGCGCGCGATCACGGCGAGATGGCTGGGGACGATCCCTTCAATGGTCAGCGTGCCGCGCGTGATCGCGCCGAGCGCGGCCAGGCTGGCGACTTCGATGTGATCCGGCGAGACAGTGTACGCGGCTCCGCTTGGCTGGGCGACGCCCTCGATGTGTAGCACGTTCGAGCCGATTCCCTCAATGCGCGCGCCCTGCGCGGCCAGGAAGTGCAGCAGGTCTTGCGCGTGCGGCTCAGAGGCGGCGTTGCTGATCGTCGTGCGCTGGCCGAGGCTCGCGGCCAGCATCGCCGCCAGCGCGGTCGCCGTGACGCTCACCTGCAGCAGCGTGATCGCACGCTGCTCCCAGGGCGCGGCCTCGAACTCAATCACGCCGCTGCTGGCGCGGACGGTCACGCCCAGGTCGCGCAGGGCCGTCAGGTGCGTGTGCAGGCGGCTCAGCGGGTAGGGAATTTCCATGCGGGCGTGCCGCCGCCGGGCCAGGATCGGTGCCAGGAACAGCACCGCCCCGACCTGGCTCTCAGTGAGTTTCTGCTCCAGCGCGCGGGTGAGCAGCGACGGCGTTTCCAGCAGCACGTCGCCACCCTGCCGCGTGACCCTTGCGCCAAGCGCCTGCGCCGCGTCGAGCATAGACGCTGTGCTGAGCGTATCCGGCACGTTGCTGAGCCGCACCGGTTGATCGGTGAGCAGGGCGGCGGCGATGAGCGCCAGTGCCGCATTGCTGTTGCCAGAGGGGCGGGTCGTCCCTCGCAGGGGGTGACCGCCGTGCACGACGATGCGCATGGATTGTTTCTCCTGCACGAGCATGGCGCGCCCGCACGCGCGCCTGGCACGACATTATACCAGGTCGGCGGGATGCTCCAAGCCGCAGCGCCAACGCCAGTCGCGATACTTCCACCAAGGTTGATGTATCGCCGGTGACTGTTTTGAACGTGCGGAAATTCATTGTATAGTTAGGAGACTGCACACGGTCATCTTGGCGTTGGGATCGCGCTCGGTCCGCCCGATTCTCGCCGGGAAGAACCACGCTGGCGCGCAGTGATCGCTGCGCGGCCCATGTGTTTGCCGGGCTGTCCGGTGAAGTGTGGGATCATGCACTGTAGAAGGGAGGCCACATGCGTAGACTAGCCGGCTTGTCGTCAAGGCAGCGCCTGTTGTTCGGCGGGGCGGTGTTGGGCGGGGCGGCGCTTGTCGTCATCCTGCTGGTTATTGTCATCGCCCAGACCAGCGCCGACGAGGGGCAACCGATTGCTTTCAACCACAAGAGGCACGCCGAGAACGGCCTCCAGTGCCAGTTCTGTCATACCGGCGTGATGAAAGGCCCGGTTGCGGGCATTCCCAGTGTCGAGAAGTGCATGGGCTGTCACGAGTACATTGCGACCGATAGCCCCCAGATTCAGAAGCTACACGGCTACTGGGAGCGCCAGGAGCCTATCCCCTGGAAGCGCGTCAACAGCCAGCCGAGCTTCGTCTACTTCAACCACGCCTCGCACATCGCCGCTGCGGTAAGCTGCGGCGCGTGTCATGGCGCGGTTGAGGAGATGACCATTGCCGAGCCAGTGGCGAACATGAACATGGGCTTCTGCCTGGATTGCCACGCTCAGCAGGAGGACAAAGACGCGCTGTGGGATTGTGCAGTCTGCCATCGCTAGGAGGGACTTATGACCTATTTCACTCGCCGTGAGTTCTTGAAGGTCGGCGCGGCAGGCACCGCGACGGCTATCCTGGCAGGCTGTGCTCAGGAGACAGAACGCTGGGTAGCGTTGGAGCCATACGTGCGCGCGCCGGAAGAGCAGCTTGCTGGTATCGCCAACTGGTACGCCTCCACCTGCCGCATGTGTCCGGCGGGCTGTGGCGTCCTCGTGCGCGTCATGAATGGGCGGGCCGTCAAGATCGAGGGCAACCCGGAGCACCCCGTCAACCAGGGCAAGCTGTGCGCGCGCGGCCAGGCCGGGCTGCAACTTCTCTACAACCCCGACCGCGTCACCGGTGCCGTCCGGCAAGAGGAGCGGGGCAGTCGCAAGTTCAAGCCGCTCGCCTGGAATGAGGCGATCAACACGCTCTATGAGAAGCTGAGCGCGGCGGGCCATGCCGTAGCCATCTGGACTGGCTCGACGACTTCCGGCCACCTGTACGACCTGTTCGCCCGCTATGCCGGGGCGGTCGGCGCACCAGTTCCCCTGCGCTACGACCTGACCAGCGCCATGAACGGTGCCAACACCCTGGCAGCGGCGAACGACGCGCTGTTTGGCCGGGCGGCGCTGCCCAGCTATGCCCTGGCCCAGGCCGATGTCATCTTCTCCTTCGGCGCGGACTTCCTGGGGGCGTGGCTGTCGGCGACCGGCTTCGGCGTCGAGTTCGGCCAGTTCCGGAGCCAGCGCTTTGGCAAGCGCGGCCTGCTCGTCCAGTTCGAGCCGAAGATGTCCATCACCGGGGCCAAAGCCGACCGCTGGGTGCCCGTCCAGCCGGGCGCGGAGGCGCTGGTGGCTGGGGCGCTGCTGCGCATCATCGCTGATGAAGGCTTCGGCGGCGCGGCGCGGGCCGAGCTAGCCGCGACGCTGGCCGGTGAGGTAGACCTCGACGCGTCAGCAGCAGCGTGCGATCTCGCGCTCGCCGATCTGGTGGTCCTGGCCCGCGCCTTCGCCGAGGCGGATCGCCCGGTTGCCATTCCGGGCGGTGCATTGGCCGGTGCCAGCAACAGCGTGGCGGCAGTGACGGCGGTGCAGGCGCTCAATGCGCTTACCGGAGTGGGCGGGCTGGGCTTTACGCCCGCTGTCCCGGCGACTCTGGCTGCACCTCTGGTCTCTTCTTATGCGGACGCCCAGGCGTTGATCGCCCGTATGAATGCGGGCGAGATCAAGCTGCTGCTCGTGCACGGCGCTAACCCGGTCTACGACCTGCCGCCCGGCTCCGGCATTGCCGGCGCGCTGGCGAAGGTGGGGACGATTGTCTCCTTTAGCCCCTTGGTGGACGAGACTTCCGCGCTGGCCGACTACATGCTGCCCGACCGGACGTACCTGGAAGGGTGGGGCTACGAAGTGGTGCAGCCTGGCTTCCAGGGCTTGCCGGTGGTCAGCAGCCAGCAGCCGGTCGTCGGGCCGTTCCACGACGTGCGCCCGACCGGTGACGTGCTGCTGACGGCTGTGCGCGGGATTCCGGTGGCGGCCTCGGCGCTCCCCTGGACGGACGAAGTCGCCTTCATCAAGGAGCAGATCACGGCCCTGCCCAAAGGAGCGAGCGGCGGCGACGATGACGAGGTGCGCTGGGCGCGCTTCCTGCAGCACGGCGGCTGGTGGCCGGAGTCCGCGCCGGAGAGCGCCGCGCCGGAGCTTGCCGCCCAGGAACCGGTAACGGCTACTCAGGCGGCGTTTGAAGGGGACGAGGGGCAGTATCCTTACTACCTACACCTCTATCCCTCGGTGCTGCTGGGCGACGGGCGCGGGGCGAGCCTGCCCTGGCTGCAAGGCACCCCCGATCCGCTGACGACGGTCGCCTGGCAGACGTGGGTGGAGATCAACCCGGCCACTGCCAAAGCTCTGGGTGTGGATCACGGCGACGTGCTGCGCGTCGAGTCGCCGCACGGTGTGCTTGAGGCCCCGGCCTACGTCTTCCCGGCGATCCGCCCCGACACGGTGGCTATTCCACTGGGGCAGGGTCACAGCGACCTGGGCCGCTACGCGCGCGAGCGGGGCAGCCATGTGCTGCACCTGGTCGGTGTGGCGCTGGACGACGCGGGCAGGAACCTGGCCTGGTCGTCGGTGCGCGTGCGAATCACCAAGCTGGACAAGAAGCAGGCCCTCGCCAGGCTGGAAAGCACGATTGATCCGGGTGAGGACGTTCATGTTCCGTTCTAGCAGGCAGCCTGTGCTGGGAGCGAGCTCTGTGAGCGTCAGAGGAGTGGTGTGAATGGCTGAAGAACGCAACAACGGACACAAATGGACGATGATCGTAGACCTGGACAAGTGCACGGGCTGCCAGGCGTGTGTGGTCGCCTGCCACGCGGAGAACAACGTCCCCGTCTCCAGCGAGGACGAAGTGATCCGGGGCCGGGCCAACCACTGGATACGCATCGAGCGCTACTGGGAAGGCGAGTACCCGAACGTGAAGGCGCGCTTCCTGCCGGTGTTCTGCCAGCAGTGCGGCAACGCCCCGTGCGAGCCGGTCTGCCCGGTCTATGCCTCGTACCACAGCACCGAGGAGAACATCAACATCCAGGTCTATAACCGCTGTGTCGGCACGCGCTACTGCGGCAATAACTGCCCGTACCGGGTGCGTATCTTCAACTACTGGGCGCCGCGCTTCGACGAGCCGCTGGAGCAGCAGCTTAACCCCGACGTGACCGTGCGCAGCCCTGGCGTCATGGAGAAATGCACCTTCTGCATCCAGCGCATCCGCCGGGGGCGCGAGCGGGCCAAGATCGAGGGCCGTCCGCTCGCAGATGGCGAGATTGTCCCGGCGTGCGCGCAGGCGTGCCCGACGGACGCGCTCATCTTCGGCGACAAGTGGGACGAGAGCAGCCGCGTCGCGCAGATGGTGCCCAGCGAGCGCCAGTTCAAGCTGCTGGAGAACCTGGGCACAGAGCCGGCGGTCTACTATCTGAAAGGCGGTGAGACGCATGTTGGAGAGTAGAGCCACCGTTGGCCCCTACTGGGAGAAGCCGGTGCCCGACGACGAGCACCTGGCCCAGCAGGTCGAGCATGGGCGCGAGCAGCATCTCATGCTCGACGCGCGTCCGCCCGCCGAGCTAAACCAGCTCACGCTGGCGACGATGCGCCAGACCGGGCCGCGCTTCTGGATCGCGCTGGCCGGGCTGGGCGCGATGACGCTGGCCTTTCTCACCACCTGGGCCATCCAAATCTTCAGTGGCCTGGGCATCACCGGCCTGAACCGCTCGGTGATGTGGGGGCCGTACATCGCCAACCTGATCTACTTCATCGGCATCGGCCACGCCGGGACGTTCATCTCGGCGGCGCTGCGCCTGATGCGCATGGACTTTCGCCGGCCCATCGCCCGCGCTGCCGAGACGATCACACTGTTCGGCCTGGCGTGTGCGGGTCTGTTCCCGATCATCCATGTCGGGCGCATCTGGAAGCTGTTCTACATGATGCCCATCCCCAACCAGCGCGAGCTGTGGCCCAACTTCCGCTCGGCGCTGTTCTGGGACATGATGGCCATCACCACCTACCTGATCGGCAGCACAATGTTCATGTACATTGCGCTCATCCCGGACTTTGCGATGGCCCGCGATCACACAACTGGCTGGCGGCGCAAGCTCTACGGCGCGCTGTCGCTGGGGTGGCGCGGGACGGGCAGCGAATGGCACCGTCTGGAGGTGGTCAGCAACATCCTCAGCTACGTGATCATCCCGGTGATGTTCTCGGTGCACACGGGCGTGTCCTGGAACCTCTCGATGGCTATCCAACCCGGCTGGCACAGCGCGATCTTCGGCCCGTTCTTTGTGGTGGGCGCGCTGTATTCGGGCGTGGCGGCGGTGATCCTGGTCATGATCATCGTGCGCAAGACGATGCGCTTCGGCTACTTCATGCGCGAAGAGCACTTCAACGCGATGGGCATCTTCCTGCTCATCCTCACCCTATCGTGGGTCTATTTCTACTTCGCCGAGTGGATCACCAACTGGTACGGCAACCTGCCGATGGAGAAGGCGATCCAGGCCATGCTCACCGGCCCGCTGGCCCCCATGTTCTACCTGATGCTGTTCTGCAACATCGTTGTGCCGCTGGGTACGCTGTGGTCGCGCCGCGTGCGCACGTCGCTACCGGCCATGTTCGTCATCGGCATCCTGATCCAGATTGGCATGTACGTCGAGCGCGTGCTGATCGTGGCTGGCTCGCTGTCGCGCAACGAGCTTTCCTTCAACTGGGTCAACTACACACCGCACTGGCCGGAAGTGACGGTCACGCTGGGCGCGCTGGCCTTCCTGGGCTTGCTGTACATGGTCTTCACTCGCTTCGTGCCGATCATTCCGGTGTGGGAAGTCTACGAGGGCCAGGCGATGCAGGATACTCGCCGCGTTGGTCGGGCCGTGGTGTCCACGCGGACGGAAGTCCACTAGGAGGGGAGCATGGCCGACTTCTTGCTGTTAGGCTTGTTTGACAATGTAGAGACGACCGCCGAGGTCATTGAGGAGGCGCGCGCGCTCGGCGTCCGGGACGAGCAGATGACGGTGATGTCGAGCGTGCCGTACCCGGCCAAGTTCTTCGCGCGCAAGCCGGCGCGTCTGTGGTTCCTGCCGTTTGTGTTGGGCGGTGCGGTGCTAGGCGCGCTCGTGGCGTTCTTTCTGACTTACGTCACGCCCCACATCTACCCGATCGAAGTGGGCGGGCAAGGGCTGCGTCCTGTCCCGCCGACGGCGATCATCTACTTCGAGATGATCGCGCTGTTCTCGATGCTGGGGGCGTTCGCCAGCTTCCTGTTGCAGAACCGCTTCCCGATCCTGACGCGGCGCATGTACGACGAGCGCATCACTGACGGCTACATCGGGCTGGAGGTGCGCGCGCCGCTGGCGGTGGCCGAGCAGGTGGCGGGCGTCTTTGAGGCGCACCGTGCCCGCGTGATCAAGCGCGAGGACGCGGCAGCTTTCAAGCCGCAGGGTATCCGTCACCTGCTGTTTTGGGGCGCGGTCACGGCTGGGGGGCTGGTCATCCTGCTCATCCCGCTGCTGCTCAGCTACGACATCGTGCACATTCCCTGGATCAACAAGATGGACGACACGGTTGTTGTCAGCGCGCAGGAAGGGCCGCGCCTGGCTGCTCCGGCGAAGTCTGTTCCGGTGCAGGGGCCGGTGTTCATCGCTGGCGAGCCAGCTACCGCGCCGCTGCCCGCGACGGGCGTATCGCTGCGGCGGGGTCAGGCTCTCTTCGGCACCAACTGCGCCATGTGTCACGGGATGCAGGGTGACAAGGTCGGCGCGGAGGTGGGCAAGTACTTCCCGGAGGTGCCGCAGTCGCTCGCCGCGCGTGCGGCAGCGCTCTCTGACCAAGACCTGTTCCGGGTGATCCGGCTGGGCAAGAATCGCATGCCCAGCCTGGCCGAGAACTTGAACCCCGGCGAGACCTGGGACATCGTCAACTATGTGCGCAGCCTGGGCGAGTGAGCGCACACGCGGGGTGAAGGGGCCTGAGGCTGGTATAGGAAACGGAGGTCAGTTGTGTCCAAGCGAACCTGGATGGCAGTGGTGCTGCTGCTGTTGCTGGCGACAGTGTTGGGGGCCTGCGGAGGAGGCGATCTGGCCAAAGACCTGACGCCCATTCCCACGCTGCCCAAAGGCGAGGAACCGGCGCTGGTTGACGCGCTGCGGGCCACGTCTGCTCCGGCGGGCGAAGCTGCGGCGACCGGAACCGGCACAGAGGAAGCAGGCGGGGAGGAAGCTGACACAGCGCAGCTTGTGGCGATGGGCAAGGAGCTATTTGTCCCGTGCGAAGCCTGTCATGGTGCGACGGACGGCGCAGGCCCGGCCTTCCCCGGCATGGGCGAGCGGGCCGCGACGCGTGTGCAGGGTATGCCAGCGAGGGACTACCTGCGCGAGGCGATTGTCAGGCCGAGCGCCTACATCGTCGAGGGCTTTGGCGATATCATGCCCAAGAGCTATGGCGAGCAGTTCAACAAGACCGAGTTACAGGCGTTGGTCGCTTACATCCTGGCTGAGTCGGGCGGTGAGGCTCCGGCTGGCGAGGAGGCCGCCGCACCAGAGGCCACAGCGCCCGCTGCCGGCGACGCGGCCAGCGGCAAGGTGCTGTTCGATCGGGCGTGCAGCAGCTGTCATGGCGCGGCGGACGGCGCAGGCCCGGCCCTGACCGGCATGGGCGAGCGGGCGGCGACGCGCGTGGAGGGCATGACGGCGCAGGACTACCTGCACGAGGCCATTGTTGAGCCGGGCGCGCATCTCGTTGAGGGCTTCAACGACATCATGCCCAAGACCTACGGCGAGCAGTATGATGAGGCTCAACTGGCCGACATCATCGCCTACATCCTGACGCAGTGACCGGCGCTCGCCGGGCTGTGCGCAGCCCGGCAGACTGCGCAGCCAAGACAGCGCCGCGTGCCAGACCAGGGCGCGGCGCTGCTGGTTCTGGCGGCCTATTGGTTCGGCGCTGGCCCTCGTGGTAGGATAAGCACAGCGAGGTGCATACCGAGAGGATTGCATGAGGCGCATCGTCTGCTGCCGTTGGGCTGTGCTGCTCGCAGCGGTCGTCATGGGGCTGGCGATCGCGGCGAGCGATTTGCCGCGCGTCCTGTGGGCGCAGAGCGAGCCTTCGCTGACGCCCAACGTCAATTGGGTGCATGTGCCGCTGGGCGTCAATGTGCGCGCCGGGCCGAGTCTGCGCTACAACCCGGTCGGGGTGCTGCCGGTCGGCGCGTGGGTACAACCCCTGGCGCGTAACTACGACGGCGACTGGATTCTGATCAGCTACCTCTACACCCAGGGCTGGGTGCGGATTGACGGAGTGAGCTGGCGCTTGAATACGGCGGCGCTGCCGGTGATCACCGTCCTGTCGCCCACGCCGATTCCCCTCCCGCTCTACTACAATACGCCGGGCGGTCCCACCTATACGCCCAACGCCAACTGGGTAGATGCCGGTGCGGATGGTGCGTTTGTGCGTTCCGGGCCGGGGCGGGGTTACTCGGCGGTTGGCGCCGTCTTCACCGGAGACGTGGTTGATCCGGTGGCGCGCGATACCGCCGGGCGCTGGGTGATGGTCCGTTTCGGTGACGGCTATGGCTGGATTCGCCGCGATCTGGTGGTGTGGGTGGAGGTGATCGAGTCCCTGCCGGTGGTGGACGTGCCGCAGTTGACACCATCGTTCACGCCGGTGCCGGTCATTCCTACAGCCACGCGCACGCCTCGCCCGACGATCACGCCGACTCCGACGATCACGCCCAGCTCCACCGCGACAGCGACCGCCTCGGCGACATTCACGCCGTCCGCTACACCGATTGACACCGCCACGCCCACAGCGACGGCGACGCTCACCGCAACTCCCTCACCGACGGACACGCCGCCGCCCACCGCCACCCCGTCGCCCACTGCTACCGCCACTGTCACCCCATCGGACACGCCCGCGCCGACGGCGACTCCGACGGTGACCCCCTCGGCGACGGAGACAGCCTCGCCTACTGCCATCCCGACTGACACGCCCGCGCCCAGTGTCACGGCGAGTCCTACCGCGACCGACACTGAGCCGCCGTCAGCAACAGTGCCGCCGACCGAGACGGTAGCGGCGGTCGCCCTGGTGGTGCCGACCGAGACACCGCCGCCCACAGACCCGCCGACGGAAACGCCGACTGTTGCACCGACGGAGACGGCGACAGAAGCGCCCACAGCTACCCCAATGGAGACGCCCACATCATTACCTACGACCACGCCTACCGCCGCCGCGCCAACAGCGACTGCAACGTTGGAGCCTTCGCCCACTTCCACCGAAATGCCCTCGCCTGTGCCGAGCGTGACGCCAACGGCGCTGGCAGTCGCAGAAGTGGGGGGCGAGACTGGCGGCGCTCCTTCCGCCCCGGTCATGGTGGCGACGCCGGATGACGGCGACTCCGGCCTGCCGATGCGGTACCTGCTGGTGGGCGGGGCGGTCGTCTTGTTGGTGCTGGCCTATGCCGGCGCTTATGTGACTCAGGCGGCAAACCTGGCTCGCTATCAGGAAGGCTTCCTGCTAACGACGTGCCCCATCTGCGCGCGTGGCACGCTCTACCTGGAAGATCGCCGTTACCGCGTGCTGGGCATCCCGCGCGTGCGCCGGGTGGTGCGCTGTGATGAGTGCCGTTCGGTGCTGCGCCAGGTGGGGCCAGGGCGCTGGCGCTACGCCGTTGACGAGCTGAGAAACCCCGACGCCTACAAGCTGCTGAACAACCGCGTAGTCGCCGAGCGCGACCTGTGGGTTATCGCCCCGGAGCATGGCGGCACTCCCCCCGAATACTACGAAGGCGACGAGCCGTAGGACCTCACCCCCGCGAGGCTGTGCAGAGGCCAGGGAGCGGGCAGTGTATCCTTGTCGGTTGAAACTCGTCACACAGGAATGGCCCCCCATCCCCGGCTCTTCCCCCACAAAGGGGGGAAGGGAGAGAAGCGGCGGGCCTGCTCCCCTTCCCTCCGCGCAGCGTGGGGGAAGGGGCTGGGGGATGGGGGGGCGCACGGCAGCCAGTACCCACTCCATCTCAACCGAATTCGATACACTACCCGGCCAGGCCGCCCTTGCCCTCGGTGGACAGAGACGGTACGATCGAAGCCAATATGCCTGGGCCTGTAGTGTGGGCCGCGCATCGCCGAGGAGCGTGGGGTGACACAGCCAGTCCAAACGCCAGAGTGGGTGAAAGACGCCGTCTTCTACCAGGTTTTCCCCGATCGTTTCGCCAGGAGTGACAGGGTCGAGAAGCCGGCCAACCTCGAATCGTGGGATAGCCCGCCGACTTCGCACGGCTTCAAGGGGGGCGATCTGTTGGGGGTGGCCGAGCACCTGGACTATCTGCAAGACCTGGGCATCACGGCTATCTACCTGAACCCGGTCTTCCAGTCGGCGTCGAACCATCGCTACCACACGCACGACTACTACCACGTAGACCCGCTGCTGGGCGGCAACGCGGCGCTGCGCACCCTGCTCGATGCGGCCCGCGCGCGCGGAATGCGCGTCGTGCTGGATGGCGTGTTCAACCACGCCAGTCGCGGCTTCTTCCAGTTCAATCACATCCTGGAATGCGGCGCGCAGTCGCCGTACCTGGACTGGTTCACGGTCAATGGGTTCCCGCTGCACGCCTACGACGAGGAGCAGCCGCCCAACTACGACGCCTGGATCGGGTTGCGCGCTCTGCCCAAGCTCAACACGGACAACCCGCAGGTGCGCGCCTTCATCTTCGATGTGGCCGAGCACTGGATCGCCTTCGGTGCGGACGGCTGGCGGCTCGACGTGCCGGCGGAGATTGACGACGACGCCTTCTGGCAGGAATTCCGCCGGCGGGTGAAGGGCGTCAATCCCGACGCCTATGTCGTCGGCGAGATTTGGGTTGAAGCGCGGCGCTGGCTGCGCGGCGACCAGTTCGACGCGGTGATGAACTACATCCAGACGCACGCGGCGCTGCGCTTCTTTGCGGCGCGGACTCTCGCCCCCATGTGGCTAGGCGGGACGTATCCGCCGCCCAAGCCACTCAAAGCGCCCGGCTTTGCCCGCGCCATTGAGGACATGCTGGCCCTGTACGACTGGTCTATCACCACCGCCCAGCTAAACCTGCTGAGCAGCCACGACATGCCGCGCTTCGTGACGCTGGCCGGTGGCGATCAGTCCGCGCTGCGCCTGGCGATGCTCTTCCAGATGACCATGCCCGGCGCGCCGACGGTATACTATGGTGACGAGATCGGGCTGAGCGGGGGCTACGACCCGGAGTGCCGGGGGCCGATGCCCTGGGATGAGCAGCGCTGGGACGCTGCGCTGCGCGATTACGTGCGCGCCACCATCCGCCTGCGCCACGCGCATCCGGCGCTGCGGCGCGGGACGTACCGGGCGCTGCTGGCTAAGGGAGAGCTTTTCGCCTTTGAGCGCGACTACCAGGGCGAGCGGTTGCTGGTGGCCTTCAACACCGCGCAGGACGAGAGCACGCTGCACCTGCCGGTGAATCCGGCACCCCGCCTGGCCGAGTTCGCATTCGGCGAAGGGCGCGTGGCGGTCGAGGGGGGCAAGGTTGCCGTCACGCTGCCGGGGCGAAGTGGCGCTGTCCTGCGTGTGCAGTGACTCCGGCTGGATGTGTGCTGCAACTGTTTGTCGGCCTTATCGTATTGTGAGTGAGATAGATGATTGAAGACCTGTCAGTGATCCAGGAAGCAGCGCAGCGCACTTGCGCGCAGGTGAAGTTTCCAGACGGCACGATTCTCGAAGCGCCTGTTGGCACGCCGCTTGAGACCTATGTCCACGCCTACGAGCGTCGGCAGGCCAGCGGCGGAATGCTGACTGTCGCGGCGATTGTGGACGGCTCGCTGCGCGAGCTAACCATGCCCGTGCAGCGCGATGTCTGCGTGGAGCTTGTGCGCACCGATTCTGGAGACGGGAGCCGCATCTACCGGCGCTCGCTGGCTTTCCTGCTGACCGTCGCGGCGACCGAATTGTTCCCCGGCACGCAGGTGATCGTGGACTACGCGCTGCCGAGCGGGGCGTTCTTCTGCAAAGTGCACAGGCGGCCCTCTTTCACACCCGATGAGCTGGAAGCGATCAAGGCGCGGATGCGCGAGATCGTCGCTGCTTGCGATCCGATCACGCGCCACCGCATTCCGCTGGACGAAGCGCGGCGCGTGTTCCAGGAATGTGGCGACGATGACAAGGTGCGGCTGCTGGAATTTCGCCAGAAAGACTACCTGACCATCTACAGGCTGCGCGGCGAGGCCGACTACTTCTACGGGTACATGGTGCCGCACACGGGCTACCTGACTCTGTTCAACGTTCTGCCTGAAGACGACGGCTTCATCCTGCAATACCCGCGCCGCGAAAGCCCGAATATCATCCGCCCGCACACCAAGTCACCGCAGCTTACCGAGGTCTTCCGCCAGACGGAGGAGTGGCTTACCCTGCTGGGCGTGGAGGACATCGGCCACCTGAACCAGGCGATCCGCGATGGGCGCGCCCGCGAGCTGGTGCTGGTCAACGAGGCGCTGCACGAGCGGCACATCGCCAATATCGCCGGGCGCATCTCGGCCCGCCACCAGGACGGGCTGCGTATCGTGCTCATCGCCGGGCCGTCGTCGTCGGGCAAGACCACGTTCTCCAAGAGGCTGGCCGTGCAGCTTATGGCGCACGGGCTGCACCCCTACACCCTGGAGATGGATCGCTACTTCGTCGAGCGCCACCTGACGCCGCGCGACGAGACCGGCGAATACGACTTCGAGGCGCTGGAGGCGGTAGACTTGGAGCTGTTCAACGAGCAGCTTCTGGCCCTGACCTCTGGCGAGCCGGTGCATATCCCACACTACGACTTCAAGACCGGGCTGCGCTCCTTTGAGGAGCAGGCGATCACGCTCTCCAAAGCCCAAATCCTGATCATCGAGGGCATTCACGGGCTGAACCCGCGCCTGGTGCAGGCCCTGCCCACCGAGCGGCTGTATCGCGTCTACGTGTCGGCGCTGACGCAGCTTAACATTGACCGCCACAATCGCGTTCCCACTACCGACGTGCGCCTGATCCGGCGTATCGTGCGCGATGCGACGTACCGGGGCTACTCGGCGCTGGATACGCTCTCGCGCTGGGAGAGCGTGCGGCGCGGCGAGAAACGCAACATCTTCCCCTATCAAGAGAACGCCGATGTCATGTTCAACTCGGCGCTGCTGTACGAGCTGGCCGTGCTGCGCCCGCTGGCCGAGCCACTGCTCCTGCAGATCGAGCCGCGTCAGGCGCACTACATTGAAGCGCGCCGCCTGCTCTCGATCCTGAGCTGGCTGACGGACATGGATACCAACCTCGTTCCGGATAACTCGCTGCTGCGCGAATTCATCGGCGGCTCGATCCTGCGTGATTATGTCCCTGGCGTGCTGATGCCTGCTGCGCCGGCGTAGGGCGGGCGGGCTGGTGCGCCCCGCGAAGGGCGGTGACTGGTGGATGTGAAGGGTTCACTGCCGGGCAAGCTGCTCAGCCAGTACGAGGCTGTGCGCCGCCAGGAGCACGAGCAGATCACGGCTCTGCTCGATACGCTGGCGCGCGTGGACGACCTGCCCGCTGGCCAGATGGAGCAGGTGCGTGACGCGCTGTTCCACGCCAATCACCCGTTCCTGATGGTCATGGTCGGGCCGTTCGGCTCCGGCAAGTCGAGCATCATCAACGCGCTGCTCGGCGAGGCGATCCTGGACGTGGGGCCGATCCCGACGACCGATCACATCGCCATCCTGCGGCGCGGTGCCGACCTTCAGCGCACGCGCGCAGGCGATGTCGAGACTGTGTTCCATCCCAGCCCGCTGCTGGAGCACCTCAGCCTGGTGGATACGCCGGGGCTGGAGTCGGTTTTTCGCACGCACGATGAGGTGACAGGCCGCTTTCTGCACCGCGCCGATGTGGTGCTGCTGGTCATGATCGCCACGCAGGTGCTCTCGGCCAGCAACCTGGAATACCTCCAGGCGCTCAAGGCGTATGGCAAGCGGGTGATCGTCGTCGTCAACCAGGTAGATTTGCTGGACGAGGCGGAGCGCGAGCAGGTGCGCGACTTCGTGCTGGAGCAGAGCCGCCTGCACCTGGGGATGGACTCGCTGGTCTGGCTGGTATCGGCCCGTGACGCTCTCGCCGCGCAGCAGGAGCAGCCGCGCGACGAGATTCTGTGGGACGCTTCCGGCTTCGCAGACATTGAAGCCTACATCCGCGAGACGCTGGGCGACATCGAGCGGCTGCGCCAGAAGCTGGAGACTCCCGTCCAGATTTGCCAGAACGTGACCAAAGACGCGCTTGGCAGGGTGCAGGAGCAGCAGGCCGCGCTCGACATGCACCGCAAGACGCTGGACAATATCGAGGCGCAGATCGAGCAGGGCCGCCGTGAGCAGCGCCAGACGGTGGACGACGGCCTGGCCGAGATCGGTCACGCCTGGGACGAAGCCGCCGCGCGCGGGAGCGAGGCCATCGGCGAGATGTTCCAGTTTTCGCGCGGAGTCGGGATGTTCTTCAGCGGGCTGGGCGAGATCGTCGGGCTGGGACGGCTGGTGCGCCGCTTCAGCGGGCGGACTCGTGCCGAATCCGCCTTCGAGCGGCATAAGGTGCGCGAGACGTTCCAGCGCGTGCCCGAACTGGCCGACAAGCTTGGCCCGCGCCTGGAAGGGCGCGACTTGCAGGACATAGACGATCTGGTGGACTACACGCGCGACGCGGTGCAGAAGCTGCCGCCCAACCTGTCCGACAAGATTGTCGGCAAGGTGCAGACGCCGCTGCGCTACGAGCGCAGCTTCTTGCGCAATGTGCGCCCGCGCCTGGACGACCTGCTGCGCGAGGCGCAGCGCTTTGAGATCGCTCACCTGGATCGCACATTGCGCAACACGCTGATCATCCTGGCGCTGTGGGAAGTGCTAACCGTGTGCGTGGTGCTGGCGGCGGCGGCAGGCGGCTTCAGCAACAGCGCGCCCGACGCCGGGGGGCTGCTGGTCGTGCTGGTGATTGGCTTGGCGGCGGTGTTGCTGGGCCTGGCGCTGATTCCGGTGCGGGGCTGGTTCCTGCGCCGCAACTTCGAGCGGCGGGTGCGCGGCTTCCGCGATGAGTACGTCGGCGTGCTGCGCCGCGCCTGCGACGAACTGGTGGCGCACGGCGTGCAGCTTCGCCGCGACGCGACCGCGCCCTTCACCCGGCTGGTCGTCGCGCAGACGGAGGCGCTTGACGCGCTGCGGCGCGACCTGAGCGAGCACCAGCAGGCTCTTGTGGCGATTCAGCGCGGCCTGGCCGAGATGGATACCGGCAAGCGCCGGGCCGTTCCCCTTGAGGAAGGCGTGCAGGACGAATGACGAGCATTGTGTTGGAAGGCCCGATTGCCGACGCGCGCGAGCAGGAAGTGCGCCTGCTGCACGACGTAGCCGACATCCTGGGGCAGATGGGCGCGGACAGCGCCGCCGACCGCAAGCGCCTGCAACAGAACGCCGCCGACCTGCAAGAGATGTTCTTCCTGGTGGTCGTGGTCGGCGAGTTCAACGCGGGCAAGTCCACGTTCGTCAACGCGCTGCTGGGCGACGACCTGCTGCCGGTGGGCATCACGCCGACCACCGACGCCATCGAGCTTGTGCGCTGGTCGAGCAAGCGGCGCGGTGACGCCGTCTGGCGCGAGCAGGGCGTCGTGCGCGAATGGCTGCACCCCAATACCGGCGGGCCGGGCGTGGTCATCGTGGACACGCCGGGGACTGGCTCCGTCTTCCGCAAGCACGAGCAGATCGCCAAGGGATTCCTCAGCCGCAGCGACCTGGTCATTTTTCTGCTCTCGGCCAAGCGCGCCCTGGCCGAGACGGAGCGGCTTTACCTGGAGCTGGCCAAAGATTACGGCAAGAAGATCGTCGTCGTGATCAACCAGTCGGATTTGTTGCAGCGCCAGGAGCAGAAGGAAGTGCTGGCCTTCGTCCGCCAGCAGCTTCACGAATTGCTCGACCTGCGCCCGGAGATCTTCGTCGTCTCGGCCAAGCAGGCGCTCAAGGAGAAGGGCGGGGGGATCTTCGCCAGCGCCGCCAACGATCCCGGCGGGATGAACGCCGTGCGCGAGCACCTGCGCACGATCTTCGAGCGCGTGCCGCCCGCCAAGCAGAAGCTCTACGCGCAGCTTGACTTTGTGGACAGCATTGCTCACAAGTACGTGGCGGCGCTCGACGCGCAGATGGCGCTCATCGCCAGTGACACGGCCCTGGCGGAGAGCCTGCGCGAGGAGCTCAACCGGCAGGCGGGCACGCTCGACGAGCAGCTTGAGCTGGCGCAGCGCGAGCTAGACCGCGTCTTCGACGGGCTGCGCGAGCGGGGCCGCCAGTTCATCCAGCACAACCTGACGCTGGGGCGGGCGTCGCAGACGCTCAACCGCGAGCGGATGAGCACCGAGTTCGAGAAGGAAGTTGTGGGCAGCGCGCTTGACCAGATTACGGCCATCTCCGAGCAGTACGTCAACGAAGTAGTGGATAGCAGCCGCCGCTACTGGCGCAGCCTGCTCGACCGGCTGGTGGCCCTGGAGACCAAGCTGGGCCAGGAAGTCGGCGGCGTGGACGCGACCGGCTACGCCGGGCAGCGTGCCGCGCTGCAAGCGGCCATCGCCATCGCCGACGCTGAATTGAAGTCCTACACGGACAACAGCCTGGCCGAAGACCTGCGCAACACCTTCCGGGGCAACCTGCTTGGCTTCACCACCGGCTTCACGGCGGCGCTGGGCGGCATTGTGGCGGTCGTGCTGGGCGTAGCGGCGCACGGCGCGGTGACGGCGGCGGTGGGCAGCGCGCTGGCGGCGCTGGTGGTGGGGCCGGCGCTGTTCGTCGGCGGGGGGACGGCGGCGGTGCTCTACTGGCGCAAGATCAAGCACGACGCCAACGAGGAGTTGGACAAGCGTCTGCGCGTGCTGCAAGCCAGCTACCGCGAGGCGATGGTAGACCTGACCAACCGCGAGCGCAGCCGCCTGTTGCAGTACGGGCAGCAGATTCTCGCGCCGGTGTTCAGCCAGCTTGGGGTGCTGGGTGAGCGCCACGAAGCGCAAAAGCGCGCCTTGCTGGAGAAAGGCGCGCAGTCGAAGGCGCTGCGGGCGCGCATTGACACCATCGAGATCATCACCTCGGAGTGAGGATTTCGAAATTCGGATTGCGGATTGCGAATTGAAGAACTCTCTCCTCACATGCTGGGAAGCCGGGGGAGGTGAGTCTTCCTCAGCCGAAGTGAATCACCTCCAGGGTGTGATCCACGATGGTCACGTCGGGACGGTTGCGCTCGATCCAGCGTAGCACCTGCTCCAGCTTTGCCTCGCCGTGTGCAGCAGTCGTGCTGACGATGGCTACGCCCAGCATCGCCGACTGCCACGCATCATGGTAGTCCACTTCGGCGGCGGCAATGTCGAACGTCTTGTGCAGCCGCGCAATCAGCGACTTGAGGATGCCGCGCTTCTCCTTGAGCGAAGCCACCCCCGGCAGGTCGAGGTCAATGGTGGCGGCGACAATGATCATGGCGCGCCCGTCCGCTAGAGCAGGTCGGTCTCACCGGCAGCCGTGAGCCGCTCGACGACCGCCCGCACGTCTTCGGAGCGGTCGCGGCGGCAGACCAGCAGCACGCTATCCGTCTCGACGATCACCAGGTCTTCCACGCCAATCGTCACCACGCGCCGGTCGCTGTAAACCAGCGTGCCGGTCGTCTCCACGTGGATATGGTCGCGGCCCTGGCCGCGCGCGGCGTTGCCGTCGGCGTCGTGGTCGAGCACTTCGTAGAGCGTCTGCCAGCTTCCGATGTCGCTCCAGCCCATGTCCACCGGGATAACCGCCATGCCCTGCGCGTCTTCCATCACCGCGTAGTCAATGGAGATGCGCGGCATCTGCGGCCACTTCTCCGCCAGCACAGCCTCGTAATCCGTGCGGCCAATGGCGCTTTGAATGGCGCGCAGCAGCGCGTGCATATCCGGCTGCTGGCGCGCGTACTCGTCCAGGATGCGCCCGGCCTGGAAGATGAACATGCCGCTGTTCCAGCTATACAACCCGCTTTCCAGGAAGCTAAGCGCGGTCGGCAGGTCGGGCTTTTCGGTAAAGCCGTCGGCCTGGTACGCCTGGAAGCCGCCGGCCTGGGCCAGCGGCGCGCCCCGGCGGATGTAGCCGTAGCCGGTGGAGGGGAAACTGGGCGTGATGCCCAGGGTGATGATCTCGCCGCGCGTGGCAAGCTCGGCAGCGGCGGCGAGCACCTGGCGCAGGCGGGCCTTGTCGGCGATATGCTGGTCGGCGGTCAGCACAGCGACCAGCGCATCCGGCGCGCGCTGCTGAATGTGAATCACGCCCAGGCCGACCGCCGGGCCGGTGTTCATGCCGAAAGGCTCGGCGACGAAGTTCTCCGGCGGGATGTGCGGCGCGTCGGCGCGCAGGGCGGCGACCTGGTCCTGGCCGGTCACGATGAAGATGCGCTCCGGCGGCAGCAAGGGCGCGAGCCGCTCGACGGAAATCTGAAACATGGTGCGGTCTTCGACCAGGGCCAGCATTTGCTTGGGCCGGTTGCGACGGCTAAGCGGCCACAGGCGCGTCCCACCGCCGCCCGCCATGATCAGGGCGTGCAAAGAGTCCATGATGTCCATTCCCACGACAAGTCAATTCAAGCGCCGCAACGCACGGCGCAACAGTCTCGGTTAGTCCAGGCGAAGCTGCCCCGCGCCGCTCTGGGCCAGGGCGTACATCATCCCTTCCAGGCGGCGGGCAATGCCCTTCAGTTCCATGAGAGCCAGCGTGCTGCTGACCTCTGTGATCGCCAGGCCGGAGCGCCTCACCAGCTCGTCAATGTGCAGCGGCTCGTCACCAAGCAGGTCAGCCAGCGCTGCTTCGAGGGGCGTATCAGGCGCGACGGCCCGTACCTGCGCGCGCGTCTCGACAGTCGTGCGCGTCAGGTTTAGCTCGTCGAGGATGTCGTTGCCGTCCACCACCAGCTTAGCCCCGTTCTGAATCAGGCGGTTGGTACCGGCGGTCGTGCGCGCGGTGACATTGCCCGGCACGGCGAACACGTCGCGTCCCTGCTCGGCGGCGCAGTCCGCCGTGATCAGCGCGCCGCTATCAGCCGGGGCCTCCACCACGACGACGCCCAGCGACAGCCCGCTGATCAAGCGGTTGCGCACGGGGAAGTTCTTCGCTTCGGGCTGCGTACCGAGCGGGAATTCGGTCACCAGCGCGCCGGAGTTGATGATGGCGGCGGCCAGGTGACGGTGTTCCGGCGGGTAGACCTGGTCAATGCCGCAGCCCAGCACGGCGATGGTGCGGCCCCCGGCCTCCAGCGCGGCCTTGTGCGCTGCCGCGTCAATGCCCAGAGCCAGCCCGCTGACGATGGTAATTCCGGCGCTGACCAGCGAAGTGACCAGGTGGTGAGCCATGTCGCGCCCGTAAGTGCTGGCGCGGCGCGTCCCGACGAAAGCGACCGCCCAGCGGTCGTCGTCGAGCAGCGTGCCCTTGACGTAGAGCACGGGCGGAGAGTCGGGTAGCTCGCGCAGCAGGGCCGGGTAATCGGCATCGTCCAGGGTGAGCACGGAGGCTCCGGCGGCGTCCACCTCGTCGAGCAGGCGGTCGAGGTCGAGCGTCCGCCGCGTTTGGACGAGGCTCTCGACGGTGCGCCGATCCAGCCCGGCGGCGAGCAGTCTGGGTTCGGGTGCGCCCCAGGCCACTTCAAGATCGCCGAAGGCCGCCCGCAGCGCGCGCAGGCGCACCGGGCCGATGCCCTTGACAACGTTGAAGCCCAGCCAGTACTTACGCGCGCTCATTGCTCTCCCTTGCCGCTGAAGGTCTCAGCATAGCAGGGGCGCTACCCTCTGTCAAGCGCGCGAAGGGGCGGACGAGTTCTAGATGTGGGGCGAGAGACTTGAACCGCAGAGGCCCGGAGAGCACAGAGGGAAGATGCATCAAGCACTGTGCCAGTCCTGGCTCTTCTCTGCGTCCTCTGCATCTCGGCGGTTCGAATCCAGTTCTTGTGGTCGCAGGGGAGGATGTGAGGATCGGGCGTCACTCGCCCAGCAAGCCATCCAGCAAGCGGACGGTGATCGTCCCGGCGTCGAAGTCAATATCCTGCACGCACTCGTCTATGACCGGCAGCAGAATCTCCCCGCGCGGGCCGTGCACCACAAGCACGTCATTGGCGCCGGTTTCCAGCACGTCCTGGACGCTGCCGAGTGTTTCGCCGTCGGTGCTGATCACGTCCAGCCCGATCACCTGGAACAGGTAGTACTCATCGTCTTCCAGGGGGATGGCATCCTCAAGGGCTACCATGACGTACTGCTGGCGCAGCAGCTCGGCGGCGTTGCGGTCGCTAATCTCTGCAAGCCGCAAGATGAGGTACTTCTGGTGCCGGCGCGCCTGGACAATCGTGTACAGCCGGGCTGCGCTCACGTCAGCGGGATCGGGGCCGAGATACACGCGCTGCTCCGGCCCTATGCGCTCCGGGTACGCCGTCAGCACTTCGACGCGAAGCTCGCCGCGTATGCCGTGCGGACGGAGCACCTGGCCCAACAGCAGAAAGGGCGGGGGGACGGCTGTAGGAGTCATCAGGCAGGGCGGATCGGAATCCGGGCGTCGCTCATACGATGTCGAGCGTCACCCGCTTGCCCCGCTGCGACGCCAGCACGCGCACGAGCACGCGCATGGCATTGGCAACGCGCCCATTCCTGCCGATGATACGCCCCATGTCGTCCTGGGCGACCTGTAGCTCAAGAATCGTGGTGCCGCCGTGCGTCGTCTCGGTGATCTGAACCTGGGACGGGTCTTCGACCAACGACTTGGCGATGTACTCGACCAGTTCTCTCATGACAGCGTTTCCTTGTCCAGCAAGCCAGTCAGCGGCCTGCAAGGCTCAGTGCCGGGCAAATGGGCAGATGCGGACAGCGGGGCGATACCGGCTGTCCGCATCGGGCTTGGCAATTGCAGTCGGCGAGCAGGGCGGGCAATGCGCCCCACTAAGCACCGGCGTCTTCAGCCGCCGCCGGAGCCGCTTTTTCGGCCTTGGCCGGTGCCGGGCGGCGGGTCTTGGGGCTGATCGGCTCGCGGGCAGCCGCCGCAGCCTCGGCCTCGGCGACGAGCACTTCAAGGGCCTCGCCCTTGTTCAGCCGCTCCAGACGGGCCAGCGTGCCCAGCTTCTCCATGATGCGGCGAACTGCCTCGCTGGGCTGAGCGCCCACGCTCAGCCAGTGCAGCGCGCGCTCTTCTTTGAGCGTCATCGTCGCTGGCTCGGTGCGCGGGTTGTAGAAGCCGATGATCTCGATGTAGCGACCGTCGCGCGGGCTGCGCGCATCGGTGACCACGACACGATAGCTTGGTTGTTTCTTGCGCCCCACACGGCGCAGACGAATGCGAACCATCCTTGATCCCTATCCCTCGCTGATGGCGAATATTAGCGTGCCTCGACTAGTTCTGCCGCGTGCTGCGAGAGGGCTGGCAGGGAAGGACTGCCGATACAACCGCAGCAGACGACGGGGACTGGCCCCGTCACTTGAACAGACCGGGAATACGCGGGATGTTGCCGCGCCCGATCATTTGCATCATGCGCTGCATCTCGCGGAATTGGCGGAGCAGCGCGTTGATGTCCTGGACTGATGTGCCGCTGCCAGCGGCGATCCGCTGCTTGCGGCGGGCATTGAGCAGCTTCGGGTTGCGGCGCTCGCCGGGCGTCATCGAGTAGATGATCGCCTCGACCTTCTTGAGCTGCTTCTGCGCCTCTTCGTTGTCAATGTTGATCTGCTGGCGCAAGCGCCCCATGCCCGGCAGCATGTCGAGAATCTGCCCGACGCTGCCCATGCGCTTGATCTGCTGAAGCTGTTTGAGAAAATCCTCCAGCGTGAACTGGTTCTTGAGCAGCTTGCGCTGCAGCCGCTCCGCCTCGCGCTCGTCGAATAGCTCTTCGGCGCGCTCGATGAGCGTGAGCACGTCGCCCATGCCCAGGATGCGCGACGCCAGGCGATCCGGATGGAACGGCTCCAGGCCGTCCAGCTTTTCGCCCGTGCCCATGTACTTGATGGGCACGCCGGTCACCGCGCGCATGGAGATGGCCGCGCCGCCGCGCGCGTCGCCGTCCACTTTGGTCAGGATCAGCCCGGTCAGCCCGACGCGCTGGTTGAAGCCCTCGGCGATGCGCACCGCTTCCTGACCGGTCATCGCGTCGGCGACGAGCAGAATCTCGGCGGGCTGTGTGCGCTCCCGGATGGCGACCAGCTCGTCCATCATCTCGTCGTCAATCTGCAAGCGCCCGGCAGTGTCGAGCAGGACGACCGTCGCATCGGCCTTGCGTGCCGCCTCCACGCCGCGCGCGCAAATATCCGGCGGCGAAGCGGACGTCCCCTCCTCGTGGTAGGGGATGTTCGTCTGCTTGGCCAGCGTCACAAGCTGGTCTACGGCGGCGGGGCGATACGTGTCGCCGGCCACCATGAACGGGCGGCGACCGTCGCGGCGCAGCATGAGCGCCAGCTTGGCGGCGGTCGTCGTCTTGCCGGAGCCTTGCAGACCGACGAGCATGATCACGCGCGGCGTCGGGCCGCTCAGGTTGAGGCGTCCCGGCTGGCCGAGCGTGGCGATCAGCTCCTCGTTGACGATCTTGATCACCTGCTGCGACGGCTTGAGGCTCTTCTGGACTTCAGCGCCGATGGCCCGCTCTTTGACGCGGTTGATGAAGTCCTTGGCGACCTTGAGGTTAACGTCGGCTTCGAGCAGGGCCATGCGCACCTCGCGCATGGCGGTGTTAACGTCATCCTCGGTCAGCTTGCCTTTGCGCCCAAGCTGTTCAAAGACGTTTTGCAGGCGATCACTGAGACTTTCGAACATGCTAACTGTTTCGCTTCTCGGTCAGAATGCCAAGGTGGAATTGTAAAGGATAGGCGGGCACCCGTCAAGCGCGGGTCTGATTTACCTCACCCCCCGGCCTCGCTGCGCCTGTAGGGGCGGGTTTGCAAACCCGCCCCTACAAATGGCTACCGTCATGATCGTCAAGGCGCGGTAGGGGCGCATGGCGATACGCCCCTACGAAGTCTCACCGCCGCGCGCGCGGGCGTCGGCTTCGGCTAGCTCGGCCAGGAACCAACGCTCGTCCTTGCTCAACTCCGTCGCCAGCAGCATGTCGGGGCGGCGCTGCCACGTCCGGCGGATCGCCTCGCGCCGCCGCCAGCGAGCAATCGCGCCGTGATCGCCGCTGAGCAACACCTCCGGCACAGCCATGTCACGAAACACGGGCGGGCGCGTGTAATGTGGGTATTCGAGCAGGCCCATTGCGTGCGAGTCCTCCTCAGCGCCCCAGCGCGCGCCGAGCACGCCGGGGATGAGCCGGGCGACCGCGTCCACGATGACCATCGCCGCCAGCTCGCCGCCCGTCAGCACGTAGTCGCCGATGCTGATCTCGTCGGTGACGACGGATTGGCGTACGCGCTCGTCCACGCCCTCATAGCGCCCGCAGACCAGGATCAGCCGGTCGTGAGCGGCCAATTCAGCGGCGACGCGCTGCGTGAAGACGCGGCCCTGCGGCGTGAGCAGGATCACCGGCGCGCCCGTATCAGTGCCGCGCACGGCTTCGACCGCTGCGACCAGCGGCCCGGCCATCATCACCATGCCGCCGCCGCCGCCGTAGGGCGTGTCGTCGGTGGTGTGGTGCTTGTCGGTGGCGTAGGCGCGGATGTCGTGCCGCCGCACGGTGAGCAGCCCCCGCTCCTGGGCGCGCTTGAGGATGCTCTCGGTCAGCGGGCCGTCGAACATGGCGGGGAAGAGAGTCAGGATGTCAATGATCATGGCGGGCGCTCTCACTAAGGTGGCGAGTCTGCTGTCTGCGTGGCGATCCTACCACGCGCGGGCGCGCCCGACTATGCCGGAAGGCCCGCCTGTGCTAGACTGGTCGCCATGAGCGAGCCAACTGACCTCCTGGTAGTCAACATCGGGCAGCTTTGCACCGTGCCCTCCCACAACGGTGGGCCGCAGCGCCGGGCTGCATTGGGCGATTTGGGGATTGTGACCGGTGCCGCCGTCGCCGTCCGCGACGGCCTGGTCGTGGCGACCGGCGACGAGGCGGCGCTGCGCCGCCAGTACACGGCGGAGCAGACGCTGGATGCTAGCGGGATGCTCGTCACGCCCGGCCTGGTAGACCCGCACACGCACGTCATCTGGGCCGGAGATCGCGCTGACGAGTTTGAGCGGCGCATCGCCGGGATCACGTACCAGCAGATCATGGCCGAGGGCGGGGGGATCAACCGCACCGTCCGCGCTACCCGCGCCGCCGATCCGGAGATGCTGATCGCCCAGTCGCGCGAGCGCCTGCTGACCATGCTGGCGCACGGGACAACGACCGTCGAGTGCAAGAGCGGCTACGGCCTGGAGACGCGGGCCGAGATCGCCATGCTCGACGCCATCGCCGCGCTCGACGCCGAGCTTCCGCTCGACCTGGTGCCGACCTTCCTCGGCGCGCACGCCATCCCGCCGGAGTACGCGGACGATCCCGACGGCTACGTAGACCTCCTCGTGGGCGAAATGTTGCCCGCCGTCGCCGCGTGGGGGGCGACGCGCTGGCCGGAAGGTGTCTTCTGCGACGTGTTCTGTGAGACCGGCGCGTTCAGCCTGGCCCAGACGCGGCGCATCCTTGAAGCGGCGCAGGGCTATGGGATGCCGCTGAAGGTGCATGTGGACGAGTTCGAGCCGCTCGGTGGGACGCGGCTGGCGGCGGAACTGGGTGCGGTCTCCGCCGATCACGTCGTGGTCACACCGGAGGACGAGATCGAGGCGCTGGGCCGCTCGAACACGGTGGCCGTGTCGCTACCGCCGACGCCCTTCAGTCTGGCCCACACGCGCTACACGCCTGCGCGCCGCTTCCTGGCGGCGGGTGCGGCGCTGGCTATCGCCACCGACTGCAACCCCGGCACCGGCTGGAACGAGAGCATGGCCTTCGTCATGGCCCTGGCCACGCGCTACCTGCGCCTGACGCCCGCCGAGGCGCTGGCGGCGGCCACGATCAACGCCGCGCACGCCATCGGGCGGGGCGACCGTGCCGGCAGCCTGGAGCCGGGCAAGCAGGCCGACCTGGTCATCTGGAAGGTGCCCGCCTACCCGCATCTCAGCTATCGCTTCGGGAGCAACCTGGCGCGGACGGTGATCAAGCGCGGACAGGTGGTGTTCACGGCGTAAGGTTGCCGCCAAGGGGGGTGTGCAAGGCATGTCGGGCAGGGGCACTGCTCTGCTGCGCCCGTAGGGGCGTACTGCAATACGCCCTTACGAGGATTCGCCACTTGCCCGGAGCACGATGCCCCTCATCCCCGTCGGCCTCCGTCAATCGAAGATGAGCAGATCGCGCAGCGCGTCCAGCTTGCTGGGGCCGAGGCCGGGGACATTGTCCAGGTCTTGCAGGCTGGTGAACGGCCCATGCTCGGCGCGGTAATCAAGGATCGCCTGGGCCAGCGCCGGGCCGATGCCGGGCAGATCGTCCAGCTCCTCCAGCGTCGCGTAGTTGATGTGCATCAGCATCGGGCGATTCGGCGTCGGGGTGATGAGCGCAGCATCATCCAGCGGCGGGATGTACACGTAGTCCCCGTCGCCGAGCACCTGACTCAGGTTGACCCGACTGAGATCAGCCCTGTCCGTCGGGCCGCCGGCGGCGTGAATGGCATCCTCGACACGGCTGCCCACCGCCAGCGCGACTATGCTCTGCGGCTGCATCACCTCACCGACCACATACACCGCGTAGGTGCCCGGCGTGGGCGTCACGATGATCACGGTCGCGGCGGGCGTTTGCACCGAGTCCGCCTGGCGTGCGGGCACGTGTATCTGGTCACCGTCATTGAGCTGCCCCGCCAGGTTGATGCGCTCCAGGTCGGCGCCGGGCAGTGGGCCGCCGACCGCTTCCAGAGCGTGCAGCACGCGGCTGCCGAATGGCAGGGTGATCACCGCTTCGGGGCTGGCGACCGCGCCGGTCACGTAGACTGTGTACGGCCCCGGCGTGGGCGTCCCCGTCGGGATGGGCGTTGCCGAGGGAATGACCGTCGGTTCGGGCGGCAGCACAGTGATGGTCACCGGCTTGGGGCGGTTGTGCAGCAGCGCTGCCACTCCCACCAGCGTGGCGACGGCCACGATCAGCAGCAGCGGCAGCCGGAACCGTTCCAGGAGAGGTAGGGGGCGTGTTTCAAGGGTAGACAACGCTCGTTGCCTCCATTTCGCTGGCTGCTGGCCCCAGGCATAGCTCCTCTACGCCTGACGCTCGCGCAGGTGCGGGAAAAGCAGCACTTCGCGGATGGTGCTGCGGTTGGTCAGCAGCATCACCAGACGATCCACGCCGATGCCGCAGCCGCCGCAGGGCGGCATCCCGTAGCGCATGGCGCGCAGATAGTCCTCGTCCGCTGGGGTGGCTTCCTCGTCTTCGGCAGCGTAGAGCCGGCTCATCTCCAGGAAGCGGGCTTCCTGATCCAGCGGATCGTTTAGCTCGGTGAAGGCGTTGCCCATCTCCATGCCGCCGACGAACATCTCGAAACGCTCAACATGCGTCGGGTCGCCGGGCACCGTCTTGGCGAAGGGGGAGATGTCGCGCGGGTAGTCAAGGATGAACGTCGGCTGGATCAGCGACGGCTCGACGGTGTCGCCGAGCAGGGTATCCACCAGCTTGCCCCAGGTCGCGGTGGGCGAGGCGGCGAGTCCGGCGGCCTTCATGGCCGCGAACAGCGACGCAGCGTCCGGATGATCAACGTAGTCAATGCCGGTCTGCGCCCGGATCGCCTCGCGCAGCGTGATTCGCTGCCAGGGGGGAGCCAGGTTGATGACGTGGCCCTCGAAGCTGACCGTCGTGCTTCCCGTGACCTGCTCAGCGGCATAGGCGACCATGTGCTCGGTGAGGTCCATCATGCCGTAATAGTCGGTGTACGCCTGGTAGAACTCAAGCTGCGTGAACTCCGGGTTGTGCTTGAAGCTGACGCCTTCGTTGCGGAAGTCGCGCCCAATCTCGTACACGGCGTCGTACATGCCCACCAGCAGCCGCTTGAGGTATAGCTCGAAGCTGATGCGCAGGTAGAGGTCTTGGTGAAGCTGGTTATGGTGGGTGATGAAGGGCCGGGCCGCCGCCCCGCCGTAGATCGGCTGGAGAACGGGTGTCTCGACCTCCAGGAAGCCCGCGCCGTCCAGGAAGCTGCGTAGGGCGCTGACCGTCTGGGCACGCTTGCGGAAGATTTCGCGCGAGTCGGGGTTCACCGCCAGGTCTGCGTAACGCTGGCGGTAACGCTCCTCCACGTCGCTGAACGCGCCGTAACGCTCCACGCTGCCATCGGCGGCTACGTGCTCCTTGATCACGGGCAAGGGGCTGAGCGCCTTCGCCAGCAGCAGCAGCTCGTCCACCAGCACGCTGACCTCGCCCGTGCGCGTGCGCATCATCGTCCCGCGCGCCTGCACAAAGTCGCCCAAGTCCAGGTGCCGCCGGATCATCTCGAACGTCTCTTCGCCCACGCCGTCAATGCGTACGAACAACTGCACGCGCCCTGTGCCATCCTCGATGTGGGCGAAGAACACCTTGCCCTTGAGGTTCTGGCGTACGATGCGCCCGCAGACGGTGACGGTGAGCGGCGCGGGAGCATCCTTGTTGGCCGCTTCCGCCGCCTCGAAGGCGCAGACGGCCTCGTGCGCCGTGTGCGTCCGGGTGACCCGGTTGGGGTAGGGCTGCACGCCGCGCTGCTGTAGCTCGCTGAGCTTGCGGGCGCGATCCTGTTCGGGGGTATTGGTTGGCTGCCACATGGACGGGTTGCTTCCTTATGTGCTGGGCCGAGGCCCAGGGACTAGAGTCGGGTGCCGTTTGCTGTGCCCATCAGCAGAACGCCCACGCGAGCGGAGCCAGCATGGGCGTGGAGCGGACACCGGTGCTATCCGGGGCTATTCGATGGCCTTGACTTCGAAGGTGATGTCGCCGTCGGGCGCTTCGACGATCACCTTGTCGCCGACGCGCTTGTCCATCAATGCACGTCCTAGCGGGCTTTTGAACGAAATCTTGCCCGCGCGCGGGTTGGCCTCGGCGGCGCCGACCAGAACGTACACTTCGGTGGCGTCGGTGCCGATTTCCTGCACGGTAACGGTATCACCCAGGCCCACGAAGTCCTTGTGCGGGCTGACTTCGATGATCTGCGCGTTGCTGAGGATCATCTCCAGGCGCATGATCTCGCCCTCGATGAAGGCCTGCTCGTTCTTGGCGTCTTCGTATTCGGCGTTCTCGACCAGCTCACCGCCCTCTTCGAGGGCCAGGCGCAGCCGCTCCGCCACCTCTTGGCGGCGGAAGTTGCGCAGATAATTGAGACGCTCCTCGTATTCCTTCAAGCCTTCTGGCGTCAGGTAGTGGACATCCTCTACCATGCGAGTCCTCCATCTGTGTAAGCAGATTAATCCCGACGGCTTGCCAGGCAGAGGACAGCCGCCAGGAATACGCTTACGCCACTCCTGAGAGGAGGGCGCATTCACAAGTTGATCGGTTCTGTGTCAAAGCACTCTGATCTGCAAAATCCAGTTTGAGCAAGCTGTCCTGGCACGAGCAAGGCGTAGTGGTGCACAAAGACACAGCCTTCGCTGTGTCTGGTCAGGATTGCGGCTCGGCCAACCAAAGGACTCTAGAATAACGCGCAAAAACAAGAAACCGCCACGCGGGGCGATCTGGGTTGCTCAACTCAAGGTGCTTCATCTTATCATAATTCTCTGTGATTGTAAAGCCAAACGAGAAGCCGAAAACGCGAGGGCTTGAGGCGAAGCAGTGAGCGGGCGGCTCTTGATGCGGGCGCGCCCCTTGACAGCCTGCTGTGCCCCTGCTACACTGCCCGTCGTAACGACTCTGACGGAGCCAAGTACGCTGGACTGCGCGCGCAGAGAGCCGCCGGACGGTGCGAGGCGGCCCGCAAGCAGCGGAAATCCACTCCTGAGCATGTCGCCCGCCGAGCGACGGTCGCCGTCTTAAGGTGGGCCGGGTGCGCCCGTTAGCGCGCGCGAGTCCTTGACTCACTGAGGCCGGCGCTGCAAGGCGCTGGCGAACCCAGGTGGCACCACGAGTCCCCTCGTCCTGGATTGTTTCCAGGCGCGGGGATTTTTCGTTTGGGGGAGATTGGCGATGCACCTCGATTTTCTGACGCCCGACGTGTGGAACGGCCTGGTGATCGGCACCGTCCTGATCGGGCTGGCGCTCGCGGCGCTGCGTCTGTTGCGCGACTGGACGGCCTACCAGGACGCGCGAAGGCGCTCGCGCCCGCCGGAACGGGATCGCCACCACCCCACCGACCAGAATGAGTCTTGAACTCTGCACGAGCAGATTAGGATCACAACGTTACCAGGAGGAAATCCCATGCACGACATTGCCCTGATCCGCGAGAAGCCCGACTGGGTGAAGCAGCAGCTTCGTCACCTGAATGACGAGCCGGCCATCGCGCGCATTGACGCTATCCTGGCGCTGGACAAGCAGCGTCGCGCCCTGCTGACCGAGGTCGAGGCGATCAAAGCCAACCGCAACAAGCTCAACAAGCAGATGGGCCGCTTCCGGGGCAACAAGCAGCTCAGTCCGGCGCAGATCGTCGGCGGGGCGCGGCGTGCGGTGGAGGCGCTGGGGCAGGGGGACATTGACGGCTTCCTGGCTGCGCTGGAATCCCCACAGCCGCCCGCTGACGGCAGCGAGCTGACAGCGGAGGCGGTCGCGGGGGCGTTCGATGAGCTAGCCGGGGCGCTCAAGGCGCTCGGCGACCGCGTGGCCGCGCTGGATGACGAGATCCGCCAGGTCGAGGGCGAGCTTGGCGAGCACATGCTGTGGATTCCCAACATGCCCCACGAGAGCGTGCCCATCGGGCAGAGCGACGCCGACAACCGCATCGGGGAAGCGCAAGGCACCCCGCGCGCGTTCGATTTCACGCCGCTACCCCATTGGGAGCTTGGCCCGGCGCTGGACATCATTGACTTCGAGCGCGGCGTCAAGCTGTCCGGCACGCGCTTTTACCTGCTCAAGGCGGCGGGTGCGCGCCTCTACCGGGCGATGATTAGCTGGCTGCTCGACCTGCACACGACCGAGCACGGCTACACCGAGATTTACCCGCCGTTCATGGTGCGCGAAGAGGCGATGTTCGGCTCGGCACAGTTCCCCAAGTTCCGCGATGTGGTCTACTTCGACACCGAGTCGGAACTGTACATGCTGCCGACGGCAGAGGTGGCGCTGACTAACATGCTCCGCGATGAGATTCTGGACGAGGCGCAGCTTCCGCTCTATTTCGTCGCGCATACGCCCTGCTTCCGCCGCGAGAAGATGAGCGCCGGGCGCGACGTGCGCGGCATCAAGCGCGTGCACCAGTTCGAGAAAGTCGAGCTTTACAAGTTCACCACGCCGGAGACGAGCTACGCCGAGCTAGAGTCGCTCACCGAAGCGGCGGAGCGGGTGTGCAGCCTGCTGGGGATTCCCTACCGCCGTCTGGAAATGGTCACCGGCGACCTGGGCTTCGCCGCGTCCAAGAAGTACGACGTGGAGATGTGGGCACCGGGCTGCGAGGAGTGGCTGGAGGTTAGCTCGTGCAGCAACACCGAGGACTTCCAGGCCCGCCGCGCCAACATTCGTTATCGCTCGGCAGATGGGGGCCGCCCGCGCTTTGTGCACACGCTTAACGGCTCCGGCCTGGGCATGACGCGCACGCTGATCGCCGTGCTGGAGAATTACCAGCAGGCGGATGGCAGCGTCGTCGTGCCGGACGTGCTGCGCCCGTACATGGGCGGGCTGGAAGTGATCGAGCCGCGCCGCTGAATGGCAGGATTGTCGGGCAAGCACGGGAACGCCCCTATCCCCCGGTCCCTTCCCCTAGCTTTGCTGGGGGAAGGGGAGCGCCGCTTGGCAGATCGTCCCTCCTCTAGCTTGGCTGGAGGGGGGATTGAGGGGGGAGGCATTCAGACATGGACGCAGACTGCCGAAGTCTTCTTCTCACTCACTCCGCCCTCGAACGAGCGAGCAAGGATGGTATAATAGGGGCGAGACCCAAGCAGACCGGGTGATCGCGTCCCGCCCCCGTATGGGCGGCGGGATGAGGAAAGTCCGCGCTCCACAGGGCACGGTGCTGGCTAACGGCCAGGCGGGGTGACCCGACGGCAAAGTGCAACAGAGAGGCAGAGTGCCCCTCCACGTGAGGGGTGAGGGTGAAAGGGTGCGGTAAGAGCGCACCGGCGTCTGTGGCGACACAGGCGGCCAGGCAAACCCCACCGGGAGCAAAACCAAGCAGGAACGAGGGGCGGCCCGTCCCGCGATCAGTTCCGGGTAGGTTGCTGGAGGCGCTGGGTAACTGGCGTCCTAGAGAGATGATCACCGCCCGCTACGGCGGGCACAGAACGCGGCTTACAGGCCGGCTTGGGTCTCACCCACACAGGAGAAAGGCGGTCATGCAGAAGGGCTATCTCGTCTTCAACGGCGGGCAGGCGTTCGTGCCGGAGAGCAAGGAAGCCGACCGCGTCTGGCTCCGTCTGCTGCGCGGGACGCACAGCCCGCGCCTGGTGGTGGTGCCGGTGGCAGCGATGGAGAAGCACAAGCGCGTCGCCGAGCAGACGGCGCGCTACTTCAGCCGCCTGAACACCTTCGCCGAGCACGTGATGATCACCGACCAGCGCACGGCCAACACCGAGACCGAGTACGCCATTCTGGACAAGGTGGAGGCGATTGTGCTGCCCGATGGCAGCCCGCTCGACATGGTTGAGCGGCTGCGCGGCACGCACGCGGAGGCTGCGCTGCACCGCGCGCTGCTACGCAAAGCCGCCGTCATGGGCACGGGGGCCAGCGCGATGGCCCTCGGCGGCGTGATCTGGTTCGCCCACGAGTGGCTGCCCGGCCTGGCCCTCGCCCCGCATCTGGCTATCCTGGCCCACCATAACCTGTTCCGTATGCGCCTGTCCCCCGACCGGCTGCTGCACGGGCTGCCGGACGGCGTGACGCTGATCGGCGTGGACGGGGCGGCGACGCTGATCGCCCATCCCGACGACACGTTTCAGGTGGTGGGGCAGGGCGGCGCGTGCGTCTATCGCAGCGCGACGCAGCTTGACGACTACCCGGCGGGGAGCACGTTCAGCCTGGGGTAGGCTGGGAAGTCTCACACGGGTCGCCTAATTCGAAATAGAAACCGCCAGGATCGCCCTGGCGGTTTTGTGTCTGGCAGGTGTTCCCGGCCTACACCACGATGCTCACCATGCCCCGGTCGGCGATGAAGATCACCTTGCGCGCGGGCTTGCCGTCCATGTGCCGCTTCGCCCCGTCGCACTCCAGCGCCAGGCGTTTGGCGTCTTCCTCGGTGATGCTGGCGGGCACCTGGATGCGGTCGCGCACCTTGCCGTTGACCTGCACGACCAGCGTGATCTCTTCCTCTTCCGCCAGCGCCGCGTCGTAGACGGGCCACGCCTGGTTGTGGATGCTGTACGGCTGCCCGGCGCGCGCCCACAGCTCCTCGGCCACGAACGGTGTGAAGGGGGCCATCAGCCGCAGCATCGTCTCGACGGCTTCATCCCACACGGCCCGGCTCACCTTGCCTTCGCGGGCGGCCTTTTGCAGGCTGTTCTTCAGTTCCATCAGCCCGGCCATGGCCGTGTTGAAGCTGAAGCCTTCCAGCCCGTCGGAGACCTTCTTGATCGCCTGGTGCACCTTGCGGCGCAGGTCGCGCTCGGCGGCGGGGTCGGGCGTGCCGGAGGGAGCGCCCTGGTTGACCAGCGCCCACACGTCATGCAGCCAGCGCACCACGCCGTAAATGCCCTTGCTGTCCCAGGGGCCGCCCTGATCCCAGCGGAAGGCGAACATCAGGTAGGCGCGCACCGTGTCTGCGCCGAACTCCGTGACCAGCTCATCCGGCGCGACGACGTTGCCCTGCGTCTTGGACATCTTCTCCACGTCCAGGTGATGCTTGATCTGGTTGATCGTCGCATCCGCCCCAAAGCCGGGGATGTCGAAGGTCGTGCCCTCACTCGTGTCCACGACGATGTCTTGCCCGTCGGGCGTGCGCACGTGCAGCGTGGTTTCGACGCGGTTCAGCACCTCGCCAGCTACCTGCGTCTCTGTGACTGAGACGCCGTCCAGCGACTCGACCACCTGCACACTGGCCGCGTTGAACTTGCCGCCCGCCAACGCGCCGCGCGCGATGATCAGGTTGCCTTCGCGCGGCTCGCCCAGGATCATGCCCTGGTTGAACAGGCGCAGCATCGGCTCGTCGAACATGCCGGTTGTGTCGCGCCCGATGGCTTTGGCCGCCCGTGCGGTGGGCTGGAAGATGCCGCAGTCGCGCATGGCCTTGGTGAAGAAGCGCGTGTACATCAGGTGCATCGTCGCGTGCTCGATGCCGCCCGTGTACTGGTCAACGGGCAGCCAGTACGCGCCCTCGGCAGGGTCGAAAGGGCCGCCATCGTAGGCCGGACTGAGGTAGCGGTACTGGTACCACGACGAGCACATGAAGGTGTCCATCGTGTCCGTTTCGCGCGTGGCCGGGCCGCCGCACTGCGGGCAGGTCGTGTGCAGGAAACCCTCGTGATGGCGCAGCGGACTCTCGCCGGTGGGCATGAAGTCCACATCGTCCGGCAGCAGGACGGGCAGATCGCTCTCCGGCACGGGGACGATGCCGCAGGCCTCGCAGTAAACGATAGGGATCGGCGCGCCCCAGTAGCGCTGGCGGCTAATCAGCCAGTCGCGCAGGCGGTAGTTGACCGCGCCGTGCCCGATGCCCTGCGCCTCCAGCCAGCGTGTCACCACGCGAACCGCCTCGTTCTTGGCTCCGTCGCTGCTGGTAGTGGCGGGTGTGCCGTCGAACTGGGCGCTGTTGACCATGACCCCTTCGCCGGGCCAGGCTTCGGTCATCTTGTCCGGGTCCAGGTCGTCCATGCCTTCCGGCTGGATGACGATGCGGATCGGCAGGCGGAACTTGCGCGCGAACTCGAAGTCGCGCTCGTCGTGGGCGGGCACGGCCATAATCGCGCCGCTGCCGTAGCTGATCAGCACGTAGTCGGCGATCCAGATCGGGATGCGCTCGCCGTTGACGGGGTTGATGGCGTAGCCGCCGGTGAAGACGCCGGTCTTGTCCTTGCCCTCCGCCGTGCGGTCAATCTCGCTCTTGCGGGCGGCGGCAGCCACATAAGCCTGCACAGTGGCGCGCTGCTCCGGCGTGGTCACCTTGTCCACCAGCGGATGTTCTGGAGCCAGCACCATGAAGGTCGCGCCCCACAGGGTGTCGGGCCGCGTGGTGAAGACCTCGATCGGGTCGCCGCCTTCCGTGCGGAAAGTGACGTGCGCGCCTTCGCTGCGCCCGATCCAGTTGGTCTGCATGGTCTTGACGCGCTCCGGCCAGTCAATGTGGCTGTGGTCGAGCAGCTCGTCGGCGTAGCTGGTGGTGCGGAAGAACCACTGCTCCAGTTCTTTCTTGACTACGGGCGTGCCGCAGCGCTCGCAGTGGCGGTCTTCGCCCCAGACCTGCTCGCGGGCCAGGGTTGTGTTGCACTGCGGGCAGAAGTCCACCGCCGCGTTCTTGCGATAGGCCAGGCCCTTCTTGAAGAATTGGAGGAAGAGCCACTGCGTCCAGCGGTAGTACGCCGGGTGACTGGTGACCGCCTCGCGCTCCCAGTCGAAGATGGCGCCCATCGTGCGCAGTTGGCGGCGCATGTAGGCTATGTTGCTCTCGGTCCACGTCTTGGGGTGGATGTTGCGCTTGATGGCGGCGTTCTCGGCGTTGAGGCCGAACGAATCGAAGCCCATCGGGAACAGCACGTTATAGCCGCGCATACGCAGCCAGCGCGCTCGCGCGTCGGACGGGGCCATAGCGTACCAATGCCCGATGTGCAGGTCACCGCTGGGGTAGGGCAGCATGGTCAACACGTAGAACTTGGGGCGGCTGAGATCAATCCGCGAGCGGTACAGCCCGTCGCGCTCCCAGCGTTCGGCCCAGCGCGCTTCAATTTCCTGTGGCACATACTTGTCGGCCATGTCTAGGTACTTTCACTCCAAATCACGATGGCGAGAATCCGGTATTGATGCCACCTGCACCAGAGAGCCGGCTGGCAGCCAGCGCCAGAAATGAAGAAATCCCCTCCGAAACCCTGAAAACTGCTCAGGGACGAAGAGGACTCCGCGGTACCACCCTGGTTGATGGCAGATACTCAACGACAGAAAAGACAAAAAGTGGACCCAAAGGGGCTCGAACCCTTGACCTCCACAATGCCATTGTGGCGCTCTCCCAAGCTGAGCTATGGGCCCTTGATTGCGTGGTGTGCCATCCACTCACTATGCGTAACGGGCATCCCGGCGCAGCTTACTGGGCTTCGGCTGCGCAGCTCCCGGACGAGTTCGGCCTGGGCGCTCGTCGCTGCGCCGCGCCGGGTTCCCACTGTCCCCGGCTCTCTGCGACGATGGCCTACTGCTTCCGTTCAGCGCTGTTGGCACTATGTGCTTTGTTAACAGCCCACATTCTAGCGGCGGGGCAGGCGGTTGTCAAGGTCTGAAAACAGGCGGTGGAGCGTGCGGGCCGGTGGAAATACCCTGCGTGCCGACCGGCTTGGGCTTCAGTTCCATCTGACCTGAGAAAAGATGCAGGAAGTCATTGTGCAAAACCGTGTCTCTCGCTATTATTAGCAGGCTTAGAGCAAGTTCCGCCCCAAAACACAGTGCAGCCCGCCAGGCCAGCTTCGTTGGGGTGTGCGCTTTGGCCGCGGCCAACGGTAGAAGAGGAGAGCGACTTTTGACAGTCCTGATGGAGGTCAAAGACCTCACAACACGATTCCATACAGATGAGGGGACCGTCTACGCCGTGAACGGTGTTTCGTACACGCTCCATGAAGGGGAAACCCTGGGAGTTGTGGGCGAAAGCGGCTGCGGTAAGAGCGTTCACGCGCTCTCGATCATGGGTTTGATCCCTAAGCCGCCCGGCGATATTCCAAAGGGTGAGGTGCTCTTTCGGGGCCGCGATTTGCTCAAGCTTCCGCCGAGTAAGCAACGCCTGGTGCGTGGAGCCGAGATTGCCATGGTGTTCCAGGACCCCATGACCTCGCTCAATCCAGTGCTGACCATTGGCCGCCAGATCACCGAGGCGCTGCGTCTGCACCTGGGCATGGACAACGCTCAGGCTCGCACGCGCGCGGCAGAGCTTCTGGCGATGGTGGGCATTCCTTCGGCCAAAGACCGTCTGGACGACTACCCGCACCAATTCTCTGGTGGGATGCGCCAGCGCGCGATGATCGCGATGGGCCTGTCGTGCAACCCGCAGCTTCTCATCGCTGACGAGCCGACGACGGCTCTCGACGTGACCATCCAGGCCCAGATTCTCGACCTGGTGCGCCGTCTGCGCGACAAGATCGGCATGGCGATGATCTGGATTTCGCACGATCTGGGGGTCGTCGCGGGCCTGGCCGATAACGTCCAGGTGATGTATGCCGGGTACATCGTCGAGCGTGGCACCGCCAAAGAAGTGTACGGCAATCCTCGCCACCCGTACACGGTGGGCTTGCTCGGCTCGCTTCCGCGCCTGGATCGCAAGAGCGAGCGCCTGTTCTCTATCGAGGGGACGCCGCCCGACATGCGCTTCCTGCCCAAAGGCTGCCCGTTTGCGCCGCGCTGCCCCTTCAAGATTGCCAAGTGTGATGAGGAGAATCCGACTCTGCAGCCTATCCCCGATGGCCGGCCTGACCACGTGATGGCGTGCTGGGTAGATGTGCGCAAGGAAAAGGAGCGCGGTTATGAGCGAAGCAAGGTCGGTTGAGACCTTGACCCAGCGTGCTGCTGGCCCGGCCTCGAAGAACGGACAGCGTGTACTGGTCCAGGTACAGGGACTGAAGAAGCATTTCCCGATCAAGTCGGGGATCGTGTTTCAGCGTGAAGTTGCGGCGGTGAAGGCCGTAGATGGCGTCTCGTTTGACATTTATGAAGGCGAGACGTTGGGCCTGGTCGGCGAAAGCGGCTGCGGCAAGTCCACTACCGGACGCACGATCCTCCAGCTTTACCGGGCCACTGCGGGCAGCGTGAAATTCGAGGGTGAGGAGCTAACCACGCTCAAGGGCGAGGCGCTGCGCAAGATGCGCCGTCGCATGCAGATGATCTTCCAGGACCCGTATGCGTCGCTGAACCCGCGTATGTCGGTGGGGCGCATTGTGGCCGAGCCGCTCGTGGTGCACGGCATCGGCACCAGGAAGGAGCGCGAAGAGCGCGTCGCCGAGCTACTCGACCTGGTGGGCCTGAACCCCTATTTCGTGCGCCGCTATCCGCACGAGTTCTCTGGCGGACAGCGCCAGCGCATTGGGCTGGCGCGTGCGCTCGCCCTCAATCCCAGCTTCATTGTCGCCGACGAGCCGATCTCGGCGCTCGACGTGTCCATTCAAGCGCAGGTGGTCAACTTGCTGCAAAGGCTGCAAGAAGACCTGGGCCTGACGTATCTGTTCATCGCCCACGACCTGAGCATGGTGCGCCATCTGTGCGACCGCGTCGCCGTGATGTACCTGGGCAAGATCGTTGAGGTTGCCGAGAGCGAGGAGCTTTACACCAATCCGCTGCATCCCTACACCCAGGCGCTGCTGTCGGCGGTGCCGGTGCCGGACCCGGTGGTTGAGGAGAAGCGCCAGCGCATCATCCTGAAGGGTGACGTGCCCAGCCCGGTCAACCCGCCGAAGGGCTGCCACTTCAATACGCGCTGCCCGGTCTCAGTAGACGTGTGCTACGAGGAAGACCCAGGGCTGATCGAGGCGCTGCCTGGTCACTGGGTGGCCTGCCATCGCGTCAGCTAGGGGCCGCTGCTCTGGCGCAATAGCTCACGCTTTCGGCGTGTCATAAGCTCAGTGTAGGGGTGGGTTTCGAAAACCCGCCCCTACCGTTACCCGTTCGCCCTGGTAAGCCTCTCCCGACCCCCCCGTTTTCCTCACGCAGACACTTATAACGTCGCCGCCTCGCCAAAAGAGCGCAGAGCGGGCGTAGGTTGTCGTTTCGAGGCGGGCCGTTACAATTGAGACACTCCTGCGCGCGGGCCTCACCCTCCCGCTGCGTGCGTCGTGACGAGGGACAGCGGCCATGTTCTATGGCAGAGTTGATGTCTACTGGCCCAGCGGCCCCATCGAGAGTTACCGCCTCAACAAGCCAGCGGTGGCTGTGGGGCGCTCGACGGGCAACGACATCGTGCTCGATACGACCGGCATTTCGCGCTATCACGTCAAGTTCACATTCAACGAGCACCAGGCACGACTGGAAGACCTGGACTCGGCGAACGGGACGTATGTAGACGGCGTGCGGCTGCGCCCTCACGAACCCTACGTGCTACGTGGCGGCGAGGAGATTCAGATTGGCGACATCCGCCTGATCTACCACCCTCCCGCCGCCCTGGACAGCAGCGGAGCCGAAGAGATCACCCAGCGCGTTGTGCTCGCGCGCACGACCTACCGCGTGGCCCTGGAAGGGCCGGACATGGCCGTTGCGCCGGGGGCGCACGTCCAGGCGGTGCTCAAGGTCGAGAATACGGGCGAAGAGACCGATCGCTATTTCATCGAGATAGACGGCCTGCCCAAAGGCTGGGTGCGCGTGGATCGGGCCGAGATGGAGCTATCGGCGGGCGAGATGGGCCAGGCGGTGGTCAGCTTCAAGCCGCTGCGCCGCAGCGACACGCGCCCCGGAGATTACCCCTTTGTCGTGCGGGTGCGGGCCAAGTCCACCCCCGCCGAGACAGTGGACGCGCCGGCGGTGCTGGCTGTGCTGCCCTTCAGCGGATTCGGTATGGCGCTGGACAGCGAGCACTTGCTCAACGGGGAGCGGATCAAGGTCTTCCTGCATAACCAGGGCAACGCCCCACTGCCCGTTGACCTCAGCGGTGTAGACCGGGGCAATGCGCTCGTCATCGAGCTGTCAGCGGCGCAGGTGGCGCTCATGCCCGGCGAGCGGCAGACGGTGACCGGCGCTGTCTATGGCCGGCGTCGGCGACTATTCGGAGCGTCTCCGGCCCACGAGTTCGCCGTGATCGCGCGAGCGCGCGACCCATCGGGCTTCACCGCGTCGGTGCCGGGCACCTACGTTGAGCATGGAGCGCTGCCGGGCTGGTTGCCTGTGCTGCTGCTGCCCCTGGTGGTGATCGGCGTGCTGGCAACAATGGGCTTGGCGCTGCTCGTGCTGGATCGTGCTGGCGAAGAGACGCCTGCGCCCGTGCAGCCGGTGATCAGCGCCTTCACAGTCTCCGCCAACGAGATCGTGGTGGGTGAGACCGTCACCGTGACGTGGACGGCAGCCGATGCCAGGTCGCTGCTGCTGCGCGTGACTGGTGCTGGAGAGGAGGAGCAGCGCATCGCGCTGCCCACTGGCGCTTCTGCCCACACCCTGGTTCTGAAGTCAAGCGGGCGCTATACCGTCACGCTGGAAGCCAGGCGTGGCGAGGAGAGCGTCGCCAGCACAGCCGCCGAGATCAGCGTGCGCCCGGCGGTGACGCTCGCCATCGAAGTGGTGGGCGGTGGGGAGTTGGTGCGCCATGTCGCCCAAGAAGTGCAGCTTACCTGGACGGTCAGCGGCGCGCAGCCTTACGAAGGCGGCTATCTCATCTGGGCGACCAGCCCGGATGTTGCCGACAGTCTGCTGGTGGCCCCTATGCCGCTCAACGGGCAGCAGCGCGTCGCCGTGACGCCCGACGGCAACCAGGCGGAATGGCTGGTGACGCTGCACGCGCAGGGCTACGACGGGGTCGGCACCAGCGTGACTCAGAAGGTGCCCATCGTCTATCCGGTGTGCGAGCTGCGCGTCGAGAGGACCATTGTGCGCAGCGGCCCCGGCCAGCACTACCCGGCGATCCTGCCTCCCCAGCCGTTGGAAGGCTCGCCCCAGGGCACGCTGTCCTATTCACCGGTGGCGCGCGACCCTTCGGGGGCCTGGCTGCGGGTGGAAGTAGACGTTGAGGGGCGGCTGGGCTGGGTGCCGCTGGCCGACTTCGCCTGCACGAACTTCGACCCGCAGCGCCTGGTGACGACGACGGACTACCCTCTGCTGCCTACGCCGACACCATCGCCGACGGCCCGGCCTGCGACTGCCATGCCGACCAGGACGATCCCGCCGACCAGTGTGCCTACCCGCGTGACGGCGAGTCCTGTGCCAGGCGGATGAGCGCATCGCGCGTTGCGAAAACAAGCCCCTGATCGCGTACAATAGGAGTAGATAACCATCACCGGTACGCTGGTGCCTCTGAGCGGGGCCGGGAACCCGCCAGCATGATCCAACGTCCTACTGGCAGTCTGGTGATGGTCTGGGAGCCGCATGAGGAATGTTGTGAGCCGCCGTCTGACCCTCCTGACACTGCTGCTGGTGCTGCTCGCGCCGCTGCTGACCGCTTTTTCCCCTGAGCGCCAGGCGACGATTGACCTGGCAGTCAGCGCCGGCTATGGCGGGTACTACCGGCGCGAGCAGTGGATGCCCCTCCGGGTGAGCGTAGCCAACTCCGGCGACGACTTCTCCGGCGTGATCCGCGTGCGGGCGGACGGCGCAGGTGGAGTCGCCGAGACGGAGTATCGCACGCCTCTGGAATTGCCGCGCGGCTCGCGCAAGCAGGTGTTCATCTATGTCTCCCTGGAGACATACTCGCGCGCGCTATACGTGGAGCTGGTTGATCGCGCAGGGCAGGTCGTCGCCCGCCGCAGTGTCTCTTTGCGCATGGCCGGGCGCGAGGATTTGCTCTACGTCGTCGTGACCGAATCGACGCTGGGCGCGGTGGACATGACCGCCCGGACTCCCGGCACCGGTGCTGCCTACCAGGCGAACTGGCGCGTGGAGCACATCCCGGCGATGGCCGAAGCCCTGTTCGGCATAGATGTGCTGCTGGTGCATGACGCCGACACCGGGGCACTGAGCGCCGAGCAGACGGCGGCCATCGAGCGGTGGGTGCTGGCGGGTGGGCACCTGATCGTGGCTGGGGGAGACGCCTGGCAGCGCACGACGGCAGGGCTGGGCGCGCTGCTGCCGGTCGAGCCACGTGGCACGCTGGTTCTGGAGTCCCTTGCTCCACTGGCTGACTATCTGCGGCTGCCCGGCGACGCATTGGCCGCGCGTACCACCGCTGTCACCGGCGCGCTCAAGCAGGGCGCGCGGGCGCTGGTTGCCCAGGGAAGCGTGCCGCTGCTGGCCCGGCACGAAATGGGTGCGGGCGTGGTGGATTTCCTGGCCGTTGACCCGAACGCTGAGCCGTTGCGCTCGTGGGCCTACAAGGGCGAGCTATGGTACACGCTGGTCGCGTCCATCGGTCAGCAGCCAAGCTGGTCGTCCGGCTTTCGCAACTGGACGACGGCCCGCGAGGCCACGCTGACTCTTTTCCGCACAGTGCTGCCGGGCTTCGGGCAGATGAGCCTGTTCTTGCTGGCCTATGTTGCGCTCATCGGCCCGGTCAACTACCTGGTGTTGCGGCGGCTAAACAGGCGCGAATGGGCCTGGGTGACGATTCCGGGGCTGGTTCTGCTGTTCAGCGTGCTGGCCTACAACCTGGGCTTCAACCTGCGCGGCAGCGAGCCGACCGTCAACCGGCTGGCTGTGGTGCGCATCTGGCCGGGTGAGGAGCAGGCGCAGGTGAGGGGGCTGATCGGCGTGCAATCGTCGCGGCGCGATACCTACGATCTGGCTGTGGAACGCGGTTACGCGCTGCGTACGTTGCCGGAAGTGGGCCTGGGGCTGGATGTTGCCGCCGCGCTCAACCAGGAGACGCGCTACAGTGCCACGTCCGTGCTCATTGACGCCGGGACGATTGCCAGCTTCGCCGTTGACGGCTTCACGACCGCACCCCAGGTGAGCGGGGCGGCCACGTGGACTCTCGCCAGCGGGCTGGCTCCACGCATCGCCGGCGCTGTGACCAACCAGAGTGGGGAGATGCTGCGCGACGCCGTGCTCCTGATCAAGGGCGAGTCGCGCTTCCTGGGCGATCTCGCTCCGGGCAGCACCACACCCTTTGACATCGCCATCGGCCCGCAAGACCCCGGCCCGCTGGTCTTGGGCAGCCCGCTGCCGCAGCAAGCCCTGTACACGATGCCTCCCTGGCAGTTCGCGCGCAGTGTGCCGGGCTGGTGCTTCGACTATCGCGGCATTCCGCTGACGCTGGCCGATGTCATGCGCGGTGAGTCGTTCGCCTGCGCCTCGACGGGCGTATCCAAGCACCAGCAGGAGATCAGGCGGCGTTACCGGCTGCTGGCGTCGCTGGCGGTGGACTACGATCTGAGCGGCGGGCGGGGCATGGGCGCTTACCTGTTCGCCTGGACGAACACGCCGCTTGTGGGCGTGGAGATGCCCGGCGTCTCAGCGAAATTCGAGGATACGACCCTGGTGATCGTCGAGCTGCCCGTCGCCGTCGAGGCCGCGAGCGATGCCGTCGAAGTGCCGCCCGGCCTGACCACGTGGACAGTGGCGGAGACGGATGATCCCCGGACGCAGACTGACATCACGCCGGACTCCTTCGAGGTGTATCCGGAGATGGCCGCTGTCTTCCAGTTCATGCCCATGCCGGGCGTGCGGCTGGGCCATGTGGACGCGCTGGACATCCTGTTCGAAGGGCAGGGCGTGCTGCGCGTCGAGCTATGGGACTGGCCCGCGCAGGAGTGGGTTGAGGTGATGCTGGACGAACAGTCCAACACGACCACCGTCGCTCCGGCGGAGCGTTTCGTCGGGCCGGAGAACGCGGTCACAGTGCGCATCTCGCCGACAGAAGGTTTGGCATACAATAACGTGGAGTATGTGCGCGTCGGCTATCGCGGGGAATTGGCCCCCTAGCCGGGCACGCGGCGACTGAGGTGCAGGACATGGCAGCAGGCGAGAATATCATCGAAACGCACGGCCTGGTCAAGCGCTACGGCAAGCTCACCGCCGTTGATGATCTCTGGCTGCAAGTGCCACGCGGGGCCATCTACGGCTTTGTGGGACCGAATGGCGCGGGCAAGACGACGACGATGCGCATCCTGACCACGCTGATCACACCGACGGCGGGCGATGCGTATGTCGCCGGCTATTCGGTCAGCGAGCACCCGCGCGAGGTGCGCCGCACCATTGGCTACATGCCCGATTTCTTCGGCGTCTACGATGACATGAAGGTGTGGGAGTACCTGGACTTCTTCGCCGCCTGCTACGAGATTCCGGAGCGCGACCGGCCCGCGCTGATCAACGACTTGCTGGCGCTGGTAGACCTGACTCACCGCCGCGACGACATGGTCGAGAAGCTGAGTCGCGGCATGAAACAGCGATTAAGCCTGGCCCGCACGCTGGCTCATGACCCGGACGTGCTCATCCTCGACGAGCCGGCGTCGGGCCTCGACCCGCGCGCGCGCATCGAGGTGCGCGAGCTGCTGGTTGAGATGGCGCGCATGGGCAAGACGATCTTCTTCTCGTCGCACATCCTGGCTGACGTGGGCGAGATTTGCACGCACCTGGGCATCATCGAGAGCGGGGCAATGGTCGCGCAGGGCACCGTCGCTGAAATCCGGCGGCGGCTGCTGCCGACCCGCGAGATCACGATCACGCTGCTCGACCGTGTGGACGAGGCGAAGGAAGTGCTCGCCCAGTTCGCCGACGTGAGCAACCTGCACGATCTGCCCGACGAGCACGGGCGCAAGCGGCTGCGCATTGAGTTCGGTGGCGACGACGCGGCGATCAGCGCGCTGCTGGCGGCGCTGGCCGCGCGCGGTGTGCCGGTCGTGGGTTTTTCCGAGGAGACGCGCGACCTGGAGTCGGTCTTCATGCGCGCCACTAAAGGCATTGTGTCGTAGAGGGCCAGGGCGTGTTGATGCGGATTAACAGATTTGCAGGGATACCGCGCACGGTACGTAGGGGCGCTGCTCTGCTGCGCCCGCTGTAGGGGCGGGTTTGCAAAGCCGCCCCTACAAGAACGACGCCAGCCGCTCGCACCATCGAGCAGCGCCGTATCCTGGGCCGTTTTCTAGGGTGCAGCAATATGCCCCACCCGATGCCAGCAGGATCGGGTGAGGTAGGAGGGACGGAACGAGTGTGATGCAGGTCATTCCCCGGCTATGGCGCGGTCTTATGCGCCTGCTCATCCGCAACCCGGTGGTCTTCAAGGAGCTGCGCGGGCGGATGCGCGGCGCGCGCGCGTTCACCGTGCTCACCGTCTACCTGGTGCTGCTGGGCGTGTTCGCCGTGCTCATCTACGTCACCGTGACCGAGTCCTCGACGAGCGTCAGCGGGCAGGCGGCGGTGGGCGAGATTGGCCGCACGCTGTTCGGCGGCGTGGTGGCCATCGAAATGTTGCTGGTGGCTTTCATCGCCCCGGCGTTCACGGCGGGCGCAATCAGCGGCGAGCGCGAGCACCAGACGTTCGAGCTGCTGCGCACGACGCTGCTGCCGGCGCACTCGCTCGTTCTAGGCAAGCTGCTGTCGTCCATGCTGTACGTGGTGCTCCTGCTGCTGGCGGCGATTCCGCTGCAAAGCATCGCCTTCTTCTTCGGCGGGGTCACCGAGATCGAGCTGATCCTGGCCTTTGTTGTGCTGGCGGCGACGGCGCTGCTCTTCAGCGCCATCGGCGTGTTCTTCTCGGCGCGCGCCCACCGCACGCTGTCGGCCAGCTTGTTGACTTATGCGACGGCCATGTTCTTCATGTTTGGCATTCCCATCCTGGTGGGCGTGGTTATGGTGCTGGCCGACTTCTCGCTGGACGATGCCGGGGCCTCGTCTACCGAAATCGGTCTGCTCTACGGCACGGGGGCCGCGCTGAGCCTCAACCCGGCGGCGACGGCGGTTCTCACCCAGTATTTGCTCGTCAACCAACGCACGACCGGGTTATTCTCGTATACACTGATGAATGGCGATGATGTTACGCTGATCTCGCCCTGGATACCCTTCACGGCGATGTACGTGCTGCTGACGCTCGTGTTCTTCATCCTGGCAGTCCGCCGCGTGCGCCAGCACATTGAGTAGATCGGCTGCCCGGAGACTATGGGCAGCCGGAGAGGGTTTGTCACCATGCACAGCGCAGTCGCTCAACAGACGGCGACAACCCTGACGTGCAGCGTCCGGCGCTGGGATCGGCGGCGTCGGCTGGCATTGCTGGTCGTGTGGTTGCCGCGTGGGCTGATGCTCGGCTTGGGCATTGGCCTGATCCTGGCGCTGATGTCGCGCCAGAGGCCCTGGCTGCTGCCCGAAGAAGTGCTGACCATCACGGCGGCGGTCTCGGCAGGGGTGGCGCTGGTAGTGCTGGCCGTCGTGTGGGCCTGGCCGCGCTCGGTCGCCCACAGCGCGCGCTACTTCGACTGCCGCTTCGACCTCAAGGAGCGCGTCAGCACGGCGCTCGAACTGGCGACGGGCCGCATTGTGGTGCCGGGGCCGCTGGCCGAGCTTCAGCTTGCCGACGCTATGGCGACCGCCGGGCGCGTGCGGGCCAGGGCGCGGCTGCCGCTGCGCGCTAACTGGCGCGAGGTTGCGGCGCTGGCGCTGCTGGCAGTGCTGCTGGTGCTGTCGCTCCGTGACAATCCCCAGGCCGGGAAGCTGCGCGCCGAGCGCGAGCTAGAGGGCGCTATCGCCACGCAGGTCGCGGCCCTGGAGGACGCCATCCAGACCATTGAGCGCGATCCTGACCTCAGCCCAGCAGAGCGGGAAGCGCTGACTCGCCCGCTGGAAGAAGCGCGCGACATCTTGAAGCAGCCCGGCGTTTCGCAGGAAGAAGCGGTGGCGGCGCTGGCCGAAGCGTCGCAGTCGCTCAGTGAGATGTCCGATGGCATGACTCCCCAGGACGAGGCACCCTACCAGCAGGCGGCGCGCCCGCTGAGTGGCTCGGAGCAGACGGCGGACGTGGCCGACGCGCTGGCCAAGCCCGACCTGGGCGAGGCCGCCGACGTGCTCGACGATCTGGCCGATGACCTGGCCGCAGGGAGCCTCGACGAGCAAGAGCAGCAAGACCTTGCCGGGCGGCTGGAACAGGCCGCCGACGCAGTGGAGGAGCAGAATCCCGCCCTGGCGCAGAAACTGCGCGAAGCAGCGGAGGCGCTGCGCAGCGGTGACCTGGAAGAGGCGCAGGAATCACTGCGCGAGGCTGGCGAACTGCTGCGCGACCAGCAGCAACAGTCCGAGCAGTCGCCCCTGGCTGGCGCGGCGCGCGCCGCCCAAGAGCGGGCGGCGGCCAGCCAGCGCGAGATGGCCCAGGCCGGGCACGATCAGCCCGCCCCTGAGCAGGAGGCTGCTTCCTCTGCCGAAATCGGGGCCGGGCAAGGAGCGGGCGCGCCCAGCGACTTGTCGCAGCCGCCGCCCGGTGCTGAAGCTGCGCAGCCAAGTGCCGGCGGTGAGACCCAGCCCGGCGAAGAGGTGGGTGCAGGGGCTGGTGGCGCAGAGGGCGAGGCGCAGGATATGCTCGCGCCTTCGGGCCAGGGCGAGGAGTCAGAGGCGAGCAGTGATCAGCAGGCGGCTGCGCAGGGCCAGGCGGCGGGCAGCGCCGAGTCCGCAGGTGACAGCGGGCTGGGCGCGGGCGCTGGCGAAGGCGGGGCGGGCGCGGACACGACCGAGGGCATTGCAGGCGAAGGCCCCGGCGCGGAGACGCCGGGCCAGGTGCCCGCAGGCGGTTTTCAGGAGTATACTCCTCAGAATGCTCCGTCCACGATTGGCGGGCCGGTGGGGGACATGCTCGACGTGGGCGGCCAGGCAGGCGGTGAAGGGACTGCTCCCGCACAGGCAGGGGAGTCCGGGCCGAACCCCGCCGGGGAGTCCGCGCTCACCTACACGGGTGTGCTGGGCGCGTTTCGTAACGTGGTCAGCAACGCGCTGGAAAGCGGGCGCATCCCGCTCGACCAGCGCGACGTGATTCACGATTACTTCTCGTCGCTCCAGCGATGAGCGTGTGGGCAGCAGTAAAGGAAAAGATTACGGTGACGAGGCGAAAATCGCTGTGGGGGTGGCTGGCGGTGGCTCTGTTGGGAGGTAGCCTGCTGGCTGGCTGCATCCAACCGGTGAGCAACGCCGATCTGACTCAGACTGCGCTGGCTCCCTACGCAGCCTTCGCCTCGCCTACCGGGGTGGCGCGGGAGGCGGGCGGAGCGGTGGCGACGCCTGCGCCGGATGCGCTGGTAGGTCAGTTCATTGCCAGCCGGGGCCAGACGCCCGCCAGCCTGCAAATCTGGTACGACCAGCCGCAAGAACCTGACCGACTGCAAGGCTTTTCGTATACGGGAGCGGATGGAGTGCCGTGCGCGGGCTTTCTGCTGAGCGCCTATCTCAACGGTGTGTGGCAGCCGAATAACGGCGCGCTGGTCTGTGCCGAGTCGCCCGTTGCCGAGGCGCTGGCTGCGGTCACGTTCATTCTCACGTCGGATGAGCAGGCGCATACCATTGTCTTTGGGCGCGTGCTCGATCCGACCGTCACGGCCATCGCCGTCCAGTTCAGCGACGGCGAGAGCCAGCAAGTGGCACCCCTGGCGGGCGGCTTCCTGCTGGTGCGGCCCGGCGTGGCGGGCGCCAACGTGATCACGGCGATCAATGCCGAAGGTAACACGGTCTTCCCCAATATCCCGCAGTCTCCCGTGTGATGTGGTTTATTGGCGGTTGGTTATTGGTTTTGGTGGCGAGTAGTTCTGACGGGCGGTTCTGCTGAGTAAACCGCCGCCTGCTGCAAGACGTGCTCAAACAGCTGTTCTTACCAACAACCAACAACCAATAACCAGCAACCAATGACCACATCCGCACAGAAGGGCTAACAACACATGACCGATGCCAGCGTTCTCGAACCAATTAGCGTGGACGAATTCCACCAGACCGCGCAGGCGATCCTGGACGAAGTGGGCAAGGTGATCGTCGGCCAGCAGACGGTAGTGCAGCAGGTGCTGATGTGCATCGTCAGTGGCGGCCATGCGCTGCTCGAAGGCGTGCCCGGCCTAGGCAAGACGATGCTCATCCGCACGCTGGCCGAGGTGCTTGACCTGAAATTCTCGCGCATCCAGTTCACGCCCGACCTGATGCCCGCCGACATCATCGGCACGAACATCATGGAGGAGGGCGAGGACGGGCGGCGCACCTTCCGTTTCGAGGCCGGGCCGGTCTTCGCCAACCTGGTGCTCGCCGACGAGATCAACCGGGCCACGCCCAAGACGCAGTCCGCCCTGCTGGAAGCGATGCAGGAGAAGACGGTCACGGTCGCCAATGCCCGCTACCCGCTGGCTCCTCCCTTCTTCGTGCTCGCCACGCAGAACCCGATCGAGATGGAAGGCACCTACCCGCTGCCCGAAGCGCAGCTTGACCGCTTTCTGTTCAAGGTGGATGTGCTGTTCCCGTCTGCTGGCGATCTCGTCGAGATCATGGGGCGGACGACGGGAGTGCACACGCCGCGCCCGGAGAAGGTGGCCGATGGCGCGCGCATCCTCGCTATGGGCGATCTGGCGCGGCAGGTGCCGGTCGCCTCGCACGTCAGCCAGTACATCGCCCAGCTTGTCGTTGCCACGCACCCCGAAGAAAGCAGCGCCGCAGACAGCCTGGTGCAGCAGTACGTGCGTTACGGGGCCAGCCCGCGCGGCGCGCAGGCGCTGGTGCTCGGCGCGAAGGTCAGCGCGCTGCTGGCCGGGCGCTACAACGTGGCCTTCGAGGATGTGCAGGCGGTAGCACACGCAGCGCTGCGCCACCGTCTGCTGCTCAATTTCGAGGGGCTGGCTGAAGGAATTCGCACCGACGACGTGATTGACGACTTGCTGGCGCGCGTGCCTGTGCCAGCGGGAGCGTGACGCGATGAGCTCAGAGCAACTTCTAGAGCGTATTCTCACTGCGCCGGCCCCGGCTGATCTGTGGGCGTTGCACCCGCACCTGCTGGCGCTGGAAGGGCGCGAGGCCGAGGCCGCCCGTGACGTGGCGCGCCTGTTCTACTGCTACCTGAGCTGCGTGACCGGCAAGCTCACCTCGAAGGAGCATAGCTCCTCGGCGGCGCATCTGGCCGCCGGATCGGTGAGCGTCATCGCCTTGCACGACGTGCTGGAGGCGCTGGCTGCCGACCGCCAGCGCGCGATCAGTAACCTGCTCTCCGGTGGGCTGGCGGCGACGCTGGAGACGCTCTCCACGTTCCAGCACGTCAAGGCGTGGGAGCGCGAGTTCGCCTCGGTGCACGAAGAAGCCGTGTGGCACCTGTACCGCCTGCTGTGGGAGCTTTCGTGTGAGGCGCAGCCCGATCTGCCCTTTGCACGGCGGCGCGCGCTGATTGACGGCTTGCTGGCGGCGATACGAGGCGACCAGCTTGAAGCAGGCGCGCGCGTGGCGGTTGTCATCCGTCTGTTCCAGGTGCTGCTGGCGATTCGCGTCGCTCCCCTGCTGGAGAAACTACGCGAGCGAGAGGCACCATCCGCATGAGCCAGACGATTGCCATCCAGACGCGTGGCCTGGGCAAGACATTCGGACGCCGCGCCAGGAAGCGCATCCAGGCCGTGAAGGACCTGAGCCTGGAAGTGCAAGCGGGCCAGGTCTACGGCTTCCTGGGGCCGAACGGGGCAGGCAAGTCCACCACGATCCGGATGCTGCTGGGCCTGATTCACCCCACTTCCGGCGACGCCTACATCTACGGCCAGCACGTCCGGCGGCAGCACGGCGTCCTGCGGCGAGTCGGTGCCCTGGTCGAGGGGGCGGCTTTCTACCCCTTCTTGAGCGGGCGCAGGAACCTCGAAGTGCTGGCGCGCACGGCCAACTGCTACGATCCGGCGCGCATCGAGACGCTTCTGGCGCAGGTGGGGCTGGCCGAGCGCGCTACCCAGCGCGTCAAGGGCTACTCGACCGGCATGAAGCAGCGGCTGGGGTTGGCGGCGGCGCTGCTCGGCGACCCCGATCTGCTGATTCTGGACGAGCCGACCAATGGCCTCGATCCCGGCGGGATGCACGAGATTCGCACCTTCATCCGCGAGCTTGCTGACGAGCAGGGCAAGACTGTGTTCCTGTCCAGCCACCTGCTGGGCGAGGTTGAGCAGGTCTGCGACCGGGTGGCGATCATCAACCTGGGCGAGATCGTGCGCGAGGGCGCGGTCGAGGAGTTACTGGCTGGCAAGAGCACCCTGCGCGTGGAGGCCCAGCCCTTGCAGCGCGCGGCGGACGTGCTGCGCGCCCATTGGCCGGTGACCGTGAACGAGACCTGGCTGACCGTCAGCGCGCGCCGCGACGAGTCGCCGCAGGTCATCCGCCAGCTTGTCGCGGCGGGCGTGGACGTGTACCAGGTGACCGGCCAGCGCCAGACGCTCGAAGAGTATTTTCTCGCGGTGGTGCAGGAGGGTCTCTCCCATGCGTGACCTGTTCCGCGCCGAATGGCTCAAGATCGCGGGCAACCGCTGGGTGGCCGGGTGCATGGTGTGGATCTTCCCGATCGGGGCGGCGGCCTTCCTCCTGATCGCCGGGGTAATCCTGCTGTTGTCGTCGTCGGCGCGCCAGGGCTTTCGCCAGGACGAAGCGGCATTGTGGACGGAGCAGGCCATCGGCGTGTGGAGCTTTCCCAATAACCCGCTTGGCCGCCTGATTCTACTGGGGTTCACCGCCGTTGTGTTCGCTGGCGAGTACCAGTGGGGCACCTGGAAGAACATCGTGCCGCGCAACCGGCGCTTTTCGCTGGTGGTGGTCAAGTTCGCGGCGCTGGGCGTGTTCGTTGTGCTGGCCTTCGCACTGATGTCGGTGTTGTGGGCGCTGGGCTGGGGCGTGCTAACCCGCATTGCCGGAACCCCGTATGGGCCGCGCGTCACGACAGACGTGATCCGCGACTTCGCCGGAGACTACGTGCTGGCCGCATCCCTGGCCTTCACGTCAACGATCATCGCGGCGGGTTACGCGGCGCTGGCGGGGATGCTCACCCGCTCCATCCTGGGCGGCGTGATCGTCGGCTTTGCCGTGACTTTCGCCGAGAACCTGTCCATTGTCGTCCTGCTGCTGATCGGCTGGTTCCTGGATATTCCCAAGGCTGTGCTCGCCTACCGCTTCACGCCGGGCTACAACCTGCTCAACGTGGCAAGCTGGATCAGCGAAAAGGCCCCTGGCGTGGTGCGTCCCTACGAGAACGGGGCGCATTCCGAGATTGTGCTGTCCGACAGCCTGGAGTTCTCGGTGCTGGTGCTGGCGGTGTGGGTGGTTGGCTTGGTCTTGCTGACCGGGCTGCTCTTCCGGCGGCAGGACATCACGTCGTAGAACCTGGTGAGGAGGTAGGACGCGCGGAGCGAGCACCTGATGGCCGAACGTATCTTCGACGAGAAAACGCTGCGCAAGCTGGAACGGTTGACGATCATCGCCAATCAGGTGCGCGCGGGCGCGATCAAGGGCGAGCGCCGCTCGACCAAGCGCGGCACGAGCATCGAGTTCGCCGATTACCGCAACTACGTGCGCGGCGACGATCTGCGCCGCGTGGACTGGAACATCTACGCCCGCCTGGGGCGCGCCTTCGTCAAGCTGGTGGAGGATGAGGAAGACCTCGCCGTTCACCTGATCGTGGACTCCTCGGCGAGCATGGATTGGCCGCGCGGCGGCGAGCGCGACCGGCAGAAGTTCCTGTACGCCCAGCGATTGGCGGCGGGCCTGGCGACCATCGCCCTCGGCGGCGGCGACCAGGTGACCATCACTGCCCTGCGCGGCGACGGCGTGGAGACGTGGGGGCCACTGCGCGGGCGCGGGCGGGCGCTTGGCCTGCTCGGCTGGCTGGAGGAGCGCCAGCCAGGGGGCGCGATCCGGCTCAACGACGCGCTGATGGCCTATGCGCGGCGCGCGGCCCGTGCGGGCGTGTGCATTGTTCTGTCTGACCTGATGACCCCCGAAGGATTCGCCGATGGCCTGCGCGCGCTGCAAGGGCGCGGGCACGAGCTGACCGTGATCCAGGTCTTGTCTCCGGACGAGGTTGATCCGGTGATCAGTGGCGACCTAAAGCTGGTTGATGTCGAGACGGGCGCGCCGCAAGAGGTGACGGTTGACGCGGCGATGAAGGAGCTATACGTGCGGCGGTTGGAAACATGGCAGGCTGAGATTGGCGCGCTCTGCACGCGGCGTGGCATTCATTTCGTTCCCCTCGTGACGAACGTCCCCTGGGAACAGGTCATCCTGATGCAGCTTCGCCGGGCGCGCGTGGTGCAGTGATGGCTCGGACGGTTTCTGCGTATCCGCGTCTGGCGGTGCTGGTCGCGATCCTGCTCGGCGCGCTCGCCCTGCGGCTGTGGGACGTGGGCGAGCCGAGCATCTGGCACGACGAGGGCTGGTCTATCCGCGCCATTCACGATCCGGTCAACACGCCGGACGACAAGACGCCGGCGGCCTATTACGCGCTGGTACACGTGCTGTGGCGCGGGGCAGGGGACTCCCCGCTGGCGCTGCGCTACGGGTCGGTGTTGCTGGACGTGATCACCGTCGCGCTAGCGGCGCGGGTGATGCGCCGCTGGGCCGGGTGGGACGCGGGGGTGCTGGCCGCAGTGCTGCTGGCGCTGTCGCCGCTGCTGTGGGCCTACGCCCGCGAGATTCGCGCCTATGTCGCCGTGCCGCTGCTGGCGGTACTGATCCTGGCCCTGACCGAGCGGCTGCTCGGCGATCCGCGCACCCGGCGCGTGTGGATCGCGTTGCTGGCCGCCGAGTTGCTGCTGCTCTATACGCACAATCTCGGTGTCACCGTCGTGGCCTGGCTCAACCTGGTCGTGGGCGCGGTCTGGCTTGCCAGGCGGCAATGGCGGCGTCTGGCATGGTGGGCGGCGGGGCAGGGCGCGCTGCTGCTGGCCTATCTGCCCTGGCTGCTGAGCCAGGCACCGAGCGGCACGCCACTCAACACGCCGCCACGCCCCTCGCCGGGGCTGGTCTGGGACATCTGGCGCGGGTACTTCGCGCCGCTGCCAGCGATGATCGGCGCGGAGACGGCGGTGGAGATCGGCAGCGCCGCGCTTGGTGTGGCCATGCTGTTGGCTGTCGCTGCCACGTTGCTGTGGAACCGTCGGCGCTATGCGCTGCTGCTGCTCTCGCAGGCGGCGCTGTTACCCGTCCTGGCGACGGTTATGCTGCACGCGGCGAGCATAGACTTTCACCCGCGCTATTACGTGGCTGGCGTCCCGGCGGCGCTGATGCTGATCGTGTCAGCCGCGCACAGCCTGCCCGTCCATGCCGAGGTGCGGCGGCTGGCCGGTGTGGGCGTGCTGGCGCTGGCGGCGGGGGTGGGCGCGGCGAGCTTCGTGGCCCTGTTCGACGATCCGGCTTACCAACACGACGATTTCCGCGCGGTAGCTGAGCACTATGCCACGCTGCCCGCCGATGCGCTCATTGTCATTCCCTACGGCTGGGAACCCGCGCTGGACGTTTACTACGCCGACCGGCTGGGGATTGCGGCGGAGTTCGTCGGCGTGGAGTTGCACAGCAGCGCCGAGGAAACGATGCGCGTCGTCAACGAGGCGCTGGCCGTCCGCGAAGGCCCTGTGCACGTCGAGCTACTGACGTGGTTTCAGCTTCCCGCCGACCTGCGCGGCATGTTCCCGTGTCTGTTGGAGTCCGCAGGGGAGCGGGGCGAAACGCTCACCGTGCAGGGCATCAGCACGACGGGGTACACGGTTGCGCGCCCGCTGGCCCTCGGCGCAAGCACCCCGCGCGAGGACTCCTTCGGCGCGCTCGACCTGGTGAAGGCCGCGCACGGCGGCGAGCAGACCGTCTGCCTGCGCACGGAGTGGGCGCTGCCCGCCAAGACGGGCGAAGATTGGCGCGTTGCGGCGCGGTTGCTGACGACCGATCCGCCCGGCTGGGTGCTGGCTCGCAGCGACACCGACATCCGCGACGACGAGCAGGCTCCCACGTCGCTCTGGAAGGCGGGCGCGCGCGGTGAGGCGTTCAGTCTGCTGCGCTTCCCGGCGGGCGCGCCGCCCGGCGACTACGCGCTGCAGACGATCCTCTTCAGCGAGGATCGTCCGGATGGACTGGACCGGCTGGTGAACGGCATCCCGGCGGGCAAGGCGCTCGCCCTGGCGACGGTTGTGTCGCCGGAGAGCGCCCGTGCCCTGCCGCCCGGCGATGCCCCGGCGCTGGCAGTGCCTTCGGTCGGCGTGGCTCTCGTGGGCCACGATGCGCGCGGGGGCGCGCTTGCCGCCGGGCAGGAGCTACGCATCACCCTGCGCTGGCTGGCTATGTCCGACTGTTGCGCCGCTGGCCCCTGGGCGGGCGCGACGCTGGCGCTGCGGGGGGAAGGGTGGGGTGTCGCCGGGCCGGTGAGAGCCTATGCGGGCTACAGCCTGGACTGGCACGCGCTCCTCGTGCCCGCCGAGGCCGAGGGCGCGGCGGCGCTCGTCCTGGAAGCGCCGGGCCAGCAGCCGGTAACGCTGGCCGAATACACCGTCGAGCGGACGGAGCGGCTGTTCGCGCCGCCGCCGTTCGACACGGCGCTGCTCACCGAGTTCCAGGGCGTGGCCGTGCTGGAAGGGTTCAGCGTGGCCCAGACGAAAGTCTCGCCGGACGAGCGGCTGGGCCTGACGCTGGTCTGGCGCGTCACGGAAACGCCGGAAGTGTCATACCGTGTGTTCACGCACCTGCTCAACGATGCCGGGCGGGTCATCGCCCAGCACGACGACATTCCGGGGCGAGGTGCGCGCCCCACGACGGGCTGGGTGGCGGGAGAGTATCTCGCCGACCCGTACGCACTCGTCTTCAACGAGGAAGGGCGCGCCTATCGCGGCCCGGCGCGCCTGGAAGTGGGCTTCTACGACCCGCAGACGGGGGCGCGCGTCCTGACGGCGGGCGACGCCGATCACGTCATGCTGCCGGTCGAGATAGCGGTCAGGTAGGGCGATGTCGTTTCTCACGCCGCTGGCTTTCGCGCTTGGTGCGCTGGCGCTGCCGGTTATTGCGCTGTACATGCTGCGCCTGCGTCGCGTCGAGCAGCCGATCTCCAGCACGTTCCTCTGGCGGCAGCTTGTGCGCGACCGCGAGGCCAACGCGCCCTGGCAGCGGCTACGCTTTAACTGGCTGCTGGTGCTGCAACTGCTGGCGCTGGCCGCGCTGGTAGTGGCCCTGGCCCGCCCCTTCCAGGCGATCAGCACCATCACCGGCGGGCGCATGGTGTTGCTGCTCGACGCCTCGGCCAGTATGCAGGCGAGCGACGTGACGCCGAGCCGCTTCGCCCAGGCCCGCCAGGTGGCGCTGGACATGGTGGACGCCCTCGGTGCGGACGACACGATGACGGTCATTCGCGTGGCCGCCGTGCCGGAGGTGCTGGCGGCGGCATCGCGCGACAAGATGGTGCTGCGCGAGGCGATTGAGGACGCTGAGCCGAGCGACGGCAGCGCCGACTGGCTGGCCGCGCTGACGTTGGCGGCGGCGGGCGCGGTGGGCGTCAGCGAGCTAAAGGTCGTCATCGTCTCGGACGGCGGTCTGCCTGCCGACCTGCCGCCCGTGCCCGGCGATGTGCGTTACGTGCCCGTCGGCGCGGAAGCGGGCAACCTGGCGCTCTCCGCCCTGGCGACGGCTTCCTTGCCAGGACGCCCGCCGCAGCTTTTCGCGCGGATCAGCAATTACGGCGACCTGGACAGCGACGTGATCCTCGACGTGCGCCTGGACGGGAGCGACGTGCTCTACACGGCGCGCCGCTACACCGTGCCCGCGCGCGGCTACGTGGACATCTTCGACATTGAGCTACCGCCGGATTTCGAGACGCTGGCCGCCCAACTGACCATGCCCGCCCGCGCCGCCGGACGCGACTATCTGCCCGCCGACAACCGCGCCTACGCCGTGCGTGATCATGGCGGCGCAGGCCGCGTGCTGCTGGTCACGGAAGGGAATCTGTTCCTGGAGCAGATTTTTCGCAGCCTGCGTGGGGTCGAGCTATTCAAGATGGCTCCGGCGGACGCGCTGCCCGCCGAAGCGTTTGACCTGGTGGTGCTCGACGGCGTGCTGCCCGCTACGTTGCCCGACGCCGACCTGCTGCTGGTCAATCCTCCTGCGGGAGCGGCCTTCTTCCAGATCGGGGCGGAGCGGGCGCAGGTCGGGACGATTGCCGTGCATCCCGACGACCCGCGCACGCGCAACCTGGGCGTCTACATGGAGACGGTGCGCGTCGCCAAGTTCCGCGAGCTAAGCGGGATTCCCTGGGCCACGATGCTGGTCAGCGTGGACGACTTCCCGCTGGTCGCCGCCGGGGAAGTGGGCGCGCGCCAGGTGGCGATCCTGCCCTTCGACGCGCGCTATCCCAACACGGACATGGTGCTGCAACCCGCCTGGCCGATCCTGATTGCGGAATTGGCGGCCTGGTTCTCGCCGCCGCGTGTCACGGACACAGGCGCGAGTTTGCCGCCGGCGTCGCCGGTGACAGTGCGCTTCATCGAGGGCGCGGACGGGGCTACTATCCGCTTGCCGAACGGAGACAGCGTGACGCTGGGGGCGAGCGCGAGCACCGCCGTCTTCGCGGACACGCTGACGCCGGGATTGTACGAAGTCACGCTGCGTAAAGGGGGCGCGGCGATTCGGAGCGAGTATTTCGCGGTCAACTTGTTCGACCCGGCAGAGAGCGAGATCGCGCCGCGCGAGAGCGTCACGGTGGGCACGGCTGAGGTCAGCCGCGACGCCCGCGAGGAGACTGGTCGCCGCGAATACTGGCCCTGGGCGGTCGGCGGAGGGCTGGCGCTGCTGGCTGCTGAATGGTGGGCCTATCACCGTGCATTGCGCCGCAGCCCGCGCCTGACGCTGGCCGGGCCGGGGTCTGGGTGGCGAGGCGGCTGGCGGGCGCTGGTAAGCCGCGCCAGACGCGCACCGGCGCGCCGCAGGCTGTGACGGCTGAGGGCAGGTCTGATGAGCTTCACGAACCCCAATGCTCTGCTGCTCCTTCTGCTGCTGCCCGCGCTGGCAGCCATCGGCTGGCCGCGCCTGGCCTACCGACGGCGGCGCGATGTGGCCAGCTTGCTGCTGCGCCTGCTTCTGGCGACGCTGCTGGTCTTGGCCCTGGCCGGTGCGCGGGTGCACCGCTCGGCGGACAAGCTGGCGGTCGTCTTCCTCATTGACGTGTCGGACAGCGTGTCTCCCACCCAGCAGAGCGCGGCGGTGGAGTATGTGCGCCAGGCTGCCGCTACGATGGGCGCGGACGACCAGGCGGCGGTGATCGTCTTCGGCGCGGACGCACTGGTTGAGGTGCCGATCACCGAGCGGCTGGAGCTGGTGCAAATCGGCTCCGATCCTGTGCGCCTGAACACCGACCTGGCCAAAGCGATGCGCCTGGGGCTGGCCCTGTTCCCTGCGGACACGGCCAAGCGCATGGTGATTCTGAGCGACGGCAAGCCGACGGTGGGCGACGCCGAAGAGGTGGCGCGGCTGGCGGCAGCCTCGAACGTGCAGGTGGATACGGTGCTGCTGGCTCCCGGCGGCCCGGCGCAGCAGATCGCTGGCCCCGAAGTGCTGGTGGCGGGCGTGGACGTGCCAGCGACGGTCAACCAGGGCGAGCGCTTCAGCCTGACGGCGTCGCTGGCCGCGAATCGCGCGGATACGGCGGCGGAAGTGCGTGTGCTCTCGCGCGGGCAGGTCGTCCATCAGCGGGAAGTTGTGTTGCAGCCCGGCGTCACCAACGAGGTCTTTAACGTGCTGGCTCCAGAAGCCGGGTTCATTGACTTCGAGGTTGTGATCGAGCCGCGCGGCGCGGACACGTTCTACCAGAACAACCGCCTGGCCGCCTTCACCCAGGTCAGCGGGCCGCCCCGCGCGCTGCTGGTGGCCTCCGACGAGCGCGAGATCGCCGCGCTGCGCACCGTCCTGGCCGAATCCGGCTTGCAGGTGGACATGCAGGGGCCGCGCGATCTGCCCATCGGCCTGGCCGCGCTGAGCAGCTATGACAGCGTGGTGCTGGCGAACGTCTCGGCTACTGACCTTTCGTTGGAGCGCATGGAGACCCTGCAAACCTACGTGCGCGACCTGGGCGGCGGGCTGGTCGTGATCGGCGGGCCGAACAGCTACGGCGTGGGCGGCTACTTCGAGACGCCGCTGGAAGCGACGCTGCCGGTTGAGATGCGTCTGCGTGACCAGGAGCGCATTCCCCAGCTTACGCTGCTATTCGTCATTGACCGGTCGGGCAGCATGGAGCTTTCCAGCGAGAGTGGCGTCTCGAACCTGGAGCTGGCGAAGGAAGCAGTGGTGCGCTCGTTCGACCTGCTCAACGACAACGACCGGACGGGCGTGCTGTCCTTCGATGTCAGCGCGTACTATGTGGTGGACATCCAGGCGGTGGGCGACGCCGCGAACCGCCAGCGGCTGCATGATCTGGTCGGCTCGCTGCGTCCGGGCGGTGGCACCAACATTCTCCAGGGCGTGCTCTCGGCGGATGAGCTGCTGCGCGGCGACCCATCCGAGCTGAAGCACGTCATTCTGCTGACGGACGGCGGCGCTGACCCTACGGGGATCGAGGAGGCCGTCGAGCGCATGTACCAGAGCTACGGCATCACCCTGTCGGTGGTGGCGGTGGGGCGCGACTATGCCCGCTGGCTTGAGGACGTGGCCGCTGCTGGCGGCGGATTGTTCCACCTGGCGTATGACATTTCCACCATCCCCGCCATCTTCACGGCGGAGACGCTGCTGGCCACCCGCTCCTATATCTCCGAGGGGCCGTTCGTGCCGGTGATCACGGCGCAGCATCCCATCGTCGGCAGCCTGACCGGCACGCCCGAATTGCTCGGCTACGTCGCCACAACCGAGAAGGACACAGCAACGGTCATCCTGCGCGGCCCGCAAGACGACCCGATTCTGGCCGCGTGGCAGTACGGCCTGGGGCGCGCGCTGGCTTTCACGTCCGATGCCAGCTCGCGCTGGGCGGCAAACTGGGTCACCTGGGACGGCTACGCCGATTTCTGGAACCGGGCGGTGCGCTGGACGATCACCGAGGGCGGCACGGGCACCGTTGAGGCGCGCGTCGTGGAGCGCGGCGAAGGGGCCGTGCTGACGGTTGATGCGCGCGACAGCCGGGGCGGCTTCCTCAACGGCCTGGCGATGCAGGCGGCGGTCGTGGGCAGCGACCTGCAGACGATCACGCTTGCCCTCCAGCAGACGGCACCGGGTCGCTACGAGGCCAGCCTCAGCCCGGCGCGGGAGGGCGCTTACTTCATCACCGTAGCAGGCAGCACCGCGCCCAGCGCCGATTCACTGACCTCGCAAGCGGTCATGCAAACGACGGGCTGGGTGCTCGGCTATTCGGCGGAATACGCGCTCGGCGGCATCGGGACGCAAGATCAGACGCCCGCCGACTACCTGCGCGGTCTGGCCGCGATCACCGGCGGGGGATCGCTGCAGGAGAATCCGGCGGGCGCGTTTGCCCACAACCTGGATCAGGAACGTGCCGCGCAGCCGGTCTGGGCGTACCTGGTGCTGGTGGCGCTGTGCCTGCTGCCGCTGGATGTGGCCGTGCGGCGGCTGGTCATCACGCGCGCGGACGCGGCGCGGGCACGCGCGTGGCTGCGCCTGCGTCGTGCGCAGCCCGATCTCGGCGCGTCGGGCGAGCGCTTCGAGCGTCTGCTCGGTGCGAAGGGTCGCGCGCGGGTTGCCCGCCCGCAGCCTCCGCCCGAACCCGTTGCGCCGCCGCCCGCTGCGCCCCCACCAGCGCGCCCGCCTGCCGGTGAGGTGCCCGCTGCATCGCGCCCGGCGCACGGCCCCCGCCCGATCCCCAAGCCTCCCATCGAGCGCGCGCGCCAGGAGGAGACGCTCGCCTCGCGCCTGTTGGAGCGGCGGCGCACTCACCGTGACAAAGACGACAGGTAAACCATGAGACGTTGCTGTGGTACGTGGACTGGCCTGGCCAGAGGACTTGGTGCTTGTCTGGCTGCTGTGGCAGCGCTGGCCGGCTGCAATCTGACCCAGGTGGACAGCCCGCCAGCCGGTGATCCGCCTGCGTCCGGCACGGTGGCGAGCGGCTGGACGACCATCGCGCCGGGCATCGAGCGGCGCGAGATGGCGCTGCCGGTCGCCTCGGCGTCGGCGCAGGGGACGGCACTGCTTGTGCGCGTTGATTCGACGGTGGCGACGCTCGGCGTGAAGTACAGCCCTGGCGAGGCGCACACCCTCGGCGAGTGGCAGCGGATGCTGCCCGATGCGCAGATCATTGTCAACGGCGCGTTCTTCGACGAAAAGGATCATGCCCTGGGCCTGATCATCAGCGACGGCCAGGGCTACGGCGAGCCGTTCGTCGGGTTCGGCGGGATGCTGCAAGTGGACGCCTCCGGTGCGCGCGTGCGCTCGCTGGTGAGCAGTCCCTACCAGGGCGAGCGGCTGTGGCAGGCGGTGCAGGCGTTTCCCGTGCTGATCGAGCACGGTGGCGTGCTCGCCCCCCAGGGCGACGGCTTCGACGAGCGCTCGCGGCGCACGTGGATCGGGCAGGATCGCGCCGGGCGCGTCATCCTCGGCGTGACGCACAACCTGATCACGCTGGCGGACTTGCAGGCGTGGCTGCTCGCGTCCGATCTCGATCTGGAGGTGGCGTTCGCCCTGGACGGGGGGCGCTCAACCGGCATGGTCATCCAGACTCCGTCTCACCAGGAGAGCTACCCGGCCTTCGACCGCTTGCCGTCGGTCGTGGTCGTGTATGCTCCCTGAGTTCTGGGGTATGATAGGCAGGTTGGCCTGGCACTGTACAGCGCAACAGACCGGATAGATAGCCTTGATGACCGAAATGATTGAGACCATTCCGACATACATCCTCACGCCCGCTGGTCTGACGCCCGCGCCCTATCAGGCGCGGTCGCTGACTGAGGCGGTCAGACACGAGCCACGCGGCGTCTACACGGTCGCCCGGACGTTTCACGGCGACCATGCCCTGCTGCTCGACGCGCACCTTGACCGGCTGGAACAGTCGGCGCTCCTGGTCAACATTCCCCTACGGCTGGATCGCGGGCGTCTGCGGGCGGCCCTGCGCGAGCTGCTGCGCCAGGCGGGCTACCCGGACGCCAAGTTCCGCATTACCGTCTCCTACGAGCACCCAGACTGGCTGTACTTCGCGCTGGAGCCGTTTCGCCCCGTGCCAGAGGCGATCATGCGGCAGGGCGCGCATGTGATTACCACGCCGCTGGTGCGCGAGAATCCGGTGGTCAAGACGACCGATTGGATGGTCGTGCGCCAACCGGCCTGGGACAGTCTGCCGCCGGGCGTGTACGAGGCGATTCTGGTGGGGCAGGGCGGGCGGCTGCTGGAAGGATTCTCCAGCAATTTCTACGGTGTGCTTGATGGAGCGCTGCGCACGGCGCATGACGGCGTGCTGGCGGGCATCACCCGCAAGGCGATCCTGACCATCGCGCCGGAGGTGCTGCCGGTTGAGCCGCTGGCGCTGCATCTGTCGGAGGTGCCACGCCTGGCGGAAGCCATGCTGACCAGCAGCGGGCGTGGCGTGGTGCCCATCACGCGCATTGACGGCCAGCCGCTCGGCGACGGGCAGGTGGGGCCGATCGTCAGCGCCCTGCGCGCGCGTTACAACGCCTGGACTGAGGCGCACATCGAGCCGATCTAGGCGCGCGTCATTCCGGCTCGGCGGAGGTGCTCCCGACGCCCGGCCTGAGGGCGTGCAGGGTGTGCTCCTCCTGCCGCGCCGTGACCGACTCAGCGATCTGGTGGCGCAGCGCCTCCAGGCGCGGGTAGCCGTCGGCGAACTCGGCAGCCCATTCCTGGGCGAAAGCACCGCGCCGGATGGCGTCGAGGATAGTCTCCATCTGGCGATGGTGCTTGACCTCGCGGAAGCGTTCCAGGCGCGAGAGCATCCCGTACTCGGCGGTGCGCGAGTGCTGTTCGAGTGTGGGTAAGACGCCCTGCTCGCCCCAACGGGCGAGGATGTCGCCAAGCTCGCCGGACAGGTACAGGCTCATGCTCACCGCTTCAGGGGGGAAGCCCTCGCGGTTGAGCACCTCGACCGCCGTTTGAAGGATGGCCAACAGCGCCGGCAGGACTGCCTGGTGAGCGAACAGGTCTAGCTCGGCCTCCTGCTGAAAGGTCAGCTCGACAGCGCCCTGGCGCAGCGCGCCGAGAGCCTTAGCCAGGGCCAGGGTGCGCGGCCAGGCTTCGCCGGAGGCATCCTGCGCCACGCTCACGATGCTGGGGAAGCCCGGCCCGTCTACGTAGCTCTCGCGCACCCGGCTGCCCAGTGCTTGCGGGGCGACGAGCACGACATCCACAAAAGGGGGCGGCTCAATGAACCCAAAGGCGACGCTGTACCCAGAAGCGAACGCCAGCGTGTCGCCCACCCGCAGGTTGAGTGCGATGTCCTGTAGGTAGACTTGAGACGCGATCTCGTCGGGCAGCGTGAGGAAGAGCAGATCGGCGCGCGCGGAGGCGTCGGCCAGGGACGTGACCTCGAACCCTTCGCGGTAGGCGCGCTCGGCGTATTCATCGTCGCGGTTGCCGATCAGCACGGAGAAGGCGCTGTCGCGCAGGTTGAGGGCGAACGCCCGGCCCATGTGACCGTAGCCGAGCACGGCGAGGGTGCGCGGCATCAGCAACGCGAGATCGGCGTCCGGCTCGCGGTAGATCATGGTCATCGAAGAGTCCTCCGCAGGGTGGTGAGTGTCCCGGTAGAGTCCGGCAGCGCGGCGCAGCGAGCATTCTACTGCGAAGTGCGGGCGCGTGTCGAATAGTGTGGTTTTTGGTTACTGGTTTCTGGTTATTGGTGAGAGCGGTTTTATTGTG